>CAYMTA010000028.1:0-48264 GCA_964393275.1 uncultured Geminicoccaceae bacterium | reverse complement strand
GTGCCGACTCTCCAGCTCGTCGACCGCCGCGTCGCGCGCCGCCAGCTTCGCCGCCGCTTCCTTGGCGGCCGTCTCGGCCGCGATCAGCGCATCCTCCGCATCGGCCAGCCGGGTCTCGAGATCCGCCTTCACCGTCCGCAGGCCCGCGGCATTCCGCTCGGACAACTGCAGCTGCCGCTCCAGCTCGGCGACCCGCTCATCGGCCAGGGCCTCGTCATGGGCCCGCGTCTCGGCGAGCTGCTGCTCCAGGGCCGCCATCCTGCTGCCGGCGGTGGCGAGCTGCGCCACCAGGGCGTCCCTGACCCTGGCCTGCTCGGCACCGAGCTCCCGCATCTGCGCCTCGGCCGCCGCCCGCGCGTCATTGGCCGCATCCAGTGCCGCCTGCCGCTCGGCCGCGATGGCGCTCAGCGCACGCCGCTCGCGCTCGACCAGATCGGCCCGGCGCTCGAGTCCATCCCGCGCCGCCCGAAGCGCGTCGAGCTCGGCCCCGGCCTGCGCCAGACGCTCGTCGGCGGCGGCCGTCACCGTCTCCAGCTCGGCCGCCAGACGGTCACGCTCCAGGGTCAACGCGGCGGCTGTGTCGTTGGCTCGGGCGAGCTCGCTCTCGGCCGTCGCCAGCGCCGCCTCCGCCGCGGCCCGCTCCTCGCCGAGGGTGGCGAGCTCGGCCGGCAGCGGCCGCAGGCCCTGCAGCTCGCTGCCGAGCTGCTCGAGGCGGGCGAGCCTTGCCGCCGACCCGGCGGCACCCGGCTCGGCCGGCATGTCGAGTGCGGCCAGCGTCCGGTCGACCCCCTCCTCGACCGTGTCGATCCGGTTGTAGGCATACCAGCCAACGCCAACGGCCGCGGCGATCGGGATCAGGGTGAAGGCCGCCGTTCGCCGGCGCTTGTCGCTTTCCCACTGGCGCAGATGCGCCTCGAGCTCGGAGATCCTGTTCGCCATGGCCATCCCGCAGCAAGACCTTCAACGCTTGTCGTAGAGTTTCCACAAGAGCCCGAGGAACTGCTCGCGCTCCGGCTCCGGCAAGGCACCCCCGCCCTCGAGCTCACGCCACTCGTCATTCAAGACCTGCAGTCCGTCGATCCGCTCCTGGCGCTCGACCCCCTCGCGATAAGAGAAAACCGCGACCGCCGCCGTCACGATACCGACGATGATCGCCGCCACCAGCGGCAGAATGCCGAGAAAGCCGAGCCCGACCAGCACGAGACCGATGACGAGCAGCAGCACGGTCGCCATCCGATAGCGCCGCGCCGCACCCCGATGCGCCGCCATCATGCTGTCGAACGGGATGCGCTGGCCGGTGCCGATGCCGCCGGCGCCCGCGGCGGGCTGATCACCCGATGCGCTTGTCAACAAGTCCTCCCCGCCTTCTGGACCGTCACCGGCGGCCGAGCCTTCCCCCTGAGCCTCGAACCGCCGCAGTCTCGCCGGATCAGGCGGGAAATGCAATCGCGCGTCCCGGCACGCGGTCCGGCGTGGCCAAGCACCCGTCCTGGCCCAAGCCGGGGATCGAGACCTCCCGGACACGCTCGCCGCCTGCCACGGTTGCCGGTCATCGCGTCGTCAGCTTGATCTCGATGCGCCGGTTGCGGCGGTAGGCGGCCGGGGTGTCGGCCGGATCCAGGGGCTGGAACTCGGCGAAGCCGCGCGCCGCCACCCGCTCCGGCGGAATGCCCTGATCGATCAGGAACTCCGCCACCGAGATGGCACGGGCGGTCGACAGCTCCCAGTTGGAGGGAAAGCGCGCGGTGCTGATTGGTCGCCGATCGGTATGGCCGTCGACCTGCAGGACCCAGGGCAGCTCGTCCGGAATCTCGGCGGCGATCGTCTTCAGGGTCGCGGCGAGCTGGGCGAGCTGGCGGCGGCCCTCGGCCCCGATCTCCGCCTCTCCCGAGCCGAACAGCACCTCGGACTGGAACACGAACCGGTCGCCGACGATGCGCACGTCGTCGCGCTCGCCGAGCACCTGCCGGAGGCGACCGAAGAAGTCCGAGCGGAAGCGCGACAGCTCCTCCACCTGCGCCGCCAGCGCCACGTTGAGGCGGTCGCCCAGATCGGCGATGGTCGCGCTCTGCGCCGCGATCTCGACCTCCTTCTGGTCGAGGACGCTGTCGAGCTCGGTGAGCTGGGTCGAGAGCGCGTTGATCTGCCGGGTCAGCAGCGCCACCTGGTCCTCGGCCGCCGCGCGGCTTCGGGTCGCCTCGTCGAGCGCCGTCTCGCTGCTCGCCGCGCTGCGCAGGAGCTCGTCCAGGCGGACCTCGCGCTCCTCCAGCTCGCGCTGCGCCAGCCGCGTCCGGTCCTCCTCGTCCGCGAGGCGCGCCTCGAGCGCCGCCCGCTCGTCGCGCGCCGCGCCGAGCTCGGTCGAAAGCGCCGCCCGCTCGGTGGCACCGGCGGCCAGCTGATCGGCCTTTTCGGCGACCTCGGCCTCGAGCCCGGCCCGGACCTGCTCGAGGGCATCGATGTCGCGGCGGAGCTGCACCAGCTCGGCGAGCCGAGCCTCGAGCGTCTCGCGATCCGTGGCGATGGTCGCCGTCGCCGCCTCGAGATCCGATCGCGCGGCCTCGGCCTCGGCGGCCAGCTTCTCGCGGTCGAGGCGCATCGCCGCCAACGTCTCGCCGAGCTTGAGCTCGCGGTCGGAGCCGAGGGCCAGCGCCTCGGCCAGGCGGTCACGCTCGGCGGCGAGATCCTCGGCGCGGTCGGCGTCGGCGTCGCGCTCGGCCAGCGTTGCCCTGAGATCGGTCGAGACCCGCGCCAGGTTGCGTCGCAGATCGGCAGCCGTATCGCGCTCGAGGCCGAGTTGCCGGTTGAGGTCGGCGACGGTCTCCTCGAGCCGGCTCATCGCCGCGTCGCGGCCCTCGAGCTGCTGGCTGAGAAAGAACTGCGCCAGGACGAAGACGGCGAGCAGGAAGATGATGACCATGAGCAGCGTCGACAGCGCGTCCACGAAGCCCGGCCAGATGTCGACCGAAGCATGCCGCTGGTTGCGACCGCGGGCCACGGCTCAGCCCGTCCGCCGGCCAGGAGCCTGGCGGAGCGATGGCCGGCTGCGCCGCCGGCCGCTCGAATCGTCTCGCCGCGGGCACATGATCCGGTCCAACGGCTACGACCGCAGCGACTGCGGCTCGCCGGCGGCGATGGCGATGGTGCGCGAGACCAGCTTGATCTCGTTCTTGAGCTCCCGGGTGGTCTCCTCGCGACCGCGCGCCAGCTCATCGATCAGCCGTCCGAGCTTCTGGTCGGTATTGCGGATATGCTCGCGCGTCGCGTCGTCGAGCAGGCCGGCGCCACCACGACCCAGCGCCGCCTGGGCGCTCTGCTGCTGGCCGAGCAGCCGGGCCAGGCCGTCCTGGTCGTGCCGCAGCCGTTCGCCGAGCATGCCGAGGCGGTCGTTGAGCACGGCCAGGAGCTCGTTGAGCTCGCTGCGCCCCTGCTCGCTGCGGTCGAGGGCGAGGCGCAACTGGTCGACGTTCTCCGCCGTCTGCTGCAGGAGGGCCTCCATGTAGGCCGGCATCGGCGCGCCGCCGCCGAGCTCGCCCAGGCTGCTGGCGGCCGAGGAATGCCGTGTCAGCCCGGCCAGCCACTCCTCGAGGTCGTTGTAGAAGCTGTTCTGGGCCTGGGTCGCCTGCAGGTCGATGAAGCCGAGCACGAGCGAGCCGGCGAGGCCGAAGAGCGACGAGCTGAAGGCCGTGCCCATGCCGTGCATCGGGGCCGCCAGGCCGGCCTTCAATCCATCGAAGACGCCGAGCATGTCGTCGCCGGTGAGCGAGAGCCCGCCGATCACCTCACCCACCGAGGTGATCGTCTCGAGCAGCCCCCAGAACGTCCCGAGCAGGCCGAGAAAGATCAAGAGGCCGGTCTGGTAGCGGGTGATGTCGCGACTCTCGTCGAGCCGGGCGCTGATGCTGTCGAGCAGGTAGCGCATGGAAAGCGCGTTGAGCGAGGCCCGGCCGCGCCGCTCCTCCTCGCCGAGCGCTCCGGCCACGGGCGAGAGGAGCCGGGGCGGGCTCGCCATGGAGAAGCCGGGACCGGACGTGCGGAAGGCCTCGATCCAGGCGACCTCCGGGCGCAGCGACCAGATGCGGCGGAGCGCGTAGACGATGCCGAGCAGGAGCACGCCGAGGATCAGCCCGTTCAGCCCGGGATTCTGGAGGAAAGCGCGCCAGATGATGTCGTAGAGGGCCGCGACCACGCCTATCGCGAGCAGGAGGAAAAGAAAGACCCGGATGATGTAGCGCTGCGGGTTGGTCATGGGCCGGTCGGGCTCGCCAGGGTCGCTTGAGGCAGGGTCGGTCGGGGCATGGTGCGGACCAGAGGGATCGGATGCGAACGCATGGATAGGTCGTCTATAGCTCGCTCTACCAGAAATTCATGGAGATTTGGTGAATCCGCCAAGCCGTTTGTGGCCCGCCCGCACCGTGCCGGGGCCCCGGCCCGCGCGGGACGAGCCGAACTCGCTTTGCGCGGCGGCCGGAAATTTGCGAAAGATCGGAGCCCAGGCCATGCACGACGCCACCCTTGGTGTCACGACAGGGCGCGGAGGCCCGAAGAGCATGCTGACCATCGATCCGGACAAGGTTTGCGCCATCATCGTCAAGGCGCGCGTGTTCGGCGCGGATCTGCCCGACGAGGGCGACGACCCCGGCTCGGATCTCGCCCATGGCGAGGTCGACGAGCTCGAGGAGCACGTCGAGCCGATGGACGAAGACCACGACGACAATACCGAGGATGTGCTGCGCGCCCTGATCGCCGATCTCAACGACGACGAGCAGGTGGAGCTCGTGGCCTTGGCTTGGCTCGGCCGTGGCAGCTACGCCGTCGCGGAATGGGACGAGGCCCGGGCCGAGGCGCGACGCGCCCACAACGAGCGCACGGCAGAATACCTGCTGGGCATGCCGCTGCTCGCGGACTATCTCGACGAAGGGTTGGCCGCCTTCGGCCACCGATGCATCTGAAGGAGCGAAGCGACAGGTGGACGCGCTGCACCGCAAAGCGCCATCGGGCTGGTGCCCGAACACTGCCGGCGGCCCTCGCGCCCGGGCTGGGCGGCGACCATGATCCGCGGGCTCGGTGTCGGCCTCCTGCTCTTCGGCTTCTGGCTCCTCGCCTGGCTGGCGATCTTTTGATGGCGCAACACCCCTTGGGCAGCCCGATCCCATGAGCGAGCCGACCAGCGAGTTCGCCCGGCGCATCGGCTCGCGCGTGACCGCATCCGGGCCTGGCGGCACCGCCGGCGGCTGGTCGATGAGCCATCCCGTGGCCCTCCACGTCGCCACCTTCTTCTCGGTCGGCCCCCTGGTCACCGGCCTGATGCTCGGCCAGGTCGGCAAGGCGCTCGGCGGGCTCGGCGCCATCGTCGCCCTTCAGGCGGCGGCCTGGCTGATCCGCCAGGGGCGCCTCGCCGAGCGCGAATATGCCGAGCGCACGATCACCCGCGCCCCGCCGCCCCGCAAGCTCGCCGGAATCGTCCTCGTCGGCCTCGCCGCCTTCTCGCTCAGCGCCATGGGCGACAGCCAGCCGGTGATCCTCGGCCTCGTCGCCGCCGGGCTCATGGGCTATGCGGCCTATCTGGCCTACGGGCTCGACCCGCGCGCCGACAAGGGGCTCGATCAGAAGCTCGCCGACCGCGCCGGCCTCAAGACCGAGGCCGTGCTCGCCGCCCTCGAGGAGGCGCGCGCCAAGGTCCGGGCGATCGAGACGCAGGCACGCGGCCTGCATTCGCGCGAGCTCAAGGAGCGCCTCGCCCGTATCATCCGAAGCGCCGATGCGGTGCTCGCCCAGATCGAGAAGGATCCGGGCGACCTGCGCCGCGCGCGCCGCTTCCTCGTGACCTATCTCGACGGCACGCGCGACGTGGTGGGAAAGTACCGCGCGCAGCAGCAGGATCTTGCCGACACGCCCCTCGCCGACAATTTCCGCCATGTGCTGGAGACCGTCGAGCGGGTGTTCGAGGAGCAGCGCGACATACTCAAGCGCAACGAGAGCCTCGATCTCGAGGTGCAGATCGAGGTGCTGAAGACGCAGCTCGAGCGCGAAGGTGTTCACTGAGCATCCGCCCCCGAGGTCGGTGCCATTCCGGGAGACGACCGATGACCGAGGCCCCAGAGCGCGTCCCGCCGGCAGCCAGGACGGCGGTCGCGGAGCAGAAGACGGAGCTCGCCGCCAGCATGGCGACCCTTTCGGGCGAGCTCGTCCACGACCTGCAGCTCGACCTCGAGGGCACGGCCGTCCAGCAGGTCGAGCAGGCGATGCGCGAGCTCGACGTGACCGATAGCAACTCGATCATCTTCTTCGGTGCCAAGGCCCAGCAGCAGCTCACCGAGGTCTCGGATTCGATGCTCGAATCGGTGCGCACCAAGGATGTCGGCCCGGCCGGCGATGCCTTGAACAGCATGGTGGCCAAGCTGCGCGAGCTGAAGTTCGAGGCGATCGACCCGCGTGACAAGCCGGGCTTCCTGGCCCGCCTCTTCGGCGCCAAGAACAAGCTGATGGAGTATCTCGACGAGTACGAGACGGTGCGCGACCAGATCGACGGCATCACCAACGATCTCGAGCGCCACAAGACCACGCTGCTCACCGACATCACCAAGCTCGACAAGCTCTACGACGTCAATCTCGACTATTTCCGTTCGCTCGAGGTCTACATCGCCGCCGGCCGGGCCAAGCTGAAGGAGCTCGACGACAAGGTGATCCCGGCCATGGCCACCGCGGTCGAGGGTTCGGACGATGTGATCGAGGCGCAGAAGCTGCGCGACCTGCGCTCCAGGCGCGACGATCTCGAACGCCGCGTGCACGACCTGCTCTTGACCCGCCAGGTGACAATGCAGAGCCTGCCGTCGATCCGGCTGGTCCAGGAGAACGACAAGTCGCTGATCACCAAGATCAACTCGACCCTCGCCAACACCGTGCCGCTGTGGCGCCAGCAGCTCGCCCAGGCGATCACCATCTACCGCTCGGGCCAGGCGGCGGGTGCGGTCAAGGCGGCGACCGACCTCACCAACGAGCTGCTCGAGAAGAACGCCGACAACCTGCGCGAGGTGAATCTCGAGGTCCGCCAGCAGGTCGAGCGCGGCGTCTTCGACATCGAGGTGGTCAAGCGCGCCAACGACCAGCTGATCGCGACCATCGAGGACAGCTTGCGCATCGCCGACGAGGGCAAGGCCAAGCGCCGGGACGCCGAGCAGCAGCTCGTCGAGCTCGAGGGGAAGCTGAAGGAGAGCCTGAGCGCCGCCTCCGCCCGGGCGGCGGGCAAGTCTCCGGCCGCGACCCTGGCAAAGCCGGCCTGAGCCGGAGGGAAGGACCGGCACCATGATCATGGAGAAGCTCTTCGGCGAGTTCGTCGACGTCATCCAGTGGACCGACGATTCGCCCGACACGCTGGCCTGGCGGTTCGAGCGCTACAACAACGAGATCAAGTTCGGCGCCAAGCTGACGGTGCGCGAGGCGCAGACCGCGGTGTTCGTCAACGAGGGCGAGATCGCCGACGTCTTCACCCCCGGCATGTACGAGCTTCGGACCGCCAACCTGCCGATCCTCTCGACCCTGCAGGCCTGGCCGCACGGCTTCGAGAGCCCGTTCAAGGCCGAGGTCTATTTCTTCAACATGCGCCGGTTCACCGACCTGAAGTGGGGCACGCGCAACCCGGCCATGCTGCGCGACCCGGAATTCGGCCCGGTGCGGCTGCGCGCCTTCGGCACCTACGAGATCCGCATCGCCGATCCGGCCGTGCTCTTGCGCGAGGTGGTCGGCACGGACGGGCATTTCACCCTCGATGAGATCACCGACCAGCTCAGGAACCTGATCGTCGCCCGCT
Organism: uncultured Geminicoccaceae bacterium; assembly: GCA_964393275.1. Taxonomy (GTDB): domain Bacteria; phylum Pseudomonadota; class Alphaproteobacteria; order Geminicoccales; family Geminicoccaceae; genus SLRI01. The sequence continues at coordinate 40,457 of CAYMTA010000028.1, read as the reverse complement.
TCGCCACCATCCTCGGCAGCTCCGGCATCCCGGTGCTCGACCTCGCCGCCAATTACGACCAGCTCGGCCAGTTCGTGCACGGCCGGATCGCGCCCGAGTTCGCCAATTACGGGCTCGAGCTCACGCGCCTCCTGGTCGAGAACGTCTCCCTGCCGCCCGAGGTCGAGCAGGCGATGGACCGGCGGACCTCCATGGGGGTCATCGGCGATCTGCGCAAATACAGCCAGTTCCAGGCGGCCGAGGCGATGCGCGCGGCAGCCTCCAACCCGGCCGATGGCGGGGCGGCGACCGGCATCGGGCTCGGCATGGGCATGGCGATGGCGAAGCAGATGGCGGATGCGATGGGTGCACCGGCGCCGGCGGCGTCCCCGGCCATGCCGCCGCCCCTGCCCGGCGGCCGGGCCTTCCACGTCGCCCGCGACGGCAAGCCGGACGGCCCCTTCGAGCTCGCCGAGCTTCGCCAGCAACTGAGTGACGGGCGGCTGACCGCCTCGAGCCTCGTCTGGGCCGAAGGCATGGCCGGCTGGGAGAAGGCAGCCTCCGTGACGGAGCTGGCGCCGCTCTTCCGCGCCGTGCCGCCGCCGCTGCCCGGCGCCTGAAGCCCTGCCCATGAAGCTCAAGCGCGGGCCGTGGGGGCCGCGGCCCGGCGCCACGGCACCCGACCGGCCGCCCGACCTCCCGGCAGCCCAGCCGGCCGCCGGCCGCGAGGCGCAGCTCGCCTGCGAGCAGTGTGGCGCCGTCCTCGCCTATGCGCCCGGCACCGATTCGCTGGTCTGCGCCTATTGCGGTCATGTGAATCGCATCGAGGTCGCACCCACGCTGATCGTCGAGCAGCCGCTCGAGGCGGCCCTCGCCAGGGGCGAGCTCGGCGACGCGGTCGAGGAGACCCGGACCGTCAAGTGCGCCTCCTGCGGCGCCGAGTTCACCTTCGATCCCGATCGCCATGCCGGCTCATGCCCGTTCTGCGGCCATTCCATCGTCACCGACACCGGCATCAACCGCCAGCTCAAGCCGGCCGCCCTGCTGCCCTTTTTGATCACCGAGCGCGAGGCGCAGGAGCGCGTGCGCCAGTGGCTGCGCGGCCTCTGGTTCGCGCCGACGAAGCTCAGGAAATACGCCCGCGACCAGGGCCGCCTCGCCGGCGTGTACCTGCCGTACTGGACCTTCGACAGCTTCACCCGGAGCCGCTACGAGGGCCGGCGCGGCGATTTCTACACCGTGCCGATGCAGGTCCGGGTCAACGTGAACGGCCGCATGGTGACCCAGACGCGAATGGTCCAGAAGGTGCGCTGGCGACCGGCGGCGGGCGAGGTCAGCCGGCATTTCGACGACGTCCTGGTGCTGGCCAGCCGCTCGCTGCCGGCCTGGATGACCGACCGGCTGGAGCCCTGGGATCTCTCGGACCTCAAGCCCTACACGCCTGCCTTCATCGCCGGCTTCCAGGCCGAGGCCTACCAGACCGGCCTCGCCGCCGGCTGGACGGCGGCGGCCGAGACGATGCAGGCGCGGATCGCCGGCGACGTCAGGCTCGCCATCGGCGGCGACATGCAGGAGATCCACCGGCTCGACGTCCAGCACAGCGACCGCACCTACAAGCACATCCTCCTGCCCTGCTGGCTCGGCGCCTATCTCTTCCGGGGCAAGAGCTACCACCTGAGCGTCAATGCCCGGACCGGCATCGTCCAGGGCGAGCGCCCCTATAGCTGGGTCAAGATCGCCGCCGCGGTGCTGCTCGGCCTCGTCGTCCTCGGCATCGCCCTCGCCTTCGGCAACATCCAGGGGTTTTGAGTCATGGCCGAGCTTACTCCGGCACCGGGACGGGCGCGCGATCTCTACGACCTGCTCACCGGCGACGACGAGGCGCGGGTCTGTCTCGACATTCCCGAAGCCGCCTGCCGCGAGCAGCCGGCGAGCTTTCTTTTGCATCTCGCCAGCCTGTCCCTGACCAAGATCGGCGACGGCCTCGCCGACACCAAGCTCGTGCTGAGCTGGCTGCTTTCGGTGCTCGGCGCGCCGAGCTACATCGTCGGCCTGCTCGTGCCGGTGCGCGAATCGCTCTCGCTCCTGCCGCAGCTCATGGTCGCCGCCTGGATCCGGGGCCATGCGGTGCGCAAGTGGTTCTGGGTCGCCGGCAGCCTGATCGAGGCCACGGCCCTCGGCCTCATGGCGCTGGCAGCGCTGCTGCTCGAGGGGGCTCCGGCCGGCTGGGCCATCCTCGCCCTGCTGGCCCTCTTCAGCATCGGCCGCGGCTTCGCCTCGATCGCGCACAACGACGTGCTCGGCAAGACCATCAGCCGAACGCGGCGCGGCACGGTCAGCGGCTGGGCGACGACCGTCGGCAGCATCGGCACCGGCGCCTTCGGGCTCTACATGGTGCTGGCCGGCGGCACGCGCGGCGCCGTCTTCTTCGCCGCCGTGCTGGCACTGGCCGCCTTGCTCTGGCTGGCGGCGAGCCTGCTCTACAGCCGGATCGAGGAGGTGCCGGGTGCGACCGAGGGCGGCCAGAGCGCCTTCGCCTTCATCCGCGGCGAGATTGCGCGGCTGGGCCAGGAGCCCGATTTCGTGCGCTTCGTGCTGTCGCGAGCGCTCTTCGTCAGCATTGCCCTGATGCCACCCTTCCTGGTCGTGCTCAGCCAGCGCTCGGAGGGTGCCGGGATTCGCGACCTCGGCCTCCTCGTCCTCGCCTCGGGCATCGCCGGCGGGCTGAGCTCGGCCCTTTGGGGCCGCCTCGCCGACCGCTCGAGCCGCCAGGTGATGCGCGCCGCGGCAGCGCTCGCCGGCCTCGTCGCCCTGGCGACGGGCAGCCTCGCCTTGGCGGCGCCCGCGGCCCTGGCGCTGCCGCTGCTCCTGCCGGCTGCCGTTTTCCTCGTGGCCCTGGCCCATGCCGGGATGCGGATCGGGCGCAAGACCTACATCGTCGATCTCGCCGGTGCCGGCCGCCGGGCCGGCTACGTGGCGCTCAGCAACACCCTGATCGGCGTCGTCCTGGTGACGAGCGGCCTCATCGGCGTCTTCGCCGAGACCGCCGGCATCGGCGCCACGCTCCTGCTGCTGGCCGCCCTTTCCGGGCTCGGCATCGTCCTCGCCGGCGGCCTGCCGGAAGTGCAGCACCCGGACTAGGCGCTTCTTGGCGCCGGGACTCAGTGGATGAGGGAGCCGCCATTCACGTCGAGCTCGGTGCCGGTGCAGTAGGCGGCGAGATCGGAGGCGAGGAAGAGGGCACAGCCCGCGACGTCCCTGGCCTCGCCGGCACGGCCCATCGGGATGCCGGCGATGATCGCCTCGTGCATCTCGGGCGTCAGCTTGCCGGCGGTGATGTCGGTGGCGATGAAGCCCGGGCAGATGGCGTTGACCCTGATCCCCGCCGGCGCCAGCTCGCGCGCCATCGCCTTGGTGAGCCCGAGGATGCCCGCCTTGGCCGCCGCGTAATGCGGGCCGCCGAAGATGCCGCCGCCGCGCTGGGCGGAGACCGACGAGATGTTGACGATGCTGCCCGCCCGGCGCCCGCGCATGCCCGGGATCACCGCCTGGCTCATGTGCAGCGTGCCGCGCAGGTTGACGTCGAGCACGGCGTCATAGTCGGCGGGCCCGATCTCCATGATCTTCAGGGGCTGGGTGATGCCGGCATTGTTGACCAGGATGTCGATCCGGCCCCAGCGTTCGGTCAGCGCCGCCACCACCGCCTCGCAGCGCGCCTTGTCGGTGACGTCGCAGGCGAGGCCGACATGCCCGGCGCCGAGACCGGCCGCGGCATCCTCGGCGGCCTCGGCCGTCAGATCGAGGATCGCCACGCTGGCCCCGTGCTCCGCAAACAGCATGGCCGTCGCCTTGCCGAGGCCGCGCGGCGAGGCGGCGCCGGTGACGATGGCGGTCCGACCGTGCAGCAGTCCTTGCATGGTCGTCTCTCCCTTCAAAGCCAGGCGCGGATCTGCGCCGCCACCCGGTCCGTGGAAAGCCCGTACATGTCGTGCAGCGTCGGCAGGGCGCCGGCCTCGAGAAAGGCGTCCGGCAGACCGATCATGCGGAAGGCCGGCGTGACGTCCGCTGTCAGCAGCGTCGTGGCCACCGCCTCGCCGAGGCCGCCGACCAGGCTGTGGTTCTCGGCGGTCACGACCAGCCGCCCGCCCTTGCCGGCCTCGGCGAGGAGGGTCGCCCGGTCCAGGGGCTTGATGGTCGGGACGTGCAGGACGGCGACATCGATCCCGTCCTGGGCCAGCTTCACGGCCGCATCGAGGGCGCGCATGGTCATCAGGCCGGTGGCGATCACCAGCACGTCCCGGCCGTCCCGGATCATCTGCGCCCGGCCCAGCTCGAACCGGTAGTCGGGCTTGTGGCGGGTCAGCACCACCGGCACCCGGCCGCGCAGCAGGCGGCAATAGACCGGCCCCTCGTGGGCGGCGATCGCCGGCACCATCTGGGCGATGTCGGTAGCGTCGCAGGGATCGACGATCGTCATGCCGGGCAGGCCGCGAAAGATCGCGAGGTCCTCCGTCGCCTGGTGGCTCGGCCCGTAGCCCGTGGTCAGCCCCGGCAGCGCGCAGACGATCTTGACCGGCAGGCTCGCCTCGGCGATCGCCATGGCGATGAAGTCATAGGCGCGGCGCGAGGCGAAGACGGCATAGGTGGTGGCGAAGGGCAGGAAACCCTCGCGCGCCAGCCCGGCCGCGGCCGACATCAAGACCGCCTCGGCCATGCCCATCTGGTAGAACCGGTCGGGCATCGCCTCGGCGAAGACATGGAGGTCGGTGTACTTGGCGAGATCGGCCGAGAGGCCAACGATCCGCTCGTCCTTCCGCGCCAGATCCACCAGCGCATGACCGAACGGCGCCTGGACGGTGTCGTAGCCCTCGGCGGCCAGCGAGGCGATCATCGCCGAGGTGGTCGGCCCCTTCCCGCCGACGGCGACCGGCGCCTGTCGCGGCTCGTGCTTGCGCGCCCTGGAAGCCTCGGTCATGCCGGCCGTCCCTCCGCCAGGGCGGAAAGCGCCTTCGCCCATTCGTCGGCCTCGACGCGGACGAAATGGGCGATCTCGCGGCGCTCCAGGAACGGCACGCCCTTGCACATCCGCGTGTCGAAGATGATCGCGCGCGGCCGGACCTCGGCGACCGCGCGGGCCGCGTCGAAGGCGCCGACGACCGCGTCGAGGTCGTTGCCGTCGACGCGCTGGCAGTGCCAGCCGAAGGCCTGCCACTTCGCCTCGAGCGGCTCGGCGCTGAGCACCAGGGTCGACTTGCCGTCGGCCTGCTGGTCGTTGAAGTCGACGAGGCAGACCAGGTTGCCCAGCCGGTGGTGGGCCGCGACCATGGCCGCCTCCCAGGTCGAGCCCTCGCCGAGCTCGCCGTCCGACATCAAATTGTAGACGAAAGCCTTCGAGCGCTTGCGCCGGAGGCCGAGCGCCATGCCGATGGCGATGCCGAGGCCGTGGCCGAGCGAGCCGCCGGTGATCTCCATGCCGGGCGTGCAGGACGCCATGCCCGACATCGGCAGGCGGCTGTCGTCCATGCCGTAGGTCGAAAGCTCTTCCTCGGGCAGGATGCCCGCCTCCATCAGCGCCGCGTAGAGGGCGATCGCATAGTGGCCGACCGAGAGCAGGAAGCGGTCCCGCCCCTCCCATTCCGGCTCAAGGGCCCGGTAGTCCATCGCATGGAAATAGGCGGCCGCCAGAACGTCGGCGATGCCCAGCGCCTGGCCGATATAGCCCTGTCCCTGCACCTCGCCCATCAACAGCGCCTTCTGGCGGATGCGCCACGCACGCTCCGCCAGGGAGACATTGGATACGGCACGCGAGCGAGGTTTCTGCGCCATCCTGTCCTTCCTTCCACCGCGCCCCGACCGAGCGGCCGGCGGGTGCTAAGAGAGCACCCCCCAGCCAAGATAGCCCACATAGGCGACGTAGAGCGCCAGCAGCACGCCCCCCTCGCGGCGCGAGACGCGCCAGCCACTGATCGCGAAGAAGAGGAGAAGCACGGTGGCGGCGAGCATCACCCAGATGTCGAAATCGGCGATCTCGCGCGGCACGTCGAGCGGCTGCACCACGGCGGTGATGCCGAGAATGCCCAGGATGTTGTAGATGTTGCTGCCGACGATATTGCCGAAGGCGACGTCGGCCTGCTTCTTCAGGGCCGCGATGACGGCGGTCACCAGCTCCGGCAGCGAGGTGCCGACCGCGACCACGGTGAGGCCGATGATCGTCTGGGACACGCCCAGCTGGGTGGCGAGCTCGATCGCGCCCGCGACCAGGAGCCGGGCGCCGACCACCGTGAGCGCGATGCCGACAAGGGCGACGATCAGCGCCAGCCAGAGCGGCATCGGCTGCTCGGGGAGCTGCAGCGCCGCCCCCGCCTCGTGCCTCCGGGCCGCCTCGCCCGGGCTGTCGCTCTCCTTGACGTAGGTGAAGACCAGATAGGCCAGGAGCGCCGCGATGAAGACGAGGCCGGTCCAGCGGTCGAGGGCACCCGTCAGCACCACGGCCCCGAGCGCCACCGAGCTGAGCACGAGAACGGTGCCGTCCCGATAGAAGGCCTCGGGACGGCAGGCCATCGGCAGGAGGAGCGCGCCCAGGCCGAGGATCAGGAGGATGTTGGCGATGTTGCTGCCGACGATGTTGCCGACGGCGATGCCGGGCGACCCGGCCAGGGCCGCCTGAACGCTCGTCACCAGCTCGGGGGTCGAGGTGCCGAAGCCGACCAGCACGATGCCGGTGAAGAGCGGCGAGACGCCGAGTCGCGTCGCCGTTGCGACCGCGCCGCGCACCAGCCCTTCGCCGCCGACGACCAGGAGCACGAAACCGAGTATGAGCGATACCAGCATCGGGTTCAGTCCAGGTGCGTTCGAGAGGTTCGGCGGGTCGGAGAAAAGCGACGGCGTGCCGCTGCAGAGGTGGAGCACACCGGGCGATGTGGCAAGCCGAAAACCTGGCGCTGGTGGCGCTGACCTTCCTCGCCGCCGGCTTCGTCAAGGGGATCGTCGGCCTCGGCCTGCCGACCATCGTGCTCGGTGTGCTCACCACGACCTACGGCATCACCCCGGCGATCGCGATGATGCTGGTGCCGTCGCTCGTCACCAACGCCATCCAGGGCCTAAGCGGCAGGACGTCGCTCGCCGTCGCCCGTCGACTCTGGCCGCTTCTCCTGGCCGCCGCTCTCGGCATCGTCGTCGGCGCCGGTGTCCTGGCCCGAAGCTCGGGCAAGGGCCCCGCCGTGGCGCTGGGCCTGCTCATCGTGCTGCACGGCGTGATCAGCCTGCTCGGGCCGAAGCTGCCGCATCCGGGTCGGCACGAGCGCTGGCTCTCGCCCCTGACCGGTCTCGCCAACGGCCTGATCACCGGCTTCACGGGCTCGGCCATCCTGCCCGGCATGCTCTATATCCAGGCTCTTGAATTCGACAAGGAGCGGCTGGTCCAGGCCATGGGCCTGCTTTTCGGCGTCTCGACGGCCGTCCTGATGATCGCCTTCACCCGCTACGAGCTGCTCACCCGGGATCTGGCGCTGCTCTCCGTGCTGGCCCTGGTCCCCGCCCTGATCGGCCTGCGGCTCGGCGCCCGGCTCCGCCGACGCATCGCCGAGGAACGCTTTCGCCGCCTGCTCTACGTCGTGCTCATGGCGCTCGGCGGCGCCATCGTCTGGCGCAACACCGGCTGACCCGTCAGCTCCGACGACGGTTCAAGGCACTCAAGGGCCCGTGCGGATGGTGCTCGTGAGGATAGGGATGGTGAGCATGGTCGTCATGGTCGTGGTGGTGATCGTGCCCGTGCGCATGGTCGTGCCCGTGGCCGTGGTCATGGGCATGAGCCAGCCGGCAGGCGCCGGTGCAGAAATCGTCGCAGAGCGGGCAGTCCTCGACCGACGACCCCGGGGCGGAGGCGCCCTTCCCCTCGACATGATGGTGATGGCTCGCCTGCGGCAGCCCGACCTCGGCCTCGAAGCCCAGGACCTGGGCCCGGTACTTGCAGAGCGAGCAGTTCATCAGGTTGGCCCCCTCCAGGATCTCGTGGACCCGGGCGGCCAGGGTCTCGACCACGAGCGGGTGGTCGCCGAGATAGCCGGCCTCGACGAACTCGATCCCCGGATGGCGCGCCGCCACCTCGCGGGTGAAGCCGAAGATCCGGTCGACCAGGATGCCGGTGAAGAGGAAATAGGGAAAGACCACGACCCGCCTGTAGCCGAGCTTCGCCACATGCTCGAGGCAGGGCTCGACCAGGGGAAAGGTGACGCCGGAATAGCCGGTCTCGCACCAGCCGAAGCCCATCCCCTCCCAGAGCATCCGGGCGATCTTGGCGACGTTGGAGTTGGCATCCGGATCCGAGGCGCCACGGCCGATCACGACGAGGCAGATCTCGTGCCGCGGCATGACGCCGTGCGCGGCATCGGCACGGGCCAGCGCCGCCTCGATGCGATCGGCCGCCGCCCTGATCATCCGGGCATCGACGGCGAGCTCGCGGCCGTAATCGATCCTGAGGCCATGCGCCTTCTGGTAGGTGTTGAGCACCGAAGGGATGTCGTTCTTGGCGTGCCCGGCGGCGAACAGCATGCCCGGCACCGCCAGCACGCGGGTGCAGCCGGCCTCGCGCAGCCGGTCGAGCCCGTCACGGATCACCGGATTGGCGAACTCCAGATAACCGTATTCGACCGGCCAGTCCGGGAAGGCACCTTCGAGCTTCCTCGCCACGGCGGCGAACTCGGCCACCGCCTTCGTCGAGCGCGAGCCGTGGCCGCACACCATCACGCCGATCCGCTCGCCCATGCAGCCCCCTCGCGATTTGCCAAGAGGGACATAGCCCCTTGCCGGCCGGCCGCAAAGCCCGGCCGAATGCGTGCGGAGACGACATCCGGGCCTGACGCGGCCCTCGGGACCGACTACTCTCCCGCGGCTGACTGGAGCGGTGGGGTCAATGGCACTCAAGACACAGATCGTCGTGGTCGGCGGCGGCGCCGGCGGGCTCGAGCTGGTGGCCCGGCTCGGGGCGAGGCACGGCCGCGACCCGCGCTTCGACATCATCCTGGTCGAGAAGAACCGCACCCATGTCTGGAAGCCGCTCCTGCACGAGGTCGCGGCCGGCTCGCTCGACGCCAACCAGGCCGAGGTCGGCTATCGCGCCCACGCCTTCCGCTGGGGCTACCGCTATTTCATGGGCAGCCTCGAGGCGATCGATCGCCCGGCCGGGCAGATCGTGATCTCCCCGCTCCTCGACGAGGACGGCAGCGAGCTTCTGGGCCGCCACCGCATCCGCTACGACTTCCTCGTTCTGGCGGTCGGCTCGGTCGACAACGACTTCGGCACGCCCGGCGTTCTCGAGCACTGCATCCTGCTCGAGGATCGCGCCGCCGCCGACCGCTTCCGCCAGAAGCTCCTCGACCATTGCCTCAAGGTCTCCCGCACCCTGTCGGCGGACCCGGCGGCCGAGGCCTTCGTCGACATCGCCATCGTCGGCGGCGGTGCGACCGGCGTCGAGCTCGCGGCCGAGCTCTACAACGCGGCCGCGGGCCTCGCCCATTACGGCCTCGAGGTCTTCGATGCGAGCCGCCTGCGCGTCACCCTGCTCGAGGCCGGTCCGCAGCTCCTGCCGGCCCTGCCCGAGAAGCTCGCCCGGGCGGCCCGGGAAGAGCTGGAGAGCCTGGGTGTCCGCGTGCTCGTCGGCACCAGGGTGACCGAGGTCACGCGCGATGCCATGCGCACCGCCTCGGGCGAGCTGGTCCCGGCAGCGCTCAAGGTCTGGGCGGCCGGCGTCAAGGGCCCCGCCTGGCTCGCCGACATCGGCGGGCTCGAGACCAATAAGGCCGACCAGCTCGTCGTGCACCCGACCCTGCAGACCACCCGCGACGAGCGCATCCTCGCCTTCGGCGACTGCTGCAGCTGCACGCCCGAGGGTGCCGAAAGGCCCGTGCCGCCACGCGCCCAGGCAGCGCACCAGATGGCCCGCACGGTCTTCCTCAACCTCCAGCATCTGATGCGCAACGAGCCGCTCGAGAGCTTCGTCTACCGGGATCACGGCTCGCTCGTCTCGCTCAGCCACTTCTCGACCGTCGGCACGCTGATGGGCAATCTCATCGGCGGCCGGATGGCGATCGAGGGACGGCTGGCGCGCTTCTTCTACATCTCGCTCTATTGGAACCACCTCCTGGCGATCCACGGCTGGCTGCGCGGCGTCGCGCATATCGCCATCAGCCGGGTCAACCGCGTGATCCACCCGCGCCTCAAGCTGCATTGATGGGGACGGAGCCGGCCGACCCGCGCCGCCACGCCCCGGCGACGCTGCGCAACCGGGCACCCATCCTGACCGTGCTGCGCCGCGTGCTGCCGACCTCCGGCGTGCTGCTGGAGATCGCCAGCGGCACGGGCGAGCACGCCGCCTGGATGGCGCCGCAACTTGCCCCGGGGCTCGCCTGGCAGCCGAGCGACGCCGAAGCGGCGGCCCTCCCCGGCATCGACGCCCACGGCAGGGCCGCCGGCGCCGCCACCGTCCGCCCGGCGATTCTCCTCGACGCCGCCGCCGCCGAATGGCCGCTCGAGGCGGCCGACGCGATCTTCTGCTGCAATCTCGCCCACATCGCCCCCTGGGCCGCGACCCTGGGTCTTCTCGCCGGCGCCGCCCGGCTGCTGCCACCCAAGGGACCGCTCGTGCTCTACGGCCCCTTCCGGCGGCATGGCCTGCACACCGCGTCGAGCAACGCCGCGTTCGATGCGAGCCTCCAGGCCCAGAACCCCGCCTGGCGCATCCGCTGCGTCGAGAGCGAGCTGATCCCGGCGGCCGCGGCGCACGGCCTGGCCCTCGACGAGGTGGTCGAGCTGCCGGCCAACAATCTCGCCCTGGTATGGCGCCGGCAGGATCTCAGCGCTGCGTGAGCAGCCCGTACTCGGCCGGCATCCGGTGCGCCTTGAAGTCGAAGATGTTGGCTTTGATCGTCTGGCAGCGGTCGAGATCGCAGACCGCCACGCAGATCTCGTCGTCGAGCGTCGAGCAGAGCGCCACCACCTCGCCCGTCGGGCCGACGATGCAGCTCTCGCCGATCAGCATGCAGCCCTCCTCCACGCCGGCCTTCGCGACACCCACCACCCAGGTTCCGTTCTGGTAGGCGCCGGCCTGCAAGACGAGGCGGTTGTGGAACTGCTGCAGATGGTCCTGCTCGGGCACCAAGGGGTAATGCTGCGGCGTGTTGTAGCCGATCGCCACCAGCTCGACCCCCTGCAGCCCCAGCATGCGGAACGCCTCGGGCCAGCGGCGGTCGTTGCAGATCAGCATGCCGAGCCTGCCGCCCATCGTCTCGAACACCGGAAAGCCCAGGTCGCCCGGCTCGAAATAGCGCTTCTCGAGGTGCTGGAACGCCCGCCAGGGCTCGACCTCGCGGTGACCCGGCAGATGGATCTTGCGGTACTTGCCGCTGATCCGGCCGCTCGGCTCGACCAGGATCGCCGTGTTGAAATGTCGCGTCCGGCCCGCCGCGTCGGTGGTCAGCTCGGCATAGCCGAGCGCGAAGCCGAGGCCGAGCTCGCCGGCCGCGGCGAAGAGCGGCGCCGTCTCCGGCCCCGGCATCTCCCGCTCGAAGAAGGCGTCGACCTCCTCCGGCTCGGCCAGCCCCCAGCGCGGAAAGAAGGTGGTGAGCGCCAGCTCCGGAAAGACCACGAAGCCGGCGCCGCGCGCCTTGGCCTGCCGCAGGAGATCGATCAGCCGCTCGACGACCCGGGTGCGCGAGTCGTTCCGGGCGATCGGGCCGACCTGGGCGGCGGCAACGGTCAGCGTGCGGCTCATGGGGCCATCTCCTCCGCTGGACGGCCGACCAGCTCGGCATAAAGCTCGGGGTCGGTGGCACCCTCGGTGCCGAAGACGAGCAGGCGGCTCGCCGGGCCAAGCCCGATGGCCGCTGCGATCTCGGGATATTCCAGGGCCGCGAGTGCTCCGGCAAGGCCGCAGGTCGCACTCTCGCCGGCGACCACCGGCGGATCGTTGGCCGCGAGGTCGCGCATCACCGTGACCGCCGCCGCGTCGTCGATCACCAGGACATCGTGGACCGCCCGGCGCAGCACCTCCCAGGCGACGAGCGAGACCTCACCGCAGGCGAGCCCGGCCATCAGCGTGTCGAGACCGCCCCTGACCGCCCGGCGCTCGCCGGCCTCGATGCTGGCGGCGATGCAGGCCGCCCGCTCCGGCTCGACCACGATGAAGCTCGGGCGGTCCCTGCCCAGGATCTGCCAGGACCGGGCCGCGACCGCGGCGGCCACCCCGCCGACCCCGCCCTGCACCAGGATATGCGTCGGTGCCGCCCCCGCGAGCTGCGCGAAGGCCTCGTCGGCCATCAGAAGATAGCCGCGCATGACATCGGCCGGCACCTCGGTATAGCCCGGATAGGAGGTGTCGGAGACCACGTGCCAGCCATGCGCGGCCGCGTCCAGGGCGGCGCGGCGGACCGAATCGTCGTAATTGCCGGGGGTGCGGACGACCTCGGCGCCAAAGGCCTCGATCGCCTGCCGGCGGCCCTCGCTCACCGTGGCGTGAATGTAGATCCGGCAGCGCGCCCCGAACCGCTCGGCCCCCCAGGCGACCGAGCGGCCGTGATTGCCGTCCGTGGCGCAGGTGACGGTGACGTTGGCGGCGAAGCCGGCGAGCTCCGCCCCGTCCCTGGGCGGTCGTCCCTCCTTCGCCGTGAACAGGCGCTCGAGCAGCCGCCTGACCGCATAGGCGCCACCCAGCGCCTTGAAGCTGGCGAGCCCGAAGCGCGACGCCTCGTCCTTGTAGTGGATGGAAGCGACCCCGGCCGCCTCGGCCATGGCGCGAAGCTCGACCAAAGGCGTCGGCGCATAGTCGGGCCAACCGCCGATCTCGGCCCGCACCGTCTCCAGGTCCGACGCCGCGAGAATGGTCTCCAGCGCCCTCGGATAGACGCAAGGGCCCAGCACGGCGGGGTTGGCGACATGGGTCGGCTTGGCAAAGCGCGGCAAGGGACGGACTCCGGGCTCGAGACGATCACCGACGATCCATAGGCCGCCCAGGGCGACCTGGCCACCATCGGCCGCTTGTCCTCGCAATGGGTATCGCATCTCTCAACTGTTGCGTTTGACGCACTGCGGCATCCTGGAAGGCGCCCGGCGGCATTCGGGGTTTGCAACTTGCTGCCCGAAGTGGCATCCCTGCGGACCTAGCCGGGCCTCCCGCCCGGGCGCGCCCGCTATGAGGAGCCCGTCTCCGGATCAACCGGCGCGTTCCACCTTGCCTGATGCTCTGTGCCCCCATGACCGAGACCCGACAGGATATCGTGCACTACGCGACGCGCTTCGACCCCGCCAAGGAGCGGCGACCGTCGACGCTGTCGAGCCATCTGCGCGCGCTCGAGGCCGAATCGATCTTCATCCTGCGGGAGGTCGTGGCCGAGATGACCAACCCGGTGCTGCTCTATTCGATCGGCAAGGACAGCTCGACGATGCTGCACCTGGCGATGAAGGCGTTCTGGCCGGCGAAGCCCCCCTTCCCGCTCATGCACATCGCCACGGGCTGGGATTTCCGCGACATGATCGTGCACCGTGACCAGCTCACCGATGCCCTGGGTCTCCGGCTCCTGGTCCAGGCGAACGAGGCGGCGACGGCCGAGGGCCGGACCCCCTTCAACACCGACAGCCGCGAGTGGGCGCGGATCATGCTGATCGATGCCCTGAAGGCGGGCATGGACCAGCACGGCTTCGATGCGGCCTTCGGCGGCGGCCGCCGCGACGAGGAGAAGAGCCGGGCGAAAGAGCGCATCTTCTCGGTGCGCTCGACCGGCCACGGCTGGGATCCGCGGAACCAGCGGCCGGAGCTCTGGCACCTCTACAACACGCGCGTCGCGCGGGGCGAGACGATCCGCGTCTTCCCGCTCTCGAACTGGACCGAGTTCGATATCTGGGAATACATCCGCCTCGAGCAGATCCCGGTAGTGCCGCTCTACTTCGCCAAGCGGCGGCCGATGGTCGATCGCGGCGGCACGCTCATCATGGTCGACGACGAGCGCATGCAGTTCCAGCCGGGCGAAATCGCGACGGAGCGCGTCGTGCGCTTTCGCACGCTCGGCGACTGGCCGCTCAGCGGGGCGATCGAATCCGACGCCGACACGGTCGAGCAGGTGATCGCCGAGATGCTCGGGTCCAGCAACTCCGAGCGTCAGGGTCGGCTGGTCGACACCGACGAGGCGGCGTCCATGGAAAAGAAGAAGCGCGAGGGCTATTTCTGATGACGAGACAGGCCGAGGCGGTCGCCATCGCCACCCGCGCCGAGGCAGCGGCCAAGGGCTTGCTGCGCTTCTTGACCTGCGGGTCGGTGGACGACGGCAAGTCGACCCTGATCGGCCGGCTGCTCTACGATTCCAAGCTGATCATGGAGGATCAGCTCCGCTCGCTCGCCGACGATTCGAAGAAGCACGGCACGGTCGGCGAGGACATCGACCTCGCCTTGCTGGTCGACGGGCTCGAGGCCGAGCGCCAGCAGGGCATCACCATCGACGTCGCCTACCGGTTCTTCTCGACCGCGCGGCGCTCCTTCATCGTCGCCGACACGCCGGGCCACGAGCAGTACTCGCGCAACATGGCGACGGGTGCCTCGACCTGCGACCTCGCGATCATCCTGATCGATGCGCGCAAGGGTGTGCTGACCCAGACGCTGCGCCACAGCTATCTCGTGCACCTGCTCGGCATCAGGCACGTCGTGATCGCCGTCAACAAGATGGACCTCGTCGGCTTCGCCCAGGGCCGCTTCGACGAGATCGTCGCCGACTACAAGGCCGCCACCAGCCAGCTCGGCTTTCTGGACGTCCTGCCGATCCCGCTCTCCGCGCGCTTCGGCGACAACGTCACCATGCCGAGCAACCGCATGCCGTGGTATCGCGGGCCGATGCTGCTCGAGCACCTGGAGGCGGTCGACGTGACCGTCGATGCCGGACGCTCCGCCTTCGCCATGCCGGTCCAGTGGGTCAACCGGCCGCACCAGGACTTCCGCGGCTTCGCCGGAACCATCGTCAGCGGCCGGATCGCCGCGGGCGATCCCATCCTGGTGGCGAAGTCGGGCCGCGAGTCGCGCGTGGCGCGCATCGTCACCGCCGATGGCGACCGTGCCGCCGCCTCGGCCGGCGAGGCCGTGACCCTGGTGCTCGAGGAGGAGATCGACATCGCCCGGGGCGACGTCCTGGTCGAGCCCAGGGCCCGCCCCGAGGTCGCCGACCAGTTCGCCGCCCACCTCTTCTGGATGCACGAGGAGCCGCTGCTGCCCGGCCGCCGCTACCTCCTGAAGCTCGGCACCGAGCTGATCCCGGCGACGATCACCTCGATCCGCCACAAGATCGACGTCAACACGCAGGAGGAGCGTCCGGGCCGCACGCTCGAGCTCAACGAGATCGCCTTCTGCAACCTGCACGCCAGCCAGCCGATCGCCTTCACACCTTATGCCGAGAATCGCGACCTCGGCGGCTTCATCCTGATCGACCGCACCACCAACCAGACGGTGGGTGCCGGCATGGTCGAGTTCGGGCTGCGCCGGGCCAGCAACATCCATCACCAGCATCTCGACATCGACAAGGCGCGCCGCGCCGCGCAGAAGGGGCAGAAGCCCTGCCTCGTCTGGTTCACCGGCCTCTCCGGCGCCGGCAAGTCGACCATCGCCAACATCCTCGAGCGCAAGCTCGTGGCCCAGAATGCGCACACCTACCTGCTCGACGGCGACAATGTCCGCCACGGGCTGAACAAGGATCTGGGCTTCACCGACGCCGACCGGGTCGAGAACATCCGCCGCGTCGGCGAGGTGGCGAAGCTGATGGTTGATGCCGGCCTGATCGTCCTCGCCTCCTTCATCTCGCCCTTCCGCGACGAGCGCCGCATGGTGCGCGACCTCCTGGACCCGGGCGAGTTCATCGAGGTCTTCGTCGACACGCCTTTGGCCATCGCCGAGACGCGCGACACCAAGGGCCTCTACAAGAAGGCCAGGGCCGGCCAGATCAAGCACTTCACCGGCATCGACTCCCCCTACGAGCCGCCCGAGCTGGCCGAGGTGACGGTCTCCACCGACAAGCTCTCGGCCGAGGCGGCCGCCGACCAGATCCTGGAGTATCTGACCTCCCACCTCTGACCAGGGTCACCTCTGACCGGGCCATCTCCGCCCCACGGCCTGGCCGACTCGCCTCCGGGCCTGACGGAGCATGCGGTCGCCGTGGAGCCGCCCTATCGCCCGACCTTGGCCAGCACGTCGGCCCGGAGGAAGCGCTCGACCACCAGCATGAAGGCGATCGAGGGCACGAGCAGGATCAGGGCGGTGATCGAGGCGATCTGGTAATTGCCGCCGGCGCTGGCGCTGTAGAGCAGCAGCGGCAGGGTCTGGACGTCGGGGGCGCCGACGAAGAAGGTGCCGGTGAACTCGTCCAGGGATTCGAGAAAGACGAAGATGGCGCTCGCCATCAGCCCAGGGGCCGCCAGGGGCAGGGTGATCGACCAGAAGGTGCGCAAGGGCCCGGCGCCGATGTTGCGCGCCGCCTCCTCGAGCTCGTGCTCGACCGAGGCGAAGGCCGCCGTGGCGATCCAGACGGCATAGACGAGGCCGTGGCTGGTGTGGACGAGGACGACGCCGAGATAGGTGCCGTTCAGGCCGAAGCCGTAGAAGATCCGGGCGATGTTGATGTAGACCGGCAGGTTCGGGAAGGCCTGCGGCAAAAGGAAGGCGAGCAGGATCAGGCTCCTGAAGGGCAGCCTGAGCCGGGCCAGGGCGTAGCCCGCCGGCACCGCCAGGGCGATGGACACGACCACCGTGCCGACCGCGATGACCGCGCTGCTGACCAGCGAGGTGATCGCCCCGCCGCGCGGCGCGAAGACGCGGCCCCAGAAGCTGAAGCCGTATTCGATCGGCAAGGCGTGCGGGAAGTACCAGCGCTCGGTGAAGGCCCAGAGCACCATGTTGGCCAGGGGGCCGAAGACGATGAAGGCGAGGAGGCCGAGGCAGAGCCCCCGGACGAGCCAGCGCCCCATCAACGCTGCTCCATGCGCTCGCGCACGGCGTAGCGCAGATAGATCCAGGCGACGGCCCCGGCCATCAGGTACGAGATCACGCCCAGGGCGTTGGCGACGCCGTAGTCGCCATAGGCGTTGATGCGAAACGCCATGTTGGCGGTGATCATGGTGGGGGTCTGGGCGTTGATCATGAGCGGCACGGAGAGCACCGAGAGCATGATGACGAAGCTCAGGATCAGTCCCACGAGCAGCGTCTGCATGACCTGCGGCACGACGATCTCGAGCAGGATGCGCGGCCGGGAGGCTCCCAGGTTGCGCGCCGCCTCGAGCATCGACCGGTCCAGCCCGGCCATCGCACCGGCGACCAGCAGCGCCACGAACGGCGTCTGCTTCCAGACGAAGGCGATGACGATGCCGCGCCAGTCGAGAAAGCTCATGGTCTGCATGGGCGTGAGCAGCCCGGCCTCGACCAGCATGCCGTTCATGAGGCCGTTCTTGGCAAGGAACGTGCGCATGAGCTGGCCCGCCACGATGAACGGGATGAAGAGCGGCCAGCGATAGAGCCAGCGCAGGATGGCCTGGGCCCTGGGGTTGCTGCCGAGCACCAGATAGCCGCCGATGGCGACGGACGAGACGGCGATCAGCAGCGTCGAGAGCCCGACGATGAGGAAGGTGAAGAGGATGTCGCTCCGGTAGAGCTCGACCGCCTTCGTGAAGTTGCCGAGCCCCCAGCCTTCGCCCACCACGAAGGCGCCGATCAGCGAATAGGCCAGAGGCCAGACGAAGAGCAGCAGGATCACCGCCAGCGCCGGCAGGACCAGGAGCGGGCCGAGCAGCCGGTTGGACATCAAGGGGTTGCCGCGAGAAGGGCGGGAGCGCCCGCAAGGACGCTCCCTCGGGTCTCGCTCAGTTCGTCACCTGGCGCTCGTAGGCCTCCAGGATGGCATCGAAATAGGGGCCGATCGGGAAGGGCTTGCCCTTCTCGGCCAGATCCTCGGGTCCGATGGCAGCGAAAAGCCGCTGCCAGTCGGCGTCGTCGAGCTCCGGCTGGACATACTGCGCGTCGATCCCGGGATACCAGTTGAAGCGCTTGACGATGCCCTCGGCCTGCACCTCGGGGCTGGTGGCGAGCTCGATGAACTTGTCGGCGAGGTCGGCATGGGCGGCACCCTTGGGCACCACGTAGTACATGGGCTGGCCGGGCATGCCCGGGCCGATCAGCACCAGCTTCAGGTCCGGGTTCAGCCGGCCGTCCGCCTGCCACGTGTAGAACATGTCGACCCAGACGGGGCCCATCGCGATCTCGCCGCGATTGAGCATGTCGAGCGTGCCGGCATTGCCCGGGCTGAAGGTGACGTTCTGGTTGAACGCCTTGAGCTTCGCCAGGGCGTCGGTCCAGCCGGCCTCGGTCGAGGCGTCGAACGGGCCGTTCATGAGCTGCTCGCCCTGGTCGGTGAAGGCGTACATCCAGCCCATGACGAAGCTGACGCCCGACATCCCGCCCTTGATGCCGTTATAGCCGAACTGCCCGGGATGGGCGTTCACCCAGTCGACCAGCTCGGCATAGGTCTGCGGCGGCTCGGGCACCAGGGCCGGGTTGTAGGCGATCGCCGTCTGGCTGTGGAACATCGGCATGACGTAGCCCTCGACCGGCGTGCCGAGCGCCATCTTCGCCGTGTCGCGGCTCACGAGCTTGCCCGTGTCGATCTTGTCCCGATAGCTCTGCAAGAGGCCATCCTGGACCAGTTGCCCCGCCATCTTCTGATGCACCACGGCGACGTCGACATCGACGTCGGAAGCACCGGCCGCCTCCTGCGCCGCGAGCCGCTCGTAGATCATCTGCGAGCCGGCATCGCCGGGTCCTGTGCCGAGCGCGCGCACCGTATTGCCCGGATTGGCCGCCTCGAACTTGGGGGCCAGGAACTCGTTGATGTAGTCCACCATGTTCTGGTCGCCGGCGGTGACCACCGTCAGCGTCTCGGCCATCGCCATGGACGCCGTCGCCAGCATCGTGCCGCCGATCAGGGCCCCGATCATCGCTCGTGTCTGTCGCACGTTACCCTCCTCTAGGCTTGGTTGTGCCGTCCGCGGGGAAAAGAAAGAGATGGCGAGCCGGCAGGCGCACGGCGACCCGGGACCCCGGCTCGTGACAGGTCGCATCGTCCACCAAAAAGACCCGCTCGCCGATGGCGATCTCGTGCCGCCAGACGCCGCCCGGATAGCTCACCGCGAGGACCCGGCCGGTCAGCCGGAGAGCCTCGGTGTCCGCCGGTGCAACCACGTCCCCGTCCCGGGCGAGCTCGGCCGCCTCGCCCCGAAAGAACGCGCGGAGCCGAAACGAGCCCTGCCCCGGCAGCGAGCCCGTGGTCGGCAGGAGGTCGCGGGAGAGGCGGGCGGCCGCGTGGTCGGCGCCGGCGGCGATCGTGACGCTCGCAACGTCCAGCTCGGCCTCGAGGGTGACGCTGTTGTCGGCCCCCATGAAATCGGCGACGAACGGGCTCGACGGGTGGTTGTAGATGGCCTCGGGCGGCCCCGCCTGGGCGATCCGGCCGGCATCGAGGATGACGATCCGGTCGGCCATGACCATCGCCTCCTCGCGGTCGTGGGTGACGTGGATCGCGGTGATGCCGAGCCGCCGCTGCAGGGCACGGATCTCGTGCCGCACGGTCTGGCGGATGCGCGCGTCCAGATTGGAGAGGGGCTCGTCGAGCAGGAGGATCTCGGGATCGACCGCGAGTGCTCTGCCCAGCGCCACGCGCTGCCGCTGCCCGCCCGAAAGTGCCGTCACATTGCGGTCGCCGAGCCCTTTGAGCCCGAGCATGGCGAGAAGGTCCTCGACCTTGGCGCGGATCGCCGCCCGGTCCAGCCGTCGGAGCTTCAGCCCGTAGCCCATGTTCTGCGCCACCGTCATGTGCGGCCAGAGCGCGTAGGATTGGAACACCATGGCCATGTCGCGCCGGTCGGGGGCGAGACGGGTGATGTCGCGCTCGCCGATCCGCAGCCTCCCGCTCGACGGGCTGAGGAAGCCCGCGATGGTGCGCAGAAGCGTGGTCTTGCCGCAGCCCGATGAGCCGAGGAGCGCCACGAGCTCACCCCTGTCCACGGCCAGCGACAGGTCGTGCAGGACCGGTGTCGTGCCATAGCGGACGGCCACCCGGTCGATATCGAGGAATGCGCTCTTCGCCATGTCGCTTCGCCGCTGTCCCGGCGGCGTCGGCCGCACGGACTTCTTCGTTCGACCGACGCCCCCTGGATCGGCTCAAGTCAACGACGTGACAATGACGCGCCCCGGCCCGCTCGCCAAGCCCGAAGATCGGTTGCCGGCTCTGGACGGCGGCCGGAAGCGGTGCCACCTTCCGCCACGGTCCGGCACGAGGGAGGAACGATCATGAGCGACTGGCTCGAGCGGAGCTACATGGCAAGGCGGGGCGTGGCCAGGGGACAGGAGGGCCGCAGGCACAAGCTCGACCGCGAGCGGCAGGGCGCCTTTCATTATGTCTACGGCCCCTATGCCGAGCCGGTCCTGACCATCGATCCGGGCGACATCGTCGTGGCCGAGACCGAGGATGCCTTCGGCGGGGCGATCAAGAGCGAGCGCGATTTGCCGTCGGCCGTGCTCAATATGCCCTTCGTCAACCCGCAATGCGGCCCGATCCGGGTCGAGGGGGCGAGGAAGGGCGATGTGCTCGCGGTCCGCATCCTCGACATCGAGCCGCGCGGGCCGCAGCCGGTCGGCACCACGGCGCTGATCCCCGAGTTCGGCGGCCTCGTCGCCACCCCCGTCACCGCCATGCTCAACCGGCCCCTGCCCGAGCGGGTCAAGAAGATGGCGGTGACCCGGGAAGGCGTGGTCTTCAACGAGCGCATCACCCTCCCTTACGAGCCCTTCATCGGCACGCTCGGCGTCAGCCCCGAGATCGAGGCGATCAGCTCGCTCACGCCGGACTATTACGGCGGCAACATGGATCTCCCCGACATGGGACCGGGCGCCATCGCCTATTTCCCGGTGCAGCACGAGGGCGCCTTCCTCTATGTCGGCGACTGCCACGGCACCCAGGGGGACGGCGAGCTCTGCGGCGTGGCGGTCGAGATCCCGTCCACGACGACGCTGCATGTCGACCTGATCAAGGGCTGGCCGATCCACTGGCCGAGGCTCGAGAACGAGCAGTTCATCATGTCGATCGGCAGTGCGAGGCCGATGGAGGACGCGGCACGCATCGCCTATCGCGACCTCGTCCGCTGGCTGGTCGCCGATTACGGCTTCGAGGAGCACGAGGCCTATTTCCTTTTGACCCAGGCCGGCCGGGTCCGCCTCGGCAACATGGTGGATCCCAAGTACACGCTGGGCGCCTCGCTGCTCAAAAAATATCTGGACTGAGGAAAAGGGGAGAAGAAGCAATGGATCTCGGTCTGAAGGGTCTGAGAGCGATCGTCACCGGCGGCACCAGGGGGATCGGCCGGCGCACCGCCGACCTCCTCGCCGACGAGGGCTGCCATGTCAGCGTCTGCTCGCGGCATGAAGACGAGGTGAAGAGCTGCGTCGCAGCGCTCGAGAAGAAGGGTGTGAAAGCGCACGGGCAGGCGCTCGACGTCGCCGACCGAAGCGCGCTCGAAGGCTGGGTGGCGGGCGCCGCGGCCAGGCTCGGCGGCATCGACATCGTCATCGCCAACGTCTCGGCGCTCGCCGGCGACGGCAGCGAGGAGGCGTGGCAAAAGCAGTTCGAGATCGACGTCATGCACACGGTCCGCACCGTCAACGCGGCGCTGCCGCATCTCGAGCAGTCGAAGGCGGCCGCCATCGTCGCCGTCTCCAGCGTCTCCGGCCGCGAGGTCGATTTCTTCGCCGGCTCCTACGGTGCCACCAAAGCGGCGCTCATCCACTACGCCCATGGCCTCGCCTGCCAGCTCGCCCCGAAGAACATCCGGGTGAACTCGGTCTCGCCCGGCAATGTCTACTTCAAGGACGGCATCTGGGGCTCGATCGAGACCGGCAACCCCGAGCTCTTCAAGGCGGCCCTCGACCTCAACCCCACGGGCCGCATGGCGACCCCCGAGGAGGTGGCCCGCGGCATCGTCTTCCTGGCAAGCCCGGCCTCGAGCTTCACCTCCGGCACCAACCTCGTGATCGACGGGGCGCTCACCAAGGGCGTGCAGTTCTAGCGGCCTGCTCGGGACGGCACAGCCGGGTGTGGCAGGACGACAACAACCGGGGAATCGCATGGGCCGTTAGTGGCATTTCAACCATGGAATGCACATCATAGCTGCCGGACCAGCGTGAGGCCTTATCGACCATGGAACAGGTGGGATCTTCGAGCGACGAGCAACCGCAACAGCCAATGCAGGGCATGCCCGCGCAAGCCATGCCCGGCGGGGCCAGGCCGGCGGCCGCGTCGCCACCCTGCAGCTATCGGGTGAGCCACTCGACGGGCGAGACGCTCTGCCCCGATCTCGCCACCGCCCGCCTGCTCCTCAGCCAGAAGCCCGGGGCGAAGATCTTCCTGCAGCGCGGCTGAAAAAGCTCGCTCGGCGGCGCGCCTTCGTGCCGTCCGTGACCTCGAGAAAATGACGGGCGGCCACCAACGCGGCCGCCCGCCAGTCGTTGATCAAGAATCGATCAGAACAGGAAGCCGAGGCCGACGCTGCCCCAGACGATGCCATCGTCCCAGTCGGAGTTCCGGAACTGGTAGTCGTAGGCGACCTTGGTGTTCAGCACGGTGTTCTCGCTGAGCTTGATGTTGAAGCCCAGCTCCGGACCGGCCACGAAGCCGTTCTGCACGCCCGGGCCGTAGATGTAGCCCGCATTGGCGCTCAGATACGGGTTGACGATCCCTAGATTGAGGGGCGTCAGGCCGATCGACACGCCGCTGCGGCCGTTCACGCCATCGTCGTCGCCGTTGAAGCTGTAGAGGACAGCCTGCTTGGCGGTGACGCTGAGGAAGTCGCCGGGCAGCACGTTGAAGCTGAACTCGAGGCCGGCGAGATCGTTCTGCGACTTGCTGCCGCTGCCGTCCTCGTCCTTCTCGCCGAAATTGTGACCGTAGAGCGCTGCCACCTTCATCCCGAAGAGCGTGCCCTCCTTGTCCTCCTCCTTCGGCTCCTCCGCCATCACGGGCGCTGGCGCCGCGGCGACGACCGCCGGCGCGGGCACCGGGGGCGGGACGTCGAACACGATCTCGACCCGGCGATTGCCCGGCTCGCGGACGTTGTCTGCCGTCGGGATGCGCAGATCCTCCTCGCCCCGCCCCACCACGACGATGTCGCTCGCCGCGATGCCACGCCGCTCGAGCTCGGTCGCCACCATCCGCGCCCGCTTCTCCGACAGGCTGAGATTGAAGTCCGCGGGACCGGAGGTGTCGGTGAAGCCCGTCACGTCGATCCGGGCGCTGCCCGTCGAGCGGAACTCCTGGACCGCCTGATTGACGAGCTGCTTGTCCTCGGCGCTCAACGCCGCCTTGTTCAACGGGAAGAAGATCAGGTACTTTCCGGGCGCCTCCATCATCGGCGCATCGACTCCGGTTGCAGCGGATTGCGCGTAAGCGGTGGGTGCCACCAGCGCCACCATGGCTGCGGCCATCATGAGCGACCTCATCTCGACGTCTCCTTCATCACCAGTTCGACGTTTCCAGGCTGGGCTCACGCCCGACCCCGGCAGCGCTTCACCGCCGAGGCCGTCCAACGACCCAGTCGTTTCTTGGATGCTTGCGAGGCCCAATGGACGAGCCGGCAGCCGGGTTCCACGGCACCTCGCCCGGCAGCCTGCCGAAGGCCGCGGGTGCGGCCCTTCGGTCACAGGGCGAGCGGCCGCGCGACCCTGGGCGCCGGCAAACCTGACGCGCACCTGAAGCGCTCCGTCCGCCCGCTTCAGGTGCGCGTCAGGCTGCCGGGCTACAAGCACCGCCGATCACCCGAAGCAGGAGATGGGCAGATGAAGAAATCCCTGGCGACGACCATCCTGATCGCCGGTCTCGCGGCAGCCGGCGCTGCCCATGCCGACGACGATGACTGCACTGTTCCCATGGCCGACTGGCAGCCGCGCGAGGCGGTCCAGAAGATGGCCGAAGACCAGGGCTGGACCGTGCGCCGGATCAAGACCGACGATGGCTGCTACGAGATCAAGGGCAAGGATGCCAAGGGCCGCAAGATCGAGGTCAAGGTCGATCCCGCGACGCTCGCCATTGTCGAGATGGAGCTCGAAGACGACGACGACGACCATGCAAAGAATCGCAAGGCCGCCCCTGCCGCAGCCGTGTCTCCCCCCAATAACGGCCTCTTCAACCGAGGCGCCAAGCCCGGCGTCGTGATCAACTGACGATCCCTGGCCAAAATCCCGTCACTGCGGTGCGCCCACCCATGACCAGCGGGCCAAAGGCCTGCGCCAGCTCTGTCCCCTTCGCCTGGGCCTCACCCCGAAGGCGAGCCTGACGGCAGCCTGACGCGGTTTTTTCCTTCCCGTCAGGCGAGCATCAGGTGGCCCCCGCATGACGGTCCCACGATCCATCGATAGCGGAGTCGAGACCATGAGAAACCTGCTGCGCGCCCTGGCGCTGACCACCGCCCTGACCCTCCCCGGGCTGGCGCTGGCCAAGCCCGTCACGCTCACGACCACCCTGAACGACTACGGCGGCGACGGCGCCTATCTCGCCTTCTACGTCACCGATGCCGGCGGCGCCTACATGGGCAGCCTCTGGATGGCGGGCGGCAAGTCCAAATACTACGAGCACCTGAGCGACTGGCACCGCGCCACCGCCGGCAACCTCGCCGAGATCAACGGCATCACCGGTGCCAGCGTGGGCCCCGGGCGGCAGCTCTCGGTCACGCTCGACCTTGCCGATGCGCTGTTCGATGCGGGCTACACGCTGCACATCGACGCCGCGGTCGAAGACCTGCGCGACAGCCCGTCGGAGGTGGTCGTGCCGCTGACCACGGCCGGGGCGGGCCAGCCGACCCGGGGCCGCCGCTACATCCAGGATTTCACCTACGACATGTAAGCCCAGGGAAAGAAGCCAGCCATGCTGCGTTCGCTGCACAAGATCCCGGGGCTGGTCGCGGCCCTCTTGATCGTCGTCCTGACGCTGAGCGGGGCCGTGCTCTCGACCTTCCCGGCGCTCGAGGAGGCCAGCGCACCCGCGCAAGCCGAGCCCGATCTGACGGTGGCGACGCTGGCCGGCCGCGTGGCCGCCCGCTATCCGGGCGTCGAGCAGATCCGCCGGGCACCGTCCGGCCGGATCACCGCCTTCTACTTCGATGGCGGCCGGCCCGGCGCGGTGGTGATCGACCCCGCGACGGGTGCCGGTGTGGCACCCTTCGAGCCTTCGGCCGTGCAGCGCTGGGTGACCAGCCTGCACCGCTCGCTCTTCCTCGACGATGCCGGACGGCTGACGGCGGCGGCGGGAGCCGCGTCGCTGCTGCTCTTGTCGGTCTCGGGGCTGATGCTGACCGCCCGGCGCGTCGGCGGCTGGCGGCGCCTGCTCCAGCCGCTGCGCGGTCCGCTGGCCGGGCGGCTGCACGTCGAGGTCGCCCGTCTTGCCGTGGTCGGTCTCGTCCTGTCCTCGACCACGGCGCTCTTCATGACTGCGAGCACCTTCGGCCTCGTTCCCGATGACGGCCGGCCGCCGGCCTTCCCGACCGAAGTGAGCGGCCTCGAGGGGGCGGCGCCCGAGGCCATGCCCTTGCTGCGCGAGACGCCGGTCACGGCGTTGCGCGAGCTGACCTTTCCCTATCCGGGCGATCCGACGGATGTCCTCGCGCTCGAGACCGCGCAGGGTGCGGGCTTCATCGACCAGGGGACCGGCCGCACGCTCGCCTGGGCGGATCACGGCCCCTGGCAGCGCCTGACCGAGACGATCTACATGCTGCACACCGGCGAGGGAGCCGCCTGGCTCGGCCTCGTCCTCGGGCTGATGGCGCTCGGCGCGCCCGTCATGGCCACGACCGGCGTCATCCTCTGGCTGCAGGCCAGGCGCGGCCGGCCCCGGATCCGGGGGAACGTGGCGGCCGGGCAGGCGGACACGATCCTCCTGGTGGGCAGCGAGGGTGGCAGCACCTGGGGGTTCGCCGCCACGCTGCACGAGGGTCTGGCCCTCGCCGGCCACAAGGTCCACACCGCCGCGCTGGCGCGTTTCGCACCCGAGCGCTACGGGCGGGCCGAGCGGCTGATCGTGCTCGCCGCCACCTATGGCGACGGTGCTGCCCCCGCATCGGCCAACGGATTCCTCGACCGGCTCGCCGCCCTGCCCCGAGCGCCGGCGATGCCGCTCGTGGTGCTGGGCTTCGGCGATCGCCAGTTCCCCGCCTTCTGCGCCTACGCCGCCGAGATCGTCCGCGTCGCGGCGGCTAAGGGCTGGTCACAGCTCCTGCCGATGGCGACCGTCGACCGCCAGTCGCCGCAGGATTTCGCCCGCTTCGGCCATGCGCTGGGGGAGGAGCTGGGGCACGCCCTGGACCTCGCGCATACGCCGGCCATCCCGCAGGCCCAGGCGCTGACGCTGATCTCGCGCCGCGACTACGGGGCCCTGATGCAGGCACCCGCGGCCATCCTCCGCTTCGCGCTGCCACGGGCGGGCCTCCTGGCACGGCTGACCGGGCGCGGCTTCGCCGGCTTCGCGGCGGGCGATCTCCTCGGCATCGTGCCGGAGGGATCGACCGTCCCGCGCTTCTATTCCTTGGCCTCGGGCCGCGGCGACGGGTTCGTCGAGATCTGCGTGAGCCGGCACCCGGGCGGGCTCTGCTCCGGCCAGCTTCTGGGCCTCGCACCCGGCGACACCGTGCAGGGCTTCGTCCGCCGCAACCCGGATTTCCGGCCGGCCCGAGATCGCCGGCCGGTGATCCTGATCGGTGCCGGCACGGGCATCGGCCCGCTCGCCGGATTCGCCCGGGCCAACCGGCCGGGCCGGCCCATGCATCTCTTCTTCGGTGCCCGGCATCCGGACAGCGACCTCTTCTACGGCGAGGAGATCGGCGAATGGCAGGCCGCGGGCCGGCTCGCCTCCGTCACCACGGCGTTCTCGCGCATCGAGGCGCGGTCCTGGGTGCAGGATGCGCTCCGTGAAGACGCCGACCGGATCAAGGGGCTGATCCAGGATGGTGCGCAGGTGCTGGTCTGCGGCGGGCGCGACATGGCCAAGGGCGTCGCCCTGGCCCTCGCCGACATTCTCCATCCGACCGGCCTGACCCTGGCCATGCTGAAGGCGGAGGGTCGCTATGCCGAAGATGCCTACTGACCTGGTCCGCCTCGCCCTGAGCGGGCCGACCATGGGCACGCGCTGGTCGGCGCTGCTGCAGGCGCCAGGGACCACCGACCCGGCGCCGATCGAGGCCGCGCTCGCCCTGGCCGTGGGCGAGGTGGACCGCCAGATGTCCACCTGGAAGCCGGACAGCGACCTGATGCGCCTCAACCGTGCTTCGGTCGGCACGGCGGTGCCCGTGCCCGCGGCATTGATGGAGGTGCTGGCGCGGGCGCTCGAGATCGGCAGGCTCTCGGGCGGCGCCTTCGACATCGGCGTGGGCGATGTCGTCGCCGCCTGGGGGTTCGGCGCCGGGGCCGCTGACGAGGCGGCGATGCGCGCGGCTCTGGACCGTGCCCGCGCCCCGGCGCATGAGGTGCTGGAGCTCGACCGTGCGGCCCTTCGCGTGCGCAAGCGGGCCCCCATCACGCTCGACCTCTCCGGCATCGCCAAGGGCTACGCCGTCGACCGCATGATGGCGGTGCTGGACCGCTTCGGCATCGCCAGCGCCCTGGTCGGCCTCGACGGCGAGATGCGGGCCCGGGGCCGGCGCGCCGACGGCCGGCCCTGGACCATAGCGCTGGAGCGGCCGAGCTACGAGGAACGGGCGGCGCTCTCCATCCTGGAGCTGGCGGACGCCGCCGTGGCGACGTCCGGCGACTACCGGCACTGGGTCGAGATCGGCGGCCGTCGCCTCTCGCATACCATGGACCCCGCCCGGGGCGGCCCCCTCGACAAGGGCCCGGCCTCGGTGACGGTTCTGGCCGAGACCTGCATGGACGCGGACGCCTGGGCGACGGCGCTCATGGTGCTGGGCGTGCGGTCGGGGACGGATCTCGCGCGCGAGCTGCGGCTGAAGGCCATCTTCATCGAACGAGTGGAGCAGGACCTGCGCCAGACCCGCGTCGGCTTCGAGGGATGACCCCTCGAAGCCCTTTGACGGCCAGTTGGCGGCGTTCACCTTCATGAAGGCGTGGGTCAAGAAGAAGGGCTGGTCACCCTGGCCGAGCTCACCAATGCTCTTACGCCGCAATCCACCCGGTGCCGCCCTGGGGGCGCTGATCTGGAACGCGCTTCTCGACCCCAAGGAAGCCACGGCGCCCGCCATGGCGCCGGCGGAGTAGCCGGGCGCCACGAGGCCTGGTCGCTTCCCGTCAGGAGGTCGGTGGTGCCGGCGCCGGCGCCGCCGGCCCCTCGCCCTCGTCGAGCTTGATCGCGATTCCCCGGACCGTCGTGCAGGTATGGGCGAAAAGGTTGTAGATCGGGACGAAGCCGTAGAGCGAGGTCTCGACCGAGACGTTGATCAGGGCATCGCCACCCACCTTCTCGAGTGCTTTGGTCATGGCCGTCGAGGCGCTCGAATCGCCCCAGGGGATGATCCCCAGCGCGAAGTACCGGCAGGCCTCGCCCTCGACCGCGCCGAGATCCGTATAGGGCCGCGCCTCGCGGACAATGGCACCGACATCGGCGCCGGGCCTGGTCATCATCCCGACCTGCCCGACCGAGGCGCAGCCGGCGAGCCCGAGGCCCATCAGGACGAAGGTCCAAAGACGGCGCATGTCCAGCTCTCCTCGATGACCGGCGACCGGGCGATGTCGACATCGCAAGGTACGATTGGGGCCCTGGCACGGTCAACGCCATGGCTCGGGGAGGTGTCCCCGAACGTCCCCATCGGGCGCCCGGATCGCGCGACGTCGAGGGATCACTTCCGTTCCGCTTCCCGCAAGCCGATCGACTTGATATCATCACGGTCGCTGCGATATCATGCTGTCGACACTGACCAAGGGAGCCGCCATGCCGGCTGTGACCA
This sequence comes from uncultured Geminicoccaceae bacterium, assembly GCA_964393275.1. GTDB lineage: Bacteria > Pseudomonadota > Alphaproteobacteria > Geminicoccales > Geminicoccaceae > SLRI01. The sequence goes on along the minus strand of CAYMTA010000028.1, from coordinate 11,474 downwards.
TTCGCAATCTGCCAGAGGCGACCCACCGTGCCCTCAAGCAACGCGCGGCCCGGCACGGGCGCAGCACGGAGGCCGAGATCCGCCAGATTCTGGAAGAGGCGGTGCGGCCGTGCGAGCGGCTCAAGATCGGCTCGGCGCTGGCTGCCTTCGGCCGCCGTTGCGGCGGCCTCGATCTCGACGTCGCCCGCGACCGCGCCCCGACCGAGCCCGCGGCGTTCGATTGATCGTTCTCGATACCAACGTCGTGTCCGAGCCGATGAAGCCGAACGGCAATGCTGCCGTGCTCTCGTGGCTGGACACGCAGGTCGCCGAGACGCTCTACCTGACCGCGACCGGCCTGGCCGAGCTTCTGGTCGGCATCGAGATCCTGCCGCAAGGTGCCCGAAAAGACGGCCTGGGCACCTCGCTCACCAACCTGCTGACCGGCCTCTTCGAGCAGCGAATCCTGCCCTTCGACCAAGAAGCCGCCACGGCCTACGCGCCACTGGTGGCCCACGCACGAGCCGCTGGCCAGACCGTCTCGGTGGCCGATGGCCAGATCGCGGCGATCGCCGCAACCCGTGGCTTCATCGTGGCAACCCGCGACACGGCCCCCTTCGCCGCCATGGGCGTGCCGATCATCGACCCGTGGTCCGCCACGGCCGGCAAGTCGCGGCGTTGAGGGTGAGACCCCGCAAGATGCCCTACCCCTCCACCACCCTTCGCTGCGCCACATAGCCCGCCAGCGCACCCTCGTCGACCGCTACCCCCAGCCCCGGCCCGTCGGGAATCGCCACCGCCCCGTCCTCCAGCCTGAAGTTCTCGTGCAGGATGGTGTCGCGGAGCGGGTTCATGGTGCGGTCGTACTCGACCATCGGCTCGTTCTGCAGGGTGACGGGGGCTGCCGTGTGCGGCATGGGCGGGATGGTGGCGATGGCCTGGAGCGCGGCGGCCACGGCGACGCCGGAGCCCCAGACATGCGGGACCGTGAGCACGCCGTGCTGGCCGGCCGTGGCGAGGATCTTGACCCATTCGCTGAACCCGCCAGAGGAGCAGAGGTCGGGCTGGGCGATGTCGACGCAGCCCTTGCCGATGAAGTCGCGAAAGCCGAAGCGGGTGAACTCGCATTCGCCGCCGGCGATCGGCGTGTCGAGCTTCCGGCGCAGCAGGCGATAGCCGTCGTGGTCCTCGGGCGGGACCGGCTCCTCGAACCAGAGGAAATCGTGCGCGTCCATCACCCGCCCGATCCGAAGCGCCGTGGCGGCGTTGTAGGCGTGGTTCGCGTCCGCCATCAGCCGCACCGCCGGGCCGACCGTCCGACGGATCAGCTCGATCCGCGCCCGATCCCCGGCGACCGACAGCAGGCCGAGCTTGATCTTGACGGCCGTCACGCCGGCCGCCTCGTAGCCTCTCACTTCAGCTTCGAGCGCCTTCATCATGGCGGCCGTGTCGCGGAAGCTCTCGGGATAATAGCAGCCCGTGCCGTAGGCCATGGCCCGGTCACGAAAGGCGCCGCCCAGGAGGTGGTGCACCGGCCGGTCCAGCGACTTACCCCAAATGTCCCAAAGCGCTATGTCGATGGCGCTCATCGCCTCGACATAGGTGCCGGCGCGGCCGAAATCGCGGCTGAAGGCGTAGTTGTCCTCCCAGATGCGCACCGGCTGGTCGGCCCGGCGGCCGATCAGCCGTGGCCCCAGCACGTCGACGATGGCCGAGGCCACCGGCTCGCCCGGCCCGTACTGGCCGCCCTCGCCCCAGCCCACCAGCCCGCCCTCCGTGGTGATCTTCACCAGCAGCGAGTTGCGCTCGGGAAACCGGGCCTGCGACGAGTAGAAGGTCTTGGCCCCGATCGGCGCCTTCAGCGCCAGGGTCTCGATGCTGCGGATCTTCAAGTCTGGCGTCCTTCCAGAAAGCTGCTCGCCGGACAAGGCAGCGACCGGCCCGGGGAAGGACCGTCGACGCTGTCGAATGACTCACCGAGGCGCCGGGTTCCAGTCGGGTGCCGCGAACACGACGCTCGGATCGCGGCCGCGCCGCACCCTGACCTCGATCGGCGCATTCAACAACCCATCGTCGACCTTGTCATCGGGGACGCTGATGGTGATCCGGTCCCCCGGCTTCTGCGTGAGCAGCATCGGGTAGCCGTGAACGGCCTCGATGCGCTCGATCCGAACGTCGAGCCCGGCCGTGTCGGGCGCCATGCCTCCATGGACGATGCCCATGACCGTGCCGATGATCACGGCCCAGTTCTCGACGATCGCAACCATGTCCGAGGCCTCCTCGCGTTGACCGTTACTGCGGAGGTAAGGCGCTGTCCGCTGCATTCCAAGCTCCGGCAGCGTATCATATGCCGGCGAGCGCGCGCGCGATCGCCTCGGCGATCGGCTGCCCGGACCTCTCCTCGAAGCTGCTGAAGGCGGGCGCCGGGTTGACCTCGAAGCAGGCATAGCCGCCATCGGCCATCAGCTTGAGATCGATGCCGCAGAGCGGCAGGTCGAGGCGGCGCGACAGATCGAGGCATCTTTCCGCGATCCGGTCCGGCAACGCCATCGGCTCGTAGCGAGGGCCGCCCCCTGCCCCGCCGGCATAGCGATAGTCGATCGTCTCGCTGCGAATCCGCGTCGCGAACAGCTTCCTTGCGACGACGTGAACACGGACGTCGTCGCCCTCGATCAGCTCCTGGAACTGCGTCGGCAGCAGACGGATGCGCTCGAGGTGGCGCTCCGCCTCGCTGGTGAGCTCGGTGACGATCGACCGGTGCGCGCTGATCGACTTGAAGATCACCCGGCGATGCCGCCGCTTGAAGGCGCGGACCACCGCCACCTGGTTGGTGACGATCGTCTCGGGGACACGAAAGCCGGCACCGGCGATCAGCCTGGCCTGATAAGGCTTCGACATGTTGCTGTTCGATGGCTTGGTCCGGTTCATGACCAGCAGGGGCGCGGTCTCCAGCCAGTCGCCGAGCAGGCCGTGCCAGGCCTCGATCCGCAGGCGATCCCGCGTCGCGGCGTCGCCGGCACGCCGGTATTCCGGCAGCACCCGCCAGTCGGTCAGCCGGACGAGCATGCCGCTCGCCGTTGCCAGATCGCGCGTCCCGCCCGGCCCGTGCTGGCGGAAGGCGGGCCGGCTGCCGGTGGCGTCGATCGCAAGGGCAGTGGTCGCCGATTCGCGCTGGTTGAGGTGATGGACCTCCAGGCCCAGCCGGTCCGCGGCGTCCCGGACCATGCGCATCGGCGGCTCGCTCGGGATGCCGCAGAGCACGATCATGCGGCACACCGGGACAAGGCTTCGGCCAGATGATCGGCGGCCGCCTCGACCTCCAGGGCGCGGTCCAGCGCCGGCAGGGGATCGACGAGGCCATGGCCGAATCCGCCATCGGCGAGCTGGAAGAGCTCGATCGCGGCAAAGCTCAGGCCGCGCTCCCGCACCAGCCGCATCGCCAGCGATCGGGCCCCCGCTGGCGGCTCGGCGCCGAGCAGGCGCTCGCCGATCACCGTCACGGACCAGCGTCGTCCGTCAGGCAGCGGCGGCAGCCGCATCCCGGGGCCGCCCGCGAGGACCGCCCCGGGCATTCCCCTTTCGGCCGATTGCCCGGCATCGGATGCACCATCCCAGGGTCGGTAGTCGACGAAGGGTCCATCGCCCGCCGGCAGATGGCGGGCATGGCTCGCCGCGGCGAACCCGTGCGGCGAGCTCGTGGACCAGGCCGAGCGCAGGAGGTCCTCGAGCTGGCTGCACCGCGTGCCGTGCAGGTTGCCGGGGTGCGGCCGGTTCAGGACCCGCTCGCCGAGCCCGGCCAGCCAGCTCAGGAGCAGCGCGAAGAACTCCTCCTGGGCGTAGCGCCGATCGACTTCCGCGGCACGACGGAGCTGCGGCGGGTCGACACCCCGAACGCGGCAGAAGAGGACACCGATCGATGATTCGGTGAGCTCCAGCCCGTTGCCGAGGACGACCCGGCTCGCCCCGAGCGGGTCATGCTCCCAGACCGGCGCCAGCAGCAGCTGGTCGGTCGAGACCAGGGCGAGGGGCAAGCCACGCAGCCGCAGGGCCCGGGCCACCAGGAGGGCTCCCCGGTCGTCGGGGTCCAGGAGCACGACAATCGACCGACCTGCCGTGCCCCTGGCACGAACCGACATGCGGCGAGGCCGAGGGCGACCTCAGCGCCGATGGATCGGTGAATCCAGCAGCCGCTTGTCGCTCGTCGTCTGCTGCTCCATCTGGTCGCGCATCCGCGAGAGATCCTCCTCCGCGCCCAGGCCGCTGCCTTCGAGGTCGGGCCGCAGCGAGCTGTCGATGAAGGGCGCCATGCCGCTCATGGCCGACTCGAGCATGGCGACCCGGCGCTCGAGATCGCTCTGCCCGAGCGGCGGCCGCTCGCGGAAATCGAAGTCCCAGCCCTTGTCATAGCCGGCGCGCTTGTCGATCTCCGGCTTCTCCGGCCGCTTGTCGTCGATGGCGGGCTTGTCCCAGAGCTTGTCGGGGCGCTTGTCGAAGCGCTGGCGCTTGTCGAAGCTCTTCTCGGGACGCTTGTCGCGGGCATCCTTGAGAACCGTCTTGCCACAGCGCACCCGCAGGTCCGCCGTCATCGTCGGCCCGCTGGCGGAAATCGAGGCGACGGCGACACACGTGTCGTTGCCGGCATAGGAACGCGAATGGGGCGACGAGCCGTTGTCGAAGATCGTCTTGTTGGCCGAGCCCGGATAGGGGTCGCCGGCGTCGCCCCGATTGGCGGCATGGCCCATGTCGTCCTTGCCGTCGGCCTGCTCCAGGGCAACCTTCGGGTGCGCCTCGTTCGAGTTGCTCGAGATCGCCTCGTCGATGTGCCAAACGCACAGGCCGTCGCCCGGCAGCGCGCTGTCGAAGCCGGTCTTCTGCCGGTTCTCGACCAGGAAATACTCCTGGCTGGCGGCACCGTCCTTCCACAGCCGGAAGACCTCGTGGCCGGTCTCGACCGCCTGGATCGAGCGCACGCCGTTCGAGCTGATGTTGGTGACCGTGGCCCAGCCCTGGTTGGCCTTGCACCAGGCCGAGGGATGGGCCGGCGTGTGCCCGCCGCCATTCCAGGAGCCGCCCCCCATCAGGCACCAGTTGCCGACGCCCTCCGATGACGAATCGGTGTCGTAGAGATCGGGAAAGCCGAACAGCAGGTGACCGAGCTCGTGCGCGCAGACGCCGATGCGGGCATCCTCGGGAATGGTGAGGTAGGCGTACAGCTGCGTGCCGTCCGCATTGAGCTGCGAGCGCATCACCCACTTGTGCGACCAGATATCGCCGCCACTGCCCGTCACCTCGCCGCCCATGCCGGCATGAACCACCACATAGGCATCGACGAACCCGTCGCCGTCGTTGTCGTAGACGCTGAAATTCACGTCCGCATTGGCGGCGAGCGCCGCATCGCGGGCCATGTCGCGGGCGTTCGGCGTGGTGTTGCCGGTCCCCGAGGCGCCATTGGCGTAATGGGCGAGCGTGTCCGGCAGGGTGTAGGGGCCGACGACCTGGCCGGCGATCGTCACCAGCCCGTTCGTCGCCTCGGTGTAGTATTCGCGCACGCTGCCGGTCGCGAGCTGGCCGGTCGAGAAGAACAGCTCCTCGAAATGCTGCGCCGTGGCGCCAGCGCCGAACGAGCGGTCGGAGAATTCCGCCAGCACCACGACGACATTGACCGTGCCGCGCAACGGTGCCCGCTCCAGCGCCATGTTGCGGGCCACGGCCGGCGGCGTGCCGACCGGCAGGAGATCGCCCGGCACGATCAGGCCGTCATTGAAGCCGACCCGAGGCAGCTGGCGCAGCGCCGTCATGTGCGCCATCCCGTCGGGCGCCGCCTGGCGCATCTTCTTCAGCGCCTTCCTGATCTTCTCCTGCAGCTCCGGCGCCGGCGCCACGCAGCAGCGCTCGCCGTCGTCCGTCTCCCGGTTGGCAGCGTAGATGTTTCGAATATTTACCAGAAGCTCGCGGTCGCGGTCGTCAGACTCTTCGTTGTCTTCCACGTGACTGCACATCGAATCCCCCTGCGGTTGAAACAAGAGCTTCAACCGCCTCCTGCCCTTTATCGTTTTTTTGCCCAGGCGGTGAGAGGCTCTCTGCTTGCCAGCCAACCATAGCAAATTCCTTGGCGGCGGTCGACAACCACCACCGGGCTCGATGGCTCGGGGAGACCAAGGCTGGTCGAGAAGGCGCCGGCTTGCGCGGGCGCCTACTCGATCGCCTTGACGATCTCTTCCGTCATCTTCTTGGCGTCGCCGAACAGCATCATGGTGTTGGGCGTGTAGAAGAGCGTGTTGTCGATGCCGGCATAGCCCGCCGCCATCGACCGCTTGACGAAGAAGACGGCCTTGGCCCGGTCGACGTCGAGCACCGGCATGCCGAAGATCGGGCTCTGCGGGTCGTTCTTGGCGGCCGGGTTGGTGATGTCGTTGGCGCCGATCACGTAGGCCACGTCCGCCTGCTGGAACTCGCTGTTGATGTCGTCCATCTCGAAGACGACGTCGTAGGGGATGTTGGCCTCGGCCAGCAGCACGTTCATGTGGCCCGGCATCCTCCCGGCCACCGGGTGGATGGCGAAGCGCACCTCCACCCCCTTCTTGGTCAGGACGTCGTAGAGCTCGCGCACCGCATGCTGCGCCTGGGCCACCGCCATGCCGTAGCCCGGCACGATGATCACCGACTGCGCGTTCTCCATGATGTAGGAGGCATCCTCGGCCGAGCCCGACTTGACCGTCTTGTCGCCGTCATCCGCCGCGATCGCCCCGGTCTCGCCGAAGCCGCCGAGGATGACCGAGACGAACGAGCGGTTCATTGCCTTGCACATGATGTAGGAGAGGATGGCACCCGAGCTGCCGACCAGCGCCCCGGTGATGATCAGCATCGGGTTCTGCAGGGTGAAGCCGATGCCGGCCGCGGCCCAGCCCGAGTACGAATTGAGCATCGAGATGACCACCGGCATGTCGGCCCCGCCGATCGGAATGATCAGGAGCACGCCCAGGGCGAAGGCCAGAAGCGTCATCAGGAGGAAGGCGAGGCCGCTCTCGCCGCTGACGAAGAGCGCCAGCAGCAGGAGGGTGAGGACGCCGATCGCCCCGTTCACCAGATGGCGATGCGGCAGCGTGATGGGCCGGCTGCTCATCGCCTTGGCTATCGGCCCCTTCAAGGGCCCGAGCCGGCTCTCGATCATGGGCGGCAGCTTCGCCTGCAGCTTGCCGAAGGCGATGATCGAGCCGGTGAAGGTGATCGCCCCGATGATGGTGCCGAGCCCCATCTCGAAGAGCGACTGCATCTTGATCGCCCCGTCCGCCCTGACCAGCCCGAAATCGAACGGGTTGAGGAACGCCGCCGCCGCCACCAGCACGGCGGCGAGGCCGACCAGCGAGTGGAAGCCGGCGATGAGCTGCGGCATCGCCGTCATCTCGATCTTCTTGGCGATGACGTAGCCGACCGCCCCGCCGGCCACGAGCCCGACGACGATCAGCAGATAGGCCAGGAAGGACGGGTCCGGCAGCACCAGGAGCGAGACGACGATGGCGAGCGCCATGCCGCCCATGCCGAAGCGCAAGCCGGCCTGCGAGGAGGCCGGATGCGAAAGGCCGCGCAGCGCCAGGATGAAGCAGACGGCGGCGACCAGATAGCCGATGGCGGCGAGGTTCATGCTCATGGCCGTTTCTCCTGCCGCCTCAGCCGCGCTTCTTGAACATGGCGAGCATGCGTTGGGTGACGGCGAAGCCGCCGAAGATGTTCACGGCCGCGAGCAGCACGGCGATGAAGCCGAGCACCGTGGCGAAGCCGGAAGCGGCGCCGACCGCGATCAGGGCGCCGACGATGATCACCGAGCTGATCGCGTTGGTCACCGACATGAGCGGCGTGTGCAGCGCCGGGGTCACCGACCAGACCACGTAGTAGCCCACGAAGATCGCGAGCACGAAGACGATGAGGTCGAAGACCCCGGGATCGATGGCTTCCATGGCGCGCTCTCCCGCTCAGGTATTCTGCAGGTTGGGGTGCACGATCGACCCGCCCTTGGTGATCAGGGCCCCCTTGACGAGGTCGTCGGCCTCGTTGACCGTGAAAGCCTTCGCCTCCTTGTCGATCAAGAGCATGACGAAATTCATGAGATTCTTGGCGTAGAGGATGGACGACGCCGGCGCGAGCCTGGATGGCAGGTTCCGGGTCCCGATCACCTGCACGTCGTTCGCCGTCGTCACCGTCTCGCCGGCGACGCTGCCCTCGACATTGCCGCCCGTCTCGGCGGCGAGGTCCATGACGACCGACCCCGCCTTCATCGAGTCCACCATGGCGGCGGTGATGATCCGGGGCGCCTTGCGGCCCGGGATCTGGGCCGTGGTCACCACGATGTCCTGGCTCTTCAGATGCTCGGCCACCATCAGGGCCTGCTTCTTCTGCTCCTCCGGCGTCAGCGCCCGGGCGTAGCCGCCGGAGGTGGCACCGTCCTCCGGGATGAAGCCCACGAACTTCGCCCCCAGGCTCTCGATCTCCTGCTTCGCCGCCGGGCGGACGTCGGTCGCGGTCACCACGGCCCCCATCCGCCTGGCCGTGGCGATCGCCTGCAGCCCGGCCACACCGGCGCCGACGATGAAGAACTTGGCCGGGGTCACCGTGCCGGCCGCGGTCATCATCATCGGCATGCAGCGCGTGTAGGCGGCCATCGCATCGACCACGATCTTGTAGCCGGCGAGGTTGGCCTGGCTCGAGAGGATGTCCATGGCCTGGGCGCGCGTCGTCCGCGGCAGCAGCTCGAGCGCGAAAGCGGTCACCCCCTTCGCCGCATAGGCTTCGACCTGCTCCCGGTTCGGGTAGGGATCGAGGGCACCCACCAGGATCTGGCCCTCCTTGAGGAGAGCCATCTCGGCCTCGGTCGGCCGCTGCACCTTGAGCACGAGATCGGCATCGAAGACGGCGGCCCGGTCGGCGATGGTCGCCCCGGCCTTGCCGTAGGCCTCGTCGGCGATCGTCGCACCCTTGCCGGCACCCGCCTCGACCACCAGCTCGACGCCGGCGGCGGTCAGCTTCCTCACCGTCTCGGGCGAGGCCGCGACGCGCAGCTCGCCCGGCTGCTGCTCCTTTGGAACTCCGATCCTCATGGCTGGCCGCCACCTCCCTCAACCTTGCGCCCGCGTTGATAAGCAATCGCCGGCTCCGGCGCAATGCGGGTGGCTGGTTTGCGTCATGATTGAGCGCCCGCGCGGAACTCTCTACCTTCGGCAATCTCGAAAGAGTGTCTTCGGCGGTCCGTCGGCCGCCGTGCTGGGGACGACGCCTTGGATCGAAGCGCTGCCGCCACCGCCAAGCCGCCGCCGCCGACACCCCAGGTGGTGCTGCTGCGACAACTGCAGGGCCAGCAAACCTCGCTCGCCCTGATCAACGCCACCGTCGCCCTGATCTTCACCGGGATCGCCGTGCTCCATGCGCCACAGCTCCCGGTGGTCGGCTGGCTCACCTACCTCCTCCTGGTCCAGGCGCTGCGGCTGATGCTGGCCGGCGACGGCCGATGGCTCGGCCCCAGGCTGACGCTGGTCTCGCTCCTCAGCGGCCTCGGCTGGGGCGCCATGGGCTGGCTCTTCGGCGCCCAGGGCGTGGTGGTCCTGGATGCGGTCGTGGCCTTCGTGCTGGCCGGCATGACAGCGGGCTCGATCACGGCGCTCCCCAGCCACCCGCCGGCCTTCAGCACCTTTCTCGTGGCGGCCCTCCTGCCGTTCGGCATCAAGCTCGGCCTCGACCCGGCACCCCATACCGACGTCATGGCGCTCCTGACCCTGCTCTACGGGCTCGGCATCGCCTATCTCGGCCACCACGCCTGGCGCACCCAGACCGCGAACGCCGATCTCCTGCTGAGCAACGAGGCGCTGGTCGATTCCCTGCGCCAGGCCGGCCAGCAGCAGGAGGCGCGGGTGATCGAGCGCACGCGGCAGCTCGCCGAGGCGAACGCCCAGATGACGGCGGAGATCAGGAAAAGACGGCGCACCGAGGCGCAGGTCCGCCACCTCCTCCACCACGATCCCCTGACCAACCTGCCGAACCGGCTGGTCTTCGCCGACCGCCTGGAGACGGCGCTGCGCCGCGCCCAGCGCGGCCGCTCGATGGTCGCCGTCACCCTCCTCGACATCGACCGCTTCAAGGCGATCAACGACACGCTCGGCCACGTCACGGCCGACCTCCTGCTGCGCGCGCTCGCGACCCGCCTCGCCGGCGCCTGCCGGACGAGCGACACCATCGCCCGGATGGGCGGCGACGAGTTCGCGGCCATCTTTCCGGACATTCAAGCGCCTGCCGATGCCGAGGCGCTGGCTGGCAAGCTGGTCGAGCAGCTCAAGGAGCCCTTTCGGATCGAGGGTGCGGAGATCGCCATCTCGGCGAGCTTTGGCGTGGCGCTCTATCCCGACCACGGCCGGGACGCGGCGACCCTGCTCACGGGCGCCGACCTCGCCCTCTACGACGCCAAGCAGAAGGGCCGGGGCCAGTACCGGCTGCTTTCGGCCGAGATGCTGGAGCTCGCCCGCGGCCGCCGGCAGATCGAGAGCGAGCTCGAGGGTGCCGCCGCGCGCGGCGAGCTGCGGATCCTCTACCAGCCGCAAACCTCGATCAGCCGCAACCGCATCGTCGGCGCCGAGGCCTTGGTCCGCTGGCTGCATCCCGTCCACGGCCTCCTCCAGCCCGGCGCCTTCATCCCGGCGGCCGAAACCTCGGGCGTGATTCGCGAGATCGACCACTGGGTCCTGGCCACCGCCTGCCGCGCCGCCAAAAGCTGGCAGTCGTTCGGCCACCCGGTCCGCGTCGCCGTCAACCTCTCGCCGATCGAGTTCCGCCAGCCCGGCCTCGCCGGGCGCATCGACCAGCATCTGAGGAACGCCGGGCTCGCCCCCGACCTGCTCGAGATCGAGATCACCGAAAGCGCCTATCTCGACCGCGAGACCGCCGCCGTCGAGGAGCAGCTCGGCCAGATCAAGGAGCTGGGCGTGCGCATCGCCATCGACGATTTCGGCACGGGCTACGCCTCGCTCGCCTATCTGCGCTGGCTGCCGATCGACGTCATCAAGATCGACCGGAGCTTCGTCTCCGGCATCGCCACGAGCCGGCACGATGCCGCCATCGTCGCCAGCACGGTCTCGCTCGCCGACACGCTCGGCAAGACGGTGATCGCCGAGGGCGTCGAGACGAAGCTTCAGGCCGGCATCCTCGAGCGGCTGGGCTGCGACGAGCTGCAGGGCTATCTCATGGGCCGGCCGGCCAGCGTGCGCCAGCTCCGCCGCCGGCTGGCCGCCTAGCAATCAGAACGAGGTCGCGACGCATGTGGCACTCCTGGAAGCTCGTCCTCCTGGCGGCGCTGGCCGCGACACCGGCCCTGGCCGGCACCATCGAGGGCACCGCCGCCGATCCCGGGCGGACCGCCGATCATGCGGCGGCCACGCCCGAGCCGGGCGGTCCGCTCGATCCCCTGCCCGCCAGCTTCACGGGCACCCTGCCCTGCGCCGACTGCCCCGGCATCG
>CAYMTA010000027.1:0-49523 GCA_964393275.1 uncultured Geminicoccaceae bacterium | reverse complement strand
TCTGGCCGAAATAGTGGGCGGTGGCGTCGGTGGCGTTGCCGATGAAGCCCTTGGCGGCGCTCTCGCGCCGGGCGCGGGCCGAGCCGACGCTTGCGGCATAGGCCATCATCTCGGCCATCTCGGCGCCGGCGCAATGGCGCGCGTCCATGGCGAGAAAGCCCACATAGGGCAGGTCGGTGCACATGGTGTAGGCGTTGAAGGCGGCGACGCAGGCGGGGCCGAGCTTCTGCAGGAACATGGTCTCGAGGTCGACCAGGTGGCGGAAGGGGCCGTGCAAATAGAGCATGGGCTCGCCGGCGCCGACCCAGCCGCCTTCGGGAAAGCGCTCCTCGATGGTGATCGGCGCATGCCGAGCCTCGGCCACCTCCTTCAGCCAGTCGACCGCGAGCCGGGGCGTGCTCAGCACCGGCCGGCGCATGAAGACGGCATAGGTCACCTCGCAGTCGCCGAACTGCTCGACGATCCGCCGGGTCTTGTCGAAGTACTTGTCGGTGTAGCGGGCGACCTCGCTGTTGGTCGGCGTCATGACGCGGCGCGCAGGCCCTGCCGCTCCTCCTTCAGGGCCTCGGCCATGAGGAAGGCGAGCTCGAGGCTCTGCTGCGCGTTGAGCCTGGGATCGCAGTAGGTGTGGTAGCGGTCCTTGAGGGCGGCCTCGGTGATCGCCTGGGCGCCGCCGGTGCATTCGGTGACGTCCTGGCCGGTCATCTCGAGGTGGATGCCGCCGGCATGGGTGCCCTCCGCCCGGTGGATGGCGAAGAAGCTCCGGACCTCGGCCAGGATCCGCTCGAAGGGACGGGTCTTGTAGCCGGAGGAGGACTTGACCGTGTTGCCGTGCATGGGATCGGAGGTCCAGACCACGACCCGGCCCTCGCGCTCGATCGCCCGGATCAGGGGCGGCAGGTGGCGCTCGACCAGCTCGTGGCCCATGCGGGCGATGACGGTGAGCCGGCCGGGCTCGTTCGCGGGGTTGAGGACCTCGGTGAGCCGCAAGAGGTCGTCGACCGGCATGGTCGGGCCGGCCTTGATGCCGAGCGGGTTGGCGATGCCGCGGCAGTACTCGACATGGGCACCGTCGAGCTGGCGGGTGCGGTCGCCGATCCAGACCAGATGGGCGGAGGTGTCGTACCAGCGGCCGGAGGTGGAATCGACGCGGGTCATGGCCTCCTCGAAGCCGAGCAGCAGGGCCTCGTGGCTGGTGTAGAGGGTGGTCCTGGTGATCTCCGGCGTCGAGAGGTCGGTGACACCGCAGGCGCGCATGAAGTCGAGGGCCTGGCTGATGGCGTTGGCGAAATCCTGGTAGCGCTCGCCGGCCGGCGACTTGTCGAGGAAGCCCAGCGTCCATTCGTGGACGCGGGTGAGGGCGGCGTAGCCGCCCTGAGTGAAGGCGCGGAGCAGGTTGAGGGTGGCGGCGGCCTGGCTGTAGGCCTGGAGCTGGCGGGCCGGGTCCGGCTCGCGGTCGCTGGCGACGAAGTCGAGGCCGTTGACGATGTCGCCCCGGTAGCTCGGGAGCTCGACCTCGCCGATGCGCTCCATGGGGGCGGAGCGCGGCTTGGCGAACTGGCCGGCCATGCGGGCGACCTTGACCACCGGCATGCCGCCGCCGAAGGTCAGGACCACGGCCATCTGCAGGAGGACGCGGAGCGTGTCCCTGATCTTGTCGGCGTTGAAGTCGGCGAAGGCCTCGGCGCAGTCGCCGCCCTGCAGGAGGAAGGCCTCGCCCTTGGCGACCTGGGCCAGGTCCTCCTTGAGCCGCCTTGCCTCGCCGGCGAAGACGAGGGGCGGGTAGCCCGCGAGCTGGCGCTCGACGGCGGCCAAGCGCTCCTGGTCCTTGTAGTCCGGCATCTGGTGGCGGCTCTTCCGCCGCCAGGTCTCTGGTGTCCAGCTCTGGGTCATGGCCCTAGATTCCTGCAACATTGTCCCGCGGTCAGCCGGTCGCCGGCTGATACATGGTGACGAATTCCTCCGCGGCCGAGGGGTGCACCCCGACCGTGGCATCGACTTGCGCCTTGGTGACCCCGGCCGTCAAGGCAATGGCGAGGCCCTGGACGATCTCGGCCGCGTCGTCGCCGACCATCGAGCAGCCGAGCACCCGGTCCGTCAGGGCATCGACGACCAGCTTCATGAAGGTCCGGTTGGCGGCGCCGGGCAGGGTGTAGAGCATCGGCCGGAAGTCGGTCTTGAAGACCTGGACCGTGTGGCCACGGCTCCTCGCCTCGGCCTCGCTCATGCCGACCGAGCCCGCCTGCGGCATGCCGAAGATGGCGGTCGGGATCGAGGCGTAGGCGACGGTGTGGGGGTTGTCGTTGTAGAGCGTCTCGGCGATCACGCGCCCCTCGGCGATGGCGACGGGCGTCAGGTCGTGCTGGCCGGCATGCAGGCCATGGCCGCCATGATCGCTGCAGTCGCCGACGGCGTAGAGGCCAGGGACGGAGCTCTGGAAGGCGGCATTCACCTTGATGGCGCCGGCCGGGTCCATGGCGACGCCGAGCGCCTCCAGCCCGAGGCTCGAGGTGTTGGGCAGATTGCTCCGGCCGGTGGCGTAGACGACCAGATCGGCCGGGATCGGGCCCGAGGTCGTCTCGAGGCTGAAGCCGTCCGTCGTGCGGGCGATGGCCCTGACGACGGTGTTGGGCCGAAGGTCGAGGCCGTGGCGGACGAGCTCCTGGGTCATGTGGCGGCGGAGGTCCTCGTCGAAGCCGCGCAGCGGCATGTCGGCGCGCAGGATCAGGCTGGTCGGGACGCCGAGGCCGTTGAAGATGCTGGCGAGCTCGACGCCGATATAGCCGGCGCCGACCACGGCGAGCCTTTTCGGCATGGGGTAGACGTCCTCCAGGATCTCGTCCGAGGTCACCGTGTGCTCGATGCCGGGGAGATCGGGCTTGATCGGGCGGGCGCCGACGGCGACGAGGAGGCTGGTCGCCGCGTGCGTCTCGCCGCCGACCGCGATGCTGAAGGTGCCGTCCTCGTTGCGCCCGAGGACCCTCGCCCGGTCGGCATGGACGGCGACGCCGGCCTTGTCGAGCATGCCGAGATAGATGTCGTTGAGCCTCTGGATCTCGGCGTTGCGGGCCTGGAGGAGGGCCTGGAAATCGAGCGCGGGTGGCTGGTCGAGGCGCCAGCCATAGCCCTTGGCGAGGCGGAACAGCTCGGCGAAATGGGCGCCGTAATGCATCAGCTTCTTCGGCACGCAGCCGCGAATGACGCAGGTGCCGCCGATCCGGCTCGATTCGGCGAGCCCGACCTTCGCCCCATGGGCGGCGGCCCGCCGGCCGCAGGCGACGCCGCCGGAGCCGCCGCCGATGACGTAGAGGTCGAAGCGAGCCATGAGGACTTCCGAAGTGATGCGCGCGAAGATGCCTCCTAGCGCGTCCACCGGCCGCTGTCACGCCGGGGGCAGGCGCTAGGAGGTCAGGGCACCCGCGGTCATGCCCTGGACCATGAACTTCTGCAGGAAGATGAAGGCGACGACGAGGGGCAGGCTGGCCAGGGTCGAGAAGGCCATCATGCCGCTCCAGTCGGTGACGAACTCGGCCATGAGGCTGTAGATGGCCATGGTCAGCACGCGGTTCTCCCAGGATTCGACCAGCACCATGGCGAACAGGAACTCGTTCCAGGCGAGCAGGAAGGCGTAGAGGCCGGCGCCGATGAAGGCCGGGTAGGAGACCGGGACCAGGGTTCTGAAGATCGCACCCATGCGGGTGCAGCCGTCGACCATCGCCGCCTCCTCCATGGCCGGCGAGATGTTGATGAAGTAGCTGCGCAGCATGAGGATGCAGAAGGGCAGGGTGAAGGTCAGGTAGACGATGACCAGGGATGTCCGCGTGTCGTAGAGGCCGAGCATGACGAAGACGCGGAAATAGGGGATGCAGAGGAGGACCAGGGGGAACATCTGCGTGATGATGAGGAACATCAGGACGGCGCGCTGGCCGATGAAGTTGAAGCGGGCGAGGGCGTAGGCGGCGAGGGCACCCAGGAACAGCGACAGGAAGGTGACGAAGAGCGAGATGAAGATCGTGTTGAGGAAGACGATGACATAGCGCTGGCTGGTCAGGATCTTCCAGTAGCTGTCGAGCGTGGCCTTCTCGGGGACCCAGCTCGGCGGAATCTTCATGACCTCGATATTGGGGCGCACCGAGACCGTCAGCATCCAGAGGATCGGCAGCGAGACGATGACGATGGCGAGGATCAGGAGGCCGTAGGACATGGCGTTGAGCAGGCGGCGCCGGTCCTCGGTGCCGAGGCTGCCGGCGAGGCTCGTCCGTCGCATGGTCATGCCTTCCACCTCACCCTGGCGTGCTCATCGAGCGCCGCATGTAGAAGGCGCTGACGACGAAGAGCACGATGAACATGACGACCGCCTGGGCCGAGGCGTAGCCGAAATCGAGCTTCTGGAAGCCGTCGAAGTAGATGACGGTCGGCAGCACCTCCGAGGCGTGCGCCGGGCCGCCGCCGGTCATGACGAAGACCGGGTCGAAGGCGCGGAAGGTCCAGATCGAATCGAGCAGGACGATCGTCGTGATGACGCCGCGGAGCTGCGGCAGGGTGATGTGCCAGAACTGGCGCACCAGGCTGGCGCCGTCGATCTCGGCCGCCTCGTAGAGCTCCCTCGGGACCGCCTGGAGGCCGGCGAGCAGCATGACCATGAAGAACGGGAAGGCGCGCCAGACGTTCATGGCGGTGACCGAGCCCAAGGCCGTGTCGGGGTTGCCGAGCCAGGAGATGGTGGTGCCGGGATCGATCAGCCCGAGTGCGACCAGCATGCCGTTGATGACGCCGAAGGGGGCGAGCATCAAAACCCAGATCATGCCGGCGACCGTGGGGGCGAGGAGCCAGGGGACGATCAGGAAGCCGCGCGCCAGGGACTGGAAGAGGCCGTTGATGCGCATGTTCAAGAGCAGCGCCAGCGCCAGGCCGATGACCAGGTGGAAGGCGACGCTGAAGACGGTGAAGAGCACGGTCTGCCAGAAGGCCTGCCAGAACAGCGGGTCCTGCATCAGCCGGCGGTAGTTGGCGAGGCCGGCCCAGGTCTCGCTCATGAGGTTGCTGTCGTAGAAGCTGAGGCGAATGACCTCGCCCAGGGGATAGACCAGCAAGGCCACCAGGATGGCCAGTGACGGCCAGAGGAAGGACAGGGCCAGGAGCTCCTGGCGGTATTTTTGCCTGAACGATCCCATGGCCCCGCAATCAAGACGGGGGCCAGCCGATCCGTGGCCGGAGCGGCTGGCCCCCCTGACAAGAAGAAGCCCGCAGGCTGATTACTTGGCGGCGGCGAAGATCTCGTTCCACTGCGCCGCGGCGTCATCGAGCGCCTGCTGGGGCGTCTTCGTGCCCTGCACCGCGTTCTGGATCTCCGTCGTCATGATCTTGTTCATCTGCACGGCATTGGGCATGACGAGGAAGGGCGATTCGGCGTTGGGGCGCGCCATCTGGGTGACGAACGCCTGGAACAGCTCCTGCTCCTTGAACCAGTCCTGGCTCGAGACGTCGGTGCGCGCCGGGAAGCCGCCGGTGCCCTTGGACCACATCTCGATGCCGTCCTTGCCGGAGATCCAGCGCACGAACTCCCAGGCCGCGTCCTTGTTCTCGGACTGCGCGGTGATCGTGTTCAGGGAACCCCGGACCATCGTCCCGTCGGTGACACCGGTCGGCAAGGGGGCGATGTTGTAGGTCAGATCCGGGTTGAGCTGCTTCTGGATGGCGATGCCCCAGGGGCCCTCGAACATCATGGCGATATTGCCGGAGGCGAAGTTGGCGCGCTTCTCGCGCTCGCCATTGCTGAGCACGCCCGGGACCGAGATCTTGTCCTTGTTGATGCGCTCCAGGTACCACTCGATCGCGGCGACACCTTCCGGGCTGTTGAAGACGGCCTGGTTGGTCTCGGGATCGATGATCTGGGCACCGGCCTGCAGCAGGAGCGGGTAGATCTCGTAGGTCATGTTGGTCGGCGGCTCGGTCGCCAGCGTGGCGGTCACCGCGAACTGCATGTCCTCGGGCTTGGTGAGCAGGCGCGCCGATTCGGCGTACTCGTCCCAGGTCTCGGGCGGGCCGTCGATGCCGGCGGCCCTGAACAGCTCGGTATTGTAGTAGAGGGCGACGGCACCGCTCTCGAGCGGCAGGTAATACTGCTTGCCGCGCCATTTGGTGTGGAAGGTCGCCGGGATATTGTCGAAGAACTCGGCCGGCTCCTTGGCGATCCGCTCGTCGAGCGGCTCGAGCATGCCGAGGTCGGCGAACTCGGCCACCCAGTCGACCTGGATCATCAGGACGTCCGGCAGCTTGCCCGCCTGATGCAGGACGAGGGCGCGATCGTGGAAGCCGGTGAAGGGCGAATCGACGACGACGAGGTCGATATCCGGATGCGCCGCCTCGAAGGCGGCCTCCAGCTTGCCCATGAATTCCTGGCCGACCTCGGTGCCTTTCCACTGCGCCCAGCGCACCTCGGTCTGCGCCTGGGCCAGGGCCGGCAGGGCCAGGACCGATGCGACGGTCAGTGTGAGCAGCTTCGAGTGCAGGGACTTGCGGTGCGTTTTCATGATTGCCTCCTCGGGTTGATGGTCTTGCACGAGCGCGCGGCGCGCCTGGCCGGCTTGCGCGGTGTCAGGGGCGGGGCCGCGAGATCCTCGGCGCTGTCGTGAGCTCCCGGACGAGCCCGCTCGTGCCGCCCACGTTCAGCCAGGTGAACATGTCGCGAAAGCGCTCCTCGAGCGAGCCCATGATGTCCGCCTGCACCTCGGCCGGCATCGCCCAGAAGCGCTCTTTCACGACCTTCCAGGACTTCTTGCGCGTGTTGTAGAGGAACTGGGCGTCCGTCTCGCCGGGGCCGCGCTCGGCGGCGTGATGGGTGAAGGTGTAGTCGCGGATCTCGTCCCTGATGGCCTCCGGCAGGCTCGGATGATCGAAGATCAGGTTGTTGAAGCCCAGCGCCAGATGCACCTCGACGGCACCGTTCGCCGGAAGCCTTGCCAGCTGCTCGCCCGGCAGGGTGGAGGCGCCATGCTGCACGGCACCGCCCATGCCGTACTCGTCGCGGGCGATCCTCGAGATCGTCTTCAGGAGGTCGAAGTCGAGGTCGACCGCGGCGAGCGAGCCGTCGGGCAGCACCTTGCCGCCGTGATAGGTGCCGGAATTGATGCTGATCTTGCTGATGCCGGCGAGGTCGCCGCCCTTGGCCCGCAGCATGTCCCGGTAGACGGACATGAAGGCGCGCAGCTCCTCGGGCGTCGTGTTCTCGTGGCCGACCTCGCCGATCTCGCCGCCGAGCGAGATGGTGATGCCGTCCGGCTCGAGGCCGCGCACGAAGGCGGTGAAATGCGCCGTGAGCTCGGCATTGGCGCGCTGCTGGTCCTGGATGCTGGCGAGCGACAGGTCGACGACGGTCGAGGCGTCGATGTCGATATTGTAGAAGCCGGCCGCGATCTGCTGCTCGATGATCCGCTCGAGCCTCGCGATCTCGGCGGCCTTGTCCCTGGCGTAGGCGGCGGCATTGACCTGGTCGTGGTCGGCCTGCAGGAAGACCGGCCCGGTGTGCCCCTCGCGCAGTGCCGCGGCGAGCACGCCCGCACCGTACTCGGCCGGCGGCTGGGCCGCGAAGACCTGCTCGGAGATGGCCTGCTCGAGGATGAAGAGCTTGGCGTCCAGCTCGCGGGTGGCGCGGAAGACCGCCCGGCAGGTCTGGTAGGTCCAGCCGCGCAGGTTCATCGCCGGGGTGGTCCTGCCGGTCCACTTGCCGGCGGCGCGCCCCAGATAGATCTCCTGGACCGAGGCCGGCGCGATGCCGGCGGCGAGCGCCGCCTCGTAGATCGCCCAGATGGCGAGGGCCCGGGCCTCGGGCCCGGCCAGGGCCGCCGTCTCGGCCCAGCGGTCGATCATCTCGTCCGATGGCCGGGTGCTGCCCGCGAAGCCGGGCCGCTCGCGGCCGAGATCGACGCCGATGGCGTTCAGGTCGTTCTCGAGCTCAGCGAGCGAGCAGATTGCCATGCGATCACACCTTCAGGGTTCTGATTGGCCAAGGGACGCGTCAGCGCGGTGCGAGGATCCGCGGGCGAGGATGGCTTCCAGCTTAGCCCGGGACCCACGGGCCTGTCGATCCGCTCATCCCTGCCAGCGCCCGCCGGCGGCAGGAGCTCCGGGCAGGCAGGAGCGGGCTCGGCTTGCCGGGTGGCGTTTCCCCCGTGCTTCTCGTCGTCCCTGACCACGATACCTTTTCCTTCGGTCAGCACAAGCGGGCTTTTCGTTTTCCGCGCATGTGCGCTCCAAAGCGCAAATCGGATCTAGCCGGTGACGATCAGCCTGCAGCCCGCCTTCTCGATCAGGGTCGCCGTTTCACCTAGCGGCTTTCGATCGGTGACCAGCGTGTCCATCTCGCTCAGATGGGCGACGCGCGAGGTCGCGACGCGCGCGAACTTGGTATGGTCGGCGAGCAGGACGCGATGGCGGGCGTTCTTGAGCATGGCGCGGCCGACGATGGCCACGGGCTCGCGGTACTCGAGCAGGTTGCCGTCGGAGTCGATGGCGCCGATGCCGGTCAGGTGCAGGTCGCAGCGATAGTTCTCGACCAGGGGCACGGCCGACGGTCCGCCGAGGGCGCGGTTGTTGCGCATCCAGGTGCCGCCGGTGACCTCGATGATGATGTCGGGGCACTGGTCGAGGATCGAGGCGACGATCGTGCTGTTGGTGACGACCGAGAGACCCCTCGGCCGGCGCTCGGCGATGGCGCGGGCCAGGGCGTCGACGGTGGTGCCATTGGTCAGGAAGAGCGAGCTGCCGGGCTTGACGAGCTCCGCCGCCGCCCGGCCGATAGCCGCTTTCTGGCACTCCATCTCGACATGCCGGCGGCCATAGTCGACATTGGCGGTGCTGAGATTGGCGCTGGCCCCGCCGTGATGGCGGCGCAGGAGGCCGCGCTCGGCGAGGACCTGCAGGTCGCGGCGCAGGGTCTGCGGTGTCACGCCGAAGGCGGCGACCATCTCCTCGATGGCGACGTAGCCGCGCTGCGCGAGGAAATCGAGGATCTTGTCGTGTCGAGGGCTCAACTGGACCATGGCGGCTGTCATCGCTACAGACGCCGATCCCTGAAATCAATCGCAGCGACCGGGCTCGTCCGGTTTCCGTCAACCTGGGATGCGCTGTCATCGTGAAAAGCAGAATCGTTTGTGTCGGCAATCTCGTGCATGACGAGGTGTTCCAGGTCGACCGGATACCCGGCGTCGGCATCAAGGTCGAGGTCCGGGGTTACGAATCCCGGTTTGGCGGGCCGGCGGCGACGGCGGCGGTCGCGATCTGTCACCTGGGCGGCCGTGCCGCCTATTGGGGTCGGGTCGGCGGCGATCCCGCCGGGGCCGAGGCGATCCGGCTGATGCAGGGCTTCGGCGTCGACTGCGACGGGGTTGCGGTCATACCCGGCAGCCGGACGCTGCGGGCCATCGTCCTGGTCGACCGCATGGGCGAGCGCTGCATCGTGACCGATCGGACCTCGCTGCCGGCCGATCAGGGCCTGCCGGCCGACACCAGCCTGGACGGTGCGGGCGTCGTGCTCGCCGACACGCGCTGGCCGCTCGGCGCCGGCCTGGCGCTCAGGCGGGCACGGGCCGCCGGGATCGAAACCGTCCTCGACGTCGACGGCGGCACGCCGGCTGTCAATGCCGAGCTGATCGCATTGGCCGACCACGTGGTCTTCTCCACGCAGGGGCTGCACGAGTTCGCAGGCGAGGGCGACGTCGCGAGCCTGCTCGAGCGCTGCGTCACGCGGCCGGGCCAGGTGATGGCGGCGACGTGCGGGCCGGCCGGGAGTGTCTGGCTGGTCGACGGCGCCATCGTCACCGTCCCCGCCTTCGCGGTGGAAGCGGTCGACACGACCGGCTGCGGCGACGTCTTCCACGGCGCCTACGCGCTCGGCCTCGGCGAAGGCCAGAGGCCGCTCGACGCCGCCCGCTTCGCCGCCGCCGTGGCCGCCATCAAGGCGGCGCGCGGCCAGGGCTGGCACGGCATGGGCGACCGCGCGGCCGTCATGTCCCTGATGGCGGCGGCGGCGGCGGGCGCCGGCGGAACTTAATTTGTCCTGACCCCTTTTCCTTCCGCCCTCACGGGCAGCCGGTGTTGTCGAGCTTGCCGTCCGGCATGACCGTCTGGCAGAGGATCGCCCCCTCGAGATCGGCGGCGGTGAGGCTGGCCCCGGTCAGGTTCGCACCGCTGAGGTCGGCTTTCGACAGCGTCGCGGCGCGCAGGTTCGCCCTCGTCAGGAAGGCGCCCTGGAGGTCCGCGCCGCTCAGCCTCGCCTCCTTCAGGGTGGCGTTGTTCAGCGTCGCCCCCTTGAGCGAGGCGCCGGTCAGATCGGCGCCGGTCAGGTTGGTGTCCCAGATGCGCCCGCGGTCCAGGGTGGCGCCTTTGAGCGTGGCGCCGGTCAGGTCCACGAACGGGATGAAGGCGTCGCTCAGATCCGCGCCGGAGAGATCGGCGCCGCTGAAATCGGCATAGGTGGCATAGACATCGGTCAGATCGGCTCCCGCCAGATCGGCACCCCTGAGGTCGCAGGTGCGGCAGCTCTTTTGCGCCAGCAGCGATTCGACCGCGGCGGCATCGAAGGCGAAAGCTCCGGCGGGGCCGAGCGCCAGCGCCGCGACGAGGCCGATCAGCACGCGTTTCAGTGATCCGTTGCGCATGTCGGGAAGCTCCGATGATCGGCCGGATGGTTTGGGACTATCGCTCGACCCGGCCGGATCCGCAAGGCGCGCGAACGTTATGAAAGCGCGGGGAACCGGGGTAGCATGCCCGCCACGAGCCAACCAAGAGAGGTCTCCTTCATGAGAAGAGTTGCATTGTCGATGGCCGCCCTGGCGATGGCCATCGGATCCGGCGCCGTGCCGGGGCAGGCGCAGCAGCAATCCGGCGTGATCGGCTCCGGTGCGCCCGAGGATGTGTTCCTGGAGGTGACCAAGGGTCCCGAGGGCGAGCCCGTGCTCTCAGCGGAGGAGTTCGTGCTGGCGAACGGCGGCTATTACCGTTTCAACGTCGTCTGCCCCGACAAGCTCACGTCCGAGAGCGGCTTTCACTTCGAGTTCCCGGGCCTTCTGGAGAACTCGCATTTGCGGATTCTCAGCATCGGCGAGGCCGATATCGAATTCTACATGCAGGGATTGACGTTCAGGGCGATCGAATGCGACGATCGGGGGTCGGCCCGCTTCAGCTTCCATCCGATGCGCAAGGGCGTCTATCCGGTCATCGTCACCGACAAGTCGGTGCCACCGCAGGAGGCATCCGCACGAATCGTGGTGGAGTGATCCGCGAGGCAGCCGCCGGCCGGCGTCGGCCGGCAAATTTGTCCTGACCCCGTTTCGATCCCCGGGCGAGGGCTAGCCCTCGTAGCCGCCGATCAGTCGCGGCAGGAGCAGCGTGATTGCCGGGAAGAGGGCGATCGCGAGAAGCCCGAGCAGCAGGATCGAGAAGAAGGGCAAAAGCGGGCGCATGGTCCGCGCGTAGTCGACCTTGCCGATCGGCCGCCGACGGCTGACCCGGGCGGAATGGTAGGGCATGGACGGGCTCGCAGCCAAGCTGGATGGTCGGGTGGGTGCTGCGGTTCCATCAGGCCTGGTGCTTCTCGGTGCGCGCCGACCGCGGCGGATGCTTTCGCACCCGGAAGGACGACAGCCACATGAGCAATCGCGCGAAGGGCGAGGCGTGTCGCCGAGCGCGCTGCTGCACGGCGCGGTTCAGTCTCGCCAGCGCTTCGTCCAGCAGCGCGCCCTGCCGCGGGCGGGTGTCCTGCCCAGGCATGGCGGGCCAGTCGATTGCACGATGCGGCGGGTCGGTGGCTGCAACCATGGGGCAGCGGGCCTGCGCGGATGACGATGAGGTGCGCGACCGCTCTTGACCATTGGTTCGGCAGGGCCAGCAGTCGATGCCGCGTCCGTCGCCCCCGATGCTTCGGCGAGGGGGCGGGAAGGCCATGGCCGGCGCGGAGCCGGGCGCCTGCCGCCGGCAGCCGGGTCGCCTGGGGCCCGGGTGCCCATCCGTGCAGCAGGCATCGACGCCGAGCCACGGGGGCCATTCGGGGCAAAGGCTGGGCGGGCGGCAAACGCCGCTCGTGCCTTGGCTCTTCAGCTGGCGGCCGGCGTTGAATGGGACGAAATGTGTCCCGACCCCGCTCTTTTGAGCTCCACAACCTATGGTTGTATTTTTCATCGCCACACATGTACGATGAGTTTCCTGACCATGGCGCACCAAAGGTCTTTTCGCTTGGCAGTTCCTGTGGCGTGTGGGACGGTCGCCGCCACCATGGGCTGTTGCGCAGGTAGCTTTCAGCGCTTGGCGACTCACGATGGATCGCACGTCCCATTCGTGCATCTGCTTGAACAGTCGCAAGAGCGTAGTACCGTTTGTTTACAGAGGGGAAAATCCCGGAACCCAGCCCAGCAAGCCCCTACTCCTCGCTAGGCTTTTCGGCATGCGGACATGGCTAAAACAGTTCGAAAATGGATTTCAGACCTGTTCGGGCGCAAGAAGAACACTTTGCCTGACGAGTCGCCGACTAGCTTCCATGATGCATTTGAAATGGCAAAGCCAGAATGGAAGAGGCGCGAAAGTACGATCCTTCCGATAGGCGAAAGCAATCAACGCAGAAGCGCTGCCTCCAGTGAAACCCGAAATCCGGCTCCAGTTGGCGATGAGTGTTCTGTAGACGTTCAACCCGGTGCTCAACCGGCAGAACTCGTAGTTGCTCCAAACGATCACGAATTCACAGAAACAGACTTTCCCAGTACAAGCCTAATCGACGTTCGCGATGTTGAATCGCCCGACAAGTCGTCGTCGGACTACGCATGTTCACCTATAGAATTGGTTGCTCAAGATTCATCAAATGAGATGATGCATCCCGATGAAGAATGGTTTCAATTAGACGTAGCATCCAATATCACTGATAATAATGTAAAACGAAGCAATAATAAACAAGCTCAAGAACATTGCAATGAGATGTTTCAAGAACCAAAAATAACGCATCAAGAGATAGATATTTCTACGCAAGAGTCATCTAAAAGTTTGGAAATTATCTCGTATGAAGAAAAATATATAGACAACAAATTTTATGCACCGTTTGAGGAAAATAACGAAAATACGCAAAACGACGTCGAGAATGTTACAAATACTGAAAATGTAATTGATAAAAATAATGAACTCTTTTGTGAAATGGAGTTTTTGATTTCGGTCGATGAAGATAATGATTGGTTCGGCGAGCCGATTGAAGTGGACATTGAAAGCAGCCGGTTTCTTGGATATGAGAGGCGGTTTGTAGATTCGGAGGGAGCTTCCCAAGAAGAGGACTGGTTTGAGGATTTAGATCCCCTGGAACCCTCTGCGGAGGAGGAAAGGGAAGAGACGGAACCTTCATGGTGTCGGGGAAATTTAAATGAAAAAACAAATTCGGACAATGGGAAATTTTTATCAAAACGAGATCTGACATTAGGTAAATTAGCGACGGAGATACTGGATGAATTATCAATATTCACTCTTAAACAGCGACGGATAGGATTGGTAAAAATTATGCAACTTTTAAGCGAATTCCCTCATCATTCCAGCCATTCGGCGATCGCCAGGCTCGCAACAGGCGGCATGTCGTTGGACGATATTTTGGAGACTGCCCAGCTCTTGAATTATTGGCGAGAGCGACCGCGTCTTTGGCTTTACCGCCGATACGATCGTTTGTTGTGCTCCTGGCAGATTAGGCCACACTCAGATGGCGGGGGATCGCTGGCTTGGGCCGGTGCTGCGCGGCTGGTTCGGTCATTCTCGCTCGAGGGCTCGATCGAGGCCATCGAGGGCGAGTGGCGGGATCGTTGACTGTCCCTGCCGGTTGATCATCGTTTTGCCGCGACGTTCATCAGCTTTATCAGTGCGCAAGTCGATCTGGTCGGGACTGGCGATTCTCGCGGTCTCGATGAACGTTTCGATCAGCGGAATTGGGTGATGTCGTTGACGCCCGAGCTCCGCATGGCGATCCGTCCCGATGGGATGGCACCGTCGCCAGTCTCGCACACGTCCATTTTCACACCGACGGTTCCCGCCGGAAACGACGGAGCGCAAGAGTCGTGAGCGCAAGGGACCTCGTTCCGGTTGTCGGATGTTGGGTGAGCGATCCCACGCATGGACGCTGTGGTCGCATATGCGAAGTGAAGATTGACGACGGTGAGCCCTGGATCAAGCTGCAATGGTCGACGGACGACCGTGCGTGGTATCGACCCGGGGCCGTCCGATCGGCATTCCAGGTGGGCCATCATGTGAAGCATGTCGGCAGCGGCGCCACGGCGAAGGGGCTGGGGGTGGGCATTGTGCAAGCGGTTCGCACGCTGGCCGGGTGTGATCAGGTGCTGGTTCAGTTCTTTGAGCGGGGCGTCAGTCGCTGGCTGCCCTTTCAGACGCTCAACCGTGTCAAGCCGATCGAGAGCCGGGCGAGCCGCGGCGAAGTCGGGAGCTACTCCGATCATGCCGAGCGCTTTCGCCTGCGCGTGCTCGCCTATGCCCTGAAGGCGTGGGACGAGAACACCGGCGCGCTGGGTCGCCTCGACATCGACCCGCTGCCCCATCAGATCCATGTCGCTCATCGCGTTGTGAGCTCCGGAAGTGCAAACTGGGTGATCGCGGATGACGTGGGACTGGGCAAGACCATCGAGGTCGGCCTCATTCTCCACGCCTTGCGGCAACGCAATCGCTGCCGGCGTGTCCTCGTCGTGTGTCCATCCGGCCTGGTGCGCCAGTGGCAGGACGAGATGCGCTTCAAATTCGATCAGACCTTCGAGATCTACGGTCGCGATTTTCGGATCGAGGATACATCGCTCTGGCGTCTGCACGACAACGTGATCGTCTCCCTGGATCTGGCGAAGCGGGAGCGGCACCGCGCGCTCTTCCAGCAAGCCGGATCCTGGGATGTCGTCATCTTCGACGAAGCACATCGGCTCGGTCGCGACGGGAAGGCCGCGATCACTGACCGCCACCGTCTGGCGATGGCTCTGCGGGCCCTGACGCCCGCGATGCTCCTGCTCACAGCAACGCCTCACCAGGGCAGGACCGATCGTTTTGCTACGCTATTGGAGCTTGCACGACCGGACCTTCGGGAGGAGCTTGCGACGCTTTCGGCCAATCCCGAGATCGTCGGCGAAATCGTCATCCGCAACCGAAAGTCGCGAGTCACCGATGCAACCGGTGAGCCGATCTTCAGCGGTCACGACACGCACCGTATCGCCGTCGATCCGTCGAGAAGCGCTCACGTCTTTGATCAGGCGCTGCAGGGCTATTTGCGCGACGGCTACGCACTGAGCGCCAAAGTCGGCGCGCGCGGACGTGCGATCGGGTTCGTCATGACGACGTACCGCAAACTTGCGTCGTCGAGCATTGCCGCGATCTCCCGCGCCCTGACGCTCAGACGAGAGCGTCTGCTCATCGCCGCTGGGACGCCTGCTGGCGCAACCTATGAGAGCGTCGAGGAAATGATCGACGCAGGTGAGATCGAAACAGACAGCCTCGCGGACAATGCTCAGCTCTTCGGGGCAGCCGCCTTTTTCGATGGTGAGATAGACACCATCGACAAGCTGCTTCAGCTTGCCGAGAGCGTGCGTGCAGCCGACGAGAAGCGGGCGTGCTTTCTCGAGAAGGTCGCTGCGCCGCTCTTGAAGCGCGGCGAGAAACTGCTCGTCTTCAGCGAATACCGCGCGACTCAGACCTATCTCGTCGAAGGTCTCCACGGAGCCTTCCCCGAAATCGGCGAAATTGCCGTCATCAACGGCTCCATGAAGCTCGACGACAAGATCGAGGCGGTCCGATCGTTCAACGACGGTCCCGCACGCGTGCTGGTTTCCACCGAGGCTGGTGGCGAGGGCCTCAACCTACACCGGGCGTGTCACGTGATGGTCAATTACGACCTGCCGTGGAATCCTTCACGCCTCGTGCAACGCATCGGCCGCCTTTATCGGTACGGACAAACGTTGCGTGTGATCGTTTTCAACATGCAAACGCGCGACAGCTTCGACAACACGGCTTTGGCGTTGATGATCGATCGCGTGCAGACGATCGCGCAGGATCTCGCCGCAGTCGCGGGTGACCAGCGTGAAACAATCGAAGCCGAGATACTGGGCGAGCTCTTGGAGAACATCGACCTCGAAGCGATCCTGGAACAGGCAACGCAGATGCGCATAGAGCTGACCGAGGCCGATATCAATCAGGCTATCGACAATGCTCGTGCAGCACAGCTTCTGCAGGACGAAATGCTGGCCTATGCCGATCGGTTCGACGGTGTCGCCGGCGTTGGCGGGGCAGGCGTCGACCACCGGCACGTGCGGTCCTTCGTGATTGGCATGCTGCCTTTCGCGGAGATCAGCGCGGGCAAACTCTCCCATCGAGGCGGAGTCCTGGAGATCACTCTAAGCGACGAGCAGGTCGGGCTTTTCCCTGAGTTCGGGCGACGCCGCCAAGTGGCGCTCGGCTTCGATCGCGAGCTTGCCCGCGATCGACCGGATATCTTTCCGGTCGATTTCGAGAGCCACTTTTTCCAGACACTGGTCGAGATTGCGCGCAAGCGGGCGTTTGATGGCCTCTTCGCTGGCATCGCTGAGGAAGCGTCGGCCCAATGGCTCGGCTTCTTCTTCCTACGCTGGCAGAACGATCAGGGCGAACCTCTCGAAGATGAGCTCTTAGGCTATCGGGCGGACCGGAATGGCTGCGCTCGCAAGCTCGGTAGCGATGAAGTCGGCGCACTGCTTCTCGATCCGCTCACCAGCATCGCTGCCCAAAGGGATACCGGCGAGGCAGTCGGCGCTCTGCGGTGCCAAATCGAACGCGATACTGCGCGCGCCGTTTCACGCTTCCGTCAACCGAGCTCCATATTTCTCCTGGCTGCAGCCAGCATTTGTTCCCCCCAGCCATCTACTTCTTAACCGGAGTTGACTGGCGCCCGCTTCACTTGTCAGTCGAAGTGGGAACAGGGAAATAGCGCCCGCCAAGCAATCGCATAGCCAAACAACCGGAGGGGCGCGGGGAGGCGTGCCTTCCCGCTTTGTCCTTCCTACCCCTCCACCACCACCGTCTCGACGGCCCTGATCGCCGGGAGGTTCTGGGCGATCTGGGTCCAGGTCTGGCCTTCGTCGGGGCTGGCGTAGATTGTGCCGCCGGTGGTGCCGAAGTAGAGGCCGGTCGGGGTGAGGGGGTCGGTGGCCATGGCCTGGCGGAGGATGCAGACGTAGGCGTTTTCCTGGGGGAGGCCCTGGCGGAGGTCGATCCAGGTTTGGCCGGCGTCCTTGGTGCGCCAGACGGCGAGCCTGCCTTCGGGGGCGTAGCGGTGCTCGGCGTCGACGAGCGGGAGGAGCCAGGCGGTGTCGGGGTCGGTCGGGTGGGTGGCGGTGGCGAAGCCGAAGTCGGAGGGGAGGCCGTTTTCGATGCTGGTCCAGCTCTGGCCGCCGTTGTCGGTCTTGTACATGCCGCAGTGGTTCTGCTGGTAGAGGCGGTCGGGGCGGGTTCTGGCCACGGCGAGGCTGTGCACGCATTGGCCGTATTCGGGGTAGGTCGGGCCGGTCTTGAAGAAGTCGCAGCGTGTGCCCCGGTTCCTCGGGGTCCAGGTGTGGCCGCCGTCGGCCGTGTGGAAGACGCCGGCGGTGGAGATGGCGACCCAGAGCTGGCTCGGGTCCTGTGGGTGGGGGACGATGTGGTGGAGGATGAGGCCGCCGCCGCCCGGCTGCCAGTCGGGTCGCGTCGGGTGGTCGGTCAGGCCCTGGACGTGCTGCCAGGTCTGGCCGTCGTCGGTGCTCTGGAAGAGGCCGGCGGGCTCGACGCCGGCCAGGAGGCGGCCGTGGGCGTGGGCCAGGGACCAGACGGCCTTGAGCTTGGGCTCGCCTTCGGGGTAGGCGAGGCCGTCGTTGAAGTGCTGGAAGCTTTGGCCCTGGTCGGTGGAGCGCCAGATGGCGGGACCGCGCCAGGCGTCGCCGCCGCCGGCCCAGATGGTGCCGGTCTCGGGGTCGGCGATCAGGTGGCTCGTGGGCTGGGCGTCGCAGAGGGGGCCGTGGAGGGTCCAGTCTCGGCGGTCCTCCGTGGCTTCGAGGGTGAAGGCGCCCTTGCCGGTGGCGATCAGCACGAGGAGCTTTTGCGGCATGTGCGGTCTCCGCTTTGGATGGCTCAGACGGTGTAGCGGTCGTGGTGGCGGACCCAGTCCATGGTGGTGGTCTCGTTGCGGCCCTTGGCCGTGAGATCCAGGAAATTGTGGACTCCGAGGAGAATGTCGAGGCCGCGGGCGTAGGCCGACCAGGTGTGGAAGACGGTGCCCTGGTCGCCCTTGTGGAACACGCTGATGCCGGGCATCTCGCCCCAAACGTCGGGGAGGGTGGCGTAGTTGTAGGGCTGGGTGCCGCTGGCCCGGTCCGCGTCGGTGGCGGAGACCTGGAAGTCGTAGTTGAAGTCGCTGCCGGCCGAGGAGACCCAGGGGAAGCGCCAGCCCATGCGCTGCTTGAAGGGCAGGAGCTCGGCGCACGGGGCGAGCGAGACGGCGGCGAGGGTGACGTCGTGGTGGCGCAGATGCTGCTCGATGCCGTCGAAATGGTCGGCCAGGAGCGAGCAGCTCTTGCAGCCCTCGCTCCAGCCGGGGGCGAACATGAAGTGGTAGAGGATGAGCTGGCTGTTCGGGCCGAAGAGGTCGGCCAGGGTGAGGGGGCCTTCGGGGCCGGTGAAGCGGTAGGGCTTCAGGACGCGTTCCCAGGGGAGGGCACGGCGGGCTTCGTTGAGCCGGTCGTGGGCGCGGGTCAGGGCCTTCTCCTCGGCGAGGAGGGCCTTTCGGGCCTCGAGCCAGTCGGCATGGGGGACGACGGCGTGGGGAGTGGTGCGGTCGAGGGTGGTGGCCATGGTCGTGGCGCTCCTATGCGCTTGCCAGAAAATCGTCGAGGCGCTCGAGGCAGCTGGTCCAGCCGCCCATGTGGCTGTCGCGGCTCTCGGTCGTCCGGAAGGGGGTCTGGTGGAAGGTCAGGCGGGTCCTGGCACCGTCCGCCTTCAGGGTGACGGTGATCAGCGTGTCGAGCGCGTCGGGCTCCTCCCAGGCGAAGCTGAAGACGAGGCGCTCGGGCGGGTCGATCTCCTTGTAGGTGCCGCCCATCCAGTGGTCCTGGCCTTCGGGCGAGCGGATGCAGGCGCGCCATTGGCCGCCCGGGCGGATGTCGGCTTCCATGGCGGGCAGGGTGAAGGACTTGGGCCCCCACCAGCGGGCGAGCTGGGCGGGGTCGGTCCAGGCGGCGAAGACGCGTTCCTGGGGGGCGTTGAGGGTGCGGGTGATGCGCAGCTCGGGGGTGTCGGTTGCGGTCGGGGCGGCGGTGTCGGTGGTCATCGCGAGGGTCCTTCCTCGAGTGTTGTGGGTGCGGTGCCGGATGAAGCCGGGATGCGGGCGTCGTGTGGCTTGCGAAGGCGGCTGCTCACGGGTTCGAGCCTTCCGGTCGCGGCCGCAGGAGCTCGGTCTCGATGAGGATCTCGACCGTGTCGCCGACGCCGAGCGTCGAGCCGGCTGGCGGCAGGCCGAAGGTGATGCCGAAGGCCGAGCGCTCGATGCTGCCATGCGCCGAGAAGCCGATGCGGCTGCCGCCGGGATCGAGCGGGTGGCTGGCATAGCCGCCATTGAAGGTGGCTTCGAGCACGACCGGCCGAACGACGCCGTGGAGGGCGAGGTCGCCGGTGATGCGGGCGGTCCGGTGGCCGGTCATCTCGATTCCCGTGGAGGTGAAGGTGATGGCGGGAAAGCGTGCCGCGTCGAGCCATTCGGGTCCGGCGAGGTAGGCATCGAAATCCATGTCGTCGAACGGGTAGTCGGTCTTGAGCGAGAGCGGGTCGATCACCGCCTCGACGGAGGAGGCCGCCGGATCGGCGGGGTCGAGGTCCAGGACCGC
Source organism: uncultured Geminicoccaceae bacterium (assembly GCA_964393275.1). Lineage (GTDB taxonomy): Bacteria > Pseudomonadota > Alphaproteobacteria > Geminicoccales > Geminicoccaceae > SLRI01. The sequence goes on along the minus strand of CAYMTA010000027.1, from coordinate 29,631 downwards.
GTCGGTCCGGGTGAAGCGCGCGGTGAAGCGCGAGAAGCCCAGATGGCTGACGCGGAAGGTCAGGCTGGTGTGGGCGGGGTCGCTGGTGTAGCGGCCGGCCGGGATCGACGGCTCGGCCGCTGGCACGGCCGGGGCCAGGACGAGAAGCCCCAGAACGAGGGGCAGGGCGAGCGCTCCCGACTTCGCGAGCCATCGCATGACACGGGCTCCCCCGCCGCCGGCCGGTCCGGCGGCGATGACGAGGTCAGTCCTGGCGGGCCGGGGTGATCCAGCCGATGCCGGCGCCGCCGGGCTGGCGCAGGATGGCGATCCGGCCGACCATCGGCACGTCGAAGATCGGGCGCATCAGCTCGGCCCCGGCCTTGGTCGCCCTGGCGGTGCGGGCATCGACGTCGTCGACGGCGAGGTAGGCCATCCAGAATTCCGGCAGGCCTTCGTGCTCCGGCTTCTTGAGCTGGAACATGCCACCGACGAAGGTTTCACCCATCTTGGCGACCCAGTAGGTGCCGTCGGGCATCGGCATGGAATCGAAGGTCCAGCCGATGGTGTCGGCGTAGAAGCGCTTGGCGCGCTCCACGTCCCAGGTCATGAGCTCGTTCCAGTGGAAGGCACCGTGCGACCAGGGCATCGTCGTTCCTCCTTTGGTGATCCGGGGTTTCAAGCCGAAAGAATGGCGTCGAGCTTGTCGAGGGAGCCGGTCCAGCCGTGCGCGTGGCGGCCCCGGGTCGCGTCGTCGGCGAACTGCTCGTGGACCAGCGTCAGGAGCGTGCCGGCGGCGTCGTCCGCGAGGCGCACCGTCACCAGGGACTCCCTTTCGGGCATGGTTTTCCAGGCCCAGGTGAAGACGAGCTTCTCGTCCGCAACGACTTCCCGGTACATGCCGACCACCTCGTGGCGCTCGCCGTCGGCGCCGAGCATGACGATGCGGTAGCTGCCGCCTTCGTGGGCGTCGATCTCCGCCTCGAGCACCGAGACGGGGCCCGGGCCGAACCAGCGGCTCAGCTTTTGCGGGTCGGTCCAGGCGGCGAAGACCGTGGCACGGGGGGCCTTGAGACGTCTTTTGAGCGTGAGGCCGGGTCTGGTGGCGGTGGTGGGCATGCTTCGTTCCCTTGCTCCTCGGCAGCTTCTTCCGCCAGAAGGGCGGCCAGGCGATCGAGGCTTTCGGACCAGAACCGCTCGTGGCGCTCGAGCCAGTCGATCGCGTCCCGCATGGGTCCCGCATTCAACCGGCAGGTGACGGTGCGGCCCGCTTTTTGCCGCTCGACGAGGCCCGCATCGGTGAGCACGGCGAGGTGCTTCATCACGCCGGGCAGCGAGATCGAGAACGGCTGCGCGAGCTCGCTGATGCTCAAGGCCTCCGCCTCGCCGAGCCGGGCGAGCAGGGCCCGCCGGGTCGGATCGGCCAGGGCGGCGAAGGTGCGGTCGAGGTCGGGCGGTTGAAAGTTAACCATAAGGTTAAGTGTATTGCCGTTCGCCGTGGCCGTCAAGTGTCCTTCGATCAGTCGGAGCGAATTTCCTCGGGCCAGCGCTGGCGGCCGTGCAGGACGCGGAGGATCTCGATGGCGTCGGGGGTGATGCGGTAGGCGATCAGGTAGGGGGTGCCGGTGATAACCAGCTCGCGGGTGCCGGCGCAGCGGCCGGGGCGGCCGATCCGCGGGCGATCGATGAGCCGGTGTGACGAGCGTCTGATCCGGTCGGCTATGCGTCCGGCAGCACCCGGGTGGTGCTCCGCGACATACGCCCGAATGCGCCGCAGATCAGCGAGCGCAGCGCTGCCCCAGAGCAGCCGGGTCATGGCTCAGCGGCGAACCGTCGGTTCAGGAGCGACGCCTTCGTTCTCGGTGCCCCAGCTTGCGAGCCAGCGCTCGACCTCCTCGTGCGCGACGAAGGGCCCGCCGGCATCGGCCTTGGCGATGGCCGCCGCGATCGCCTCGACCTGCCAGGCGTCGTCGTCGAGGAAGGCGGTGAGGGCTTCGGCGGCGACGTCCTCGGGCCGGCGCTCGGTGCGGCGCGCCAGATCGTCGAGCCGCTCGGCGAGCTGCGCCGGCAGGCTGATCTCGATCGTGGTGGTGGCGCTCATGACCGGGTCCGCGGATTGTTGCGCGGATGCGATGGTAACATGCCGCTGGTACCCTTGCGAACCCGGCCGAGCCGTCAGGTCGTCAGCTCAGCTGATGCCGCCGAGGCTGACGTACTTGATCTCGAGGTACTCGTCGACGCCGTACTTGGAGCCCTCGCGGCCGAGGCCGCTTTCCTTGACGCCGCCGAAGGGGGCGACCTCGACGGCGATGACGCCGTCATTGACGCCGAGCAGCCCGACCTCCAGCGCCTCGGCGACGCGGAAGACGCGGCCGATGTCGCGGGCGTAGAAGTAGCCGGCGAGGCCGACGTCGCTGTCGTTGGCGAGCTTGATGACCTCCTCCTCGGTCTCGAACTTGAAGACCGGGGCCACCGGGCCGAAGGTCTCCTCGTGGGCGATCTTCATATCGGCGTTGCAGTTGGCGAGCACGGTCGGCTCGAAGAAGAGGCCGCCGAGCTCGTGCGGCTTGCCGCCGAGGGTCAGGACGGCCCCCTTGGCGACCGCGTCCTTGACGTGCTCCTTGGACTTGTCGAGGGCGGCCTGCTCGATCAGCGGGCCGACCTCCACACCCTTCTCGGTGCCGTGGCCGACCTTGAGCTTTGCCGTCGCCTGCTTGAACTTCTCGACGAACTCGTCGTAGACGCTGGCCTGGACGTAGATGCGGTTGGTGCACACGCAGGTCTGGCCGCAATTCCTGAACTTGCAGACGACCGCACCCTGGACCGCCGAATCGATGTCGGCGTCGTCGAAGACGATGAACGGGGCGTGGCCGCCGAGCTCCATCGAGACGCGCTTGACCGTGTCGGCGCACTGCTTGAGCAGGAGCTTGCCGACCGCGGTGGAGCCCGTGAACGAGACCTTGCGCACGGTCTTGTTCGAGGTCAGCTCGCCGCCGATCACCCGCGCGCTGCCGGTGACGATGTTGAACACACCCTTGGGCATGCCGGCCCGCTCGGCGAGCTCGGCCAAGGCCAGGGCCGAATAGGGCGTCATCGAGGCCGGCTTGACCACGAAGGTGCAGCCCACGGCGAGGCCCGGCGCGCATTTGCGCGTGATCATCGCGTTCGGGAAGTTCCAGGGCGTGATCGCGGCGCAGACGCCGACCGGCTGCTTGATCGCCAGGATGCGGCGGCTGGCGACCGTCTGCGGGATGACGTCGCCGTAGACGCGCTTCGCCTCCTCGGCGAACCACTCGACGAAGTTGGCGCCATAGACGACCTCGCCGATCGCCTCGGGCACGGGCTTGCCCTGCTCCCTGGTCATCAGGTAGCCGAGATCCTCCTTCGCCGCGATGATCAGGTCGAACCACTTCTTGAGGATCGCGGCCCGCTCCTTGCCGGTCTTGGCGCGCCAGGCCGGCAGGGCGGCCTCGGCGGCCGCGATGGCGCGTCGGGTCTCGTCCACGCCCATGTCCGGCACGTTGCCGAGGCGCTCGCCGGTCGCGGGGTCGGTGACGTCGAAGGTCTTGCCGCTCTTGGCGGCGACCCATTCGCCATCGATGTAGCAGCGCTCGATGAACAGCTTCTTGTCGCTGAGCGCGTTTTTGATGTCCTTCAGTGCGACGGCCATGTCGTTCTCCCTCGAATGGTTTTTCTGGTCAGGCAGCCTGGAGGCTGCGGGCGAGATAGCGGCTCATGCGTCTGGAGAAGGCGCCGGGGTCGGGCACCGGCTCGCCCTCGATGATACGCGCCTGATCGAGCAACAGAAAGGCCAGCTCGTCGAGATCGGGGGCGGCCGCGGCGTCGTCGACCATCTGGCGCAGGCGGCCGACCAGCGCATGCTCGGGATTGATCTCGAGGATGGGCTTCGCGGTGTGGGCGAACTGGTCGTGTCCCTTGAGCATGCGGCCGAGCCGGAGATCCATGCCGCCGTCGTCGGCGACGAGGCAGACGGCGCTCTCCTTCAGCCGCTTCGAGGCACGGACATCCTTGACCTGCTCGCCCAGGGTCAGCTTGAGGCGGGCGATCAGCTTGTCGAGGCCAGCCTGGTCGACCGTCGCGGCCTCGGCGGTCTCCTCGCCCTTGATCGACGAGAGATCGACGTCGCTCTTGGTCAGCGAGTGGAGCTTCTTTCCCTTGTAGTCACCGACCTCCGGCAGCCAGAACTCGTCGACCGGATCCTCGAAGAGCAGCACCTCGACTCCCTTGGCCTGGGCCATCTCGAGCTGCGGGCTCGAGCGGAGCGCCTCGATGCTGGTGCCGGTGATGTAGTAGATGTCGCCCTGGCCTTCCTTCATCCGCTCCAGATAGCCGTCGAGCGTGGTCCAGCCGGTGCCGTGGGTCGAGCGGAAGCGGGCGATCTCGAGGAGCTTCTCGCGGTTCTCCCGGTCCTCGAAAAGGCCCTCCTTGAGGAGCGGCCCGAAGTCCGCCCAGAAGGTCTCGTAGCCGTCCTCCTTCGCCTTCTTCGCCAGCTCGTCGAGCAGGCGCTTGACCAGCACCTTCCTCATCTTCTGCACGACGGCACCGTGCTGCAGCGTCTCGCGGCTGACGTTGAGCTGGAGGTCCTCGCTGTCGACGACGCCGGCGACGAAGCGCAGGTAGCGCGGCATCAGGGCCTCGACGTCGTCGGTGATGAACACCCGCCGGACATAGAGCTTCACGCCGTGGCGGCGCTTGGGGTCGTAGACGTCGAAGGGGCGCATCGAGGGGATGAAGAGCAGGGCCGTGTAGCTGAGCTGGCCCTCGGCGGTGAAATGCACGCGCGCGAAGGGATCGTCGAAGGCGTGGGCGACGTGGTGGTAGAATTCCTTGTACTGCTCGTCGGTGATCTCGATTTTCGGCCGGGTCCAGAGGGCGCCGCCCTCGTTGATCTTCTCGGGCGCCTTGGGCTCGTTCGCCTCGGCCTCGTCCTCGGCTTTCTGGTCCGCGGCCTTCGGCTTGACCTGCAGGAGGATCGGAAAGGCGATGTGGTCGCTGTAGCGGCGGACGATCTCGCGCAGGCGCCATTCGGAGAGGAACTCCCTGGCGTCCTCCTTGAGGTGCAGGGTGACCGTCACGCCGCGCGGGCCCGCCTCGGGCGCCTCGCTCACGGTGAAGCCCTGGCGGCCGTCGGAGACCCAGAGCCAGCTCGTCTCCTCGCCGGCCTTGCGGCTCTGCACGACCACCCGGTCGGCGACCATGAAGGCGGCGTAGAAGCCGACGCCGAACTGGCCGATCAGCTTGACGTCGCCGCTCTTCTGCTGCTCGGCGGCCTCGAGGAAGCGGGCGGTGCCGGAGCGGGCGATGGTGCCGAGATTGGCGACCAGCTCGTCGCGGTCCATGCCGATGCCGTTGTCGCGGATGGTCAGGAGCGACGCGTCCGGATCGGCGAAGATCTCGATTCGGAGCTCGGTCGAGGTGCCGAGCAGCTCGGGCTGGGAAAGCGACGCGTAGCGCAGCTTGTCGCAGGCGTCGGAAGCGTTCGAGACCAGCTCGCGCAGGAAAATTTCCCGCTCCTTGTAGAGCGAGTTGATGACCAGATCGAGAACGCGGCCGACCTCGGCCTCGAAAGGTTGAACCGTATCGGTCATGGGCACCTGAACCTGAACGAAGGGGAGAGGCTTGTCCGCCAAACGTGGGCAAGCCATCGGCCGGCTTCAAGTCGCGCGGGCGCCGAAAGGCCGCCGGGCAGGTGTGATTTGCAGCGATGCACCGCGATCCACCACCACATCTTGTGGCGTATGCCATTACGTCACCATGATCCTGACGGAGCCTGTCCGGCCATCGGCAGTTAAAGCACTTGCCAAACGCAACGGCGAGGCGACATTCTCAACCCATGATGCGAGAGCCGCTTTTCTCTTCCCGCGTGGCGGCGGGGATCGGCCGCGTGCCGGCGGAGCCTGGCCGCGTCGCGGCGGTCCTCGGGCCCACCAACACCGGCAAGACGCATTATGCCGTCGAGCGCATGCTGGCCCACGGCAGCGGCATGATGGGCTTTCCGCTCCGGCTTCTGGCCCGCGAGATCTACGATCGCGTCGTCCTCCTGCGCGGGGCCGGTGCCGTGGCCCTGCTGACGGGCGAGGAGCAGATCGGCAGCGACACGGCCCGCTACGTCATCGCCACGGTCGAGGCGATGCCGATCCAGCGCCGCTTCGCCTTTCTTGCCGTGGACGAGATCCAGCTCTGCGCCGATCGCGAGCGCGGCCACGTCTTCACCGACCGCCTCCTGCATGCGCGGGGCGAGGAGGAGACGTTGTTCCTGGGCTCCGACACGATCCGCCCGCTCCTCCGGCAGCTCGTGCCGGAGGCGGAGATCGTCACCCGGCCGCGCTTCTCGATCCTGCGCCATGTGGGCTCGGTCAAGCTCAACCGGCTGCCGCGACGCAGCGCTGCGGTCGCCTTCACCGCGGCCGATGTCTACACCCTGGCCGAGGTCATGCGCCGGCAGAAGGGCGGGGCGGCCGTCGTGCTCGGCGCCTTGAGCCCGCGCACCAGGAATGCCCAGGTGGCGCTCTACCAGTCGGGCGAGGTCGATCACCTGGTCGCCACCGACGCCATCGGCATGGGGCTCAACATGGATCTGGGCCATGTGGCTTTCGCCCAGCTCCACAAGTTCGACGGCCGCCAGGACCGCAGGCTGACCGCGGCCGAGATCGGCCAGATCGCCGGCCGCGCCGGGCGGCACATGGCGGATGGCACGTTCGGCACGACCAACGGCAGCGGCCCTTTGGACGAGCGCATCGTCGAGGCGGTCGAGCAGCACCAGTTCCTGCCCCTGAAGCGGCTGCGCTGGCGCAACAGCGACCTCGATTTCACCAGCCTCCAGGCCCTGAACGAGAGCCTCGACGCCGACCCGCCTGCCTTGGGCCTGATCAAGGTCAGGGACGCGCTCGACGATCGCAGCCTCGGCATGCTGGCGCGGCGCGACGACATCAGCGCTCGGGCCCGGGGCACGGCGGGCGTGCGCCTGCTCTGGCAGGTCTGCCAGATCCCGGATTTCCGCCGCACGCTGACCGACGCGCATCTGCAGCTCCTGGTCAAGGTCTTTCGCCATCTGACCGACGATGCCGCAGTGCTGCCGGCCGACTGGGTCGGCTCGATGATCGCGCGGCAGGATCGCATGGACGGCGACATCGACACGCTGGTCGGCCGCATCGCCCATGTCCGCACCTGGACCTATCTCTCGCATCGGGCCGGCTGGTTCGACGACCCGCTGCACTGGCAGGGGGTGGCCAGGGCGGTCGAGGACCGGCTGTCGGACGCGCTGCACGAGCGGCTGACGCAGAAGTTCGTCGACCGGCGGACGGCGGCCCTTTTGAAGAGCCTGCGCGAGCGGGGCGAGCTCGCGGCCGAGATCGACCCCTCGGGCGAGGTCGTGGTTGACGGCCATTCGGTCGGCACGCTCGAGGGCTTCGTCTTCACGCTCGGCGCGAGCGGGCTCGAGGCCGAGCACCGGCTTTTCGCCGGGGCGGCACGGCGGGCCGTGGCGCGCCATCTCGACCGGCTCGCGGCCGATCTCGTGAAGGAGCCGGACAGCGCCTTCAAGATCGCCGGGACCCGGATCGTCTGGCGCGACGCCGTCGTCGCCACCATCCGGCCGGGACCGCTGCGGCTGCGCCCGGCTGTCGCGGTGACCGCCACCGACGAGCTGACGACCAAGGCGCGGCTCGCCATCGAGCGCCGCCTCGAGGCGCGTCTCCTGGCCTGGCTCGAGGAGCGGCTCGGGCCGCTTCTGGCCCTCGACGCGGCGTCCCGCAGCGAGGCGCTCTCGGCCGCGTCGCGCGGCATCGCCTACCGGCTGGTCGAGGCCTTCGGCGCCCTCGACGCGGCCGAGGCGGCGAGCCTCGTTCGCCAGCTCACGAGCGCCGATCGGCGCGAGGTCGCCCGCTTCGGCGTCAGGCTCGGCGTGCACCACATCTATCTGCCGGCCCTGCTCAAGCCGGCGGCGCAGGAGGCGCTGGCGCTGCTCGTGGCGCTGGCGAAGGGGACGGCGGCCTGGCAGCCGGCGGCCGGGCGGGTGGCGCTGCGCGGCGACGAGCTGCCGGCCGACCAGGCGGCGCTGGCGGCGCTGGGGTTTCGGCGGATCGGCGGCCTGGCGCTGCGCGTCGACATGGTCGAGCGGGTCGCGGCCCAGCTTCGCCGGCTCGCCCGCGACGAGGTGCTGTTCTCGCTGCCGGGCGAGCTCATCAGCGCCACCGGTCTCGGCCGCGACGAGTTCCTCGAGCTCTTGCCCGGCCTCGGCTTTCGCGCGGCGGCACCGGCCGCGGGCGACGCATCGGCGAGCGTGATCCATATCCGGCGGGCCAAGCCGCGGCGGCGGCCGAGCGCCGCGCACCGGAAGGAGCGCGCCCAGGCCGGCCCGAGCCAGTCGCCCTTCGCCGTGCTCGCCCGGCTGAAGTCGGCGGCCAGTGTCTGAGCGCCGCTTCGGTCGATGAGGGCCGGTCGATGACGGCCCGAAGATGACCGGGGACGGCCTGCGGCTCGACAAGTGGCTCTGGCACGCGCGCTTCATCAAGCAGCGGGCGCTGGCGGTCGAGCTGGTGCGGCGCCGCCGGATCCGGCTCAACGACCGGCTGGTGGAGAAGGTGCACAGCATGGTGCGACCGGGCGACGTGATCACGCTGGTGGCACCGTCCGGCGTTTCGGTGCTGAAGGTGCTGGCGTTGGGCGAGCGGCGCGGGCCGGCGCCCGAGGCGCAGGCGCTCTACGAGAAGCTCACCTAGCGGGGCGGGCGGGCGCCGAAGATGGCGCTGCCGACGCGGACGTGGGTGGCGCCGAAGCGGATCGCGTCGGCGTAGTCGTCGCTCATGCCGATGCTGGTCTGTGCGAGGCCGCTGCGCTCGGCGAGCCTGGCGAGGAACGCCGCGTGGAGGGCGATGTCCTCGTCCAGGGGCGGGATCGCCATGAGGCCCTGGACATCGAGGCCATGGGTCTCGCGGCAGAGACGGACGAAGTCCTCGGTCGCCTCCGGCATGATCCCGGCCTTTTGCGGCTCCTTGCCCGTGTTGACCTGAACGAAGCAGCGCAACGTCCTCTGTTGCTTCGCCATTTCCCTGGCGAGGGCGGCGGCGAGGCGGGGCCGGTCGACGGTCTGGACGACGTCGAACAGAGCCACGGCGTCCTTCGCCTTGTTGGTCTGGAGGGCGCCGATCATGTGCAGCTCGGCATCGGGGAAGCGGGCGCGCAGCGCCGGCCAGCGGGCTTGCGCCTCCTGCACGTAGTTCTCGCCGAAGATGCGCTGGCCGGCGTCGAGCGCCGCCAGGATCCGCTCCACGGGCTGCGCCTTGGAGACCGCGATCAGGGTCACCAGGGCCGGATCGCGGCCGGCTTCGGTGGCGGCCGCCTCGATCGTCGCACGCACCGCGGCGAGATTGGCCGCCACGTCGACCGTTTCCGCCAATGCCTCAGCCATATCCTTGGGTCCCCTTGGTGCCTAGCTCGCATCGCTGCTAAACGTGCCGGCTGCAGGCGGCCATTCAAGGGGCGAAAGCATGGTGATGAGCTTCGACGAGATCCTCCAGCCGCTCGGCGGCGAGACGTTCCTCGAGGATTATCTCGGCAAGCGGCCGGTGCATATCGAGGGCGGGGCGGAGAAGTTCCGCTCGCTGATGAGCTGGTCCGTGCTCAATCGGCTGCTCGGCATGAACTCCCTCTGGGACACCGAGCGGCTGGTGATGGTGCTCGACCGGGAGACGGTGCCGCCGGCCCAGTATGTCGGCCGCGACCCGTCGGCGAGCGGCCAGCCGATCGCCGATCCGGCCAAGGTCAGGCAATATGTCAGGCAGGGTGCGACGCTGGTCCTGAACGACATCGACCAGCTCACACCCGAGCTCAGCGCCTTCGCCCGGACGATGGAGGAGGCGCTCGGCGGCAAGGTGCAGGGCAATCTCTACCAGTCCTCGAAGCGCCGCCAGGGCTTCAAGGTCCACTACGACACCCACGACGTCTTCGCGGTGCATTGCGAGGGCGAGAAGGTCTGGCCGGTGTTCGAGGGGCGGGCCGAGGATCCGATCGCGCATCCGATCTTCAAGACGGTGCCGCAGGAGGCGCACGAGGAGGCCAAGGGCAAGCTCTGGAAGGAGGTCCGGATGAAGCCGGGCGACCTCCTCTATCTGCCGCGCGGCCAGTATCACTATGCCCTGGCCGACGATGGCGGCTGCATCCACATCGCCTTCGGCGTCACCTACCCGATCGGGATCGATGTCGTGAGCTATCTTTTCGAGCGCATGATCGCCGACCCGCTCTGCCGCCGGAACCTGCCGCGCGACGCGCCGGCCCTGGCGGCACATCTGGGTGCCCTCGGCAAGCGGCTCGGCGAGGTCCTGGCCGAGCCGCGCGCCCTGGCCGATCTCCAGGCGTTCCAGGCGGGCTGCCGCTACCAGCGCCAGACCTTCGATTTTCCCGAGCTTCTGGATCCGGCCTCCCTGCAATATGCCGTGAATGGCAAGGGTGTTCGGCTGATCGAGCAGCAGGGCCGCTTCGGGCTGGTCAAGGAGGGCAGCCGGCAGGCGGTGGCGGTGCCAGCCGACGTGAGCGGCATGGTCGCCTGGGTGCTGAAGCGGCCGGGATTCAACCGGGGCGAGCTGGACGCGGCCTTCCCGGCCGCCGACAAGGCGGCGCTCGACAAGTTCGTCATCGACATGGAGCGCATGCTGTTGATCGCCGTCGCGGCCTGAGAACCCCGATCGATGCCCTCTTCCGGGGTCGACGTCTTCTTCTGGGTTCAGCATCTGCTCGGCATCGGCCATCTGGCGCGGGCCACCACGCTGGTCCGGGCGATGCGCCGGCATGGCCTCGAGGTCACGCTCGCCAGCGGCGGCCTGCCGGTTCCGGGGCTGGATCTCGCCGGTGGCGAGCTTCTGCAGCTCGAGCCGGTCCAATGCGCGGCGGGCGATTTCTCGCGGCTCCTGGATGGCGACGGCGAGCCGGTCGGAGAGGCGTTCAAGGCCCGCCGGGCGCGGGCCCTCGCCCTGGCTTTCGCAGCTAGGCGGCCGCGACTCCTGCTCCTCGAGATGTTTCCCTTCGGCCGGCGGCAGATGCGCTTCGAGCTCGACCCGCTGCTCGCGGCGGCCCGGGAACGGGTGCCGCCGCCGCCGATCGTCGCCTCGGTGCGCGACATCCTGGTCCAGGGCAGGAAGCCCGGCCGGGAGGCGGAGATGCTGGCGCGGGCCTCGAGCTTCGATGCCGTGCTGGTGCACGGCGATTCGGCGCTGGTGCCGTTCAGCGCCACCTTTCCGTTAAGCGCCCGGCTGGGCGACCGGTTGATCGAGACCGGCTACGTGGTGGAGCCGCAGCCGGCGGACGATGGCGGAGAGGACGGTCGGGGCGAGATCGTCGTCTCGGCCGGTGGCGGGCGGGTCGGCGAGCGCCTGCTCCAGGTCGCCATCGAGGCCAGGGCCCTCGCCCCGGGCGGGCCGGCCTGGCGCGTCCTCGTCGGCTGGCATGTGCCGGAGGCGGCTTTCGAGGCGCTCGGCCGGCAGGCTCGCCCGGGGCTGGTCATCGAGCGGGCCCGTCGCGACTTTCGGGTGCTCCTCGGCCGGGCGGCCCTGTCGGTCAGCCAGGGCGGCTACAACACGGTGGCGGAGGTGCTGGCATCCGGCTGCCGTGCCGTCGTCGTGCCTTATGCCGACGGGGCCGAAACCGAGCAGGCCCTGCGCGCCGGCCTGCTCGCCGAGCGCGGGCTGCTGCATGTCCTCGAGGCCGCAAGGCTCGACGCGGCCGGGCTCGCTCGGGCGATCGGCGTTGCACTTGCGACTCCGGCCAGTGTTGCCCCGCTGCCGCGGCTGGACGGGGCCGATGTCACCGCCCGGTTGCTGAGGCGCATGACCCGCCCCACGAGCGCGTGAGAAAGGCCTAAGCGCCTGCAAAACCGGCTTGTTGCAGCCCCGACACAGTGAAACGCCAATGGCCGATGCGGCCATGGCTTCAGCTTGCTTCGTGCTCGGCCCAATGAATAACACGGGGGCCGGATGACGGGGCGCCTTCAGCGTCCCATCCGCGGAGCCGATCGGCGGCGCCGCCCGATGAACCCGAAGGCGATCCCACTTTGGGGTGACGAGGAGACAAAAAAGATGAACTTCCGTACAGCTTTGTTGGGCACGACCGCCATGATCGGCGCCGCTGCCCTCGTCGTGCCGTCGACCGCCTCCGCGTTCGACGTCAACATCAACGGCTTTCTGAACTTCAATGCGGTCATGGGCGACAATAAGGAAGCCCTTGGCCGGAGCGCCTCCAGCTTCGACTTCGTCACTGACACGGAAATCCACGTCCAGGGCGTGCAGACCGACGACGAGACCGGCATCCGCTACGGCATGACCGTCGAGTTCGAGACCGACCCGGGCGGCAGCGGCGGCAACTACATCGACGAGAACTGGATCTTCATCGACGGCAGCTTCGGCGGCATCCGGCTCGGCAACGAGGACGGTGTGGTCGACAACTCCAAGCTCGGCGCCCAGACGATCGCTGCCGGCACCGGCGGTATCGACGGTCAGGCCGTGGTCGCCGCGGTGAAGTTCGCCCCGACCAACTCCGGCGACAGCACCAAGGCCCGCTACTACTCCCCGACCATCGCCGGCTTCTCGGTGGGCGTCAGCTACACGCCCAACTTCAACGACGAGGGCAACAACGTAGCCCGTACCACCGCAATTTCAGGGCAGAGCCAGTACGACAACTGGGTCGAGGGCGGCCTGATCTACTCCGGTGCTTTCGGCGGCCTGGATATCCTCGCCTCGGCGGTCGGCTCGACCGCCCAAGGCAACCAAGACATCGCCGGCAACGGCAACGACACCTACGACAGCTACAATCTCGGTGCCACGGTCGGCCTCTTCGGCTTCGAGGTCGCCGGCAGCTACTGGGGTGAGATCGACGGCCCCAACGGCAGCACCAACGGCTTCACGGCCGGTGCCGCGGCCTCGTTTGGCCCGGCCGATGTCTCGGTCAACTATGCCAAGGTGGTCAATGGCGGACCTGGCCTTGGCGAAGGCGACAACCTCGTGCTCAGCGCCAGCATGGGCATCTTGCCCGGCATGGCGCTGCAGGGTGACGTGTCGTGGTTCGACACGGACGCTGGTGGTGATGACGACGGTGTCGCGGGCGTCGCCCGTGTCCGGGTGGCCTTCTGATCGGCCACACAGATCTCGCGTAGGGGAACGGCGGGCTTCGGCCCGCCGTTTCGCCGTTTTACAGCCGGCCGTGCTGTCGGTCGCTCTTGCAACAGACGCACCCAATCGGGCGCCTCGGATGGTGATTCGGTTGCGCCGGACACCGGCAAAGACATATAAGTTTGGTGGTTGCTGTCGCGACCGGAGTTGATGATGCGACGTCGCCGTTGCGATTTTCCCTTGCCGTTCATGGCTGTTGCCCTGCTCGCCGGCCTCGGCGCCGGTGCGCCTGCGGTCGCCATGGAGCTGGTGCCCGGTGGCTATGGCGTGGCCGGGCCGGGTGAGGCGCAGGGTGCGCAGGGCAGCGGTGAGGCGCGTGCCGGGGCGACGACCTCGGTTGCCGGCATGACCTTCGAGTTCACGCCGCGGGCGCTCGGCTCCCTGATCAACTCCTCCCTGCTCGAGCCTTCGGGCGACACGGTCGGGCAGCCTCTGTCGCTGACGCTGGGCGTTCAGGACGGCTATGCCGATCAGTTGCGGCTGGGTGCCATCGGGCTGGTCGAGCCTTCGACCGACACGACGCACGGCCTGACGCTGGGCGGCGCCTTCGGCATCGACGACTGGCAGCTCACCGGCAGCTTCGGCCGCGCCAACCTCATGGGCGAGTCCGCCGACGTGTTCTCCGCCGGCGTCGGCTACGGGTCGATGAGCGCCCGTCTCGTCTACGGTCATGTGCCGCGCGCCAGCGGCCCCTCCGGCGATGTGCTGATGTTCAGCACCGATGTGGCGGCCTGGTCGTGGCTGACGCTCGAGGGCGATGTGGCGGTCAGCGACAGCCTCGCGAGCGAGCCGATGACCGTGGGCCGCGTCGGGCTTCGCCTCAACTTCTGACCGGGCCGGCGAGCTTCGCGACGGCGGCGGCACCGCGGATCGGGCCCAAGTGGGTCTGGCTTTGTCGTTGGGGCGTGCTAAGACGGTCCCGCACGAGGGTCGGGCTCGGGGCGCCGATGCCTGATGAGACAATGGAAATCCGCAGATCCATGACCCAGAATTCCGTGGCCGCGCGAGGCCGTTGGCTGATCCTGCTGGCGGTTCTCGCCGTCACCGCCTGCGAGGGCATCGAGTCGGAGCCGCCGCCGCCGGCCGTGCCCGGCACGGCCCGCGACCAGCGCGACCGGGAGCGTTTCGGCACGATCATGGGCGACGGTCCGCTGCTGTCGTTCAGCACCGATCGCAGCCGTGCTCCCGGCGAGGGCGTCGGCGGCGGGATCGGGGTCAACGCCTTTCTCTGGGAGGCGACGCTCGACACCATCAACTTCATGCCGCTGGCCTCGGCCGATCCGTTCGGCGGGCTGATCATCACCGACTGGTTCCAGCCGGCCACCACGCCCGGCGAGCGGGTCAAGCTGCATGTGCAGATCCGTGACGCGGCGCTGCGTGCCGACTCGGTGACGGTCTCGGTGTTCCGCCAGCAGCGCGATGCCGCCGGGGACTGGCTCGACGCCCCGGCCGACGCGTCGACGGCTCGCGAGATCGAGGATCACATCCTCACCCGCGCGCGCGAGCTCCGCGTCGCCTCGACGGCGGCGGCCGGCTGACTTTCATCGCGCCCCTCGGGGCGTCGTTCCCTTCGCGATCACGAGGCCCTTGATGTCGCGCTACCCGTTTCGCGCCACCGAGCAGAAGTGGCAACAGGTCTGGGACGAGCGGCGGTCGTTCGAGGTCGAGATCGATCCGACAAGGCCCAAATACTACGTGCTCGAGATGTTCCCCTATCCCTCGGGGCGCATCCACATGGGCCACGTGCGCAACTACACCATGGGCGACGTCGTGGCGCGCGCCCGGCGGGCGCAGGGCTACAACGTCCTCCATCCGATGGGCTGGGACGCCTTCGGCCTGCCGGCCGAGAACGCGGCCATGCAGAAGGGCGTCCATCCGAGTGTTTGGACCTACGCCAACATCGCCGAGATGCGCAGCCAGTTCAAGCAGATGGGGCTGGCGCTCGACTGGTCGCGCGAGCTTGCGACCTGCGATGTCGAGTACTACCGCCACGAGCAGTCGATGTTTCTCGACATGCTCGAGCGCGGGCTCGTCTACCGCAAGGAAAGCTGGGTCAACTGGGATCCGGTGGACCGGACGGTGCTGGCCAACGAGCAGGTGATCGACGGCCGCGGCTGGCGCTCCGGCGCCGAGATCGAGCGGCGCAAGCTCAACCAGTGGGTCTTCAAGATCACCGCCTTCGCCGAGGAGCTGCTCGCCGCCCTGGATGGGCTGGAGCGCTGGCCGGAGAAGGTCCGGCTGATGCAGACCAACTGGCTCGGCCGCTCGGAAGGTGCCCTCGTGCACTTCCCGATCCAGGGACGCGACGACGCCCTGACCGTCTTCACGACGCGCCCGGACACGCTCTGGGGCGCCTCCTTCATGGCGATCGCCCCGGATCATCCGCTCGCCCAGGCGCAGGCGACGACCGATCCGGCGCTCCGGGCCTTCATCGACGACTGCCTGAAGCTCGGCACCTCCGAGGAGGCGATGGAGCGGGCGGAAAAGAAGGGCTTCGACACCGGCCTGCGTTGCCGCCACCCCTTGGGCGCCACGCCCGACCTGCCCATCTACGTCGCCAACTTCGTGCTCATGGGCTACGGCACCGGGG
The DNA here is from genome assembly GCA_964393275.1 of uncultured Geminicoccaceae bacterium. Lineage (GTDB taxonomy): Bacteria > Pseudomonadota > Alphaproteobacteria > Geminicoccales > Geminicoccaceae > SLRI01. Next base: position 13,884 of record CAYMTA010000027.1, on the reverse strand, counting down.
CCATCTTCGGCTGTCCGGCGCACGACCAGCGCGATCTCGAGTTCGCCCGCAAATACGGCCGGCCGGTCACCCCGGTGGTGCTGCCCGAGGGAGCCGATCCCGCCAGCTTCGCGGTCGGCGCGGAGGCCTATGTCGGCGACGGCACCATCTTCAACTCCGGCATGCTCGACGGGCTCGCCGTCCCTGAAGCCAAGAGCCGCATCATCGAGCACCTGGCGGCCGAAGGGCTCGGCGAGCGGCAGGTGACCTGGCGGCTGCGGGACTGGGGCGTCTCGCGCCAGCGCTACTGGGGTTGCCCGATACCGGTGCTCTACACCGAGGACGGCGAGATCCTGCCGGTGCCGCGCGAGGAACTGCCGGTGCGGCTGCCTGAGGACGTCGACTTCTCGGCACCCGGCAACCCGCTCGACCGGCACCCGACCTGGAAGCACGTGACCCTGCCGGACGGCCGTCCGGCGGTGCGCGAGACCGACACGTTCGACACGTTCGTCGAGAGCTCCTGGTACTTCGCCCGGTTCTGCTCGCCCCGGAAGGCCGACGGCCCGTTCGATCGCGCCGCCGTCGACTACTGGCTGCCGGTCGACCAGTATATCGGTGGCGTCGAGCACGCGGTGCTGCATCTGCTCTATTCCCGGTTCTTCACCCGCGCGATGTCGGCCTGTGGCCATCTCGACCTCGCCGAGCCCTTCGCCGGCCTGTTCACGCAGGGCATGGTCACCCACCAGACCTATCGCGGCCCGGGCGGGCGGTGGCTGCAGCCGGACGAGGTGACGAAGGATGCGTCCGGTGCCCTCGTCACCGCGGAGGGCGGGCATCCGGTCAGCGTCGGCCGGGTCGAGAAGATGAGCAAGTCCAAGCGCAACACGGTCGATCCCGCGGTCATCATCGAGGCCTACGGGGCCGACACGGCACGGCTCTTCATGCTCTCGGACAGCCCGCCCGAGCGCGACCTCGAATGGACCGACCAGGGGATCGACGGCGCCTGGCGCTATCTCAACCGGCTCTGGCGGCTGGTCGACGAGCGCCGCGCGGAGCTGCCGCCAGGGGCCGGCTCGGCGGATGGGGCCGCGAGCGTTCCGAAGAGCGAGGCGGCGCTCGGCCTCAAGCGGCTCGTGCACCGCAGCATCGCGCAGGTCACGACGGAGATCGACCGCCTTCATTTCAACAAGGCGGTGGCCCTGGTGCGCGAGCTCTCGAACGCGATCGAGGTGTTCGAGGCGAAGGATGAAGGTGACCGGCGGGTGCTGCGCGAGGCGCTGGAGACGCTGGTCCGCCTGGTCGGCCCGATGCTGCCGCACCTCGCCGAGGAGCTCTGGGAGCGGCTCGGTCACCGGACGATCCTCGCCGACACGCCCTGGCCCGTGGCCGATCCGCTCTGGCTCGCGGCAGCGAGCGTCACCATCGCGGTTCAGGTCAACGGCAAGAGGCGGGCGGCGATCGAGGTGCCGGTTGGCAGCGACGCGAAGGTGGTGGAGGCGACCGCGCTCGGCGACGAGGCGGTGCAGCGCGCTCTGGGGGGGAAGGTCGTGCGCCGGGTCATCGTGGTGCCCGACCGGATCGTGAATGTCGTGGTCTAGGCCGCTCGCCCGCCGGCGCTGTCTCGGCCTGGGGGTCGCGGCCCTGCTGCCGCTCGCCGCCGGGGCCTGCGGCTTTCGCCCGCTCTATGGCGGAGCGCCGGGCGGCGAGACCGCGGCCGAGCTCGCCTCGATCGAGGTCGTCGCTCCGGCCACGCCGGTCGGGCAGTTTCTCAAGAACCGCCTGCTCGACGATCTCAATCCTTCCGGCATGACGGTCGCGACGCGTTATCGACTGACCCTCGATCTGCGCCGCAACGAGACGGCGCTGGCGATCCAGCTCGATGACACCATCACGCGCTTCGATCTGACCCTCGCCGCGTTCTTCGCGCTGACCAGCCTCGAGACGGGCGGGGCGGCGCCGGCCAGCGCCGCGCTGGAAGGCGGGGCGGCGAGCCAGCCGGCCTACCGGTCGGCCGTGCGCCGGGTCGCCAGCTACAATGTGGTGACCGATCCCTTCGCCACGCTGATGGCCGAGCAGGACGCCGAGCGGCGAGCCGCCACCGAGCTCAGCCGGGCCATTCGCACCCTCCTGACCCTGCACTTCCAGAACGGTGCCGCATGAAGGTGCAGCCGGCGGCGGCCGACGGCTTCTGCCGCCGGCCCGACCCGGCGATCGGCCTGGTCCTGCTCTACGGCCCCGACCAGGGCCTCGTCGCCGATCGCCGGCGCCAGCTGATCAAGGCCGTGCTGGGCGCCGCCGACGACCCGTTCCGGCTGGTCGAGCTCGAGGCCGACCGGGCCGCCGCGGCACCCGGGCTCCTGCTCGAGGAGGCGCAGGCGCTCTCGCTGGTCGGCGGGCGGCGCATCGTGCTGCTCCGCCAGGCGACGGAGGCGCTGGCCAAGCCGCTCGCCGGCCTGCTCAAGCAAAAGGGCCACGCGGCCCTGGTGATCGCCGAGGCCGGCGAGCTCGGAACCGGCTCGGCCCTGCGCCGGCTGGCCGAGAAGGATGCGGCGGCAGCCGCGATCGCCTGCTACCGGGTCGAGGGCCCCGGCCTCGAGAGCCTGATCCGCGGCCATCTGCGCGAGCTGGGCCTGAGCGCGGAGCCGGAGGCCATGGCCTATCTGGTGGACAACCTGGGTGGCAACCGGGAGCTGACCCGAGCCGAGCTGGAGAAGCTCGCGCTCTACAAGGGCGAGGGGCGGGCGGCGCGGATCACCCTCGACGAGGCTGCGGCGGTAGTCGGCAACAGCTCGGCGCTCTTCGTCGACGCCATGGTCTGGGCCTGTCTCGTCGGCCGGCCGGGCGAGGCGGCGCCGATCCTGGACCGCCTGCTCGGCGAGGGGCAGGCGCCGGTCCGGCTGATCCGTGCCCTCGCCTCGACCTTGCTGCGTCTCCTGCCTCTGGCGGCGCGGGTTGCCCGGGGCGAAACGCCCGACGCCGCGATGCAGAGCCTGAAGCCGCCCGTGCACTTCAGCCAGCGGGCGTCGATGCAGCGGACCCTGGCCAGCTGGCGGCCGGCCGGCCTCGAGGCGGCCCTCGCCCTCGCGGTCGAGGCCGAGCGGCTCTGCAAGCGGGCGCGCTCGCCGGACCGGCTCCTGGCGCGACGGCTGATCCACGATATTGCAACGCTGCCGCGCTGACGCGCGTCGCTGGCAGCCGGCCCTTTTACCGCTGGCCGGGACCGCGTCAGGCGCTAAACTCCGCGCAACGCGAGGGAGGAGCCGTGCTTCGTTACGTGCTGCATCGGTTGGTCGTGATGATCCCGACGGTGATCGCCATCAGCATGGTCACCTTCGTCATCATCCAATTGCCGCCGGGCGATTTCCTCTCGGCGCAGATCGGCGAGCTGCAGTCGCAGGGCGAGGGCGTGCAGACCGAGCGCATCGAGTACCTGCGCGAGCTGTACGGGCTCGAGCGGCCGCTCTGGCAGCAATACCTGCATTGGGCCTGGGGAATTCTGCACGGCGATCTCGGCTGGTCCTTCGAGTATGACCGGCCGGTGAACGAGGTCATCGGCGACAAGATCTTCCTCACCATGGTCATCTCGCTCGCCACGGTGATCTTCACCTGGGTCGTCGCCTTTCCGATCGCCATCTACTCGGCCACCCACAAGTACAGCTGGGGCGACCACGGGCTGACCCTGCTGGGCTTTCTCGGGCTCGCCACGCCGAACTTCCTCCTGGCGCTGGTCATGCTCTACTTCGCCAATGTCTGGTTCGGCACGTCGATCGGCGGCCTCGTCGATCCCGTCTATCTCGACCAGCCGATGAGCTGGGGCAAGTTCGTCTCGGTCCTGCAGCATCTCTGGATTCCGGTGATCATCATCGGCACCAGCGGCACCGCCGGCATGATCCGCCGCCTGCGCGCCAACCTCATGGACGAGCTGCAGAAGCCCTACGTGGTCACCGCCAAGGCCAAGGGCCTGCCGCCGGGGCGCGCCCTCATCAAGTATCCGCTCAGGATGTCGCTCAACCCCTTCATCGCCGATATCGGCAACCTCCTGCCGGATCTCATCTCGGGCTCGGCCCTGGTCGCCGTCGTGCTCAGCCTGCCGACGACCGGGCCGGTGCTGGTCCGCGCCCTGCAGGCCCAGGACATGTACCTCGCCGGCAGCTTTTTGATGCTCGAGGCCTTTCTCGTGGTGGTCGGCGTCCTGATCTCCGATCTCCTGCTCGCCTGGCTCGACCCGCGCATCCGCTTCAGCGGCGGGCAGTCGCGCTGATGGCGGTCGAGCCCCGTCGCCCCGAAGAGCCCGCCGGCAATCTCGAGCATTGGGTCGACCCCGAGCCCTGGTCGGTGCATCAGGAGCCGCCGCTGACGCCGGAGCAGGAGCGCTATTACACGGCGTCGCAGTGGCGGTTGATGTGGTGGCGCTTCGAGCGGCACAAGGTGGCGGTCTTCTCGCTCTGGATCCTCGTGCTCTTCTACGTGGCCGTGGCGATCGCCGAGGTGCTGGCGCCCTATGACGCGCAGACCCGCGATCCGCAGCACATCCTGGCGCCGCCCCAGCCGATCCATCTCTTCCATGAAGGGCGGCTTATCGGCCCCTTCACCTACGGCTACCAGATGACCCTCGACATGACGACGCTGAAGCGGGTCTACGAGGCCGACCGAACCGTGGCCCAGCCGTTGCGCTTCCTCTGCCGCGGCGATGGCTACAAGTTCTGGGGACAGTGGCGCGGTGATTTCCACCTCGTCTGCCCGGCGGAGGGCGGCACCCTCTTTCTCCTCGGCACCGACCGGCTCGGCCGCGACATGCTCTCGCGCATCCTCTACGGGGCTCGCGTCTCGCTGACGGTCGGGCTCGTCGGCATCGCCATCAGCTTCACGCTCGGCATCGTGCTCGGCGGCATCTCCGGCTATTACGGCGGCTGGATCGACAATCTCGTGCAACGGCTGATCGAGGTGATCCGCAGCTTTCCGATGATCCCTCTCTGGCTTGCCCTCTCGGCCGCCCTGCCGCCGACCTGGCCGCCCATCTGGGTCTATTTCGGCATCACCCTGATCCTCGGCCTCGTCGACTGGACCGGCCTCGCCCGGGCCGTCCGCTCCAAGGTCCTGGCGCTCCGCGAGGAGGAGTTCGCCCAGGCCGCCCGCCTCCTCGGCGCCAAGCCGCGCCGGATCATCGGCCGCCATCTGGTGCCGTCCTTCATGAGCCACCTGATCGCGTCCGCCACGCTCTCCATCCCCGGCATGATTCTCGGCGAGACGGCGCTCTCCTTTCTCGGCCTCGGCGTGCGCGCACCGATGACGAGCTGGGGGGTGCTCCTGAACGACGCGCAGAACGTCAACGTGGTCGCCATCTATCCCTGGCTGATGCTGCCGGTCGTGCCGGTCATCATCGTCGTCCTCGCCTTCAACTTCCTCGGTGACGGGCTCCGCGACGCGGCCGACCCCTACACCTGATCCTCCTGCGCCTGATCCCCGCTGCAGGTGAGCCGGCGGCCCGGGCCGGGTTGACAGTGGAGCCGCTTGGCGGCAAGTTGAAGCCTCATCATCCGTCGGGATGCGCATGATCACCGTGACTTGTCGCGGTGGCTTGGCGCGTTCGACTCATTATCGAAGGTATCGATCTTCCATTTTAGGCGTTGTGGCGCGCCGGTCTTCACTGCATCGGGACGTTCCTCATCCATGTCTGCTTTGGGCGATCTCCGGCCTTCGGCCTCGAGATACAAGGAACTCGACCATGACGATCCATCTTCGATCCGCGCTGCTCGGCGCCGCGGCCCTCCTGGCCTTCTCGGCGAGCGCCAGAGCCGATTGCGGCGAGGTGACGATCACCGAGATGAACTGGGCCTCGGCCTCGGTGGTCACCGCCGTCTCGAAGTTCTTGATGGAGGAAGGCTACGGTTGTGCCGTGACGGTCGTTCCCTCCGACACCATCCCGGCGGTGACCTCGGTCGCCGAGACCGGCAAGCCCGACATCATCACCGAGCTCTGGATCAACTCGGCGCCGAAATATCTCGAGCTCGAGGCCGAGGGCAGGGTCGAGACCCTGGGTGCGGTCCTCTCCGACGGCGGCATCGAGGGCTGGTTCGTGCCGGCCTATCTGGTCGAGGCGCATCCCGAGCTCGCCACCATCGACGGCGTTCTGGCCAATCCCGACCTGGTCGGCGGCCGCTTCCACAACTGCCCCGAGGGCTGGGGCTGCCGCGTGAAGAACGACAATCTCAAGGTCGCCTACGGGCTCGAGGAGGCCGGCTTCGAGGTCTTCGATCACGGCTCGGGCGAGACGCTGGCGACCTCGATGGCCTCGGCCTACGAGGACCGGGCGCCCTGGTTCGGCTATTACTGGCAGCCAACCTCGCTGCTCGGCCGCTACGACATGGTCAAGGTCGACATCGGCCCCTACGACGCCGAGCGACATGCCTGCATCGCCCGCGATGACTGCGCGAATCCCCAGAAGACGGATTTCCAGACCGCGGACGTGCTGACCGCTGTCACAACCGGCTTCGCCGAGCGCGAGCCCGAGATCGCGGAGCTGATGGGCCAAGTCAGCTTCACCAATGAGCAGATGAGCGGGCTGCTCGCCTGGCAGGAGCAGGAGAACGCCTCGGCCGAGGAGGTGGCGGTCAAGTTCCTGAGCGAGAATCCGGAAATTTGGTCGGCCTGGCTGAACGACGATGCCAGGACCAGCCTCGCCCCGCTGCTCAGCCAGTAGGCGCGGCGGCCCGGGTGGCGCTCCATTCGTGGAGCGCCACCCCATTGACGAACAGAGAGAACAACAAGAGGTCCCGGGCGGATGGGATATTACGACGGCCTGTTCGATGCGCTCGGGCTGCGGGACTGGTGTGGCGGCGGAGCGTCGGACGGGCCGATGACGATGGCGCAGCTTCTGGCCAAGAGTCGCGGCGGCGGCGAGGGCGAGGTGGCGGCCAGCGGGCCCTGGTGGCAGGTGCCGTTTCCGTCGCTCGACACGCTCAATGCCTCCTGCTCCGCGGTCTGGCGCACCCGCGATCTGACCGCCTGGGTCGCGGACGGCTTCCTCGGAATCAAGAACACGCTGAAGATCGTCCTGGATCCGCTGACGCAGCCGCTCTCGTGGCTGCTCGATGGTGCCCTCTGGGCGATGCTGGCGGTGCCCTGGTGGGTGCTGGTGGCGATCATCCTCGTGGTGGTCGTCCTCCTGACGCGCTCGGTGGTGCTGACGTTGTCCGTCGGCCTGTCGCTGCTCTTCCTCGCCTTCATCGACCATTTCAACTACGCGATGGAGACGCTTTCGATCATCTTCGTCTGCACGGCGATCTGCGTTGTCCTCGGCGTGCCGATCGGCATCGCCATGTCCAAGCGTGACGGCTTCCAGCGCAGCATGGTGCCGCTGCTCGACATGCTCCAGACGCTGCCGACCTTCGTCTATCTGATCCCGCTGATCTTTCTCTTCAGCGTCACCGAATCGAAGCTCTATGGGATCGCCATCATCCTCTATGCCATCGTGCCGGTGATCCGGCTGACCGACCTCGGCATTCGCCTCGTCGACAAGGACGTGCTGGAGGCGGCCGACGCCTTCGGCATGACGCCGCGCCAGCGTCTCACCGGCGTCGAGATCCCCCTGGCCCTGCCCAACATCATGGCCGGGATCAACCAGACGATCATGATGGCGCTGGCGATGGTGGTGATCGCGTCGCTCGTCTCGGCCCCGGGCCTGGGTGTCCTGGTGCTGCGCGGCATCCGCAACCTCGAGCTCGGCGTCGGGCTGATCGCCGGCTTCTGCATCGTCATCCTGGCGGTGATCCTGGACCGGGTGAGCAAGGCGGCGCTCGGGCGGATCAACGTGGCGACGAAGGGTTGAGCGTCATGCGGGCAAGCGCCAGGGACGGGGGGGAGCGGGGCGACGTGAAGGTCTCGCTGCGGAGCCTCTACAAGATCTTCGGCGACGATCCGGCTGGCGTGCTCGATCATGCGCGGGCCGGGATGAGCAAGGCCGAGCTGCTCGCCGAGCACCAGCACGTGCTCGGCCTGCGCGATATCAATGTCGACATGCGGGCCGGCGAGATCACCGTCATCATGGGCCTCTCGGGCTCCGGCAAGTCGACGCTGATCCGCCATCTCAACCGGCTGATCGAGCCGACCGCCGGGCGCATCCTGGTCGATGGCGACGACGTGATGGCCTACGGGACGGAGGAGCTGCGGGCGTTGCGCCAGACGCGCATGTCGATGGTGTTCCAGAAATTCGCCCTCCTGCCGCACCGCACCATCGCCGAGAACGCCGGCATGGCGCTCGCCATCCGCGGCGCCAGCCGCACGGAGGCGGCGGCGGGTGGGGCGCGATGGCTCGACCGGGTGGGGCTCGAGGGCTACGGCGACTATCTGCCGGCCCAGCTCTCGGGCGGCATGCAGCAGCGGGTGGGCCTGGCGCGGGCCTTGGCCTCGGATGCCGAGATCATGCTGATGGACGAGGCGTTCAGCGCCCTCGATCCGCTGATCCGCTCCGACATGCAGAACCTCCTGGTCGAGCTGCAGAGCGAGCTGCGCAAGACCATCGTCTTCATTACCCACGACCTCGACGAATCGCTCAAGCTCGCGGACCACCTCGTGGTCCTGAAGGACGGCGAGATCGTCCAGCAGGGCGAGCCGCAGAGCATCATCATGCAGCCGGCCGACGACTACGTCGCCGAGTTCGTCGGCGACATCAACCGTGCCCGGGTGCTGCGCGTCGGCTCGGTGATGACGCCGATGGACGGGCCGACAAATGGTGCCGCCGGCGAGATCGACTGCAACGCGACGCTCGAGCAGATGATCGCGCTGACCGGCGGCGACACCTCGCAGAACTACGTCGTCACCCGTGACGGCGACCCGGTCGGCGAGCTCGACATGAAGGACCTGGTCAGGGCCCTGGCGCCGGATGCGGGCGACACGACGCCTCCCTGACAAGCCATCCCGCCGGGCCTCCGGATTGGTCGCCATGGCGAATCGTGCTAGGCTGAAGCGTTCCGCCTCGGCATGCGCGGGAGGCCGACATGTGGCGCTGGTCCAGCATTTTCACCGTGTTTGCGGTCCTCCTGCTGGCGTGGGCGGGTGCCCGGGCGGAGGGCCTTAGCGTCGATTGCGGCTCGCCGGTCGGGAGCTGGGACTGGCCGACCGGCGGCGTCGTCACCATCGAGCCGGGCGGCCAGCTCGCCTGGGCGCCGGCGAAGGGCAGCGCCGCCGTCCTCACCGCCGCCTGGACCTGCGACACCAAGGATGGCCAGATCGTCATCACCTGGCCGCAGGGCATCACCGACCGGCTACGCCTCTCCGGCGACGGCGAAAGCCTCGACGGCGCCAACGACCAGGGCGTGGCGCTGGCGGCTCGGCGCTGGCGCGAGGTCGAGGCTGCGGCACCCGCCGGGCCGGTGCCGCCGATGCTGGTCGGCACTTGGCTTTTGGAGGTTCATCTCCCGACCCCGCAGGGGCCCGTGCCGGTGGTCTGGACGATCGCCGCCGACGGCAGCTACGTCATCGATGCCGGACCCTACAGCCACGCCGGGACGATGACGGCCCATGCCGGCAACTGGGAGCAGGCGGCCACGACCAGCGGCTTCACCGATGGCGGCACCTATGCGCTGCCCAACTGGGCCCGGCTGCAGACGCGGGCACGGAGCGGCATGGGCGGCTGGAACCGGGTCCTGCCGGGCCTCGTCCTGCCGGTGATCGAGGTGAGCGGCCAAGTCCTGCCCTCTGGCCTGCCGGAGCTGGCGGTGCGGGCACGAGCGGTGGCGCAGGGCTGGCGACCCGATGCGGTGCTGGTCGGGATCGAGCTCGAGCAGCGGGACAGCCATCAGTGGAATGGCAAGGATGAGGTCGAGCTGCGCTTCTCGTCGCCGGCCTCGGGCGGCGGGCTGGTGATGACGGTTGCCACGGACGGCACGAGGTTCTTCGCTCACGATGTCGCCGACTGGGGCTCGAACGGCATTCCCGACGGCTTTCTCGATCTGCCCACCGCCTGGGCCATCGCCCGCCAGCACAGGCTCGAGCCGCCCCTGGCGCGCGCCGATCTCCGGCTCTGGCAGCCGGGCGACGCCCCCATCCTGGCCTGGCAGCTCTCCAGCCGGCGCGGTGCGAGGCAGGGCGTTTCCCTGGACGGCGTTTCCGGCATGCTGCTCGAGGGTGATCTCTCGGGCTACATCGCCGCCTACAACGCGCAGTGGCAGGCGGCGTCCGAGGGGCTGCGGCGGCTCTTCGCCCCGGCCCGCTCGGCGCCCGGCTCGAGCTCCAGCTCGAGCGACCGGGACAGCGGGAGCAGCTCCAGCTCCAGCAGCAGCAGCTCGGACAGCGGCAGTGGCAGCAGCTCGTCGGGCCACGACACGGCGTCGCAGAACTCCTGGGAGGCGGGCGACATGCCGGCCTATGAGCGGATCGAGAGCGGCACGCCGACCGGCGACGACTGCTACCGCTACGGCTGCTGAGCAGTCAGCGACGAGAAAGCGGCCCGGGGCGTGCTCCCCGGGCCGTCAGTCGTGTTGCCCGAGCGATCCTTCAGACGGCGCTCGGGCCGAACTCCGGATAGGCTTCCATGCCGAGCTCCGCCTGGTCGACGCCGCGCTCCTCGTCCTCCTCATGGATGCGGATGCCGACCGTCGCCTTGAGGATGCCCCAGAGCGCCAGGCTGGCGACGAGGGTGAAGGCGCCGACGGCGAGGATGCCGATGAGCTGGGTGCCATAGCTCGCCTCGGCGTTGCTGAAGGGCACGATGAGCGTTCCCCAGATGCCGCACACGAGATGGGCGGGGATGGCGCCGACCACATCGTCGATCTTAAACCGGTCGAGCAGCGGCACGGCGACGACCACGAGGATGCCACCGATCGCGCCGATCAGCATGGCCGCCCCCAGCGTCGGCGCCAGCGGCTCGGCGGTGATCGAGACGAGCCCGCCGATGGCACCATTCAGGACCAGGGTCAGGTCGATCCTCTTGTAGACCAGCTGGCAGACGCTCATCGCCGCGACCACGCCGGCGGCGGCGGCCATGTTGGTGTTGATGAAGATATTGGCGACCTTCACGGCATCCGCACCGCTGCCCATGGCGAGCTGCGAGCCGCCGTTGAAGCCGAACCAGCCGAGCCAGAGGATGAAGGTGCCGAGCGTGGCGAGCGGCAGCGAGCTCGCCGGCATCGGCGTGACCGAGCCGTCCCGCCCGTAGCGGCCGCGGCGGGCGCCGAGGAGCAGGGCGCCGGCGAGGGCGGCCCAGCCGCCGACCGAGTGGACCAGGGTGGAGCCGGCGAAATCGGCGAAGCCCATTTCTTTGAGCCAGCCGCCGCCCCACTGCCAGGAGCCGGTGATCGGGTACATGAAGCCCGTCAGCACAAGGGTGAAGGCGAGGAACGGCCAGAGCTTGATCCGTTCGGCCACCGTGCCGGAGACGATCGAGGCGGCGGTCGCGACGAACACCATCTGGAAGAACCAGTCCGACGAGGTGGCATGGCCGGCGGTGAAATCGCCGGCGGCGACAGCGCTGTCGTCGGGGCTCCAGATCGCCAGCGTGCCGATGAAGCCGCCATCGACCCCGTCATACATGAGGTGGTAACCGACGAGGTAGAAGAGGATGCTGGCAATCGCGAAGACGGCGACGTTCTTCAGGCACTGGGTGGCGACGCTCTTCTTGCGCACCATGCCGGCCTCGAGCATGGCGAAGCCGGCGGTCATGAACATGACGAGAAAGCCCGTCATGAGGAGGAGGAGGGTGTTGAAGATGAAGGCGCTTTCCGGGCTGACGCCGGTCGCCACGGCCTCGACCGCCGCCGGCGTCGCGTCCTGGGCCAAAGCGGCACCGGCGCCAAGGAGCGGGCCGGCGAATCCGACTGCGAAAGCGAGGCCTTGTCCCACCGGGACAGGCAGCCCGTGTCGTGATAGGTATCGATGCATGCGTCTCTCCCGCTATGGCGATGCGTCCGGATTCCCGGGGCGGCACCTCTCCGGTTCAGCCGCTGCAAGCGCCGTGCCAGCGGCCGTGCCGGGGCGATCCGGCGCATGATGCGGGTACAGGAGAGCCAGTCGGACCGGAGCAATGCGTAAACTTTCATCGCGTGGTCATTTTCTGGGCATTTCTATCGGGGCAGTGGCATGACCGAGCGGTTCGACCTCGTCATCCAGGGTGGCGGGCTCACCGGTCTCGCCCTGGCGGCGGCCGTTGGCGGCGTCGGTGGTCGGGTGTTGCTGATCGAGGAGCGGCCGCTGATTGAGACCACGAAGGCCCGCTTCGACGGCCGGGTGACCGCGATCGCTCGGGGCTCGAAGCAGGCGCTCGTCTCGATCGGCGCCTGGGAGGGCATGGTCGAGGCGGCCGAGGCGATCCTCGAGATCGAGGTGGCCGAGGCGGATTCCTTTGGGTCGGTGCACTACGACGCGGCCGAGGTGGGCGGCGAGCCCTTGGGCTGGATCGTGCCGAACCAGGCGATCCGCCAAGGCCTGCTGCAGGCGATCGACGAAGCCGGGCTGGCGGTGACCATCGCGGCACCGGCCAGCATCGATACGCTGGAGCGCCATGCCGGCGGCGTCGGCGCCACCTTGAACGATGGCCGGCAGGTCCGGGCGGCGCTGCTCGCGGTCTGCGAGGGGCGCTTCTCGGGCACCCGCGAGAAGCTCGGCATCGGTGCCCGGCGTTGGGACTACGGCCAGACCGGCCTGGTCTGCACCTTCGCCCACGAGCTGCCGCACAAGGGCCGGGCGGTCGAGCGCTTCTTTCCGGACGGCCCGTTCGCCATGCTGCCCTTGCCGCAAAATCGCTCGTCTCTCGTCTGGGCGCTTGAGCAGGGGGCGGCGAAGGCGGTGGCTGGGCTCGACGACAGGGCCTTCACGGCCGAGGTCCAGGACCGCCTCGGCGACAGCCTCGGGCGGCTGACGCTGGAGGGCCATCGCTGGTCCTATCCCCTGGTCCTCGTTTGGTCGCATGCCTACGTGGCCGAGCGGGCGGTCCTGGTCGGCGACGCGGCCCGGGGCATCCATCCGATCGCCGGGCAGGGCTGGAACCTCGCCTTGCGCGACGTCACCGCGATCGCCGAGATCGTCGTCGACCGGCTGCGGCTCGGGCTCGATCCGGGCAGCGCCGATGCGCTCGAGCGCTACGCCGCCTGGCGCTCCTTCGACAGCCTGGCGCTGGTCGCCGTGACCGACGGCATCAACCGGCTCTTCGCCAACGACGTCCTGCCCCTGAAGCTCGCCCGCGGCGCCGGCCTGGCGCTGGTCGAGCGGCTGCCCGTCGCCAAGCGCTTCTTCATGCGCCACGCCATGGGTCTGGTCGGCGACCTGCCCCGGCTGATGCGCGGCGAAGCTCTCTGAGCTCGCTGCTGCCGGACGGACTGGGCCTCGCGGCAGCGCTCTCGCTCGTCGTCCTCTCGAGCTTCACCTCGGCCCTTACCGCAATGGCCGGCATCGGCGGCGGGGTGATCATGCTCGGCGCCATGGCGAGCCTCCTGCCGGCGGCGGCGATCATCCCGGTCCATGCCGTGGTGCAGCTCGGCTCGAATGTCGGCCGGGCGGCGGTGCTGCGGCGGTGGATCGACAAGGGGCGGCTGGTGCCCTTCCTGCTCGGCAGCGTGGTCGGCATCGCGCTTGGGGCCAGCATGGTAGTCAGCCTGCCGGTCGAGCTGCTGCGCCTCGTGCTCGGGCTCTTCATCCTGCAGACACTCTGGCTGCCGATCGCCGGCATGGCGGCGATCAAGGGGCGCGGGCTGGCGCTGGGCGGGGCCATCGCCTCCTTTCTCACCATGCTGGTCGGCGCAACCGGTCCCTACGTTCTCGCCCTGTTGCGGCCCCTCGGCCTCGGCCGCGAAGGGCTGATCGCCACCCACGCCGCGGCGATGACCGGCCAGCACGGGCTGAAGATGCTCGCCTTCGGCCTCTTCGGCTTCGCCTTCCTGCCCTGGCTGCCGCTGGTCGGCCTGATGATCGCCG
>CAYMTA010000026.1:2750-49820 GCA_964393275.1 uncultured Geminicoccaceae bacterium | reverse complement strand
ATCTCCCGCACCGTGCCGAAGGGAAAGGCGTCGTTAGCGAGATCGGCCCGGGTCAGCGGCCGCAGCACCTCGCGCGCCTTCGGGCCGAAGAGCGAGAGCACGGCATGGGCGTTGGTCACATCGGCCAGCCGCACCTCCATGCCGGAGGGAATGTTGCGCTCGATCCAGTGGCGGTCGTGGGTGGCGAAGCCCGTGCCGGTGACGATGTAAAACCGGTCCGGCCCGAGTCTTGCCACCGTGAGGTCGCACTCGATGCCGCCCCGCTCGTTGAGCATCTGCGTGTAGGTCAGGCTGCCCGCGGGCTTCGTCACGTCGTTGGCGCAGAGCCAGGAGAGCGCCGCCTCGGCGTCCGGACCGGAAAGCTCGTATTTGGCGAAGGAGGACTGGTCGAAGAGCGCCACCGCTTCCCGTGCCGCCCGGTGCTCGCGCCCGACGGCCTCGAACCAATTCTGCCGGCCGAAGCCGTAGCAGTCTTGGGCTTTCTCGCCAGGAGCGGCGAACCAGTTGGCCCGCTCCCAGCCCAGCTTCTCGCCGAAGACGGCACCGGCGCTGGCCAGCCGATCGTAGAGCGGCGAGCGCCTGAGCGGCCGGCCGGCCGTCATCTCCTCCAGGGGCCAGGCCATGGTGTAGTGCCTGGCGTAGGCCTCGAGCGTGCGGGTGCGGACCCAGGCCGTGTCCTGGTGCGGCGGGCCGAAGCGGCGGATGTCGACCGCCCAGAGATCGAAGGGCGGAGCCCCCCTGGCGACCCACTCGGCGAGCGCCATGCCCGCCCCGCCGCCGGCGGCGATGCCGAAGGCGTTGAAGCCGGCGCCGACGAAGACATTGGCCACCTCCGGCGCCTCGCCCAGGATGAAGTTGCCATCGGGGGTGAAGCTCTCCGGCCCGTTGATCATGGTCTTGATGCCGGCATCGGCCAAGGCCGGCACCCGGCCCAGCGCCAGCTCCATGATCGGCTCGAAATGCTCCCAGTCCTCGTCGAGAAGCTGGTGCGCGAAGCGCTCGGGCACGCCGTCCAGGGCCCAGGGTATCGGATTGGGCTCGTAGCCGCCCATCACCAGCCCGCCCACCTCCTCCTTGTAGTAAGTCAGCCGGTCCGGATCGCGGAGCGTCGGCAGGCCCGGCGTGACGCCAGGCATGGGCTCGGTGATCACGTATTGATGCTGCACTGACACGAGCGGCACGTTGACGCCGAGCCGGCCCGCGAGCTGGCGGGTCCACTGGCCGGAGGCGAGGACCAGCTTGCCGCAGGAAACCCGGCCCCGGTCGGTCTCGACGGCGCGAATCCGCCCGCCCTCGACGACGAAGCCCGTCACCGTCACGTCCTCGACGATCCGCACGCCTTTGGCCCGCGCCCCCTTGGCCAGGGCCAGGGCGATATCGGAGGGATTGGCCTGGCCATCGGTCGGCAGGAAGGCCGCCCCCACCACGTCGTCCACCTGCATCAGCGGCCAGAGCGCCTGCGCCTCTTTGGCCGAGAGCAGATGCATCTCGAGGCCGAAGCTGCGCGCCGTCGTCGCCTGCCGCCTCACCTCGGTCCAGCGGTCGGCGTTGCACGCGAGGCGCAGCCCGCCATTGCGC
The DNA here is from genome assembly GCA_964393275.1 of uncultured Geminicoccaceae bacterium. GTDB lineage: Bacteria > Pseudomonadota > Alphaproteobacteria > Geminicoccales > Geminicoccaceae > SLRI01. The sequence continues at coordinate 48,242 of CAYMTA010000026.1, read as the reverse complement.
TTCCACCCCGTGGCCTGCCCCGTCTCCGCCTCGAGCCGGTCGTAGAGCTCGACCGAGTAGCCCAGGAGTCGGGTGATGTTGGCGTTGGCGCGGAGCTGGCCGACCAGCCCCGCCGCATGCCAGGTCGAGCCCGAGGTCAGCTTGTCGCGCTCGAGCAGCAGCACCTCGCCGACGCCCAGGGCGGCCAAGTGCCAGGCGGTCGAGCAGCCGACGATGCCGCCACCGACGACGATGACGGCGGCGGAGGAAGGCAGGTCGGTCATGGCCGCTCCATGGCGTTGAAGACTTCCAGCGCCTGCTCGAAGCGGGCGAGGTTCTCTTCCGTGTAGGTCACGAAGTCCATCTCGATGCGCGAGAAGAGCTCCGAGACCATGCTCCACATGGCTTCCCGCAGCAGCGACGCGGTCAGCATCGCCTGGCTTTGCAGCCGGAGCCGATCATCCACGGGCCGCTCGAAATAGCTCTCGAGCAGGAACTCGCGGTCCTCGGCGGAGAGCTCGCTGTTCGAGGCGAGCCCGCCCAGATCGAAGAGCGGCGAGTTGAAGCCGGCATAGTCGAAGTCGAGCAGCCAGAGGCGCCTGCCATCGTCGATCAGGTTGGCGGCGAGGAGGTCGTTATGGCCGAAGACGAGATCGATGGGTCCGACCGCCCGCTCCAGCCTCAGCGCCGCCGCCGCCCAGCCCGCCAGCCGGCCGCTGTAGCGGTGTCCCCGCTCGGCGAGGCGATGGCTGTAGTCGCGCAGCACCTGAAAGACCCAGAAGGCCAGGACCGGCCCGCGCAGATGGCGCGGCACGTCCAGGTGGCAGCATTTGAGCAGGGGCACGATGCGCGCCTGCATCGCCCGGTCGCGCACGTCGTCCGGAGTCAGGGTCTGCCCCTCGATGAAGGCGAGCACGAGAATGCCGGGCTCGCTGTGGACCACCTCGGGCGCTATGCCGGCGGCCGCCGCCGCCCGGCTCGCCGCCACCTCGGCAAAGCGCATGACCCCGTGCTCGGGCACGTCGGCTCCGACCCGCACCACGAGCTTGCGGCCGCCGTCGATCACGGTGAAGTTCTCGTTGGTCATGCCGCCTGCGAGCGGCACCGGCTCGACCTTGCCTCGCCAGATAGCGAGGCCTTTGATCCGGGCGGCGGCCTCGCTCATGCCCGCCCGCCCTCGAGCCCGAGCCGGGCCTCGATGCGAAGGCTTGCCGCGGCGATCAGCCGGTCGGCGATGATGGCGATGGCGGCAACGCAGAAGCCGGCTGTGAGGCCGAGCCCGACATCGGCCTTGGTGAGCGCGATATACACCTCCTGGCCGAGGTCGCGCGTGCCGACGAGGGCGGTGATCACGAGCATGGAGAGTGCGAGCATGATGGTCTGGTTGAGGCCCAGGAGAATCTCCGGCACGGCCAGAGGCAAGCGGATGCGGGTCAGGATCTGCCGCCGGGTGCAGCCCGCCGCCGTCCCCGCCTCCAGCAGATCGGCCGGGGTCCGCGCGATGCCGTGCCGCGCGTAGCGGATCGCCGGTGCCAGGGCGTAGAGCACGATGGCGATCATGGCGGCGAAATCGCCGACCCGAAAGAGCATGACGACGGGAATGAGGTAGACGAAGGACGGCAGGGTCTGCAGCGTGTCGATCACCGGCTGGACGATGCGCCAGAGCCGGGGCGAGAGCCCGGCGGCGATGCCGATCGGCATGCCGATCAGGGCCGCCACCAGGACCGACACGCCGCAGAGATAGACCGTGGTCATGGCGTTCTCCCACTGCCCGACCGCGACGATGAAAAGCGCCAGGAGCGTCACCAGCGAGGCCAGGCGCCAGCCGCCGAGCCTCCCGCCGACCCAGGCCAGCAGCAAAGCCACCCAGGGCCAGGGCTGGGCCTGCAGGAAGCGCTTCGCCGGCACCAGCAGATGCACCAGCATGAAGGTCTTCATGGCCTCGAGCTGGTCGAAGAAGTTGACGTTGAGCCATTCGACCAGATCCGACCAGAAGGGGGCGGTCGAGACCTGCAGCGCTTCCGGGTAGCGCGCCAGCCAGGGCACGAAGTGACCGGCGACCATGCTGGCCAGGGCCAGGAGCAGCAGGGCGATCAGCACGCGGTCGCGTCCGCCGCCACCCTCGCGGCTCCGGCCGGCCGCCGCCTGGCTCAGGCGGTCGAGGGCGATGGCGAGCACGGTGATGGCGAGCCCGGCCTCCAGCCCGGCGCCGATGTCGAGCCGGCGAAGGGCCGTCAGCACATCGTAGCCGAGGCCGCCGGCACCGATCATGGACGCGATGATGACCATGTTGAGCGACAGCATGATCACCTGGTTGACGCCGAGCATGAGCGCCGGCCGCGCCGTCGGCAGCTGCACCTTCCACAAGAGCTGCCGCTCGGTGCAGCCCGCCATGCGGCCGAACTCGGTGATCTCGGGCGGCACCTGGCGAAGGGCCAGCATGGTCACCCGGACCATCGGCGGCATGGCGTAGATGATGGTCGCCAGCATGGCCGAGACCGGGCCGAAGCCGAAAAGGATCAGGATCGGCACCAGATAGGCGAAGACCGGCACGGTCTGCATGAGGTCGAGAACGGGCCGAAGCGCCCGCTCGGCCCGGACCGAGCGCTCCGCCCGGATGCCGAGCGCGAGCCCGGCCGCGACGGCGAACGGCACGGCGATGGCGATCGAGGAGAGCGTCACCATGGCGCTCGGCCACTGGCCGAAGACGGCGAGATAGAGGAACGCCAGGGTGACGAGCAGCACCAGAGCGCGCTCACCCGCGCGGTGCGCCAGCCAGGCGAAGAGTGCTGTCAGCGCCACCCAGGAGACGGGTGCCGTCCAGGCCACCGCCGCCGAGCCGGCGCCGGTCTCGATCCCGGTGACGAGCAGGCTCTCGGCGAGGCGGAGCGGCCAGGCCATGAGCCAGGCGAAGGCGCGGGTGACGTCGCGAAACTCCAGGGGCCCGATGGCCGCGTCCTCGATCAGCCAGCCCATGAAGTCGCGCAGCCAGCGGGCGAAGGGAATTCGCAGATCGCGAGGCAGCTCGCCCATCCAGCGCGGCACGAAGCCCTTAGGCGCCACCACGAACCACCAGGAGATTGCGGCCACGGCGGCGAGCACGAAAAGGCCGCGCCACCGCCCCAAGGGCGACACATCGGCCGGTGCCGGTGTCGCCATGGCCCGCATCATGCCGCCTGCCGGCCGACCAGGACAGCCATGACGATCGCCCGGTCGATGGCGCCGACGACCCGGCCGTTGTCGACCACCGCGAAGGGCGCCGCCGTGCCCTCGACCAGCGAGGCGATCTCGCTGATCCGATCGGTCGCCGCGACCTCCCCTGCGAAAGCCTCGCTGTCCCGGGCCGGGCGCATCACCGCCCGGGCGGAGAGGATCTTGGCGCGCGGCGCCTCGGCGGTGAAGGCCGCCACGTAGTCGCTGGCCGGCGCCTGGATCAGGTCCTCGGCGGTGCCGACCTGGACGATCCGCCCGCCCTCCATGATGGCGATCCGGTCGGCCAGCCGCACCGCCTCGTCGAAATCGTGGGTGATGAAGACGATGGTCTTCGAGAGCAGCTGCTGCAGCCGCAGGAACTCGTTCTGCATCTCGCGCCGGATAAGGGGATCGAGGGCGGAGAAGGGCTCGTCGAGGAACCAGAGCTCGGGGCCCGAGGCGAGCGAGCGGGCGATGCCGACCCGCTGCTGCTGCCCGCCCGAGAGCTGGCGCGGGTAGTGCTCCTCGCGCCCGGCGAGACCGACGAGCTCGATCATCTCGCGCGCCCTGGACTCGCGCCGCCGCCGCTCGACCCCCTGGATCTCCAGGGGAAAGGCGACGTTGCCCAGCACCGAGAGGTGCGGCAGCAGCGCGAAATGCTGGAAGACCATGCCCATCTTGTGCCGCCGGAGCTCGATCAGCTCCTTGAGCTTCATGTGCAGCAGATCGCGCCCCTCGAACAGGATCTCGCCCGAGGTCGGCTCGACCAGCCGCGAGAGGCAGCGGACCAGGGTCGACTTGCCCGAGCCCGAGAGCCCCATGATGACGAAGATCTCGCCGGCCCGGATCTCGAGATCGGCCGCCACCACCGCCGGCACGAGGCCCGCCGCCGCCAGCTCTTCTCCGTTCGGCTCGGGGTGTTGGGCGAGGAACTGCCCGGCATGCGCGCCGAACAGCTTCCACACCCGCCGGCAGGCGAGCTTGACCGGCCCGCCCGTCACGAGCCCGTCCCTATTCGGCGAGCCAGCCGCGCCAGCGATCCTCGTTGGCGGCCATCCAGTCGGCCACAACCTCGTCGACCGACCGGCCCTCGAGATCGACCTCGGCGATCATGCCGGCCATCTCCTCGGTCGAGACATGGAAGCCCTCGATCGCGTGGTAGGCGCCCGGCCACTTGTCCTGGACCCCCGCCCAGGCGACCTTCCAGATGGGCCCCCGGGGCTTGCCGCAGTCATAGGCCATGTCCGGATTGACGCCGACCGACGGGTCCTCGTAGCACTCGGGCGTGTAGGGCGGGAACTCGACCCACTCGCCCTCGTACTTCGCCACCGCCCAGTGCGGCTGGTAGACCCAGAGCAGGATCGGCGCCTGGCGCTGGTAAGCGCTCTCGAGCTCGGCATAGAGGGCAGCGTCGGTGCCGGCATGGATCACCTCGTAATCCAGGTCGAGCGCCTCGACGCGCTCCTCGTCGAAGCCGCCCCAAGTGACCGGCCCACCCAGATAGCGGCCCTTGGGCGCCGTCTCGGGCGTGGCGAAGACCTCCGCGCAGTCGTTCAGCGCCTGCCAGTCCGGCAGCCCCGGGCAGAGCTCCTTCACGTAGCTCGGATACCACCACTCCTCGATCGCGAACATGCCGCTGTCGCCGACATTGACCACCTCACCGGTCGCCACCGCCTCGTCCATCGCCTCGCGCCCGGTGGTCTCCCAGATCTCCATGGCGACGTGCAGATCGCCCGTCTTCAGCCCGGCGAACTGGGCGAGATAGTCCGCCTGCACGTAGTCGACGGTGTAGCCCGCCGCCTTCAAGACCTCGCCCATCAGCGTTGTGGTGATGAGCTGGCCGGTCCAGTCGTGCAGGGTCAGCCGGATCGGATCATTCGATTCGACCGCCGCCGCCATCGTCGCCGTGCCCAGAAAGAGCGCGGCGCTCGAGGCCAGCGCGAGCCGCCGTCCATTCCTCTTCATCATCGAGCCCCCCTTCTTTTCATCCCAGATCAAACGCCCGCACCCGGCCATCGGTCAACCGGAAAGCGGCGCCACAGGCGATCCCGCCCGCCTCGATACCGTCTGGCAGATGCCCAAATCATGGCTATGATGAGCGAAAGGGCTCCTGCAGATGAAGGTGGTGCCATGGGTGGCGTCCATTGGACCGTGGCCGAGGCGAAAGCACGCTTCAGCGAGGTCATCGAAAAGGCGCGCCGCGACGGGCCGCAGACCATCACCCGGCACGGCGGCGACGCGGTCGTGGTGGTCTCGGCCGAGGAGTGGGAGCGCAGGACGAGGCGAAGCGGCAACCTCGCCGAATTCTTCGCTTCGTCGCCACTCCGGGACTCGGGTCTCGAGACCGAGCGCGGCAAGGACGGTCCTCGCGACCTCGAGCTTTGAGCTGGCTGCTCGACACCAACGTCGTCTCCGAATGGGTGAAGCCACGGCCGGATGCCGACGTCATGGCATGGCTCGCGACGACCGACGAGGAGCGGGTATGGCTCAGCGTCATCACCCTCGCCGAGCTGCGCCGTGGCATCGAACGCCTGTCCAATGGTGCCAGGCGAAGGCGACTCGACGACTGGCTCCGCCACGATCTCCCATTCCGCTTCGCAGGTCGCGTCCTGCCGATCGACACTGCGATTGCACATGCCTGGGGCGAGATCGTGGCCCGAGGCGAGGCGGCGGGACGCCCGATCGGCGCCATGGATGCCTTCATCGCCGCCACGGCAGAGGCGCATGCATTGACGCTCGTCACGCGCAACGAGGCGGATTTCCAGTCGGTCGTGCCCGCGATCGCCAACCCATGGATCGACAGAAGCTAGCCGAAGCCATTCAACCGAGCTTCTCCCGACACCGATTGCGACGCGAGAGCCAGCGAGTGCCAACGCTGCCCGAGATTGCGATATGCGGGACGCGTCAGCCTCACTTCTCGATGAACGGCGCCAGCTTGCCGCGCAGGACAAGCTCATCGGCAATCGGGTTGCGAACCAGCTTTCTTCCCCTGTTGCCGCGTGTGGCGAAGCACTCGCTCTTGATCGTCAATAGCCGGATGCCATGAGCCGGCAATACCTGCCGACGGCGCTCGTCATACAGTCGGCGTTGCTCACCCCGATGCACGCCGCTGACGGTCAGGCGTCCGGGCTTGTCGAAGAACGGTGTCGGTCTTCCGTGCTGGCTCTCCATGAACTCGATCACGAGGGCCAGGTCCTCGTAATAGGCATCCACCGGCAGCCGTACACGTCGATGGCTCCGCCCCGGATCACCAACCAGGAAGTCGAAACGGTGTTGTCGCTTCGCCGCGCGGCCAAGAATATGGTCGCATAGATCGATGACGTAGTACTCATCGGAAGCAGCTCGCGCGCGTTGCATCGAAACGACCGTCCTGCACGATCACGGCCGGTCGCGGCTTGCCCGCGTGGTCGCCATCTCCCGCCACCGTCCGGATCTCGCCGCGTTTCACGCCTCGCCCAACTCAGAGACGACGTCGATGAAGGCCTGATCCTCGCCTTCCCCGCGGCTTTGGACGACGGCCTGCGACTGGCGGTGCGCCGCCTCGCCGAACCCGGGCGCGCGCACATCCGGCACCCAGATCTGCAAGGGCCGAAGGCCCTGGGCGCGCAGCCGCTCGCGATGGCTCTTCACTTTCCCGACGCTGCTCCGTCGACGCCCGAGCTCGGTCATGCCGATACTGCTTGAAATGGCGGGTTACCTGTAACATGCCGGGCGGTGTCGCCGATTGCAATGCCGCCGCCGGTATCGCGTCGAACCGCTCTAGCCGGCCCGCAGACGCTGCTCGGGCGCCGCCGGGCGCACGTTCATGTTCAGCCGCAGCAGGTTCATCGGGTCCACCTCGGCCTTGATCCGGCCGAGCCGCGCATAGCTGGCTCCGAAGGCGCCCTTGACCCTGCCGCCCTCGTCCTCCGGCATGAAGTTGACATAGACCCCGCCCGTGGCGAAGCGGGCCGCCCGGTCGAAGAGCTCGCGCGCCCAGGCGATGCAGCGCGTGTCGTCCTTGGCCTCGCGCCAGCGGGTATGCACGTTCATGATGAAGCTGGCGTCGCGATGCGGGTAGGCGGTGGCCGCGGGATCGACGCGGCGGGTGGCACCGCCGAGCTGGGCGATGAAGATCTCGCATTCCGGCGTGGGCAGCCGCCCGACGGTCTCGACCAGGAGATCGATCAGGCCATCGTCGAGTCCGGCGAAGTTGTGCGACTTCCAGTAGTTGCGCGCCCCGTCCGTCAAGAGCGGATCGAAGGCCTGCTGCCAGCCGGCAAAGGGGTGCGGGCCGACCACGTCGGCGATCGGCTTGCCCAAGGCCCGCAGCGGCGCCAGCGCCTTCACCCCTTCGGCCATGTCACCGGCATGGCAGGCGGCGAAGACCAGCACCTCGCGGCCGTGCCATTCCTCGGGCAGGAACGGCAAAGGCGGCGCCTTGCGCATCACGACCCAGACGGTGAGCTCGTCCGGCATCTCCGCCGCCAGCCTGCGATAGGCGCGCAGCAGAGCCGGAGCCTCGCCGATCGGATGGACGACGAGCCCCGACAGCACCTCGGGACCCACCGGATGCAGCGCCAGCTCGAACGAGGTGACCACGCCGAAATTGCCGCCGCCGCCGCGGATCGCCCAGAAGAGATCGGGGTCGCTCCCGGCGTCGATTCGCCGGAGCCGCCCGTCGGGGGTGACGATGTCGGCGGCCAACAGGCTGTCGATGGTCAGCCCGTGCTTGCGCGACAGCCAGCCGAAGCCACCGCCGAGCGTCAGCCCGGCGATGCCGGTGGTGGAGTTGATGCCGACCGGCACGGCCAGGCCATGCGCCTGCGTCGCGGCGTCGACGTCGGCGAGCCGGGCGCCCGCCTCGACCTGCACCCGGCGCGCGCCGGCATCGACCGCGACGCCACGCATGGCCGAGAGGTCGATCAAGAGCCCGCCGTCGCAGACGGCGTTGCCGGCGATGTTGTGGCCGCCGCCGCGCACCGCGAGGAGAAGACCGTGCTCGGCGGCGAAGCGGACCGCCTGCTGCACGTCCTCCGCCATCCTGCAGCGGACCACGAGGCCCGGCCGTCGGTCGATCATGGCGTTCCAGAGGGTCCGCGCCTCGTCGTAGCCGGCCTCGCCGGGCAGCGCCGTGTCGCCCGCGAGGCGCGCCCCGAGAGCGTCGATGGTCGTCCTGTCGATGGTGGTCGAGCCCTTGTCCAGGGTCGCCAGCTCCAGATCGGTCATGGTCTTCTCCCTTGCCTCGTCCCGCTCAAGCTGGCATCGCGGCCTCGCGCGTGGTATCGGTCAAGTAGCGTAGAAGGCGCCTCTGTGATGGCGTAGGTGGCCCGCTCGCCGAATAGTTGGGCTGGCACGGCAGGTCTCGACAATCCGGGGGGATGCGCTTGGCAGCCGGCGAGGACGGCGCCGAACTGAGCACTCGCGAGAGCCAGATCGCCCGGCTCTATGTCGACGGTCTGAGCTACAAGGAGATCGCGCGCGATCTCGAGATCTCGCCGGCGACCGTCCGCACCCATCTCAACACCATCTATCGCAAGCTGGAGGTGTCGAGCCGGATCGAGCTCCTGCACCGCCTCGGTGGCAACGGCACCGTCGAGACGGCGGGGCCGGCGTCACCTCCGGCAACGGCCCCGGCAGCGGCCCCCGCGACCGCCAACATGGCCGAGCGGCGCCAGCTCACCGTGATGTTCGTCGATCTGGTCGGCTCGACCGCGATTTCCCTCGGCCTCGACGCCGAGGACATGCACGAGCTCCTGCAGGCCTATCGCGCCGCCGTGCGCCGCGAGGTCGAGGCCATGGGCGGCCATATCGCCGGCTTCTCGGGCGACGGGGTGATCGCCTGCTTCGGCTGGCCCAGGGCGCTCGAGGACGCGGCCGAGCGGGCGATCCGCGCCGGCCTCGCGGTCGCAGCCTCGGTCGCCCGGCTCGCGGCACCGGACAAGACACCGCTCGCCGCCCGGATCGGCATCGCCACCGGCATGGTCGTGGTCGACGGCCGGCGCGGCGACGCCGACAGCCTGACCGGCGGAACGCCCAATCTCGCGGCCCGGCTGCAGGCCGTGGCCGAGCCCGGCCACGTCGTCATCGCCGCCGACACGCGCGAGCTGGTGGGCGACCTCTTCGCTCTCGAGGATCAGGGCGAGCAGGCGGTCAAGGGCCTGCCGGAGCCGGTGCCGGTCTTCCGGGTCAAGGCCGAGCAGCTCCGTCTCAACCGGTTCGAGGCGCAGCATGCACGCAAGCTCGCACCAATGGTCGGCCGCGAGCTGGAGCTGGCGCTCCTGGCCGAGCGCTGGGAGCGCGCCAGGCAGGGCGAAGGCCAGGCAGCGCTCCTGATAGGCGAGCCCGGCATCGGCAAGTCGCGGCTCGCGGCGGCGCTGATCGAGCGCGCCGTGGCGGACGGCGCCTCGATCCTCCGCTACCAGACGTCGCCGCAGCAGGGCGACAGCCCCTTGTGGCCGGTGCGCCGCCAGCTCGTCGCCGAGGCCGGGCTCGATCGCCTGCCGGACGACGCGGCACGCCTGGACCGGATCGCGCGTCTGTTTGGCGACGTCGATGCCGGTCCCGATGACGCCGTGGCCCTCCTGGCCGAGCTGCTCGACATCGGCAACGTCGCCCCGCCCGCCCGGGTGAGCGCCGCCCGGCGCCGCGAGCGGCTGATCGAGGTGCTGGTGAGGCGGCTCGAGCAGCTCGCCCGGCGCTCGCCGGTCCTCATGCTGTTCGAGGATCTGCACTGGATCGACCCGACATCGCTCGAGCTGGTCGAGCGGATTCTCGGCCGGATCGACGAGGCGCGCGTGCTGCTCTTGATGACCTCGCGTCCGGAGGACCAGCCTCACCTGACTGGCCATCCGCATCTTGTGGCCATGACCCTGAGCCGGCTCGGCAAGGCCGCGGCCACGTCGGTCGTCGAGCGGCTCGCCGGCGGCAACCGCCTTTCCGGGGACATGGTCGCCACGATCCTCGCCCGCACCGACGGCGTGCCCCTCTATATCGAGGAGATGACGCGGGCCACCATCGAGCGTGGCGGCGATGTCGGAAGCGTGCCGGCCTCCTTGCAGGATTCGCTGATGGCGCGGCTCGAGCGGCTCGACGCCGTCAAGGAGGTGGCCCAGATCGCCTCCTGCATCGGCCGCGAGTTCGACCACGAGCTTCTGGAGGCGGCGGCCGGCCAGGCCCGGGCCCACCTCGACCAGGCGCTCGACCGCCTGGTCAGCGCCGAGCTCGTCTTCCGCCGCGGCGAGCGCTTTCTCTTCAAGCACGCGCTGGTCCAGGACGTCGCCTACCAGTCGCTGTTGCGCGGCCGGCGCGCCTTGCTGCACGAGCGGATCGCCGAAGCGCTGCTTGGCCGTTTTCCCGAGCGTGCCCAGGCCGAACCGCAGACCGTGGCGCATCACCTCGAGCACGCCGGGCGCACGGAAGCGGCCATCGACTACTACACACGCGCCGCCGATCTCGCCAACGACAAGGCCGCCAATCGCGAGGCGCGCCGCTATCTCGAGCGGTCGCTTCGACTGACCGAGACACTGCCGGCGGGGGCCGCGCGCGACCGGCGCGAGGTCGAGGCGCTGACCATGCTCGGCAAGGTCCAGGCCGCCATCGAGGGCCATGCGAGCGTCTCGACCCGGGAGGTCTACAGCCGCGCTCTGGATCGCTGCCGTGCCGCCGGGCTCGGCCTCGCCGAATTCCCGATCGTCCTCGGGCTCGCCGTGCAGGCCGCCGTCTCCGGCGACGAGGACGAAGCGCTCGTCCTGGCCCGGCGGCTGGCCGAGCTGACCCTGGGCCTCGATGACCCGACCCTCGCGGTCGAGGCCGACTACGCGCTCGGCATCACCCATTCCTGGCGCGGCGAGCTGCCGCTCGCCCGCCATCATCTCGAAGCCGCGCGCCAGCGCTACGCCATCGACCAGCACCCGCGCCACCTCGCCCTCTACGGCCAGGATCCGGGTGTGGTCTGCGGCTGTCGCGGAGCCTTGACGCTCTGGTACATGGGCTATCCCGACCAGGCGCAGCATCTGCTCGACGAGAGCCTCGACCTGGCCCAAAGGCTCGGCCATTCGTTCAGCATCAACTACGCCCTGAACTGGGCGGCCATGCAGACGCTGGAGACGGGCGACGCGGCGGCCGCCGAGCGGGCGGTGGCGATGACGCTCGACCATGCCGGCGAGCAGGGCTTCGGCACCTGGCTGGCGCTGGGCGAGGTCTGCCGTGCCCGTCTCGTGCTCGAGCACGACACGCCGGCCGCCGCGGTCGCCGCGATCGAGAAGGCGCTGGCCCGGGTGAAGGAGTCCGGGAGCCGCGTCTTCGAGGCCCATGCGTTGAGCCTCCAGGGCGACGCTCTTCGCCGGCTGGGCCGGCACGACGAGGCCGGCGTTCGGATGGCCGAGGCGACGCGCCTGATCGAGAGGGGCGGCGCGCGCTGGATGGAAGCCGACGTGCTCCGCCGGCGCGCCCTTTGCGAGCACGACCGGGGCGACACGACAACCGCGTTCCTGACCCTCGAGGCGGCGATCGGGGTCGCCCGCCGCCAGGAGGCACGCATGCTCGAGCTGCGCGCCACCCTGGATCTCGCCCGCCTCCGGGCGGACCAGGGCGAGCCCGAGCCGGGTGCCGCCCTCCTCGCCCGCTGCCTGGCCGGCCTCACCGAGGGCTTCGAGACCCGGGACCTGCGCGAGGCGAAGACGCTCCTCGATTGCCTGGAAAGCTGAGCTCTTGCCTCAAAAACCGACGATCAGCACCGTCCGGTCGTCGGCGCGAACCCGGCCGACCGTGCCCTTGACCGAGGGATGGGCGTCGAGCTTGTCCGGATCGACCCGCTCGACCTCCAAAAACGCAGTCTCCCAGGCGGCGACCGTGGGCTCGGCGCCGGGGCTGAAATAGCCGTCGGTGAAGAGCTCGAGGGTGCGGAGCCCAGCCAGGGGCCGATCGATGACCCGGACCAGCTCCATCGGCACCGCAAAGCCGTCCAGCACGCAGTAGCTCAAGGGGCTTCTCGTGTTGTTCTGGAAGAGCCCCTGCCCCTCGATGATGCCGCCGTCGACCAGAAGCTCGATGTCGCGCGGCGGCACATGGCCGAAGCGCTTCGCCGCCAGGGCGAGGTAGCCTTCGCGCAAGTGCGCCAGCGAGCCCGCGTCGAGCCAGGGCCGCATCTCAGGGTGCAGCCGGGCGAGGCCGTTGAAGACGCAGGCGCGCGAGACGCGGACACATTCGGCATGATCGGCGCCGGCCGCCTCGAGGCTTCGCCACGCGGCCTGGCGAATGCCCGCCGTCACCAGATCCAGCCCGGGATCGACCGTGACCAGCTCATGGCCGTCGAAGCGCACGCCGCTGTCGCCGACGAGGATGATGCGCAGCGCCTCGCCGACATGGGCCGCCAGCGCCAGCGTCGCGCCGAAGCGCCGCGCCGGCCGTTCCTGGGCTATTCCACCGATGCCGTGGCGCGCATAGGCTGCCTGGATCGCCTCCGTGACATGCGCCACCAGCCGCTCGGGCGCGCATGCCGCCTCGGCCGGGTCGAGGAGGAACTGGGCCGCCGCGTCGCGCACCACGAGCCCCGCCAGCCGCCCCGCCAGCATCCCGTCATAGCGCTCGCCGGTGCGGTCGGTGACCCCGTCGACAACCGCGTAGCCGCGCCCCGGCAGGACCAGGAGCTGGTCCTCGTTGGCGGTCGGATCGTCGAGGTTCTTGCCCTCGCTGAAGGCTTCGATGCGCATGTCAGACGGTGAGCTCGCGGTTGGTGCCGCCGATCGCCGTGAAGAGGACCAGCGACAGGGTGGTGGCCAGGATGAGCAGGCTGGCGACGGCGGCGGCCGGCCCGTAGGAGCCCGCGAGCACCTGGCTGTAGGTGGCGATCGGCATGGTCGAGGTGGCGCCGGTGTAGAGCACGACCGTGGCCGAGAGCTCGTTGATGACCTCGACCCAGGCGAGCACCGCCCCGGCGAGGATGCCCGGCGCCATCAAGGGCAGCATGATCTTGACGAACGTCTTGGCCGGCGGGGCGCCGAGGTTGATCGATGCCTCCTCGACCGACCGGTCGATCTGGTAGACGTAGCTTGCGCAGGCGCGGACCATGTAGGGCAGCCGGCGGATGAAGTAGGCGGCGACGATGATCGCCACCGTGCCGGTGATCCAGAGCGGCGGCTGGTTGAAGGCGGTGATGAAGCCGATGCCGAGCACGGTGCCCGGGATGACATAGGGGATCATCAGGGCCGTATCGAGCACGCGGGTCAGGGTCGTGTCGCGCCGGCTGATGATGTAGCCGACCACGCTGCCGGTCACCACGATCAGCGCCAGCGCCATGGCCGAGAAGGCGAAGCTGTTGACGATCGCCCCGCGCACCAGGTGGAAGACCTGTCGGTAGCTGTCGAGCGAGTAGGCCTGGAGGAACACCGGCCCCGAGGTCTCGAGGAACGAGGTGTAGACGATGATCACCAAAGGCAGGTTGGCGATGGCCATCAGGCTCCAGGCGAAGGCCGGAAAGGCGATGCGCTGCCAGCCCGCCATGCGCAGGATCTCCGGCCGGTTGATGGCGTCGGTCGCATAGTTGCGGCGCGACGCCACCCAGCGCTGCAGCAGGATCAGCACGAGAGCCACCGAGACCAGGACCACGCTCGTGGTGGACGCCATGGCCGGGTTGCCGCCGATCTCCGAGAGGAAGAGCGTGAAGGCCAGGGTTGCCAGGACCGGGTAGTTCTCGCCGAGCAGCGCCGGCGTGCCGAAATCGGATAGCACACCCAGAAAGACGAGCAGCGCCCCCGTCGCCATGGCCGGCAGGGTCAGGGGCAAAGTGATGCTGCGAAAGGTCTGCAGGCGGGTGCGGCCGAGACCGAGCGACGCCTCCTCGAGCGAGCGGTCGATCCGCAGCAAGGCGCCATGAACCAGGAGGAAGATCAGCGGATAGAGATTGAGCGCGGTCACCAGGATGATGCCGGGTGCGCCATAGATGGTCGGCACGCCGATGCCGATCTCGGCCAGGGCCTGGGTCACGAGGCCCTGCCGGCCGAGCAGCATGATCCAGGCATAGGCGCCGATGAAGGGCGGCGAGATCAGCGAGAGCAGGACGAGGACGCGCAGCGCCGCCTTGCCCCGAAAATCGTAGCGGGCGGCGATGACCGCGAGCGGCAGCCCCAGCGCCAGGGCCACCAGCGTGCCCATGCCCGAGGTGAAGAGGCTGTGCCAGAGGGCGCGGCGAAAATAGCCGGAGCCGAAGAAGGCCGTGTAGTTCTCGAGCCCGAAGGCACCGCTGAACTCGCCGTAGAAGCTGGCGCCGAAGACATTGGCGAGCGGCCAGAGGACGAAGATCGCGAGCACTGCCAGAGCCGCCAGCGTCAGGATCGTCCAGAGATCTGGAAGACGGAGCCCGGCCGATGCCACCTTCCTCTGGTCCACCTTCCTCTGGGCCGCCACGGCTCAGCGCACCCGCTCGCCATCGGCGGCGGCGAAGAGGAAGGCCGCCTCGGGGCGAAAGCCGAGGCGCACCGCCCGGCCCGGCGGCAAGGCGCTGGCCGGGGCGGCGCTCGGCGCCTCGACCTCGACCACCTCGGCGACGCCGGGCACGCGCACGGCGATCCTCGACTGCGAGCCGAGGTAGCTGACGAGCTCGACCACGCCCTCGAGCGCGAGCAGCCCCTCCGGCACCTCCCCGCCCTCGAGAACGACGAGATGCTCGGGCCGCAGCGCCACCTGCAGCAGCGTGCCGTCCGCCGCCTGCAGCGCCGGCAGGTCGAGCCGCGCCCCCTCCACCAGCACGGCGCACCCGTCCGCCGTCCGCTCGACCCGGCCGTCGAAGAGGTTGCTGGTGCCGATGAAGGTGGCGACGAAAAGATTGGCCGGGTCCTCGTAGACCTCGCGCGGGCTGCCGAGCTGGCGGATCAGGCCCGCCTCCATCACCATGATCCGGTCCGAGACGACGAGCGCCTCCTCCTGGTCGTGGGTCACGTAGAGCGTGGTGATGCCGAGCTTCTGCTGGACCAGGCGGATGTCGCGCCTGAGCCCCATGCGGACCTTGGCGTCGAGGGCCGAGAGCGGCTCGTCCATGAGCAGCACCTGCGGCTCGATGACGAGGGCCCGGGCCAGCACCACGCGCTGCTTCTGGCCGCCCGAAAGCTGGTCCGGGAATCGCCGCTCGTAGCCCTCGAGGCGGACCAGCTCGAGGGCACGGGCGACCTTCGCCCCGATCTCCGCGCGGCTGAACCGGCGCTGCCGCAGGCCATAGGCCACGTTGTCGAACACCGACATGTGCGGAAAGATGGCGTAGTTCTGAAAGACCATCCCCATGTCGCGGCGGTGCGCCGGAATATCGTTGGCGAGCCGGCCGCCGACCTCGAGATCGCCCGCGTTCTGCCGCTCGAAGCCGGCGATGATGCGCAGCAACGTCGTCTTGCCGCAGCCGGAAGGGCCGAGGAGGGTGAAGAACTCACCGTCCCCGACCTCGAGATCGAGCGCCTCGATGGCGGTGACCGCCCCGAAGCGCTTGACCAGCCCGGCGATGCCGATCGCCACCATCAGGTCGGGGCCGGCCGCCCGCCGAGCATCGCCTGGATCACTGGGCCTGGATCACCGGGCCAGGATCACTGGCGCAGGATAGAGAGATAGCGCTTGATGATGTTCTCGCGCTCCGCCCCGGCCCAGGCCATGTCGTAGTTCCGGATGGCGATCTCGTCCAAGGCGGGCAGGCCCTCGGGCTGCGGCACGTCGATCCGGACCGAGCGCCGCTGCATCTTGTCCACGAGGAGCTCCTGGATCTCCTTCGACAGCACGAAGTCGATGAAGGCCTTGCCGGCGTCCGGGTTCGGGCCGCCCTTGACCAGGGCCACCGCATCCGGCAGCGCCGAGGTCGCCGGCTCGGGATAGACGATGGCGACCGCTGCCCCGCCCGCGACATAGCGCTGGGCCGCCTCCTCGAGCGTCAGCCCGACCGCGAACTCGCCATCGGCCACACCGCGCGGCACCCGCCCCGAGCTGTTGGTGATGATGAAGTTCTTCATCATCTCGCCGAACAGCTCCCAGCCCTGCTCCTCGCCATAGACGTCGAGGATGGTGGCGAGCTGCATGAAGGCCGAGCCCGAGCTGTCGGCACCGGCATAGGCGACCTTCTGGCTCCACTTGGGATCGGTGAGATCGGCCCAGCTCACCGGCATGTCGTCCGGGGCCACCATGTCGGTGTTGACCACCAGCACCATCGGGATGCCGGTATAGGGCAGCCAGTTGGTGCCGACCTTGTAGAGCGGGTCGATCTCGGCATCCGCCGTGCTGGTGTAGGGCTCGAGCAGGTCGCTGTTCGCCTCGAGCGCCTCGCCGCCGATCGACCAGATCACGTCCGCGAGGGGGCTCGCCGCCTCGGCCCGCGCCCGCTGGACGATGTCGCCGGAGCCCGCCTGCACCAGCGAGACGGTCATGCCCGTCGCCGCCTCGAATTTCGGCACGATCTCGTTGTAGATTTCGGGCGCATGCGCCGTGTAGACCGAGACGGTGCCGCTCGCCGCCTGACCCAGGCCCGGCGTCAACGCCGTTCCCGCCAGCAAGGCAACCGCGAATCCGAGTGCCAGACCCTTCGTCATTCGCCCTCTCCCCTTGTGCCGCGACCGCCCCCCATGCACCGTTGGTGGCCGTTCGTTGACAGACCTCTAAGGCAACTGCCAGCGGGACGGAAGTGCCAAGGGGCGCTCGCCCGTACGTCCCGGTGCCTGGGGCCGTCTGGCCGGACTGCCGAAAGGGCAGTCGTTGCAATCATCCGGGATCCCCGACGCCCAGGGCGAGTTTTCACTTGCCCGAGTCCCGACATGCAGACTAGCGGTTGCGAAACTTCAGGTTTCTCATTCGACGATGCGTCGCCGTGCGGGCACTTCTAAGCCCTGTTGGCCAGCCTGTTTTGCGGAAGGATGCGACGAAATGCTGGTTCTGGTGACGGGAGGGTGCGGCTTCATCGGCTCGCACCTGGTCGACAGCCTGATGGACGCCGGTCATTCGGTGCGCGTGCTCGACGATCTCTCGACGGGCTCGCGCCGCCACCTGCCGGCGGCGGCGGAGCTGGTCGAGGCCTGCATCACCGACGACACGGCGGTGGCGGCAGCCGCCCGGGGGGTCGAAGCCATCTACCACCTCGCTGCCATCGCCTCGGTGGCACGCTCGAACGAGGCACGGCTCGCGACCCATCGGGTCAACCAGACGGGCACGATCGCGGTTCTGGAGGCGGCTCGCGCGGGACGGTTGCCGGTCGTCTATGCGTCGTCGGCCGCCGTCTATGGCGATCTCGACCGGATGCCGCTCGACGAGGCGGCGCAGCCGCGCCCCCTGACCGCCTATGGCGTGGACAAGCTCGGCTCCGAGCTCCATGCCAGCGTGGCAGCGAGGCTCAACGGCGTGCCGAATGCGGGGCTGCGCTTCTTCAACGTTTATGGCCCGCGCCAGCGACCGGATTCCCCCTACAGCGGCGTGATCTCCATCTTCGCCGATCGGGTGCGCCGCGGCCTGGCCTTGCGCCTGCACGGAGACGGCGGGCAGACGCGCGACTTCATTCATGTCGCCGACGTGGTGAGGGCGCTCACCATGGCGATGGAGCAATGCCGCGGCGCTGCCGCCACCGGGAATGCCCACGCCGAAGTCTACAATATCTGCACCGGCGTCCCGACCACGATCGCCGGCCTCGCCGAGGCGGCGATGGCGGCGGCCGGTCGCCGCGTGCCGATCGAGCACGAGCCGGCGCGACCCGGCGATATCCGGGCCTCGGTGGGCGACCCGACCCGCGCTCTGGCCCGCCTCGGCTTTCGCGCCGCCACGGACCTTGCGCAGGGTCTCGGTTCGCTTCTCGACCATGACGCCGCCGCGACTGCCTGAGGACGGCGACAGGCTCCGCCGGCAACGCGATCGCCCGGGTTGCAGCGCGTCAGCCGTGCCCGACGCCGCTGTCCGAGCGGGCCGCCAGGACGGATGACACAGCTTCATCGGCCTGAGGGGGCTCGTGCGCGATCATGCGGCGGTAGAGCCCCTCGAGATTGGCTAGCACCCTCGACCAGGTCAAATCCCTGACCACCCGCTCCCGCGCCGTCCGGCCGAGGGCCGCGCCGCCATCCGGCCGATCGAGCACGGCGAGCATGCCGCGCGCCAGGGCGGCAGCACTGGGCTCGTCGACCAGCCAGGCATCCCGGTCCTGGGTCAGCCCCTTGGCGGAATCCCGAAACGAGACGATCGGGCGGCCGGCCGCCATGTAGTTGAGCAGCTTCAGCGGATAACCCGGGCACTCGGCCCTGGGATTGACGAGCAGGGAAGCATCGCCGAGCCGCTGGACCAACGCCTGCGGCGACGGCGGCGCCTCGATGTCGATCCGCGGCCGGATGCCGAGCCGCTCGGCCAGGGCGGCGTGGCGGTCGAAGGACGAATCGGTCAGGAGGACGAGCCGGGTGGCTGGCCGGTCCGCCGCCACCAGCGCGAACGCCTCGAGCAGCGTGTCGATGCCCTGGTAGCCGGCGAGGTTGCCGGCATAGACGACCTGCTCCTCGCCCCCGAGCGGCCCGCCTTCCCGCGGCGGAGCGGCGACGAAGGCATCCTCGATGCCGTTGCCGATCACGGTGACGCGCCCGGCCGGCATGCCGTCCCGGACGAGCTCGCAGGCGATGAGCTGGCTGGTCGCCACGATGTGGTCGGCGAGCTTCGGCAGGCGCGCGTCGAGCGACCGGCCGACCGCCGTCGTCCAGCCGCGCGGCAGGCCGAGACGGTAGTAGGGAAGCTCGCCCGCCAGCGTGGTGTGGGCATCGTAGATCACCGGCACGCCATGCAGCCGCTTGGCCGGCCAGGCGGCGAGCAGCCCCTCGTAGTGGTGCGCGTGCACGATCTCGATCCTGTGCCGGGCGACCACCCGCGCCACCGTCGCCGCGAGCGCCGGCAAGTAGAAGGCGAGCCTGAGCGGATCGGCACCCGGAGCGGTGCGCCGGTAGAATGGCAGACCGAGGCTGCGATGCACGGCGAACGGCAAGGGGCGGTCGAGGTCGCCGATCGGATAGGCGATCACGTGAACGATGTGCCCGGCCTGGTGCAGCGCCTGCGCCATGCCGAGAATCCGCGCCGGCGTGCCGCGCGGCCAGGGGAACGGACAACCCGCGACCAGTGCCACGCGCAGCGGCGAGGCACGCTCCATCAATGTCGACCGACCATCGGTGGAACCGGATCCCAGGGGCACGGGCGATCCGCCGTCACCGGCTCGCCAGCCGCGGCACGGGCGACCGCCGGGCACGATACGATCGAGGACCTGGCAGCGGCCGCACCATATGGGTGCCCTGCCGATTCGTCGCTGGCACCATTCGATAAATCTCGGTTGCGCAGATCTGGCTCCATTGGCCGGACCCCGTACCAGTTCACTCTGGTCCGGGCAAGCGAGGAGCCCGTCCGCCTGGCCCGTCGGGTCACCCACCACTGACAAGAATCGCTTTCTTCATCATTCGTGTCCTGCCTCGCACGCCGACTTTCCGATTTCTTGCAGCCGGCACCGCCGATCCTGGCCCTTGCTCCAGGGAGCCGGACCGGAGAGGACGAGCGCGCGCAATTCCAGATGGTCCGATTGACCTCGATCAAGGCAGGGCTAGTTCCTTGTAACCAGAACCGTGGTCAACGAGCTCGACCGGGTCCATGGCCCGATCTTCGGCCAGGAGAGGTCCGATGCGTCCGCATCGACCTCGATCCGAGCCCCGTCCAGGCATGACGATGACCGAGCATTCAATCCTCGATCCGAGCCGCACCGTATCCGCGAGCCAAACGCCGAGCGGGCCCGAGGCTTGAGGCGCCCCGTGCGTGCCGACCTCGCCGCCGCGGCAGCCCCGCCAGTCGAATCGGGGGGCGGGCTGGCCGGTCGCATGAGCTCGAGCGCCGTCACGCAGATTGCGGCGGTCCTGGGCGAACGGGCAGGCAGCGCCCCAGTGCGCCGCCTGTTCGAGGCTGCCGGCCTCGCCCGCTATCTGGCCACCGGCCCAACGGCGATGGTCGACGAGCGCGAGGTCTCGGCCTTGCACCGGGCGCTCCGCCAGCAGCTCGGTCCAGCCTGCGCCAGGGCCGTGGCCCGGGCGGCCGGGAGGCGCACGGCCGACCACCTGCTCGTCCGGCACGTGCCGGAGCCGATCCGGCGCCTGCTCCGGCACCTGCCGCGGCCGGTCGTCGCCCGGCTGCTGCTCCTGGTCGTCGAGCGCGATGCCTGCCGGCTCGCCGGCAGCGGCGCCTTTGTCGCCGTCTACGGCCGGCCCATCCGCCTCGGCCTCACCCACAACCCGCTCTGCGATCCCAGCCACGCCGGCGAGCCGATCTGCGACTTCCTCACCGGCACCTTCGAGCACCTGTTCCGCAGCCTGCTCTCGCCCGACGCCAGCGTCCGCGAGGTCGCCTGCGCCGCCACCGGTGCGCCGGCCTGCATCTTCGAGATCGAGCCCTGAGAGCCCTCGACGGCGGCCTCGCTTGACTCCCCCTTGCGGCAGGCCATCATGCCACAGGTCGACTTCGCCCCATCGCGGAGGAGCCATGTCGAGAGAGACCGAGGCCAGTCGGCCGCAGCCTTTGGCCGGCCCCGAGCACCTCATGCTGGTCGATGCGGACGACCGCGTGATCGGCACGGCGGAGAAGCACGCGGCCCATCGCTCGGGCGCCCTGCACCGTGCCTTCTCCGTCCTGATCCACGACCCCAAAGGCAACTGGCTCCTGCAGCGCCGCAGCCCCGGCAAGTATCATTCGGGCGGCCTCTGGACCAACGCCGCCTGCGGCCACCCGCGTCCCGGCGAGGCGAGCCACGCCGCCGCCTCCCGCAGGCTCGAGGAGGAGCTCGGCTTCGTCTGCCCGCTCACCTACGTCACCAGGATCCACTACCGGGCTGCGCTCGATCGCGGCATGACCGAGCATGAGCTGGTCAGCGTCTTCACCGGCCGCCACGCCGGGCCGGTCGAGCCGAACCCGGCCGAGGCCGACGCGGTGCGCTGGATCCAGCCGATCGCGCTGCGCCGCGACATCGAGGATCGTCCCGATCGCTACACGGTCTGGTTCCGCAAATACGTGGCCGAGCTCTGGGCGGCGCTCAACGCGGCCTGATCGGGCGAGGCCGACCTTCAGCACGCGATGCCCCACCCGACGGCGATGCCAGCCGGGGCCTGCCATCAACGATGCACCGGGCTGATGACGCGACGAGAGCCCGGACACATTGCCCGAGCCTGACGGACGCGCCGGGTCGGGTGGATGCTGGCTCACCCCGACTCCCCTAGCCGAACGTGTCGGCGACGATGCTGTCGTACCAGCCGCGCGCGTCCTTCGCCTCCTTCGCGCGGTATTCCCGATCGGCGCCGAGCGGGCTGGTGCCGCTGGCGTTCGGGAGGGGCGCCAGCTTGCCGTCGCTGAGCCCGAACATGGTCGCGATGGAGATCGCGTAGTCCGGTGTCAGCAGGCTGTAGCAGGCGTTGAGATAGACGGGATCGCCGACCGGCTCGCCCGAGAGCAGGGCACCGACCGCCGCGGCGCAGACCTTGGCTTCGGTGTTGGCGACGGTGGCCGATTTCGGCAGGCCGATCGTCGCCGCGTCGCCGATCACGTGGATCTTCTCCTGGCCGCGCAGGACCAGCGATGCCGGGTCGGCGGGGCACCAGCCGGTGTCGTCGGCAAGGCCGGACGCGGTCGCGATGGCGCCGGCCTGCTCGGGCGGGATGAGGTTGACGACATGGCCGGTGTGCCTGCCGCCGTCCGCGACGATCACCGTGCGCGCGCCGACATCGACCCCGGTCACGCGGCCGCTGTCGCTGCCATGGATGCGCTCGATCATGCCCGGATAGAGGTCAGCCCAGCCTTCCTCGAACAGGGCCTGCTTGCCGAATCCGTCATTGGCGTCGAGGATGAGCACCTTGGAGCGGGGCTTGGATCGCTTGAGATGGTAGGCGATCAGGCTGGCGCGCTCGTAGGGGCCCGGCGGACACCGGAACGGCAGGGGCGGAACCGTGACGATCACCGTGCCGCCGTCCTCCATGGCCTCGATCTGGCGGCGCAGGAGCTCGGTCTGCGGCCCCGCGATCCAGGCATGCGGCATCACCTCCGCCGCCGCCTCGTCATAACCGTCGATGGCCGCGAAGCGGATGGCGATGCCGGGTGCCAGGACCAGGCGATCATAGGCCAGACGTTCTCCCCCGGCGAGGGTGACCGACGCCTTGTCCACGTCGATCCCCGTCGCCCGGTCGACGACGAGATCGATCTTGTAGGCATCGCGCAGGCGGGGGTAGTCCACTGTCAGGGCCGATAGCGAGCTCATGCCCGCGATCACCGTGTTGCTGAGCGGACAGGTGACATAGCGGGGATTCTGCTCGACCATCGTGATGGCGAGATCGGGATTCGCCCGACGCAGATACCTGGCGCACGTCGCCCCGCCAAAGCCGCCGCCGACGATGACGACACGGCCACGTGCCCCCGTCGGCTGCGCGAGCAGCCGGGCCGGAGCGGCGAGGCCGCCGAGCGCGCCCAGGGCCAAAGCCGAGGTGAATGACCTGCGGGGCAGCTTCATGACGATCCCCTCAACGGCCCGGCTTCTGGAAGTGCTCGGCCAGCGCCTGGATCTGCGCGTCCGAGAGGCCGCGCGCGATCGGACCCATGATGCGGCCTTTGCCCTCCTCGTACTTGAACTTGTTCATCTTCTCGAGAAGCTCGTCGAGCTTCATGTCGTCGAGCGAATCGATGGATCCCGGGCTGCTCTCGCCCGTCGCGTGGCAGACGGCACAGCTATCGGCGAGCAATCGGGTGGTCGGCTGGGCCGAAGCCGGAACCGCTATCGATGCGGCTGTCAGGCCGATCAAGACCGTCCATGCCGAGCCTCGGCGCATGCCACCCTCCAGCGTTTTTCCCACAGGCCCCGCTGGACCCACGGAAGCTTCGGCCCGACGCTAGGCCGGCCCCGAGGCCACAGCACTGATCTGGATCAAGGCAGCCACATGATCGGCTATGCGATCGTCCGGCCCACGAGGATCGACTAGACTGCCGCTCGCCCGAGGCCGGGCAAGCGATCGGGCACCCATGGCATCAGCCGGGCGAGGCATGGCCCGGTCGCGCACCCTGCGCAAGGACACAGGTGGCCGGCACCGTTCTCGCTGAAGCGCTCCTTCCAGCGCCGCAGCGACCGTTTGCCGGGCCACCCGTGCCCACTCCCCGCCCGAGGCAAAGCTCACGGCTTGCGCCAGGCACGAAGGAGCGACGCCCCCGTCGGCTGCCGTCGACCTCGGGGCTTGCCGGCGCCTCTACTCGGAGACGCTCTCGAGATAGGCGATCACGTCCTCGATCTGCTCGGGCTTCTTCAGCCCGGCGAACACCATCTTGTTGCCCGGGATGAAGCCCTTGGGATCGGCGAGGTATTGGGCGATGGTATCCTCGTCCCAGGTGACGCCGCTGTTCGCCATGGCATCCGAATACTTGAAGCCCTCGGCCGTGCCCGCCGGCCGGCCGATGACGCCGAGCAGGTAGGGGCCGACCCGATTCTGCTTCTTGTCCGCCACATGGCAGGCCTGGCACTGCCGGAACACCTTCTTGCCGTCCTTCGCGTCGCCGTCGGCCCGGGCCGCTCCCGAGACCGCCAGAACCGCACCGGCCAGCAACACGGCCACACCGAATTTCGCGCTCGTCAACAGACCATCCTCCCAAAGCTTTGGCACCGCGGCGCCAGACACCTCCCGATATACACGCAGCGCCTTGAGCAGCAAATACGACGCGCGCCGGGGAAGAACGGCCAAAAGCGCCCCCTGCTCCTCATCCCGACGCCCCTCTCCTGCCCCGGTTGCCCCGGACGCCGAGGGGCAGGCGTGGCCACCCCGTGGGATCCAAGCCGAGAATGGCCCAAGCCCAGGTGCATGGTCCTAACGGGGTCAGGACTCTTTTAGGCCGGAGCTCCGTCCCGCCTCACCCTTCGCCCACCACTTTCGCGGCAGCCGCCCCTGTTGCGCCCGATGCGACAGTCCTCTTGGGTTGTTGCATATGGCGCATCAATATTATGACCAATGGTGCATCGGCTGCATCAATCGCCGCTCGGGTTGTTGCATCGGCGGCAACAATCTCCCGGGTTGGTGCGGCCGGCGCATCACTTATCGACGAACGAACCTGCCGAAGGGACGATCGAACCCGGGGAATCGACGATCGAACCCGGCACCCGGCAAACGAACCCTGACGCCCCACAACATCCTGAGACGAAAGGCATTCCCGCCCCTTGCCGAGGTCACGCCGCCGGACGATCGAACCCAAGCCCCGCAATTGCCGAACGAACCGAAGCCGCCCCTTGCTTTCGTAGTCAATTCTTGATAGGAATATTTTCTGTTATCATGCATCGCCGTCGGGGCCGCCGCGCATGCTCCCCATGGTCACGCGGCATGGTCTGCGGGGTACGGGACGGAAGCGGGCTTGGCAGCCCGGACCACCGGTGCGTCGACCGTCGGGGCGATCGGTGTCGATAGCGACGCTGGCCGAACCCTTGCGAGGCGACCGGACCGCTTGCGGATGCTCTCGGAGGTCCAGCTCTGGCCGGAGCCGTCCGGGACCGCGGCACAGCAGCGCTTTCCGGCCCGCTGATCGGTGCTGGGAGATGCTCCATCCGCTCCCTCGGCACCGGCCCCTGCCTGCCCCGAGCCAGCCGGCCATGGCCGCCCTCGGCAGCCCATGCTACGCAGTCGCGGAGCCGACAGGGGGGGGACGGGCGTCATGGTGCATTGCGATCTGGTCATCAAGGGCGGCAGGGTCGCCACCGCCACGGACGTGCTCGAGGCCGATATCGGCATCACCGGCGAGACCGTGGTGGCGATCGCCGGGGCGCTGCCGACCGGGCGGCTGGAGATCGACGCGCGGGGCAAGATCGTGACCCCCGGCGGCGTCGACAGCCACTGCCATATCGAGCAGCTCGCCGCCTCCGGGCTGATGAACGCCGACACGTTCGAGAGCGCCACCGTCTCGGCCGCGATGGGCGGCACCACGACGGTGATCCCGTTCGCCGCCCAGCACGTCGGCATGAGCCTGGCCCGGGTCGTCGCCGACTATCACGAGCGCGCCGCCAGGGGGGCGGTGGTCGACTACGCCTTCCACATGATCCTCGCCGACCCGCGGCCCGAGATCCTGAAGGACGAGCTGCCGGGCCTCGTGCGGGACGGCCATTCCTCGCTCAAGGTCTTCCTGACCTACGACCGCCTCAGGGTCGAGGACGAGCAGTTCCTCGACGTGCTCTGGGCGGCCCGACAGCATGGCTGCATGGTCTGCGTCCATGCCGAGAACCACGGGATGATCTCCTGGATGGGCAAGCGGCTGGTCGAGCGGGGCCTGACGGCCCCCAGGTTCCATGTCCCGTCGCACCCGCGCCTCGCCGAGGCCGAGGCGATCAACCGGGCGATCGCCATGGCGGCGTTCATCGACCAGCCCTTGATGATCTTCCACGTCAGCACGCGCGAGGGTGCGGCCACCCTCCGCCGCTGGCAGGACCAGGGGGCGAAGGTCTTCGGCGAGACCTGCACCCAGTATCTGACCCTGAGCTCGGCCGATCTGGACCGGCCCGGCATCGAGGGGGGCATGTGGATCTGCAGCCCGCCCTTGCGCGAGCCGGACGACCAGGCGGCGCTCTGGCAGGCGCTCGGCCAGGGCACGCTCGCCACCGTCTCCTCGGACCACGCCCCCTACCGCATGGACGAGAGCGGCAAGCTCGCCAAGGGTCCAAGCCCCAGCTTCAAGGAGATGGCCAACGGCATGGCCGGCATCGAGCTGCGCCTCCCGGTGCTGTTCGACGCCATGGTGAGCCAGGGCCGCTCGGGCCTCACCGATTTCGTCCGCCTCACCGCGACGGCGCCCGCGAAGCTCTACAACCTGCACCCGCGGAAGGGCACCATCGCCATCGGCAGCGACGCCGATCTCGTGATCTGGGACCCCGAGGCGACGACGACGGTCACCCACGACACCACCCACGACCGCTCGGGCTACAGCGCCTATGCCGGCCGCGAGATCAAGGGCTGGCCGACCCATGTGCTGCGCCGCGGCGCCGTGATCATCGAGGCGGGCGAGCTCGAGGCTTCACCCGGCTCCGGCCGGTTCCTGCCGCGCGCCGGCGGCGAGGCGGCAAGGCCATCGGGCCGCCCGGCCGCCGAGCTTCGCCAGCTCGGCTGAACGACATCCCGCGCAGCGGAAAAAACGACCGACCCGGCAACGCCGCCGCTGCGGATCGGCACAGCCGATCGGCGGGTGCGGCGCCCGGGCCGATGGCGGCGGTGCCGCGACACTCAGACCGGGCAGCGCCAGATCTCCTCGGCATATTCCCGAATGGTGCGGTCGGACGAGAACCAGGCCATGCGAATCGCATTGGCCGCCGCCATGCGGCTCCATTCGTTCGGGTCCGCGAAGACCCTGTCGATCGTCCGCTGCGCCTGCCAGTAGTCGGCGAAATCGATCGTCACCATGAAGTGATCGAAGCTGCGCAGGTCGTCGACGATCGGCCTGAAGCGGCCGGGGTCGCCCGGCGAGAACCGTCCGCGCTCGACCAGATCGAGGGTGCGGGCCAGCTCGGGGGAGGCCGCGATGGCGGCGCGCGACGCGTCCCGGCGGGTGCGCGCCATGATCACCTCCTCCGCGGTCAGGCCGAAGATGAAGAAGCTTTCGGCCCCGACGTGCTCGCGCATCTCGACATTGGCGCCGTCCAGCGTGCCGACGGTCAGGGCACCGTTCAGCGCCAGCTTCATGTTGCCGGTGCCCGAGGCTTCCATGCCCGCGGTCGAGATCTGCTCGGAGAGGTCGGCCGCCGGGATCATCCGCTCCGCCAGGCTGACATTGTAGTTGGGCAGGAAGAGCACCTGCAGCCGGCCGGCGATCAGGGGATCGTTGTTGACCACCTCCGCTACGTCGTTGATCAGCTTGATGATCAGCTTCGCACGGTTGTAGGAGGGCGCCGCCTTGCCGGCGAAGAGCTTGATCCGCTTCGGCCAGTCCCGCTCCGGCTCGGCGCGGATCGCGTCGTAGAGCGCGATCGCTTCCAGTATGTTCAAGAGCTGGCGCTTGTACTCGTGGATGCGCTTGATGTGCACGTCGAACAGCGCCGCCGGATCGACCGCGATGCCGTGCTGCTCGCCGATCAGGCCGGCGAGCTGCTCCTTGTTGCGCCGCTTGACCGCCATGAAGCGGTCGAGAAAGCCGGAATCGGCGAGCATCGGCTCGATCGCCTCGAGGCGGCCGATATCGTTGCGCCAGCCGGCGCCGATGCAGGCGTCGTAGAGGGCGGCGAGACCCGGGTTGCAGCCCATGAGCCAGCGTCGGGGCGTGATGCCGTTGGTCTTGTTGGTGATCTTGTCCGGGAAGTGGCGGTGCAGGGCCTTGAACACCGTCCGCTTCATGAGGTCGGTGTGCAGCGCCGACACGCCGTTGACCTTGCGGGCGCCGATGAACGCCAGATGGCCCATGCGCACCGCCCGGCCATAGCCCTCCTCGATCAGCGAGACGTCGGCGAGGAACGGGTCGTCGATGCCCGGCGCATGACGAAGCGTGCCGAGCACATGGGCGTTGATCTCGTAGATGAGCTGCATGTGCCGGGGCAGCATCTGCTCCATCAGCTGCACCGGCCACCGCTCGAGCGCTTCCGGCAGGAGCGTGTGGTTGGTGTAGTGGATGGTGTCCTGGACGATGGCGAAGGCCCGCTCCCAGTCCATGTCGTGCTCGTCGACCAGGAGGCGGAGCAGCTCCGGCACGGCGATCGACGGATGGGTGTCGTTGAGCTGGATGGCGACGTGGTCGGCCAGGTTGTCGAGCGTGTCGTGGTAGGAGAGATGGCGGCGGACGATGTCCATGAGGCTGGCCGCCGTGAAGAAATACTCCTGCTTGAGCCGCAGCTCCTGGCCGGCCTGGGTGGCATCGTTGGGGTAGAGCACGCGGCTGATGCTCTCGGCGGCGATCTGCTCGCCGACCGCCTCCTTGTAGTCGCCGCGATTGAACGCCTCGAGGTCGATCAGGTTGCCGGACTGGCCGGACCAGAGGCGGAGCGTGTTGACGTGCCCGCCGCCCCACCCGGCGATCATCGTGTCGTAGGCGACGGCCAGCACACGCTGCCCGCCCTCCCAGACGAAGCGGCGCCGGCCGTCGTCGTCGGTCTCGTCGCGCACCTCGCCGCCGAAACGCACCGGATAGACCGCCTCCGGCCGCTCGAACTCCCAGGGATTGCCGAAGGCCAGCCAGTCCTCCGGCCGCTCGACCTGCCAGCCCTTGTCGAAGCCCTGCTTGAACAGGCCGTGCTCGTAGCGAATGCCGTAGCCGAAGCCGGCGATGCCGAGGCTCGCCATGCTCTCCATGAAGCAGGCGGCGAGCCGGCCGAGACCGCCATTGCCGAGCGCCGCATCCGGCTCGACCCGGAAGACCGCATCCGCATCGACGCCGAGCGCCGCCAGCGCCTCGCGCGTCGGCGTCATCAGATGCAGGTTGTTGAGCGTGTCGGCCAGGAGCCGGCCGATCAGGAACTCGAGGCTGAGGTAGTAGACCCGCCGCCGGTTGCGCGCATAGGTCTCGCGCGTGCTGTCCATCCACGCATCGACCATCCGGTCGCGGGTGGCGAGGGCGGTGGCGAAGAACCAGTCGTGCACGGTCGCGTGCTCGGGATCCTTGCCGACCGCGTAGATCAGCTTGCCGAGAATTGCCTTCCGGATGCCGGAGGTGTCGATCGAGCGCGGCGGCAGGGCAAAGGCGGCTTCGTTCATCGATGCACGGTTCCCAAGTGGTCGAAGACGGCGATAAACGCCCATCGCCGCGCCACGGCAAGCGAGAATGCGCCACCACCCCCTCTGCTTCGCCCGCGATCCGGCGCCTCGGCCAGTGGTGCCCGGTCTAGACGAAAGAGATGACCGAACGGTTAATGGCGGCCATCCATGACCTCGAGATCGCGCCCCATCGCCACCGCCAGCGCCACGAAGAGGATCGTGGCGGTGCTGTGCTTGGCGAAGCCATAGACCTCGGTGAGGCCGGTCACGACCAGAACGAAGAGGAAGAGCCAGGTGAAGACCACCCGTCGGTCCACAGCACGGCGCAGGTGCCGCCACGCCATGCGCGTGTAGAGGCCGAGCGTGGCAAGCGCCACCATGACCCCGACGAGACCGAGCTCGACCGCGATCTCGAGCAGGGTGTTGTGAAAATGCCCCACCTGACCGAGCAGATCGAGCACGCGCAACGTGCGCCAATCGACCGCGGCGGTCCAGAAGGCGGCGAAGCCTGTGCCGAGCCAGGGCCGCTGCTCGAGCTGCAGGAATCCGGTTTCCCAGAGATAGGAGCGCCCGGTCAGCGTCGGATCCTTGTCGAGCGCTCCGAACAACAGCTGGACGGGTGCCACGCCGGTCGCGAGGAGGATGCCGAGCACGAGGGCCAAGGCGATCAGGAGAAGCCCGGTCCAAAGGCCCAGCATCAGGGGGCGGCTGCGCAGCACGAGCACAACCGTGCCGGCGAGGACGATGCCGGCGGTGACGATCGCGGTGGCGGAATCGGCGAACGGCAGGGCGACGAGACCGGCCACGAGGCCGGCAAGCCCGAGCGGGTCGGTCGGGCGGCCGACGACGAGCGCCGTGGCGGCGGCGATCAGCACGACCGCGGCGCTGCCCAGGGTGTTCTTGTGATAGAAGACGCCGCGCGTGGCGCCATTCATCATGGTCGCGAAGTCGACGCCGGCCAGATGCAGCAGCACCGACGCGCCGACGGCGACGCCGAGGACGAGGGCCACCAGCCGGGCGAGCTCGGCGGGCGAGAGGCGAGCACCCAGATAGGTGCCCATCAGCACCGTCATGGCGAGCCGCAACGCCTCGCCGGCGGTCACCGCCCGGTCCAGGGACCAGGCAACCGAGAGACCCGCCACCAGCGGGTAGGCGAGCACCCAGGGAGCGGCGGCGAGCCCTCGGCGGAGCACGTCCGGCCGGTGCAGCATGAAGCCGGCGAAGAGGAGGTACAAGACCGGCCAGGCGAGGATCGTGAACGTGCTGAAATGGGTGGGCGAATCGCGCCCGATCGCATAGAGGCGGTTGTCGACGAAGCCGAGCGCTCCGGCACCCAGCGCCAGCAGGAAGGCGAAAACGGCATATTCGAGGCGCGGCAGCTGCTGGGCGAGCCAGGCGCCGAGCGGGCTGGCGCCCGAGCGGCCGGCGGGCATCCCCGCCCCCCTCACGCCTGGGCGCTCATTCGCGACCGCTCATGCCGGGACGGGGACCGGCGCGCCACGCCAGAGCGCCCAGGCGGCGCGCAGCTGCGACCGCTGCAGGATCGCGGTGATGCCCATATAGGTGAGCCCGGCGACCAGACCGGCCATGGCGATGGCCGGCCAGTCGCCCGAGGCGACGACGAGCGACTGCCGGAGCGCCACGAAGATCAGAAGCACGAGCAGGCTGGCCAGCAGCGGCGGCAGGAGGAGCCGGAGCTCGTGCAGGAAGCCCGTCCCGATCTCCAGCCGCATCTGCCGCGCGGTCAAGGGCCAGCGCCAGACGAGGACGCGCAGGCTCAGACCCAGGGCGACCGCCACGAGCCCGAAGGATGCCGTGGCCAGGATGACGACGACCCCGGCGAGACCATCGAGCAGGCCGACACGCAGGAGCCGGTCCGGCCGACCCAGGCCGTAGAGGGCCGAGCGGGCCTGCAGGATCACCGGCCAGATGGCGACGCCGACGCAGAGGATCTGGAAGACCGGCACCATCGCCAGCCACTCGGCGCCGAGGCCGAGGCCGATGAGCTCGGGGGCGATCGCCGCGGCACCCACGGCGGCCGGCAGGCTGACCGCGAGACCGAGCGACAGGGCCACGTCGCGAAACCGGCCGAGGGCCACAGGGTCGCCGCGCAGCCGGGCGAAGGCCGGCATGGCGATCTGGTTGATCGGCGCGGCGAACAGCCGCTGCATCATCTGCACGAGGCGGAGCGCCACGTTGATCAGCCCCGCCGCGGCAGGACCGAGCAGGAGCCCCACCAGCAGCTGCGGTGCCCGCTCGTCGAGCATCTGCAGGACACTGTTGCCGAGGCTGCTGGCGACGAAGCGACGGATCGCCCTGACCTGCGGCCAACCGGCGCGCAGCCCGGGACGCCAGGCGGTGGCCCCCAGCAGCAGGCCGGCATTGAGGATGGAACCGGCGAGATGCTGGCCGACCAGGGCCCAGACGCCATAGCCCTGCATCGCCATGGCGATGCCGACGGCGGCTCCACCCAGGAGCATGACGAGCGAGCGCCTGGCGGTGACATCGAAGCGCAGCTCGCGGGTGAGCAAGGCGAGCGGGACGGTGGTGAAGGCCTGCAGCACCAGGACCACGCAGAGCCAGCGGATCACCGGCGCCAAGTCCGGCAAATCGAACAGCCGGGCGATCGTCGGCGCGGCCGACGCCAGGACCAGCGCCAGCAGCCCGGCCGCCAGGAACGTCACCCAGAAGACCGCGTCGCAATCCGCTTCGCTGAGATCCTGCTTCTGGACCAGCACCTCGCCCGTCGTGTAGGCGGTCAGGTGCGCCGCCACCGCGGTGAAGCCGAGGGCGATGGCGATCAGGCCGAACTCGCCTGGTCCGAGCAGCCGGGCGAGCAGCAAAAAGACGACGAGGCTCAGGGCTTCGGTCGCCCAGCCGTCGAAGGTGGCCCAGAGGCTGCCCTTGACCGCGCGCCGCCCGAACCGTTCAGCCACGGCTCGCCCGGCCCGCGTAGGGCTCGCTCTCGAGGCCGATCCCGGCCGCGATCATGCCGAGGCCGCGCATGATGGTGTAGCAACGCCGAACGACCGGGCCCGGCCGGGCCAGGACGAGCCCCGGCAAGGCGAGGGCGAGGAGCATTCCACCACCGCCGACCCGGACGGCGCCCCGCCCGAACGCCCCCAGCCGGACCATGAGCGACGCCCGGTCGAGAAGCCTGATCCGCACATCCGACATGCCGTATCGGTACCATCTGGCGAGGAGCCAGGCGAGCCTGAGACGCTCGGCCGGGGTATGCTCGTGGACCAGGGCGTCCGCCGCCCAGGCGAGCCGCCCGCCGGCAGCGAGCAGCCGGGCCGAGAGCGCGGTGTCCTCGGCGCCGTGCGTGGCCAGCGCCTCGGGGAAGCGCAGACCATGGCATGCCAGGAAACGGCGATCGAGCAGGAGATTGCCGGTCGTCAGCTCGCGGCTCGAGCCGTCCGCCAGTGGCCGGACATAGCAGAGGGCGAAGGCCTCGGCGAACCACGCCGGCATCGGCTTCTCGAAGATCGGCCGGACCGGCCCGCTGACCGCCTGAGCATCGCGGGCGTCCATGGTCGCCGCGAGGGCCACGAGCCAATCCGGGTCGGGCTCCTCGTCGTCATCGATGAAGGCGAGACGGGTGCCCGGGGCACGATCCAGCGCCACGTTGCGGCCGAAGACCACGCCCGGCCGCGGCTCGTGCAGGTAATCGAGCGCCATGGGATAGCCGGCGGCGAACGCCGCCACCATCGCCTCGGCACCGTGCCCGGGGTCGTTGTCGACAACCAGCACGGTGCACCTCGGCGACGGCAGGCGACAGCGCCGGAGGGCGTCGAGGAGCCGCCCGAGCCCGGCCGGACGGCGGCAGGTGACAATGGCGATCGTGTAATCCACCTCGATGCCCGACAAACGCTCTGGTTGAATTTTCTTCTCATCCAATCAATTGGCAGCGCATGACTTGAAGCGTGCCAGGAACCGCTGCAACAGGTCTTGTCGCGAACCGGGCAACGGCCCAGCTTTCGCTTGTGGCCCGGCGATCGGACGCGGTAGCCTAGGTTAGGCGATCCGTTCACCGGCGCAAGCCGGGGATGGCCGCAGGCCGGCAATCGACAGACGATCGGAATGGGATGGGTCATTTGGCTTGGGGATCCGATAGCGGGCGGCTGCCGGCGCTCGCCGGGGGGTCCGAGTCCGCCGGATCGGCGGATGGACGGCCGACGAAGGGAATCGCCTCCATCGTCAACGCGATCCGCCGGCGCTGGCTTTCGAGCCTGCTTCTGATCGTGCTCGGCACGGGCCTGGGCGTGGTCGCGCATCGGCTGCTGCCGACCGAGTACCAGGCCACGGCGACGGTGCTGATCGGCGGGCCCCAGGCGCGCCAGCCGGAGCTCGACAGCCTCGTCGTCAGCGCCGCGCTCAATCAGGACACGCTGACCAACGAGGTCGAGATCCTGCAGTCGCGGGCCCTCGCCCGCCGGGTCATCGAGCGGCTGCAGCTGCACCGCCTCGACGCCTTCAACCCGCCAGAGCCCCAGCCCGAGGCGGCCGGGACGGACATGGCATCATGGCTGCGGGACGGCATCGGTGCCTTGCGCGCCTGGGTCGGCCAATTGTCCCGCGGCGCAGAGGCCACGGACGACGCCGACTATGGCCGCGGCGAGATGGAGGACGTGATCGACCGCTTCCTCAAGCGTGTCACGATCGCGCCGCGCGGCCGCTCGCAGGTCATCGACGTCACCTTCGGGACCGAGGCGCCCGGCCTCGCGGCCCTGGTCGCGAACACGCTGGTCGAGGAATATCTCGCCGATCGCACCGACAACCAGACCGCCGCCGCCAGGCTCGCCGGAAGCTGGCTGCGCGAGCGCCTGGACCAGTTGCGGGACGAGCTCGAGCGGCGCGAGACGGCTGTCGAGGACTACCGGCGCGAGGCGGGGCTCCTGCAGGGGGTGACCGGGTCCCTGACCTCCGAGCGGCTCTCGGGGCTGAACAGCCAGCTGCTCGAGGCGCGGGCCGCCCTCGCCCAGGCGAGCGGCCGCCACGACGAGGCGACGGCCGCCCAGGCGGCCGGCCGCAGCGCCGCCATGGCCGAGGTGCTGCAGTCCGAGACCATCCGCGACCTGCGGGCGCAGGAGAGCGAGGTCGCCGGCGAGGTGGCGGAGTTCGAGAGCGTCTACGGCCCCCAGCACCCGCGCATGATCGACCTCCGCCAGCGCCTCGCCCAGATCCGCCGCGGCATCCAAAGCGAGGTCGGCCGCATCGTCAGCAGCCTGGCGAGCGAGGTCGAGAGCCATCGGCAAAGGGTCGGGCTGCTCGAGACCGAGGTGGCCCAGGTCCGCGCGCAGGTGGTCAAGGAGGATGCCGCCATGGCACGCCTGCGGGTGCTGGAGCGCGAGGCCGAGGCGACCCGCGAGCTCTACCAGGACACGCTGCGCCGGGCCGAGGCGGCGGACCCGACGGCGGCGACCACGCCATCGGACGGACGGCTGCTGTCGCCGGCCGCCCCGCCCACCGTCTCGACCAAGCCGCGCCTCGTCCTGATGGGCGGCCTCGGCTTCGTCCTCGGCTGCGGCCTCGCTCTGGTCGCGGCAGTCGGCCGCGAGCTGCTCGACCGCCGCTTTCGCACGGTCGGCCAGGCCGAGGCGCAGCTCGGGCTGAAGGTGATCGGGGTGGTGCCGAGCCTCGAGGGCCTGCCCGGCCAGCCGCCCGAATTCGAGCCCGAGGATACCGTCGTGATCTATCCGGGCGGCGCCTTCGCCGAGGCGGTGCGCGCGGTGAGCAACCAGCTGCGCAGCCTGCCCCGGCCGATCCTGCACCGCGCCGGAGATCGGTCCGGCGATTTGCCGGGCGAGAGGTCGGGCGCCCTGATCCTCGCCGTCACCTCCTCGGTGCAGGGCGAGGGCAAGACCATGCTCGCCGTCTCGCTCGCCCGCTCGGCGGCGCTGAGCGACCAGCGGGTGCTGCTGGTGGATGCCGACATGCGCCTCGGCCGGGTGCACAAGGCCCTGGACATCGAGGCGACGCCCGGGCTCGCCGACTACCTCGCCGATCCGGCGGGCAAGGAGCTCGCGAGCCTCTGGAGAAACGACCCGTCGACCCGGCTCAAGGTGCTGACCTGCGGCCGGCAGGGCTACAAGGCCGGGGTGCTCTTGCAGTCGGGACACCTGCGGCGCGCCATGCAGGGCCTGCGCGAGGCGTTCGACCTGATCGTCATCGACACGCCGCCGGTCCTGCCGGTCGCCGATTTCGGCACGCTGGTGGATGTCGCCGACGCGGCGCTCTTCATCGTCGACTGGTCGCGCATGCGCCCCGACGTGATCGAGG
Organism: uncultured Geminicoccaceae bacterium; assembly: GCA_964393275.1. Lineage (GTDB taxonomy): Bacteria > Pseudomonadota > Alphaproteobacteria > Geminicoccales > Geminicoccaceae > SLRI01. Next base: position 13,116 of record CAYMTA010000026.1, on the reverse strand, counting down.
CCGGCGCTGCCCGCCTGCGGGCCGCCCGCAGCGGCCTCGAGCTCGGGGTCGTCATCAACAATGTCGACGTCCGCAAGAAGGCCGCCGACGCCTTCCCCGAGCTCGAGATCTACAGCAGCCGCTACCGCAACGACTCCCGCTACCACTACCACAGCGCCTGAAGCCCGACGTCAAAACCCGTGGTCGTGGCGGCCGCGCAGGCCGAGCCGCTTGGGCAGGCCGGTGCGGAGCGCGTCCACGACGAAGGGCAGGACGGCCGGCTCGCCGACCAGCCGACCGATCCCCCTGGCCAGCCGCCCGGCCTTGAGGTCGCGCACCGCCGCGTGATGCTGGTGGAATCCGCGGAGCTGGCGATAGCGGCGGCGCAGGAGCGGCAGAATCAGGGGATCCTCGGCCTCGCGCAGCGCCTGCGCCGCCCGGTCGCGCATCACGACGATCTGCTCCGGCGTGATCCGCCTCGTGGCCGACTCCGGGGTCAGATGATAGCGGTAGTGCGCCGTTTCCTCGACCCGCCAACGCGCCCCGTGCGCCAGGCAGGCCCAGTAGAATTCATAGTCCTCGCCGAGGCGAAGCGCCGGGTCGTAGCGCAGGCCGTGCCGGTCGAGGAACGATCGGGCGATCAGGGGCTTCATGAAGCCGAACCCGGCCTCGTCGCGATGGAAGAGATTCTTCGCAAGGAACCGTGCCGCGTCGATCCAGGGCTCCTCTCGGAGGCTCGCCGCCGGCCAGGCGAGGCCGCGCTCCCGGTCGTCCACCGGATCGACGAGCAGGATGTTGTCCGAGACGAGATCGGCACCCGTCCCGTCGCCGAGCGCCGTCAGCACCGCCAGGCGGTCGGCGAGGAAAGCGTCGTCGGCATCGAGGAGCGCGATCCAGCGACCCCGGGCAAGCTCCAGCCCGCGATTGCGGGCGGCGGCAGGACCCATGTTTAGCGGCAGGTGTGCCGAACGGATCCGCGGGTCGCCCAGGGCCAGCGCCTCGATCAGGGCCGGGCTCGCGTCGGTCGACGCGTCGTCGACCAGAACGATCTCCCATTCCGCGAACGTCTGCGCCCGCACCGAGGCGATCGCCGCCGGCAGCGTGCGCGCCGCGTTGAACACGGGCACGATGACGCTGACGACAGGCTCGGTCCTGGACACGCGGGCTGGCGTCAAAGCAGCGGCCGCAGCCTGGCCCGGCCGAGCCGGACCGTTCGCCAACGCCGGTTGAGCGCCCGGCCGATGCCGATCGCCGGCTCCTCCAGCCAGCCGAAGACCAGGGCCGAGACGGCAATGCTGGCGAGGCCGACGAGCCCGATGAAGACCAGCCCCGGCACCAGGCCGGCGAGCCAGGGGGCGACCCAGGCGCCGAGCACGATGATGCAGAGCACGTGCAGGAGATAGACCGAGTAGCTGATCCGCCCGACCCAGGAGAGCCAGGGCGCGCTCCAGGGCCAGCGGATGGCGAAGGCCCAGAAGATCAGCACGGCCAGCACGTAGGACCAGAAATAGCTCTGCCAGGTGCCGTAGACCGAGGGCAGCCGGTGGTAGCCCAGAAAGCAGATCGGGCCGAGCGCCAAAAGGAAGGCGACCAAGAGCAGCCGCACCTGGCGTCTGACAAAGGGATCGCCGCTGACATCGGCCTCGCGCGCCGCGAAGCCCCAGAACATCAGGCCGAGCCACAAGGCGAGGCCGACCGGCAGGTCGATCGAGAGAAAATGCTTGAGAGCCGCCGCGGCGAAGGCGCCGGCGAGGGCGAGCAGCGAGAGCCAGCCGGCGAGCCGCCGCACGTTGATCAGCCCGAGCACGGCGAGGCCGGCGCAGGCGACGTAGAAGACGAGCTCGACCTGCAGCGTCCAGTAGACGTCGAGCAGGAGATCACGCCCGAGGAGCTGCGGTGCGAGGATCAGGTTGCCGAGCCAGCCGGCGAGATCGGTCGACCGCCCCTCGAACGCGGCGAGGACCAGAACCCCGGCGACGAGCGAGAGCCAGTAGGCCGGCATCAGCCGGAAGAAGCGGTTGACGACGAACTCGCGCAAGGGATGGGCGAGCGGCCGGCGCAGCGAGAAGGGCACGACATAGCCGCTGATGGCGAAAAAGACGAGCACGCCGACCTTGCCGGGATCGAGCCAGGTGATCGATTCGTGCAGCAGCGTCGCCTCGAGCCACGACATCGGAAAGGCGTTGCGCTCGAGCCACTGCGCCGCGTGGACATAGACGACGAGCAGGCAGGCGACACCGCGCAGCGTGTCGATATGGGCGAGGCGGCCGGCCCCGGGCCTGGCGGCGGGCGAGGCTTCAGGCGCGGTCTCGCCGCACCGCTCAGGCAACCTTGCGGTCCCGCAGGCCGACCACGACTGCAACCGGCGGCGGCGACAGGAGGTTCTGCGTCATCTCGCGCAGCTCCTCGTCGAGCACGAAGCGCCGGCGGGGCAGCTCCTCCATCCAGCGGACGATCGCGGCGTAATGGTCGCCGGAAAGCTGGCCGAGCAGCTCGAGGCAGGCGACATCATAGGGCGGTGCGAGGACGCAGCCCATCTGCAGGTCGGCGACGAAGCGGCCGATCGCCGTGTCGGCCCGGGCGATCACCGGCCGGCCGAAAAAGCCCGCCTCGTAGAGGCGATTGGGCAGCAGCCAGTCGGAGTTGACCCCGGTGTCGTAGAGATCGATGCCCCAGACCAGATCGACGTCGGCATAGATCGAGCTGAGCTCCGTGGCCTTCTGGTACGGGCCGCCATAGGTGACGTTCGGATAGGGCTCGACGATCCGTCGGAGCTCCTCCTCGGTGATCTCGGTCGGGTAGCCGCGAATCGAGACCTCGACGAGCTCCGGCTTCATCGCCGCGATCCGCAGGAGGAGACCCAGGCTCTCCATGTCGCGCAGCATGCCGAACCAGCCGATCCGCCAGGGTGGGCCGGCATGTGGCCGGCGCAGCATGGTCGGTGCCGCGAAGCGCTGCGCCAGGAAGCGCGGCATCTTGTTCTCGAGCAGATAGACCGGGCCGTCATAACCATGCACCGGGCCGAAATAGCGGCTGACGAAATCGGGCGAGCTGACGATCAGGAGATCCGCTGTGTCCAGCACCCGACGCTCGGCCAGGCGGCAGGCCTGGCCGAGGCCAGTGCGGCTGGTCAGGAAGCGGTGGATGTCGAGGCACTCATAGGCGAAGGGCACCTTGCGGTTGAACAGGCGGCGCGCCAGCATGGCCAGGACAGACGGCTCGAAATTGCGCGCGACGAGGAGATCGGCGCCCCTGATCTGCTGGAAATGGCAGAGCACGACGATGGCGCCCCGCGCCACGCTCCAGGCGCGGTGCCAGTAGGCGGCATCCATCGTCCGGCCGAGATCGATCTCGTGCCAGGGCCGCTCGCCGTCGGGAGAGGTCTTGTCGCGATGCCAGCTCACATTGGTCAGCTCGAAGCCGAGCGCGGCGAAGTCGTGACAGCGCTGCCAGACATTGGCGTCGTTGCGGTCATGGCTGAAATAGACGAGCCGCGGCCGCTCCAGCCGATGCCGTGCCGAGATCGCCGGCGTCCAGGTCTGGAAGCGCTCGCCGCGGAGCGAGCGGGTGATGCCGATGCCGACGCCCAGGAGCGAGAGGACGATGCTGTGCGTCGCCTCGACGGGGCCGAGGCGAAGCCAGTGTCCGAGGGCGAGGGCGAGCGGGCCGGCCGCCAGGAGCGACAGGAAAAGCGCCAGCGGCAAGGCGAGAAAGAGCGCCGCCGAGAGAAGCACCACACTCAGCGCCAAAGCGAAGGGCGAGAACCAGCGGAGCAGCTTGTGCGCGACGTATTTGTAGAGGTGCACGCCATCCAGCCGGCGGAGCCTGGGCCAGAGCAGGCGGTGGACGTTCCAGGCCTGGCAGGCGATGCGGATCTTGCGCTGCATCTCCTCGTAGGGATCGTGCACCGAGTTCTCGTAGGCGATGGCATCGGGTGCCGAGACCACGCGATGGCCGTCCAGGAGGATCGACAGGGAGACGTAGAAATCGTCGATGATGTCGGCCGGCGGCGGCCGGTGCAGTGTCCGGCGGATGGCGAAGAGCGAGCCGTCGGCGCCGATCACCGAGCCCGTCCTGGTCTCGGCCCGCTTGATCCGCTCCTCGAGCCGCCACATCAGGGAGTTCAGGTGGGCTGCCGGGTTGTGGTTGTCGATATAGAGCAGGCGACCGCAGACGCAGCCGACCTCCGGGTCGGCGAAGTGCTCGACGATCACGTCGAGCGCATCGTCCTTGAGCAGCACATTGGCGTCGGTGAAGACGACGATGTCGCCGGTCGCCGCGGCGACCAGTCGGTTCATGCCGAAGCTCTTGCCGCGCCGCTCCTCGCCGACCATCACGGTCACGAGCTCGGGCGCCGCCTGCAGCAGCACGGCCGTGCGATCCGGCGAGGCATCGACATAGGCCAGGATCTCGAGATCCGGGTGGCGGGCGCGCAGGAGCCGCAGATTGTCGAGCTTCAGCGGCAGCACATGCTCCTCGCGATAGGCGCAGAAGCACAAGGTGAGACGCGGCCGCTCGTCCGGTGCCAGCCTGCGCCGGGCCACGGGGCGAGCCGGCAGGAGGGCGAGGCCCGGCGCGTAGACGAGAAAGGAGTAGAGGCCGACGAGCATCGCCAGGGCAGCCGCCAAGAGCAGCGCCTGGATCATCGACCGGGCCCTCCCCGAGACCGCGTCACGGGGCGGAAGACCGGGCCGCCGGCACCACCGAGCCGCGGCAGCACGCGCCGTGCTATGGCCCGGGGCGAGACCACCTCGCGCCACCAGGCGAGCGAGCGAAGGTGCAGCTCGGCCATGCGCTCCGGCTCGGCCAGGAGCCGCCGCAGGAGACCCGGCAGCTCGCGCCAGTCGCGCACCCGCAGGAGCGGTGCGCCAGTGAGGTACCAGCGCTCGGGCAAGGCCTCGGTCACGGTGATGCAGCCGTAGCGCAGCCCCTCGAAGATGCGGAAGGTCTCGAGCCGCGTGCCGCGCGGGCAGAGGCAGAAGCGGCTGTCCATCAGCGCCGCCGAGTAGTCGCGGCCGGCATCCTCGAGGCTGTCGTCGAAGTCCGTGGTGATCCGCAGATCGACCGCGTCCTCGGGCAGCTCCCGGGCGGCCTCGTGCAAGGCCGCGAGAAAGCGCTGGCGCGCGACGCGCTTGGGGTAGTTGGTCACCGCGTGCCGGGAGAGCCACGCGGCCCGGTAGTTGTCGATCGAGCCGCGGAACGAGAAGACCCGGCCGCGCTCTTCGAATGGCAGGAGGGGCAGGTCGAGCTGCTTGCAGTAGCCCATCGGCACGAGCTCGGTCTTGGCGAGCAGGGCATTGAGCCCGACAGGCCCGAGCCGAGCCGCATCCGCCCGCCAGCGCCTGCGATCACGCGCCACCCTCAGCCGCTCCAACGTGGCCCCGAGCGACATCAAGGGTGCCGGGATCGCGTAGGGCTCGACGCCGTGACACTTCAGGATGAGCCCGGCATCGCCGACGTTGACCGGCAACTGGCAGCTCTCGTCGGAGGTGACGATTGCGACGGTTTCCGCATCGACCTCGCCCACGGCCTGCCGCGTGTCGACGGCCAGCGCCAGACGCAGCTCGGGCCGCCGCGAGAGCTCTTGGAGGTGCTCGAAGATATCCTTGAAATACCGATAATCCTCGCCCGCGACCCGGTGTTGCCCGCTGCCTCGGACGGCTTCGGTCCCGCGCAGCAGGATACCCTGACCGGCATTGCCACGTTCTACTTCTTGGCTAATCTGGTCCATGCCGATCAACTTATATTGCACCCCGAAATGCTGTCGCCGGGCAGGACCTTTCGCCAAATCAGACACAGCTCGACAAGGCTGGCTGCAATCATGAATTCGGGCGTTTCTCCCGATGCGGACAGTACAGCACGAGCCGATGCGGGCCACGCCGATGGCCGTTCGGCCCACTCGTGGCCGGCCGCCTGTGGCACGGGCGCGACAGAATTGCCGAGATTTCCCTGATCGCGAAAACCATCGAAAAGCAATTCATCCCGAGGTAGATGATGCGACGCAGCAAGGACACAACTCGAACGCGGCGGGCGCGGCGACGGGGCAAACCTTTTGCTTCCGCCGGAGCACCCCTCTATGTCATCGCTGGGTTTCTACTTCGAGGAACGAACCATGAAATTGCTCGTGCCAGGCTGCGCTGGATTCATCGGCAGCCATTTCCTCGAGCGGATGCTCGCCCGGGACGGGGTCGAGGTGGTCGGCTGGGATGGGCATACGGACAAGATCGAGCATCTGCTCGACCATCCGAGATTCACCCTGCGGCGCCAGCTCCTCAAGGGCGCCGAGCCCTTTGTCCAGTTCGAGCAGGACATCGCCACCTGCGACTGGGTGGTCAATCTCGCGGCCATCTGCAATCCCTCGCAGTACAACACCGAGCCACTGCGTACCATCTACGCCAATTTCATCGACGGCTATCGGATCGTCGAGCTCGCGGCCAAGTACAAGAAGCCCTTGATCCACTATTCGACCAGCGAGGTCTACGGCCGGACCCTGTCGAGCTACCTGCCGGGCCACGCTTACGACGATCCCGAGCTCTACGTGCTGGACGCGGCGACGACGCCCATGATCATGGGGCCCATCCAGAACCAGCGCTGGACCTATGCCACCGCCAAGCAGCTGCTCGAGCGGCTGGTCTACGCCTACCACAAGGAAGCCGGGCTGCAGTTCGCCATCGTCCGGCCGTTCAACTTCTTCGGTCCGCGCATGGACTACCTCCCCGGCATCGAGGGCGAGGGCAAGCCGCGCGTGCTCGCCATGTTCGTCGGCGCCGTGCTCAACGACGACCCGATCCTGCTGGTCGACGGCGGCCATGCCATGCGCACCATCACCTCGATCCACGATGCCATCGACGCCCTGGTCGCGATCATCGACCGCCCCGAGCACTCGCTCAACCACTTCTACAACATCGGCAACCCGGCCAACGAGGTCAGCATGCGCGACCTCGCCCATGGCGTGCGCCGCGCCTTCGCCCGGATCAGCGGCGACGACCGCTATCTCGAGCACCCCATCCAGGAGATCAGCTCAAAGGAGTTCTACGGCGACGGCTACGAGGATTGCGACCGGCGGGTGGTCGACATCAGCGCCGAGCAGGAGCGGTTGGCCTGGCAGCCGCACCGCCCGCTCGACCATGTGCTCGACGAGACCGTCGGCTACTATTGGCGCAAATATGGGCAGCAACCGCCGCAGCGGCAGCCAAGCGCCGCCGTCGGCTGACGTCCTGGCTGCCACCACCATCGGGCCGACCCGTCGCGGGGTGCTCGCCGGCGCCGCCGCGGCCGGAGGGCTGATCGCCGCGGGACCGGCCACCGCGGCCCCTTCCAGGCTCGAGCGCGCCGGCGCCGGACTCCTCTGGCAGGGCCGGCCGATCCATCTCTATGGCCCCAACTTCAACGCCTTCACCGGCGATCTCGGCCCGGCCCCGCATGTCGCCGAGATCGCCACCATAGCAGGGCTCTGGGGCGCCAACTGCGTGCGCCTCCTCGTGGCGCCTGCCGAGTACCGCGAGCGGACGGCCGAAGACTTCTGGTCACACCTCCTGCCGATCCTCGACGAATGCGAGCGCCGGGGCCTCTTCGTCGTCCTCAACTGGTGGTGCATCGGCTGGCCCGGTGGCGCCTCCCAGGACATCGACCACTGGTTTCGCTTTCCGAGCTACAACGATTCCTCGATCCCACTCTGGACCCGCTTCTGGCAGGACGCCGCGACCCGCCTCGCCGATCGGGGTGCCGTCGCGTTCAGCCTCTTCGACGAGCCGACCGCCCACTACAACCCACCCCCCACCCGCTTCGATCGCTTCGACCAGTGGTACCACGTCCAGCCCCTCTACCAGGACGTGATCGAGGCCATCCGCGCCACCGGCGCCATGAACCTGCTCAGCCTCTCGGGCGGCCACTGGGCCAAGGATTTCAGCCGCTGGCGGGAGCGCCCGATCGACGATCCCGCGGGCAACTTCCTCGCCTCCTTCCACCTCTTCGCCGGCGGCGAATGGGGCGACTACGACCGCCTGGTCGGCGGCCTCGACCACGAGATCCCCTTCCTCTGCGGCGGCTGGGGCTACCTGCCGACCGACCTGCCGAAGCCGCCCGACGAAGGGTACACTCGCTGGCTCGAGAGCCACGCCTTCCCCGGCGGCAGCTTCATCGGCCACTGCCCCTGGTCCCACTCCATCTGGTCCGACCCCTCCGCCCTCGCCACTGGCTGGCCCAAGCCAGAGCCCGCCACCTTCACCCCCTTCGGCCACTACGCCAGGGCTCACATCCCGGCCGACCTCGTCCATCCCTGAGCGCGCCGGGCGCCGGATGCGATCCCGGAGGGCGCATCCGTCGCTGATCGGGGCCTCGGCGCTTCCGTCGCCTTGCGATCCGCCTATGCTGCGACACGCAGAGACATCGCCTCGATGTTGTCGTGGTGGGAGGAAGCAACGAAATGGCGCCGCCCTGGCGGCATCGCCTGCTGCTGCTCGTCGTCCTGGCCATGCTGCCAGCCGGAGGCCATGCCGCGACCACGCTCACCGGCACCGCCGAGGTCATCGACGGTGACACCATCCGCCTCGGCGAAACGGTGGTGCGGCTCGCCGACATCGATGCGCCCGAGATGGGCCAGCGCTGCGATGGCCCGAAGACGCTGCAACGCTGCGGCGTGGTCGCCGCCCGCTTCCTCGCCGACCGCATCGAGGGTGAGGCAGTGACCTGCGAGGTGGCAGGCCTCGACGCCTACGGTCGCTCCATCGCCGCGTGCAGCCACCAGGGCCAGGACCTCTCGGCCTGGTTGGTCGCCGAAGGCTACGCCATGGCCTTCGTCAAGTACTCGGCTCGCCTCGTCCCCCTGCAGGAGGAGGCCGAGGCCAAGCTCGCCGGCCTCTGGGAGGGCCATTTCGAGCCGCCCTGGGACTACCGCGCCCGCCGCTGGCAGGTGGCCGGCGAGACCGCCCCGAACGGCTGCGCCATCAAGGGCAATATCAGCCTGAGCAGCGGCGAGCGCATCTATCACGCCCCCTGGTCGCCCCACTACGAGCGAACGAAGATCACCGAAAGCAAGGGCGAGCGCTGGTTCTGCAGCGAAGGCGAGGCGCTGGAAGCCGGCTGGCGCCCACCGCGGCGGTGAGGTCTTGCCAGGACCCCGGGCTCCGTCAGCTCGCCGCCGCGTTTTCGGCCTTCGGCCGCCCGGGTCCGTCCGTGGCCTCGGCGACATGGACCGCAACCCGCAGGCCGAGGGCGCCGAGAACCCTGCTCAAGGTGTCGAGGGTCGGATTGCCCCGCTTCGACAGCGTGCGATAGAGGGCTTCCCGATTGAGATCGGTTTCGTGGGCGAGCCCGGCAATTCCGCCGAGCCGGGCTTCCGCCACATGGCGCAACGCGAGCTTGAAGGCGTCGGCGTCGCCCGCCGCGAGGGCCTCCTCGAGGTAGAGCGCCGCGACTTCCGGCTTTCGCAGGATCGCCTGCCGGGTCCGATCGAACGAGCGACTGGCTTCGGTCATCTCCCTGTCCTCCTCAGATAGTCCGCCAAACAGGACTCGGCCCGGCGGATGGCCTGGCGCTGATCTCGTTTGGTCGATCCGGCAAGCAGCAGGACGAGGCGCCTGCCGATGATCGCGAAATGGATCCGATAGCCGGGGCCGTAAGGATCGCGCAGCTCCGCCAAGCCCTTGCCACCGCCTAGACCCTTCCAGTCCCCAAGATTGCCGAGCTGCACCCGGTCGAGTCGGGCGAGGATGCGGGCCTGCGCTCGCTGGTCCTTCAAGCCATTCAGCCAATCGCTGAAAGGCGCCGACCCATCCTCGGTCGTGTACTCCTCGAGATCGTACATCGGCCCGGATCGTAGCTTTTAAGCTACAAAAATGTCAAGCAATGCTTTTCGACAACCCCCAGCCGCGCCGCATGCCCGGCGGATGGCGTCAACCAAATCCGAAGCACACTCGACGCACTCACAGTGGGAGCTGCTGGAACAGACGCGACAACTAAAGCATGCGAAAGCCCGCGGCTCGCCGACCGCCGGCTGAGCTCGATCTTCGCCAACTATTCAGGGCTCGAGGTCGAACGACTCCCACACCGCATCGGCGGGGATCCGCTTCGACGGATCCTTCATCTGCTCCTGGCCATCGGCGATCTTCGCTTCGACCCACGCCAGATACGCCGGATCGACAGATTCCGGCTGCTCCCTGGTAAGCTCGGCCAAATGCGTCTGCTCGGGTGCTTCCTTCATGCTCGAAGCATATCACGTCGCCACGGTGGTCGAAAGACCGGTCGGGTCCCCGGCCACCGCCGCGCCGCCCCTCCAACTCCTACTCGATCGGCCGGCCCAGCAGGTCCGAATACATCTCCCAGAAGCGGTCGAGGTCGATGCGCCGAATGACGGTCGTCGGCTGGGTGCCGACCGGTGGGTTCTTGG
>CAYMTA010000026.1:0-2650 GCA_964393275.1 uncultured Geminicoccaceae bacterium | reverse complement strand
AGGTCGATGCGCCGAATGACGGTCGTCGGCTGGGTGCCGACCGGTGGGTTCTTGGTGTAGCCCAAGGAGCGGCCGTAGTCCGGGCCAAACTGGGCGTCGACGTCGAGATGGACCTCGATGCTGTCGGTCACGATGGACTCGTCCAGGAGATAGGCCACGGTGATCGTGTCCCAGACATAGGCGGTGGCCGCCGGGTCGTCGGCGAAGCGCTTTTCATAGGTCGCCTCGAACATCCTGGCCACCGGCGTGTCGGCGGCGGTGATCCTGTCGAACACGGCCTTGTCGAAGGCGGCCGTGTCGGTCACGTCGAGCGGCACCACGATATGCTCGACCGGCGCCCGGAGCACGATCCGCGCCGCCTCCGGGTCGAACCACCAGTTGAATTCTGCCGCGGGCGTCACATTGCCCGGCACCTCGACCGCCCCGCCCATGTAGATGATCCGCTTGATCAGCGGGATGATCTCGGGCGCCGTCCTGAAGGCCAAAGCGAGGTTGGTGAGCGGGCCGACGGCGAGGATCGTCACCTCGTTCGGATTGGCCTTGATGGTGTCGATGAGGAAAGCCACCGCGTTCTCGTCGCTGACCTTCACCTCCTTGGCGAAGCCGTCCGGCGGGGCCGTGAGATCGTCGCGGCTCTTGGGCTCCGGCTTGCGCCAGGCGCCCGAATAGCCCTTGCCGTAGAGCGCCTGCTCCGCCTCGAGCGTGGCGGGGTCGTGCAGCAGCGGATAATTGGCGCCGGCATGGACCTCGACCTTGCCGGCGAGCCCCATCCGCTCGACCGCGCGCTCGGCATCGGCGACCTCCTGCAGCAGCCACTGGTTGCCGCTGACCACGGTGATGCCCAGAAGGTCGATCTTCCCCTCCTTCATCGCCTGGGCGAGCATGACGAAGGCCTGACCGTCATCGCCCATGGTGTTGAAGTCGGTGTCGAAGATCACCTTCTCCTGGGCCAGGGCGACACTGCCCAGGCCGATGAGACCGGCGGTGACGGCGGCCATGATCGCGCAACGCATGATTGTCCTCCCCGAGCTGACGTTGCACTCAGGATCGACCAAAGCGTGGCCGTGATCAAGCCGTTCCGCCCTCCGGCAAGGCCCGCGCCGAGTGCCGGCGCGTGACATGCAGGCGGCGCAGGAAGGCCAGGATGAAGATGGTCGTCAGGACCAGGACGATCGTCGCCGCCGGTGAGCTGTCGAGGAAGAAGCTGAGATAGGTGCCCGTCAGCATGGCGGCGAGGCAGACCGCCACCGACACGATCAGCATCCACCCGAAGCTGCGCACGGCGAGGAAGGCGACGGCACCCGGAGTCACCAGCAACGCCACGGCGAGGATCAGCCCGACCGAGGTCAGGGTGCCGACGATGGTGAGCGAGAGGCTCGCCAGGAGGCCGTAGTGCAGCAGCCCCGTCGGCAGCCCCGATGCCCGCGCCTGCGCCGGATCGAAGGCGTGGAGCAGCAGGTCCTTCCACTTGAGCACCAGCAGGCTCGAGACGCCGAGGGCGATCAGCCCCGAGGTCCAGAGGTCCTCCGACCCGACACCGAGCATGTTGCCGAAGAGGACGTGGTCGAGATGCTCGTTGGTGTGGATCGAGGTGTAGAGGATGATCCCGACCCCGAACATGCCGGAGAAGACCACACCCATCACGGTGTCCTGCTTGATCCGGCTGTTGTGCGAGAGATAGCCGGTCGCCAGCGCGCAGGTCATGCCGGCGGCGAAGGCGCCGAGGATCAAGGGCAGCCCCAGGATCCAGGCCAGCACGATGCCCGGCAGCGTCGCGTGGCTGACCGCGTCGCCCATGAGCGCCCAGCCCTTGAGCACGAGAAAGCAGGACAGGAGTGCGGTCGGCGGCGCGACCAGGAGGACGATCCAGAACGCGTTTCGCATGAACGGGAACTGGAACGGCAGCAGGAGGGTGTCGACCATCAGTGCTGCACCTCGCCAACGACCAGCGACGGCTCGGGCTCGAAGGGACGAGCCAGCGCCTCTCTTGCCTTGCGCCGCGCCGCCAGGAGGCCGTGCTTGGGGGCGAGGACGAAGGCCAGCAGGAAGATCAGCGTCTGCAGGACGACGATCACGCCGCCGGTGGCACCATCGAGGAAATAGCTCAGATAGGCGCCGACGAAGCTGGTCACCGTGCCGATCGCGACCGAGAGCGCGATCAGGCGCGGGAACCGGTCGCAGAGCAGGTAGGCCGTGGCGCCGGGTGTCACCACCATGGCGATGACCAGGAAGGCCCCCACCGTCATCATCGCCGCCACGACCGCCGCCGAGAGCAGCACGAAGAAGACGGCGCGCAGGAGATCCGGCCGAAGTCCGATGGTCCGCGCGTGGCTCTCGTCGAAGAAGGTCACCATCAGGTCCTTCCATTTCGCGAGAAGCACCGCTAGCGACACGAAGCCGATGATCGCGAGCTGCAGCGTATCCTCGGGCGTGATGGCGAGGATGTTGCCCATGACGATGGTCTGGATGCTGACCGACATCGGGCTGAGCGAGACCATGAAGAGGCCGAGCCCGAAGAAGGAGGTGAAGATGATGCCGATGATCACGTCGATCTTCAGCCCCGAGCGGCCGGACAGGAACAACATCGCCCCCGCCGCGAGGCCGCCGGCGACGAAGGCGCCGAGCGCGAAGGGCAGGCCCAGCATGTAGG
>CAYMTA010000025.1:204-51217 GCA_964393275.1 uncultured Geminicoccaceae bacterium | reverse complement strand
GTCAGGAACTGGAACAGGCCGATCGCGAGATTGGCCCGATGCAGATGGATCGCCGTCAACATGGCGGATCGCTCGCCGGCGAGACCGCGGCGGCCATAGCGCTCGACGGCAGGTCCCAGCCAGAGAAGCTGGAGCAGCAGGGTGATGCCGACCAGCACCAGCAGCACGCCGGCCAGATGGCCGATCGCCAGGACACCGGCGACCAGCGCCGTCGCCGCGGCGGCCCGCTGGCAGACGGGCTGGATGGCGCGCACGAAGGGCCCGGCCGTCGCCGGCGCCAGATGGCGGGCCGCGAGGCGTGGCATGGCGACCGCGTAGGTCAGCATCGAGCCGAGCAGCATGCCGGTCAGCAGGAGCGCCGCAAAGGCAGCCATCGACCGACCGTCAGCCGATGCCCGGCCCGCCGCCATCCACGCCCTTCGGCGGCTCGCGGCGGATCTGGGTCCCGATGCCGTGCTCGGTGAACAGCTCGAGCAGGAGCGCGTGCGCGACCCGCCCGTCGAGGATGGTGGCGGCGCCCACCCCCGCCTCGACCGCCTTCATGCAGGTCTCGACCTTGGGGATCATGCCGCCCGAGATGGTGCCGTCCTCGATCAGCGAGCGCACCTGGCCGAGCGTCAGCCAGGGCAGCAGCGTGCCGGTGCCGTCGAGCACGCCCTTGACGTCGGTCAGCATCAGGAGACGCCTGGCGCCCAGGGCTCCGGCAATGGCGCCGGCCGCCGTGTCGGCATTGATGTTGTAGGTCTCGCCGGCCGGTCCGGCGCCGATGGGGGCCACCACCGGAATGATCTCCGAGCGCGCGCAGAGATCGAGAATGGTCCGGTCGATGGCCACGGGCTCGCCGACGAAGCCGAGATCGACCACCTCCTCGATGGCGCTGCCCGGGTCGCGCCGCGTGCGGTGCAGCCGCTCGGCGGTGATCAGCCGCGCATCCTTGCCGCAGATGCCGATGGCCTTGCCGCCGGCCGCCTGGATGGCGGTGGCGATCTCCTTGTTGATCCGCCCGGCGAGGACCATCTCGACCACCTCGACGGTCGCGGCATCGGTGACGCGGAGCCCGTCGACGAACTCGCTGCGGATGGCGAGGCGGTCGAGCATCGCCTTGATCTGCGGCCCGCCGCCATGCACCACCACCGGGTTGATGCCGACCTGCTTGAGCAGCACGACGTCATGGGCGAAGTCGCGCGCCAGATGCTCCTCGCCCATGGCATGGCCGCCATACTTGATGACGAAGGTCGCCCCGGCATGGCGCCGCATATAGGGCAGCGCCTCGATCAGCGTGCTGGCGATGGCGGTCTTGTCGATCGGGCCGGGCATGGGCGGTCGCTTCCTCGGGCGGTGTCCTGCCCTCTCTAGCAGGCGCCCGGCCCGGGGTCAGCAGGCTCGGGTTGTTGCATCGGATGCAACCGCAAGCCTCGGGTTGTTGCATCCGATGCATCATTCCGGCTCGGGTTGTTGCATCCGGCGCAACATCCGTGCTCGGGTTGTTGCATGGGACGCACCATTTCCGGCCGATTGATGCATCCGATGCAACAACCCGAGCGATCGAACCCAGGAAAAGCGACGTTCGAACCCGAGGAATCGACGAACGAACCCAGGGAATCCCGGGAGCACGACTGCTTTCGGCGAACGAACCCGCCATGCCGGCATTGCCGAAGGAACCCGTCAGGCTCTCGACATGGTCGCTCAAATAGACTATTATTCCTTCGTCGGGTCGAGCAGCAGGTCGGCGAGCAGGCGGCGCAGCGCCTCCAATCCCTCCCGCTTGCGGGCGCTGGTGACCAGCACCTCGGGCCAGGCGGCGGGCTTCTTGGCGAGGGCTTCGAGGATCGCCTGGCGGCGCGCCTCGAGCTCGGCGGCGCCGACCAGGTCGGCCTTGGTCAGCACGACGACGAACGGCACCGCGGCCTTGCCGAGCAGCGTCATCGCCTCCTCGTCATTGGCCTTGAGGCCGTGGCGGCCATCGATGAGGAGGACGACGAGGCGGAGCGAGGCACGGCCACGGAGGAAGGCGAAGACCAGCTCGGTCCAGGCTTTGACCTTGTCCTTCGGCGCCTTGGCGTAGCCGTAGCCCGGCAGGTCGACCAGCCTGAGCCGGCCGTCGAGCTCGAAATAGTTGAGCTCCTGGGTGCGGCCCGGGGTGTTGGAGGTGCGGGCGAGATCGGTGCGGCCGGTGAGGGCGTTGATGAGGCTGGACTTGCCGACATTGGAGCGACCGGCGATGGCGACCTCGGGTCCGGCCACCTCGGGCAGCTGGTCGAGCGCCACGACGCCGCGCAGGAAGGCCGGCGGCCGGGCGAAGAGCAGCCGCGCCGCCTCGTCGCGCCGGGCCTCGGCCGCATCCTCCGTCACCGGCGCTTCAGCCACCGGCGCGCTCGACCTGGCCGATGAACGGCAGATGCCGGTAGCGCTCGGCATAGTCGATGCCATAGCCGACCACGAACACGTCCTCGATCTCGAAGCCGATGAAATCGGCCTCGAACGGCACCACCCGCCTGGACGGCTTGTCGAGCAGGGCGGCGCTCCAGATCCGCCGGGCGCCGTTCTCGCGCAGGAGGTTGGCGGTGAAGGTCAGCGTGCGGCCGGTGTCCTGGATGTCGTCGATCAGGAGCACATCCTTGCCGCTCACCGTGTCGGGCATGCCGCCGATCACCTTGACCCGCCCGCTGCTCTGCCGCTCGAGCCCGTAGCTGCTGACCTGCAGGAACTCGACATAGGGACTGAGCCCGTGCCGGTCGAGGGCGCGGATCAGGTCGGCCGCGAACATGAAGCTGCCCTTGAGCAGGCCGACGACGGTGACGTCCCTCGGCACCGCGGCCGCGATGGCGAGAGCCAGCTCGTCGATCCGCGCCGCTATGGCCGCCGCCGTGAACAGCGGCACCACCCGTTCATCCGTGCTCATCGCCCGTCGCCCGCATCGCTCATGGTCAGCCCGGCCGAACGCCCATCCGCTTCATGATCAGCCATTGCTGGCTGATCGAGAGGAGATTGTTCCAGGTCCAGTAGATGACGAGGCCGGCCGGGAAGGTCGCGAACAGGAAGACGAAGATGAACGGCAGAAGCCCCATCACCTTGGCCTGGATCGGATCGGCCGGCTGCGGGTTGAGCCGGAACTGCAGCCACATGGTGAAGCCCATGATGAGCGGCCAGACGCCGATCATCAAGAAGTGCGGCGGCGTGAACGGCAAGAGCCCGAAGAGGTTGAAGACGGTCGTCGGATCGGGAGCGGAAAGATCGTGGATCCAGCCGAAGAACGGCGCATGCCGCATCTCGATCGAGACGAACAGCACCTTGTAGAGCGCGAAGAAGACCGGAATCTGCAAGAGGATCGGCAGGCAGCCCGCCATCGGGTTGACCTTCTCGCGCTTGTAGAGCGCCATCAGCTCCTGCTGCATCTTCTGCTTGTCGTTGGCGTGGCGCTCGCGCAGCTTGACCATTTCCGGCTGCAGCTTCTTCATCTGGCTCATCGACCGGTAGGACTTGTTCGCGAGCGGGAAGAAGAGGGCCTTGACCAGGAGGGTCAGGGCCAGGATGGCGAGCCCGTAATTGCCGAAGACGTTGTGATAGAAGAAGGTCAAAATGTAGAAGAAAGGCTTGGTCAGGAAGTAGAACCAGCCGAAATCCACCGCCCGGTCGAAGAGCGGGATGCCGTAGGTCTCGCCGTAGGCGTCGAGCAGGCGGACCTCCTTGGCCCCGGCGAACAGCCGGTCGGTCACGGTCACCGTCTCGCCCGGCTGGACGACCCGTGCCGTGCCCAGGTAGTCGACCTGGTAGCGGTCCTGCCCGTCGCGCACGAAATGGCGGAAGTTCGCCTGCAGCGCCTCCGCCTGGTCGGGCACCAGCGAGGTCAGCCAGTACTTGTCGGTGAAGCCGGCCCAGCCGCCGGTGCTGGCGAGGCTGATCGGCGCCTCGTCGTGCAGGTCATCGTAGTCGATCTCCTTGAGCGTGCCGTCGAGCACGCCGATCGGCCCCTCGTGGAGGATGTAGTAGCCCGATGTCTTCGGCGTCCCCCAGCGGCTGACGAGGCCGTAGGGAAAGAGCGTCACCGGCTGGTCCGAGTTGTTGGTGACCGACCGCGCGAGCGTGAACATGAAGTTCTCGTCGACCGCCACCTGCTTTTGGAAAAGCAGCCCCTCGCCATTGTCCCAGCTGAGCTCGACCGGCGTGTTCTCGGTGAGCTCGCCGCCACTTGTCTTCCAGGCGGTCTCCGCGTTCGGCACTGTGACCGCCCCGTCCGGCACCCAGCCGAACTCGGCAAAATAGGTGTTCGGCGCGCCGACCGGGTTGAGCAGCTCGATCTCGGGCGAATTCGGATCCACGGTCTGCCGGTAGTCGACGAGGCTGAGATCGTCGAACCGGCCGCCGTCGAGGGCGATCGAGCCGTTCAGCCGCAGGCTGTTGATCCGCTCGCGCGGCAGGCGCGCCAGGGCCTCGGCGCGCGAGGTCGCCATGCCGGCAGCGGGAGCCTGGGCGGCACCGACGGTCGTGCCGGCCGCCGGAGCGCCGCCCGCCGCGGTCCCGGCCGCCCCGGTGGCGCCCGCCGTCGGCTGCACGACCCCGCCGCCCGGCTGGCCCGTCTCCTGGCTCTCCGTGAGCTGCTGCTGCTTCGCGACCCGCGGCATCTCGTAAAACACCTGGAAGCCGAGGATGATGCCGACCGATATGACGATCGCGAGAATGAGGTTGCGTTGGTCTGTCATCATTCTTGGCCGATCGGCTCCAGATTTTCCGGGGTCGGGCGGTCGACATGCCGGCGGCCGCGCTTCGGCGGCACGGCCGGAACCGGATCGTAGCCGGAGCCGCCCCAGGGATGGCAGGAAGCCAGGCGCCGCAGCGCCAGACCTCCGCCGGTGATCGCACCGTGCCGCTGGAGCGCCTCGAGCGCATAGAGCGAGCAGCTCGGCGCATAGCGACAGCCACGCGGCAGAACCGGTGCAAGAAGATAGCGATAGGCCAGGATCAGGAGGCGCAACAGCGTCACGACGAGGAGGTCGAGAGCTCCCGCGAGCGCCTGCCGCCACCCTCCAGCTCCCGCAGGGCCGCCACCAGATCGGCGACGAGTCGGCTGTAGGGGCATGTCAGCACCGGCAGCCGGGCGACCAGGACATAGTCCTGCCCATGAGCCGCGCGATCCGGCATGACCTCGCGGGCAACCGCCCGAAGGCGCCGCTTGGCGCGATTGCGCTGGACGGCGCCACCGACCTTGCGCGAGGCCGTGAACCCGATCCGCCAGTGGCCGCCGGGCCGCCCATGATCGGCAGCGCCCGAGGGGTTCTCGCCCAGCGCATCCTCGGGCGTCGGCGCCGTCTGCAGGACGAACGGCGCGCGCACGGCCTTGCGACCTCGCGCCACCCTGAGGAAGTCCCGACGCTTCTCGAGCCGACGGAGCAGGCGATCACCGGAGCTGGCGGTCTGGCTCAGGCACTCAGCCGCTTGCGGCCCTTGGCCCGGCGGTCGCGGATGATCCGCCGGCCGCCCACCGTCGCCATGCGGGCGCGAAAGCCGTGGCGCCTTTTGCGCACGAGCCGGCTCGGCTGGTACGTTCTTTTCACGGTCAGATCCTCGTTATCGGCAAGAAGCAGGAATTGCCGGCCGGCGAAAACCGACCGCGGCGCACACATAGGGTGAGCCGGGGTGCGAGTCAAACGAGGAGACATGGACGGCACGAGCACCGGTCCGGCCGCTTCCCGCACCAGCCGGCGTTGAGGAATCAAGGGCTCGCCATTATGACTGGTGCTCGAACGACGCTGCCGATCGAGGCTCCTTGACCCGTCGCCGCCCCCTTCCGGGCCAGCCTTCGCGCTCCTGCCGCGTGCGTCCTTCCCCGGGCGGTCGCTTCGGCATGGGCGGTCCATGAGGCCGCAGGGCGACCACCCGCCCCCGGGCCGCGGCCTCTCGGCGCGCCTGCTGCTGTTGACGGTGGGCTTCCTGCTGCTCGGCGAGATCCTGATCTTCGTGCCCTCGATCGCCCGCTTCCGGCACGTCTTTCTCGAGGAGCGCATCGCCGCGGCGCATCTCGCGACCATCGGCGTCACGGAGCGCGGCCACCCCCCCTCGCTCGCCCTCGCCGACGCGCTGCTCAGCCATGCCGGCGTGCTCTCGATCACGATCGAGCGCGAGCGCCCGGTCCTGATGCTCGGCATGCTGCCGCCGGTCGAGCGGACGATCGACATCACCGACCGGAGCTGGCTCGGGCTGGTCCTCGAGGCGTTCTCGACCCTCTATCACGGCGGCCGGCGGGTGGTGCGCATCATGGGCCCCTCGCCCATGGAAGCGGGCACGACGGTCGACATCACGCTCACCGAGGCGGTCCTCTATGCCGAGATGATCGAGTATGCCAAGCGCATCCTCTATCTCTCCTTCGCGCTCTCGCTGATCGTCGGGCTCCTGCTGTTCGCCAGCCTGCGCTCGCTCATCGTCCGGCCGCTGGCCCGCATCACCGCGAAGATCGCCCAGTTCCGTCGGCACCCCGAGGACTCCTCGCTCGACGCGCCGCCTCTCCGCCGCAGCGACGAGATCGGCATCGTCGACCGCGAGGTCGATGCCATGACCCGCGACCTCCGGCAGGCCCTGGCGCAGAAGACCAGGCTGGCAGCGCTCGGCGAGGCGGTCGGCAAGCTGCACCACGACCTTCGCAACATCCTGGCGACGGCGCTCCTGGTTTCCGATCGCCTCGAGCGCAGCGCCGATCCGGAGGTCCGGGCGGTGACACCACGCCTCGTCCAGACGCTGGAGCGGGCCATCCGGCTCTGCCAGGAAACCCTGGATTTCGCCCGCAGCCGCCCGCCCCGGCCCAGTGCTGTGCCGCTGGCGCTGCGCGGCCTGGTCGACGAGGTGACGGCGCTCTTGCCGCCGGCCGAGGGCCCGATCACCATCGTCAACGCCATCGCGGCGGATGTGGCGGTCCGGGCCGACCCCGACCAGCTCCACCGCCTCTTCCTCAATCTCGCGAAGAACGCGCTCGAGGCCATGCCCGCCGGCGGTACGCTGACCTTCCGGAACCACTGCCTCGCCGATCGGTTGACGGTCGAGGTCGAGGACACCGGTCACGGCCTTCCCGACGCCGTCAGGGACCATCTCTTCGAGCCGTTCACGACCTCGACCTCGTCGAGCGGCGCCGGCCTCGGCCTCGCCATCTGCCGCGAGATCGCGATGGCCCATGGCGGTGATCTTCGGGTGCGGAAAAGCGATGATTCGGGTACGGTGATGCTGCTGACCCTGCCGGTCGTGGCCAGCCGGGCCGGCGCTTGAAACGGGGAACCGCCAATGCGTGCTGCCGTCGGAATGGGCGTCGTTCTCTTGGTGCTGGCGGGCTGCGCCGGCGCCAATACGATCGCCGGGCGCGAGGGTCTGGCCTTCCGGATCAAGAACTACTACGCCGACAACGCGACCGAGAAGGGCGGCATCTGCCCGACCCCCATCATGCGCGCCATCACCCGCACAGAGGTGCTCGAGGAGACCGACGAGCGCCTGGTCTTGCAGGTGCGCTACAGCTTTCAGGACCGGTCGTTCGATTCCATCGATGTCGACGCGTTCGGGTTCGTCCAGGCCGGCAGCTGCTCCGGCTTCGCCACGCGCACCTTCACGATCTCCACCGGGCCGACTGGCGGTGCCGCGGAGGTGCTCGACATGTCCGGCGAGCGGCGCAATGTGAGGAACAATTTCAGCACCGGCGGCCGGACGCCGCCTATGCCGTAGCGAGCTTCAGCCCTCCTTGAAAGCGTTCGCCTTCACCCGGGTCAGGCTGTCGGTGAAATAGGAGAGGATGGTCCGCTCGCCGATGCGGACCTCGACATCGACCGCCATGCCGGGCAGCACGGGAAGATTGCCCTCGGCGTCGAGCTGCTCCCGGTCGGTGGCGATCCGCACCGCGAAGCTCGGCGGCTCGCCCGGCCGGTCGGCGGCGATCGCATCGGCGCTGATCTGCTCGACCGTCCCCTCGATGGCGCCGAAGCGGGCGAACTCGTAGGCGCGGACCTTGATCGTGACCGGCATGCCGACCGCGATCCGACCGATATCCGCATTCGCGACCAGTGCCCGGATGACGATGCCATCGCCGGTCGGCACGAGCTTGAGGATCGTCTCGTTGGCTGCGAGCGACTGCCCGACCACCGCCGGCTTCAGCTCCTGGACGATGCCGTCAACGGGTGCGGTCAGCACCAGCTCGTCGAGCATCGCGGCCTTCGCCCCGAGCTGCTCGGTCAGGCGATCCCGCTCGGCCGCGGCCTCGGCCAGGCTCTCGAGCAGATGGCGGCGCCAGTCCTTGTCGAAGCCGGCGAGCCGGCTCCGGCTCTCCGCCAGGGCGGCCCGCGCCGACGCCTCGGCCGCGCGCGCCTTGACCAGCTCGGCACGGCTGTCCGCCAATTGCCGCTCGACATCCATCATCTTGAGGCGCGGGTAGAGGCCGCGCTCGGCGAGCTCGCGAACGGCGGCGAACTGCTCCTCCAGCAGCCTGCCGCCCTGTTCCAGCCGCGCCACCTCGGCCTCGGCACTCCTGAGCGCCGATTGATGCCCCTCGACGTTCCGCGTCAGCGCGTCGCGCTCGCCGTCGCGGGCTTCGCGACGCGCCACGAGAAGTGTCTTCGCCTGCTCGATGAGATCGGGGCGCACGATGTCCACACCATCGCCGGGCGCGAGATCCGTGCCATCGACCTCGGCCTGAAGCCGCTGGATCTCGACCGTCCGGACCTGCCAGCGACCGAGCAGCTCGGCATGCTCCTTGGCGTCGATCTCGGGCGCGAAGGCGAGGAGGATCTGGCCGGCCACCACCCGGTCGCCCTCGTCGACCTCGAGCGTCGCCACCCGGCCGCCATGCGGGTGATTGATGAGCTTGACCCGCGCCACCGGCTCGACCTTGCCCTGGGCGCGCACCACCTCGTCGATCCGCGCCCAGGCCGTCCAGGCGAGCCCGGCGGTCAGCAGGAGCGCCACGCTGCCGATCAAGAGTCCGGCCACGGGCGACCGGCGGGACTCGAGGAAGGCCCGGATGTCGTCGGGCCGCGCATCATCGTCCTCGTCGGGCACCGTCTCGCGGCGGATCGGAACGTTCAGGGTCCTCGCCATCAGCCGCCGCTCCTCATGCCCCCGCCCCCCCATGCCCTGGCCCCCTCATGCCCTGGCAGCGGCGTGCGCCACCGGCTGCCGCGCCCGGCGGGCGACCTCGGCGGGCGCTCCGGCCATGACCAGCCGGCCGGCCTCGAGCAGGATCGCGCGGTCGCACATCTCGATGACCGACAGGCGATGGGTGATCATCACGATCGTGCGACCGCGCCCGGCCCGCTGCAGGTTGCGCAGGAGGTAACCCTCGCTCGCAAGATCGAGGGCGCTCGTCGCCTCGTCCAGGACCAGGAGGCGCGGGTTGCGGACCAGGGCGCGGGCGATGCAGAGGAGCTGCCGCTGGCCGAGCGACAGCCCGTTGCCGCGCTCGCCGAGCTGCGTGTCGTAGCCGTCCGGCAGGCGCTGGATCATGTCGTGGATGCCGACGAACTTGGCCGCGGCGATGATGCGGTTGAGCGACCGGTCGACCGACGCGATGCCGATGTTCTCGGCGATCGTGCCGGCGAAGAGCTGGATCTCCTGCGGCACGACGCCGAGCTGGGCGCGGAACGCGGCGAGATCGAGGCGTGCGAGGTCGACGTCGTCGACCAGGACGCGACCGGCCTCCGGCCGCTCGAGGCCGATGAGCAGCTTGGCCAGCGTGCTCTTGCCGGAGCCGGGCGGGCCGACGACCGCGAGCATGCTGCCCGGCTCGATCTCCAGATCGAGGCCGTCGAGCGCCGGTGGCTTCATCGGATCGTAGCCGAACCGCACCCCCTCGAGCCGCAGCCGGCCGTGCAGCGGGTTGGGCAGCGGCAGGCTGGTGCCGGCATTCTCGACCGGCTCGCGCATCAGGTCGCCGAGCCGCCCCATCGCATCGCGCGCCTGCTGCAGCTGGTGCCAGGCGAAGAAGATCTGGCGCATCGGCGCCAATGCGCGGGCGGAAAGCAGGCTGCAGGCCACCAGCGCGCCGACGCTGAGCTCGCCCGCGACGATCATCCGCGCCCCCAGATAGACGACCAGCAGGCTCACCACATGCTGGAAGACCTGGCCGGTCGCGGCCACGCCGTTGGCGAGGCGGCTGGCGCGAAACCCGGCCCAGGCGCTCTCCACCTGCCGATCCTCGAAGCGCCGCTGCATCTCCGACTCGAGGCCGAGGGCCTTGACCGTCAAGGCCTGGGCCACCGTCTCGGCGAGGCCCGTCGATTTCTTCGCGGTGGCCCTGAAATTGGCCCTGACCAGGCGGCCCTGGCGAACCTGCGCCAGGGCCGAGAGGCCCATGAAGAGCGGCAGGGCCATCAGCGTCACCCAGCCGAGCGTCGGGCTGAAGACGAAGATGGCGGCGATGAAGAGTCCGACGAACCCGAAATCGACCAGCAGCAGGGGCAGATTGCCGGAAAGGAAGGTGCGCAGCTGGTCGAGCTGCCGCAGCCGCTCCAGGAGCTGGCCGCTCGGCATGGCTTCGAAGACCCGATACGGCAGGCGCAGGAGATGGTGCACCACCTCGCTGCTCAGGGCGAGGTCGAGCTTGGCGCCGGTGTGGCTGACGACGTAGCCTCGGAGCGAGCGGAGGACGAGCTCGAAGCCGAAGAGCGACACCATGCCGAGGGCGAGGACGTCGAGGGTGCCGACCGATCCCTGGCCGATGACCTTGTTGTAGACGGTCATCATGAAGAGCGGCATCGCGAGGGCCAGGAGATTGATGCAGACCGACGCGAGGCCGACCTCCAGGAAGACCGGCCGCAAACGCTGCCAGACGGCGTCCCGCCAGAGGGCCCGGCCGTCGGCCCCCGCCGACCTGCGGACCCGGGGAACCAGAAGACGCGCACCCTTGCCGTGCAGATCGCTCGCGGCGGCCGGCCGGGTGGTCCCGCTGAGCGGATCGACCAGCATGAGCCGCGTCTTGATGCGGGCGCGAACCAGCGAGGACCGCGCGCCGTCCGCGCCGACCAGCAGGAAAGGTGGTCGCAGCGTCTCCAGGCGGAGCCGCGTCGCCGGCAGGACCTTGATGTCGAGCCCGAGCCGGTCGCCGAGACGAACGAGCGCCGCGA
Organism: uncultured Geminicoccaceae bacterium; assembly: GCA_964393275.1. Lineage (GTDB taxonomy): Bacteria > Pseudomonadota > Alphaproteobacteria > Geminicoccales > Geminicoccaceae > SLRI01. The sequence goes on along the minus strand of CAYMTA010000025.1, from coordinate 40,130 downwards.
GGTCCGTCTTTCGATCACCGCCGGCGACCGCCACCAGCTCCGCCTCGGGCAAGGGTCGATCGAGCTGGGCGCACAGCCTGGCGAAGCTCGCGACGAGAGCGTTCGGCTGCGCCGGCTCTTCAGCCCGTTTCGCGAAGGCGGCTCGATAGCTCGACAAAGGCTCGACCTCGGCTGTTCATGGCACCGATCGAGCTAACGTATATTGCGATATGACGACGCGATCAACAACCAATGGTTGAAAGAGGTGGTGCTGGCAAATCAGTCGAGCGCGTAGGCGAGAAACTTCAGATAGGCCGTCTCCGGCAGGGCCGGGTGGATCGGGTGGTCCGGCGCGGCGCCGGCGGCGTGCAGCAGCCTGGCGCCGCGCCCGGCGGCCTTGATTCCGGCGAAGACCTCTGCCGCGAAAGCCTCGGGCGACACATTGTGCGAGCAGCAGGCGATGCAGAGGAAGCCGGCCTCGCCCACCAGGCCCGCCGCATCGCGGGCGAGCTTGCGATAGCCGCGCAGGCCCGCCGGCAGATCCTTCTTGGCCCGGACGAAGGCCGGCGGGTCGGCGATCACCAGATCGAACCGCGCCTTCTCGGCCGCGAGTGCGTCGATCGTCGCGAAGACGTCGCCGGACCGCGTCTCGAAGCGGTCCGCCACCCCCTGCGCCACCGCGCTCTCGGCGGCCAGGGCCAGGGCGCTCGCCGCCCGGTCGACCGCCAGCGCCGATCTCGCGCCACAGGCCAGGGCGGTCAGCCCGAAGCCGCCGGAATAGCTGTAGAGATCCAGGACCGTGCCCTTCCGCGCGAGGCGGCCGGCGAAGGCGCGGTTCATCGACTGGTCGTAGAACCAGCCCGTCTTCTGCGCGTCGGCCGGGGCCACGGCGAAGGCGATGCCGTTCTCCTCGATCGAGACCCGCTCCGGCACAGGGCCGCGCAGCACGGTGGTCTCCGCGGCGAGCCCCTCTAGGGCACGGCCCGACGTGTCGTTCCTGGCGAGGATCGCCTTTGGCCGCAGCACGTCGTCCAGGGCCTCGACCAGGGGCTCGACCAGGGCCTGCATCCCGGCCGTGTTGAGCTGGACCACCAGAAGATCGCGGTAGCGGTCGATCACCAGGCCCGGCAGCCCGTCCCCCTCGGCGTGAACCAGGCGGTAGCACGGTGCGGCATAGAGCTGCTCGCGGACGGCGAGCGCCCGGGCGATCCGCCGCTTCAGGAACTTCGCGTCGACCACCGCGTCCTTGTTGCGGCTCATCACGCGGGCCGCGATCAGCGAATGCGGGTTGAACTGCGCCACGCCGACGATCTTGCCCGAGGGCGCCATCAGCCGGACCAGGCTGCCGGGGGCGAGCGCCTTGGCCTCGCTGTCCATCCGCAGCTCGTTCGAGTAGAGCCATGGCGCACCGGTATTGATCCGGCGGTCGCGTCCGCCTTGTATCTTGATCGTCGGATAGGAGGTCATGTCGGGATCCTGAATGGGCCAGCCTACATGCCCGAGCCGCTCCCGAGCGGCAAGGGCCACCTGGCCCGAAGGCCCATGGCGACCAGCAGAGAAGGAGCCAACCATGCTTGAGCGCGCCATCCTCGCCCTGTCGATTCTGGCCTTCGGCACCGCCCATGCCGAAGCGCCCCTGCAACCGGAATCGACCATCGGCGTCACCGGGCGCTCGGCGGTCACCAGCCAGCATTTCATGGTGAGCACCGCCAATCCCGAGGCTTCCAGGGTGGGCCAGGCGGTCCTCGCCGCCGGCGGCAACGCCATCGATGCCGTGGTGGCCGTGCAGTTCATGCTGAACCTGGTCGAGCCCCAGTCGTCCGGCATCGGCGGCGGCAGCTTCCTGCTCTACTGGGACGCGGCCGAAAAACGGCTCCGGAGCTTCGACGGTCGCGAGACCGCCCCGGCGGCGGCCGGGCCCGACCTCTTCCTCGATCCTTCGATCGGCGAGCCCATGGGCTTTTGGGACGCGGTCGTGGGCGGCAGGTCGGTCGGCGTGCCCGGCACCCTGAAGCTGCTCGAGACGGTCCACGACCGCTTCGGCAGCCGGCCCTGGGCCGACCTCCTCGAGCCCACCATCGAGCTCGCTGAATTCGGCTTCACGGTCTCGCCGCGCCTCGCCGGGGCCATCGTCGAGGCCATGGACCACGAGCTCGACCGCTTTTCCGCCACCCGCGACTACTTCCTCGGCGCCGATGGCGCAGCACGGGCCGCCGGCAGCACGCTCGCCAACCCGGCCTTCGCCGCGACGCTGCGGCGCATCGCGAAGGACGGCAGCGCCCCCCTCTACACGGGCGACCTCGGTGCGGCGATCGTCGCCGCGGTGACCGGCGACCTCGACAACCCTGGTGCCATGACCATCGACGACCTCGCCGGCTACGAGGTGCTGGAGCGCGATCCGGTCTGCATCGACTATCGCCGGAGCACGGTCTGCGGCATGGGCCCGCCATCCTCGGGCGGCCTCACCGTGAACCAGATGCTGGGCATCCTCGAGCATGTCGATCTTCCGGGTCTCGGCTACTCGCCGACCGCCGTGCACCTGTTCCTTGAGGCCTCCAGGCTCGCCTATGCCGATCGCGCCATGTACATGGCGGACGCGGACTTCGTGCCGATGCCGATCGCCGGCCTGCTCGATCCGACCTACCTCATGCTGCGCGCTCAGGCCCTCGATTTCGAGGCGAGCATGGGCAAGGCACGGGCCGGCAACCCGCCCTGGCGCAACGCCCGGTCCCAGGCACCGCAGGACCAGCTGGAGCCGGGTGGCACGACCCATGTCTCCATCGTCGATGCCGAGGGCAACGCCGTCTCCTTCACCAGCTCGATCGAGACCGGCTTCGGCAGCCGCCTGATGGTCGGCGGCTTCCTCCTCAACAACGAGATGACCGACTTCTCGTTCCGCCCGATGGCCGGCGACCGGCCCATCGCCAACCGGGTCGAGGGTGGCAAACGGCCGCGCAGCTCGATGGCGCCGACCATCGTCTTCGATCCCGACCACGAGCTGCGCCTCGTCATCGGCTCGCCCGGCGGGGCGCGCATCATCAATTACGTGGCCGAAACGCTGGTCGCCGTTCTGGATTGGGGCATGGACATCCAGGCCGCGATCGACCTCGGCCATTTCAGCAATCTCAACGGCGACACCACGCTCGAGGCCGGCAGCGGCGCCGAGGCGCTGGCCGGGCCGCTCGAGGCGCTCGGCCACACGGTCAAGATCGCCGACATGAACAGCGGCCTGCACGGCATCGAGCGGGTGCCCGAGGGGTGGCGCGGCGGCGCCGACCCGCGCCGCGAGGGCCTGGTCCTGGGCGATTGAGCATCGCGTCGTATTCAACCTTCGCGGGAGTGATCAATCGCCGCAGCGGGTGACCGCCGCCTGTTCGCCACGTCGGGCGATGTTATCTCGGGGTCAGGGCCGCTCGCCCGAGCGGAAACTCGAGAGGACCGGCATGGGTCGCAAACTCCCTTTCGATCGGCCGTTGGCCACGATCGACGATCTCGAGCACGAGCTGCGGACACCGCTGACCTCGATCCTCTCGATCGGCGAGCTGCTGCGCGATCATCCGGACATGAGCGAGGGCGAGCGCCGCCGCTTCATCGACGCGATCGTCGACGAGGGCGAGCGCCTCACGGCGCTGATCGAGCTCCTGCTGCGAAGCGGTCGACTGGAAGCGGCGGCGCTCAGCGACCCCGCGGCTCGGCCGGTGCCAGGACGCCACCCAGCCTGACCGGCTCGATGCCCGTGGCGAGACCGGTTTTCGGATCGGTCTCGACGAGGACGGCGCAAAGCGTGGCGGCACCGTCGGCCGGCTGCAGCCGCGGGCCCGGCACGCTGGAGCGCCAGCGCTGGAGCGAGATCGCCTTGTCCATGCCGATCACGCTGTCGTAGTCGCCGGTCATGCCGACATCGCTGATATAGGCGGTGCCGCCCCCCAGGACTCGGTGATCGGAGGTGGGGACGTGCGTGTGCGTGCCGGCGACGAGCGTCACCCGGCCGTCGAGAAAATGGCCGAGCGCCGCCTTCTCGCTGGTCGCCTCGGCATGGATGTCGACGACGATCGCATCGACGTTCCCGCCGAGGAACCAAGAGGCGAGCGCCTCCTCGAGATGCCGGAACGGATCGCCATAGAGGCCCATGAAGAGCCGGCCGAGGACCTGCAGGACCACCACCTTGCGGCCGCGCGAGGTGCGAAACTGCGCCAAGCCCTGCCCCGGCGTTCCGGGCTGCATGTTCAAGGGGCGGACGATGCGGGGCTCGTTGCCGATGTGGCCGATCAGCTCGCGCTGGTCCCAGGCATGATTGCCGAGGGTGAGGATGTCGGCGCCGGCCGCCAGCAGCTCGTCGGCGATCGCCGGTGTCAGCCCGAAGCCGCCGGCCGCGTTCTCCGCGTTGACGACGACCATGTCGAGGCCCAGCCGCTCCCTGAGACCAGGCAGCTCCGCCTGGACCAGGGCCCGGCCGCTCCGGCCGACGACGTCACCAACGTAAAGAATCCGCAAGGCTCGACTTCCCGTTCCACTATGGGTCACCTGAATTGGTGCACATCCGATTCCGTCACGATGGCCCGCAGGCGCCTGTCGGTCGCAAGCTCCGGCACGAGCGCCACCTCCTGCGCCGCGAAGGCCAGCCCGATCGCCTCGACATCGTCGCTGAGCGCCAGGAGGGTCCGGTCGTAGTACCCGCCACCATAGCCGAGCCGGCTGCCCCGCCGGTCGAAGGCCACCAGCGGCACGACGACGATGGTGGGATCGCAGGAGGGTGCCTCCGTCAGGGGCTCGAGGATCCGCATTGGCCCTTCCAGCAGGGCATCGCCCGGCCGGTAGCGGTGGAAGGCCAAGGCCGCCTTGGGCCCGGGCATTCGGGGCAGGCACGTCTCGACCCTCAAGGCGGACAAGGCGGGGAACAGCGGTCGGCAATCGAGCTCGAGACCGAGCGGCCAGTAGGCCCCGACCCTGCTCGCCGGATCGAGCGGCAGAAACGCGATCAGACGGATGAGCGCCCGGCGGCTGGCCTCGCGGCGGAAGTCATCGGAAAGCCCGCTCCGCCGCCCCTTCGCCTCCTGGCGCAGACGGCGCTTCTCGGCGAGCACGGCCTCGGCCGCCGGCGAGCCCGGGGCGGGACGGCGGGTCATTCAGGCTCAGGCGGGCCCAGGGCCGGCAAGTGTTCGAGAATCCCAACGGGCGAAGCGGAGCCACCCTGGCCGTTGACGTCTTTTATGTCCCTGGGGCCTGACGAGCAGGTGGGCGCCGTATGTCCTGGACCACGGCCCAGGCAGGCACAGCTCCCGTAGGAACACATTAGGCCCAGAGCGTGATGAAGACGCTGACGCACCGGGTAGCTCCAACCCGTAGTTAGGGTGTCTCGACCGCCGCCGCAAGCTGCTCCAGGCGATCCGCCAGGCGTTCGATCAGGGCGGCCGTGGCACCGTCGTCGGCGGCCTCCGCACGGCTCATCCCGCCCTGCAGGCGCTTGATCTCGGAAAGCGCGTCGTCGAGCTCGTCGGCGATGAGCAGGCTGGTCAGGACCAGGAGGCGGGCATCGCCGATCTGCCCGTGCGCCGCGGCCTGCTCCCTGACCCGCGCGTCGACATAGGCGGCGAGGCGCTTGAGGCGAAGCTCCTCGCCCTCGCCGCATTGAACGCCGTAGGTGCGGCCGTGAATGAGGATCTCGAGCCCTGGCATCGCTACGCGCCGTCCCCCGTCGTCATGCCGTTCAAGTCCGCCTCAACCTTCGACCCCTCGGCCCTCGACCATGGAATCGAGCTCGGAGATCGCGGCGTCGAGCCGCCCGCCCATGGCGGTCATCGAGCCCTTGAGCCGTTCATGCCGGGCCTCGGCATGCGCGAGGCGCTCGCGCAGCGCCGAGCACTCGTCGCGCAGGCCCAGGACCTCGCCGGCCAGCGAGGCATCGGCCTCGGGCGCATGCGCCCGCCGCGACTCGATCGCCCGCTCGAGACGGGCGAGCGCAGCCTCGAGACGGGCTTGTGCCTGATCGATGGAGGACATGACGCCGGGTTCACGCGGTTGACACTGAATGGTTGCCGTTCGATGACATAGCCACCCGCGCCCGTCAACCGGACCGGATGGCCATGCCGGCCGCCCGGCAGCAAAATCGACGTTGATTTTTGCGGCGTTTCGGCCAGTGTCCGCCGCGTCGGCAGCCGTCCAGGCGTCCTTCCCGGACGAGATCAGGGGCATGCGCACCGGCTTTCGTGCAGCGAGTTGAGGGACGATGACCGACCGGACTCCTACCCACGCGAATCTCGCCAACGCCATCCGGGCCCTCGCCATGGATGCCGTCGAGCGGGCCAAGTCGGGCCATCCGGGCATGCCCATGGGCATGGCGGACGTGGCAACCGTCCTCTTCACCCGGCATCTGCGTTTCTCGGCGGCCCATCCCGAGTGGCCGGACCGCGACCGGTTCGTGCTTTCGGCCGGCCACGGATCGATGCTGCTCTACGCGCTCCTGCACCTCACGGGTTACGCGGATCTGACGCTCGACCAGCTCGAGCGCTTTCGCCAGCTCGGCTCGAAGACCGCGGGCCATCCCGAATACGGCCATGCCGACGGCATCGAGACGACGACCGGCCCGCTCGGCCAGGGGCTCGCCACCGCCGTCGGCATGGCGATGGCGGAACGTCTCCTGGCGGTGCGCCACGGCGATGCTCTCGTCGATCATCGCACTTACGTGATCGTCAGCGACGGCGACCTGATGGAGGGGATCAGCCACGAGGCGGCCTCCTTCGCCGGCCATCTCGGTCTCGGCAAGCTGATCGTGCTGTTCGACGACAACGGCATCTCGATCGACGGCCCGACGTCCCTGTCGTGCTCCGACGACCATCGGGCACGGTTCGCCGCCTATCGCTGGCACACGATGGCGGTCGACGGCCACGATCCGGCCGCGATCGACGCAGCGCTCGACGAGGCCAAGAGCGACCCACGGCCGAGCCTGATCGCCTGCCGCACGACCATTGGCTTCGGGGCACCGACCAAGGCCGGCAAGTCCTCGAGCCACGGCTCGCCGCTGGGCGCCGCCGAGATCGAGGGCGCGCGCAAGGCCCTCGGCTGGGATCACCCGCCCTTCGTCGTGCCCGAGCCGATCCGCGAAGCGTGGCTCGAGGCCGGCCGCCGGAGCGAGAGCCTGCGCACCGGCTGGGAGGCACGCCTGCAGGCGGCGGGGAAGGATGACCGGGAGCTCTTCCTGCGCACCCTAGAGGGCCATCTGCCGGCCGGCCTCGGGGAAGCCGTCAACAGGATGAAGAGCCGGCTCTTCGCCGAGCGGCCGGACATCGCCTCGCGCAAGGCGAGCCAGAACGCCCTGACCCTGCTGACCGAGCTCGTGCCGGAGCTCGTCGGCGGCTCGGCCGATCTCACCGGCTCGAACAACACCGACACCAAGAGCACCCCGCCGCTCGACCCCGCCACCTTCCGGGGCCGCCACATCCATTACGGGATCCGCGAGCACGGCATGGTCGCCGCCATGAACGGCATGGCGCTCCATCGGGGCGTCATCCCCTACGGCGGGACGTTCCTCATCTTCACCGACTATGCCCGGCCGGCGATCCGGCTCGCCGCGCTGATGCGGCAGCGGGTGGTCATCGTCGCGACCCACGATTCCATTGGCCTCGGCGAGGATGGCCCGACCCATCAGCCGATCGAGCAGCTCGCCTCCCTGCGGGCCATCCCCAATCTCCTGGTCTTTCGCCCTGCCGACGCCATCGAGACGCTGGAGTGCTGGCACGCGGCGCTCGAGCACGGGACCGGCCCCTCGGTGCTGGCGTTGACGCGGCAGAACCTGCCGACGCTTCGGGCCAGGGACGAAGCGGAGAACCTCTCGGCGCGCGGCGCCTACGTGATGGCGGAGGCCGAGGGAAGCCGGGCCGCCACGATCATCGCCACGGGCTCGGAGGTGTGCATCGCCATGGACGCCAAGGCCGAGCTGGATGCCTCGGGCCTGCCCACCGCCGTCGTCTCGATGCCGTGCATGGAGCTCTTCGAGCAGCAGGGTGCCGGGTACCGCGCCAGCGTGCTCGGCCTGGCGCCGCGCGTCGCGGTCGAGGCCGCGTCACCTTTCGGCTGGACGCGCTACGTGGAAAGCGAGGCGCACGTCGTCGGCATGACGAGCTTCGGTGCCAGCGCCCCCTTCGAAGCCCTATATGAGCATTTCGGCATCACGGCGGCCGCTGTCGCGGAGCGCGTTCGCGCTCTCGTCTGAGCGGCCCGCACACCCAGAGGAGAACGGATCATGACTGTCCGCGTCGCGATCAACGGTTTCGGGCGAATCGGTCGCAACATCCTGCGCGCGATCGGCGAGAGCGGTCGTTCCGACGTGCAGGTCGTGGCGATCAACGACCTCGCCCCCCCTGCCACCAACGCCCATCTCCTGCGCTACGACAGCGTCCATGGCCGCTATCCGGGCAAGGTGACCCTGGAGGGTGACGTGCTCGAAGTCGGCACCGGGCCGATCAAGGTTTTCGCCGAGCGGGACATCGGCAAGCTGCCGTGGGGCGACGTCGGCTGCGACATCGTGCTCGAATGCACCGGCATCTTCACCTCGCGCGAGAAGGCCCAGGGCCATATCGATGCGGGCGCGAGGAAGGTGCTCATCTCGGCGCCGGGCACGGGCGAGGACATCACCGTCGTCTATGGCGTCAACCATGACAAGCTGAAGGCCGAGCACACCATCGTCTCCAATGCCTCCTGCACGACCAACTGCCTGGCGCCGGTCGCCATGATCCTGCACCGGACCGTCGGCATCGTCCGCGGCCACATGACCACGATCCACGCCTTCACCAACGATCAGAGCCTGCTCGACGTGTTCCACAAGGACCTGCGCCGGGCCCGGGCCGCCACCGCGTCGATGATCCCGACCTCGACCGGTGCCGCCAAGGCCGTCGCCCTCGTCCTGCCGGAGCTCAAGGGCAAGCTCGATGGCGTGGCCATCCGCGTGCCGACGCAGAACGTCAGTCTCGTCGATCTCACCTTCGATGCCGGCCGGTCCACCTCGGTCGACGAGATCAATGGCGCCTTCAAGGAAGCGGCCAACGGTGCGCTGAAGGGTATCCTGGAGGTCAGCGACGAGCCGCTCGTCTCGATCGACTACAACCACCAGCCGGCCAGCTCGACCGTCGACCTCCTGTCGACCAAGGTCGTCGACGGCACCCTCGTTCGGGTGGCGAGCTGGTACGACAACGAATGGGGCTTCTCCAACCGGATGGTGGACACGGCGGCCCTGATGGGCCGTCTCTGAGCCTTGCCGCCCCGCACGCATCTGTGATCGGCATCGTCTGGTGATCGGACCGTGGCCGAGCCCATAATCGGCCACGATTCCCATACGAGAGGTCATGTGGTGCGGCATGCGGCTCTGGCGATGGCGATGATCGTCCTCGCCTCGCTCTGGTGCGATCGGCCCCTGAGGGCCGCCGAGCCGGCGACGATCGAGGTCGTCACGGATCCGGGCAGTGGCCGACCGCGTTTCGAGCCGGAGATCCTGTTCATCGAGCCGGGTAGCTCGGTGCTCTTCAAGAGTGCCGGAAGCGCGCACGGCAGCCGGTCGATACCCGGCATGCTGCCCGACACGGCCGAGCCTTGGTGGGGCCAGATCGGCAGCGATCTGGTCGTGACCTTCACCGCGCCCGGCGTGTACGGCCACAAATGCGCGGCAAACTACCGGCTCGGCCTCGTCGGGCTGATCGTGGTGGGCGACGATCGGCCCGACAACCTGGCAGATGCCCGATCCGTCCCGCACCCGCCGGCGGCGGCGGCGGCGTTCGACAAGCTGTTCCAGCAGCTCGACGAGCGCTACCGGGAGAAATACGCGAAAGGCAGCAGCGGTCCGTGACCCCGCGCGCTGTCGTGATGGCCGGGGTGGGCGGCCATGCGCACCAGATGCTCGCGCATGTCCTCGCAGTTGCGGATCGGCGTCGCATGGCCGCCCCCTGCCCGATGCTTCGCCAGCACCAGGGCGGCGAGGCCCGCGACGAAGGGAGTCGCCATCGAGGTGCCGCTCAGCTTGGCGTAGCCGCCCTGCCGGTAGGTCGACCAGATGTCGCTGCCGGGCGCCATGAAATCGATCGAGGCGCCACGTGACGAGAAGCCGCTCGGCTGGCCGAAGCGGTCGTGGGCCGCCACGGTGATCACGCTGCCGTAGCGGCCCGGAAAGCCGATATTGTTGGTGAAGAGCTCGCCCGCGTTGCCGGCGGCGCAGACGACGATGACCCCCTTGGCGAGCGCATCGTGGACCGCCCGGTAGAGCCCGGGGCTGCCGGCGGCCGAGCCGAGCGACATCGAGAGGATGTCGGCGCCCTCGCCCACGGCCCAGTCGACCGCCGCGATCACGGCATCGATCGAGCCGCCGCCGCCGCCGTCGAGCACCTTGCCGACGAGGAGCGAGCACATCGGCGCCGTGCCGACGAAGCCGACCTCGTTGGCTCTAGCGGCGATGATGCCGGCGCAATGCGTGCCGTGACCGTTCCGGTCCTCGATGCCTTCCCCGGTGAAGTCGCAGGACTGCTCGACGGCGTCCAGGAGATCGGGGTGATCCAGGTCGATCCCGGTGTCGAGGATCGCCACCCGGACGCCCTGCCCCCGTGTCAGCCGCCAGACCTCGGGCAGGCGAAGCAGCTCCTCGGCCCAGCGCAGCCGTTCCGGCTGTCGGGCGGCGACCTCCTCGAGCCCGGCTTCGGCATGAACGAGCTCGATCACCTCGTGGAACGGCAGCCGGGTATCGTGGGCGCGAGCCGGATGATCCACGAGCATGGAAGCACCTCATGATGCGGGTGACGCAAATGAGGTATTTATACCTAGGTTAATCAGCCGTCAAGAGGCAGCCGCTTGACGTAGATCTCGACCCTGCGGTTGGCCCGGCGGCCCTCGATGGTTTCGTTGGTGCCCACCGGCCTGTCCTCTCCCAGGCCCTCCGTCTCCACCCGGCCTGGGTCGATCGCGAAATCGGCCACCAGGACATTGCGGACCGAATCGGCACGCAGCAGCGACAGGTGGCGATTGACCTCGGCATCGCCGTAGCTGTCCGTGTGGCCGACGATCCGCACCGGCGCCCCGTCGAAATAGCCGAGCAGGGCCGCAATCTGCGCCAGGGCCTGCCCGGAGCCGGGCGCCAGATCCCCGCTCCCGGGCGCGAAGACCAGCCCTTCGGGCACGGTCATCCACCAGCCGTCGCCGGTGTCGACCGCGTTGAGCTGCCCGAGGACGCTGTCGGCGGCCTCGCCCGCATCGGCGGAGGCGACCAGCAGCTCGGGCGTGCCCTGGCCATTCGAGCCGCGCAGGACCGTGAGCTCGTCCGCCATCGCCGTGTTCTCCGCCTTCACCGACGCCAGCTCCCGCTCGAGCACGCCGAGGCGCTGCGCCAGCGCGTCGGCATCGCCGGCCTCGCCCAGGGCGACGAGCTGCTTGTCGCGGGCGATCAGCTCCTCGTTCAGAGCGCGCATCTGCTCGCGCGCGGCGACCAGCTCCGCGTCCATCGTCTCGACCACCGCGTCGCTGGCGACCAGGGCAACCGGCCCATCGCCGCTGTCGCCGTTGCGCATCGCCGACAGCTCGGAGGCATAGATCTGGATGTCCTGGCGCATCGCCGCCAGCTCCTGCTCCAGCGCCGTGCGGCTGGCGCGGGCCTGGTCCAGGGCGGCGCCGAGCTCGTCGTTCTCCTTCAAGGACGCCAGAAGCTGATCACCCAGCCCCTTGATCTCGTTCACCGAATTGCTCGCCACCTCGCGCAGGGCCGCAAGCTCGAGCTGGAGCGCCTGCATCGCTTCGCTGGTCTCGGCGAGCGAGCGTTCGGCAGCGACCGCCCGCCCTTCGGCGGCATCCCGGGCGCGCGTCGTCTCGTCCAGCTTGCGGGCATTCTGGTCGAGCTTCGAGCGGAGCTCCTGCGTCGCCTGGCCGGCGGCGGCGAGCTGCGCCTCGAGGCCGGACATCCTCGTCCGGTGCTCGGCGTCCTGCTGCTCCAGGGCGGCTCTTGCCGCCTTCAGGTCGTCCTCCGCGCCAGCCCGGGCCTCGCGAGCCGTCGCCAGCTCGGCATCCATGGCGGCCAGACGATCGGCATCAAGGCGCGCGCGCTCCTCGGCCGCCGCCTGGCTCGCCTCGATCTCCGCGCCTGCCGCCTTCTCCTTCTCCAGGGCCTCGGCCAGCGCGTTCTTCGCCTCGACCTCGCGCTGCTCGGCCTGGGTGACGCTCAGGCTGAGCTTGCGCGCCGCGTCGCGTTGCGCATCGAGCTCCGCGATCAGGGCTTCCCGCTCGCCACGCAGGCGGCTGGCGCTCCGGGTCAGCTCGGCGATGGCGTCCCGGGCGGACTTCAATTCCTCCGCCAGCTCGCCACCGCCCGCGCCTTCGCGCTCGGCCTTCTGCTCGGCCACCTGCCGCCGGATGGCATCGATGGCCGCCTGCAGCTCGGTGGCCGAGACGCTCGCCGGCGCATCGCCGGTGGCCGCCGTCTCCTGCGCCAGGAGCCCGGACGGGGTCAGCGCGGCGAGCAGCAGCATCACCGCGCACGAAAGGGCGATCGCACGTAGCCGGACAAGTGCTGACATGGGCATTTCCCCTGGCGGCGGCCGTGAGAACCGACCGGCTCATTCTACTCGGCAGCTTGTTAACGCTTTATGTCGAACGCTTCAATTGAAGGGCTCCGGGCCGAAAGCATCACCAGGCACGGCCGCTGGCCCCCACCGCCACGGTGACCAGCCCGAGCACGAGGTTGACCTGGATGATCAGCCGCATCTGGCCGAGCCACCGGGCACCATCCCCGGGATCGCCCTGGGCCAAAGCGCGCCGGTAACGCCTCCACGGAACGAAGTAGAGATGAAAGAAGAGGAGAAACATCAGCCAGCCGGTCAGCTGCATGATGTGGATGTGCGCGCCGGCCCCGCCGAACCCGCCGTGGACGAGGACCAGCAACCCGTAGCCGGTCGCCAGCAGGACGGCGATCGCGGCGAAGACCCAGGGAAAGAACCGGCTGAAGACCCGCTGCCACAGCGCCAGCCGCTCGGCGGCGGGTGTGGCGGCCAGGCTCGGTCGAAGAACGACATAGGCAAAGAACATGCCGCCGACCCAGAGCGTGGCGGCGAGGTCGTGGAGCAGCAGGGAGAGCGCGACCATGGGCGGGACGAGCGGCGGCTCGATCCGCGGCCGCTCAGTTGGCCATCAACACTGGCAAGGTCGCCTCGGCGAGGATATGGCTGGTCGCCCCGCCGAAGATCATCTGTCGCAGCCGGCTCTGCGTATAGGCGCCCTTGATCAGGAGATCGCCGCCGACGGCGGCGGCCTCGTCGAGGATGGCCTTGCCGACCACCCGGTCGCCAAGCTGCACATCGCGGAACTCCACCGCAATGCCTCGGCGCTGCAGATTGCGGGCGAGCTCGGCGCCGCTCGGCCCCGGGACCGAGCCCTTCTCAACCGTGAGGACGGTGACCCGTTCGGCATCGACCAGGAACTGGTGGCCCAGCCCGATGGTCCGGGCGGTCTCCGTGCTGCCGTTCCAGGCGATGACGACATGCTTGCCGAAGGCGGTCGGCGGGACGGGTGGCGCCACCAGCAGCAGCCGGCCGCTGTCGAAGAGCGCCGCCTCGAGCGCTGCGATGCTCGGTGTCACCTGATCGGCCAGGGGTCGCCCCACGACGATCAGATCGAAGATCCGGCCCCGATTGCCGAGCGCCGTCGGCCCGCTCGCCGTCTCGACCCGCCAGTCGGCCGCCAGACCGGCGGTCTCGACCTCGCTCGCACGCTTCAGCCCGTTTTCGGTCATGAACGCCTGGAAGCGCTCGGTGGCGCGCTCCGACCGTTCCCTGGCCTCGCGCTCGAAGCCGGCGACGAGATCGGGTGCGGCCGCGACGAACCCGTCGGCGCCGGCCGCGATCACGTCGGGCTGGCCCGGGCGCATGTGGAAGCCTTCGATATAGGCGGCGTAGCGCCGGGCGACGATCAGGGTGCTCGCGAGCACCGAATCGAGCACCGGGCTGATCTCGAGATGAGCCAGAATCGTCCGCATCTTGGCCTGCTCCGGCTGTGGTGGCTTTCCTGGGCGTGCGGGCTTGGGCGTGCGAGGCAGCGCCACACCTTCAGCGTTGCCCGACGCCGCACCCGGCGTCAATCATGACGATGACGCCGAGCCGCCGGCATTATAGCGGGGCAAGCGACTCTTTGCGACCGATCGCCGCTCGCCACGGCTTACCCGAGGGCCGGCTCCATCGCCATCTGGAGCTGGCGATAGAGCTCGGGACGGCGGCTGACCGCCCCATGGCCGTCGCCGGCCGCAACCTGGAAAATGTCCAGGTCGCCAGCCCGGATCGGATCGGCCGGGCACCCATCGGCCGTCGCGGCGGCGCGCATGCCGTCCTCGCCGACGAGAAGAACCGGCACGCCGTTCTCCAGGGCCCTGACGCTGGCGAGGGCCCGGGCATCCAGCCCGGGATGGGCCGGCGAGGGCGTCATGGCGCCGATGAGAACCTCGGCGCCGAGCGAGCTCAGGGCCCTCCCCACCTCCGGGACGATGGGATCGAGGCCCGCCATCAGCCCCATCCGCAGCCCTTTGAAGAGCGCCATGGTCAGCCAGTTGCCGGGACTCAAGCCATTCTCGAGGGCGGCTTCGGGAAGATGGGCGGCGCGACAATTGGCGGTCGCCCGGCCATCCGCCTGGACCAGCTGCAGCGCCAGATGCGTGTTGCCGCTGCAGGCCTCGGCATAGGTGAACAGAATGGCGATGCCCTCGCTCCCCGCGCAGTGGCCGATATGCTCCGCGAGGGGACCATCGCAGGGCTGGCGCCCCTCTCCGGGGAGCGAGGGCAGCAGCAGGAGATCCGCGCCGGCCCCGGCAGCGGCCCTGGCGGCGCATGGCACCGCCGCCCTTGTCAGGCTTCGCGTGGGAATGGCGACCGTCAGCATCCGATCACCCCTGGAGGATTCGATGTGAAGGCGATTTCATGACGCGGCCACCCGGCCGCCAAGAACCCTTCCCATGTTCCGGGGAAGGGAAGCCATTTCGCTTTGGAATCGCTGGCGGTCACTGCAAATCGAGGCCATATGACGGGCATGAAGGTTCTGGTTATCGAAGACGATGTCGCCGCAGCCTCGTACATGGCTCGGGGACTCGAGGAAAGCGGCCATGTCGCGAGCGTCGCGCATGACGGCCGCGACGGCTTGATGCTGGCCGCGAGCCAGACCTTCGATGTGCTGGTGATCGATCGCATGCTGCCGGGCCTGGACGGGCTCGGCGTCATTCGCACGCTCCGGGCGTCCGGCAACCGCACCCCGGTCCTCGTGCTCTCCGCGCTCGGCAATGTCGACGACCGGGTCGAGGGGCTGAAGGTCGGCGGCGACGACTATCTCGTGAAGCCCTATGCCTTCAGCGAGCTGCTCGCGCGGCTCGAGGCCCTCACCCGACGCGGCCAGTCGACGGGCGAGCGGGTGCCGACCACGACCCTGCGCTATTCCGACCTGTCGATGGATCTGCTCGGCCGCCGGGTCGAGCGGTGCGGCAAGCGGATCGATCTGCAGCCCCGGGAGTTCCGGCTGCTCGAAGTGCTGCTTCGTCATCCCGAGCAGGTCCTGACCCGGACCATGCTGCTTGAAAAGGTGTGGGACTATCGTTTCGACCCGCAAACGAACATCATCGATGTCCATATCAGCCGACTCCGCCAGAAGATCGACCGCGATTTCGAGCCCCCGCTCATCCAGACCGTCCGGGGGTCCGGCTACGCGCTTCGGGTTCCCGACCAGGCCGCTTAACTCCTCCACCTTCCGCCTGGCGGTCGGCTATTTCGCGATCTTCAGCGTCTCGGCGCTGGCGCTGCTCAGCTTCGTCTACATCGCCTCGGTCGATTTCATGGAGCGCCAGACCGAGGAGACCATTCAGGCCGAGCTGACCGGGCTTCGGGAGCAGTACCGGGATCTCGGCATCTTCGGGCTCGCCCGCATCATCGCCCAGCGGGCCGCCGCCGAGCAGCAGCTCAACAGCGTCTACCTCCTGATCGACAAGCGCGGCTCGCTCCTCGCCGGCAACCTGCCGGCCTGGCCGACCGATGTGGAGACGGTCAGCAACCGCTTCCGCTTTTCCCTCGACATGCCGGGCCGCCCCGGGCCCCGGCGGTTTCTCGGGCGCTCGGTCGAGCTCGACGAAGGCTTCCTCCTCGTCGCCCGCGATATCGAGGACAAGCTGCAATTCCAGACGCTTCTCCTCTACGCGATTGCCCTGGGCAGCGGCCTGATGCTCGTCTTCGGCATCGTCGGCGGCTTCGTCATGAGCCGCTGGATGCTGACGCGCATCGAGACGATCAACCGGGCGACGGCCCAGATCATGGCCGGCGACCTCGGCCGCCGCATCGCGGTCGACGGCTCCGGCGACGAGTTCGACGAGCTCGCGACCAACCTGAATGCCATGCTGGAGCGGATCGAGCGTCTCCTCGCCGGCATGCGCGAGGTCACCGACAACATCGCCCACGATCTGCGCACGCCCCTGACGCGGCTGCGCTCGCGGCTCGAGGTGGCGCTGATGAAGGACATCGACCCTGCCCGGGCGCGGCAGCTGCTCGAGGAGACCGCGGCCGACGCCGAGGGTCTCATCGCCACCTTCAACGCGCTCATGAGCATCGCCAGGGCCGAGGCCGGCGAGCAGCGCGCCTCCTGGGAGCTGGTCGATCTCGGCGACCTCGTCCAGGACATCTTCGATCTCTACGAGCCCCTGGCCGAGGAGCGCGACATCCGCCTTTCGCTCGAGAGCGCAGCCGGCATCAAGGTCGCCGGCAATCGCCAGATGCTCGCCCAGGCCCTGGCCAACCTGACCGACAACGCCATCAAGTACACGCCCATGGGCGGCCACGTCACCCTGGCGGCCGGGCAGACGAAGGAGCACGCGCGGAAGATCGCGAGGGTCACGGTCAGCGACGACGGGCCGGGCATCCCGCCGGAGCTGCGCGAGAAGGCGCTCGAGCGGTTCGTCCGGCTCGAGCCCGAGCGCCACACCCCCGGCAACGGGCTCGGCCTCAGCCTCGTCAGCGCGGTCGCCAAGCTCCACGAGGCCCGTCTCGAGCTCATGGACAACAGCCCCGGCCTGCGGGTCTCCCTGGTCTTCGAGCGGCCGGTCGAGGCAGCCGAGCCCGCTGCCCGGCCGGGTCCGGATTAGCGAGTGACGAGGTGTCCGTCGACGTTCTATCGTGAGTGACCGGCTGGCCGGGGCCGTGCCCACGCACGCTTGCCGCCAGCTCGTTTCGAGCCCGAACGGATTCGACGGATGCCCCAAGAGCAACGGCTGCTGACGCCCGGTCCCCT
The DNA here is from genome assembly GCA_964393275.1 of uncultured Geminicoccaceae bacterium. GTDB lineage: Bacteria > Pseudomonadota > Alphaproteobacteria > Geminicoccales > Geminicoccaceae > SLRI01. The sequence goes on along the minus strand of CAYMTA010000025.1, from coordinate 22,883 downwards.
GACGACGACGAAGCGGGTCAAGGAGGCCATGCTCCGCGACTGGGGCTCGCGCAATCCGGACTTCATCGCGCTCAACCGCGCGGTCCTGGACCGCCTCGTGGCACTGATTTCGGGCGGCACGGACTTCGTCGCCGTGCCCATGCAGGGCTCCGGCACCTTCGCCGTGGAGGCCATGCTGGGCACCCTGGTTCCCGGCGACGGCAAGCTCCTGGTCATGGTCAATGGCGCCTACGGGACCCGCATGGTCGAGATGGCGAGGCGCATTGGCCGGGCCGTGGTCGCGATCGAGGATCCCGAGGACCGGCCCAGCGACACGGACCGGCTGGCGAGGATGCTGGCCGACGACCCCTTGATCGGCCATGTCGCCGCGGTCTACTGCGAGACGACATCCGGCATCCTCAATCCGGTCGACGAGATCGCCGCCATCACCGCCCGACAGGGGCGCGCCCTGCTGCTCGATGCGATGAGCGCCTTTGGCGCGCTGCCGCTCGATGCGAGAAGGACGCCCTTCGCGGCGGTGGCGGCCTCCGCCAACAAGTGCCTCGAAGGCGTTCCAGGCGTCGGCTTCGTGCTGGTCCGCCCGGACGCCCTGGCAAGGGCGGAAGGCAATTGCCACTCGCTCGCCCTCGATCTCGCGGCCCAACACCGGGCGATGAGCGGCAATGGCCAATGGCGATTCACGCCGCCCACCCATGTGCTCGCCGCCTTCCATGAAGCGCTCGCGGAGCACGCCGCGGAGGGCGGCATCGAAGGCCGCGGCCGCCGCTACAGGGAGAACTGCCGCATCCTGGTCGATGGCATGCGGCGGCTCGGCTTCGAGCCTCTTTTGCCTTCGGAGCTGCAGGCGCCGATCATCGTCACCTTCCGCATGCCGCGCGACCCCGCCTTCGATTTCACCAGGTTCTACGATCGGCTCGCCGCCAAGGGCTTCGTCATCTACCCGGGCAAGCTCACGGTGGCGCCGAGCTTTCGCATCGGCTGCATCGGCGCCCTCGACGGCAACGACATGCGCGAGGCCCTGGCGGCGATCGAGGCGACGCTCGGGGAGCTCGGCGTCGCAAGTGGCCGGCCCTGAGCCGGATCGGTTCGGACAGGAGAAGGGAAAGCACGATGCATGCCTATCGCTGGCAGCGGCGCTATGTCGGTCCGATCCGGGCCGTCATCTTCGACATGGCCGGCACCTTGATGGACTTCGGCTCGCGGGCGCCGGCCGGGGTGTTCGTCGAGGTCTTCAGGCGCCATCAGGTGGCGATCACCCTGGCGGAGGCCCGGGGTCCCATGGGCGCCGAGAAGCGCCGCCACATCGAGATGCTGCTCGAGCTGCCGGCAATCGCCGAGCGATTCGAGGCGGCGCACGGCCGTGCCTGGAGCCAGGTCGACGTCGATGACCTCTACGACGCCTTCATACCGCTGCAGATCGAGAGCCTGCCCGCCTTTGCCGAGCTGGTGCCGGGAGCGCTCGAGATGGGCCGGGCGCTCGCGTCGCGCGGCATCAAGATCGGCATCAACAGCGGCTACTCCCGGGACATGCTGGAGGTCTGCCTCGCCGAGGCGAAGCGGCAGGGGTTCGCCTGGCAGAGCGCCGTCGCGGCCTCGGACGTGCCCCGCGCCCGCCCCTATCCGGCCATGTGCCTGAGGAATGCCGCCGAGCTTGCCCTCGAGGATGTCGCCGCCTGCATCAAGGTGGACGACACGATCCCGGGCATCGAGGAGGGCTTGGCCGCCGCGATGTGGACCGTCGGCCTCGCCATCAGCGGCAACGAGGTCGGCCTCTCGGAGGCGGACTGGCAAGCATTGCGGCCGGAGGAGCAGGAAGCGAGGCGAAATCGGGCCGAGGAGCGTCTTGCCAAGGCCGGGGCGCACTACGTCATCGACAGCGTCGCCGATCTCCTGCCTTGCATCGAGGCGATCGAACAGCGCCTCGCCAGGGGCGAGCGCCCCTGATCGCCAGGAGGAAACGCGGCTCGTGCCGCACCCGATGCATCCCTAGGATCCGATTAACCGGGAAACCTAAGGATTCGTTAAGAGCTTTCGGGTCAGATGCGCCACGTTAATGGCGTGGTAAGGAATTCGGCTATGCATCGGCCCGTGGAGCGATTCCTCGTCAATCTGCAGGATCCCATCGGCGAGACCCGCGCCGGGGTCGACTTTCGTGCCGCGCCCGGCAGCCGCCTGGTCTGGCTCCTCCTGCCAATGGCTCTGGCCCTCGGCATGGCGACAGCCTGGCTCGCGAACGCCGGCAGCCCCTTTTCGGCGACGGGCCGGATGGCCGAGGAAGGCGCAAAGACGTCTCGGGTGGCGCAGATCGAGCCGGCGCATGGTGGCAACGGCGCCACGAGCTGGCTCGGCGACTTTCTCCCCGCCGCCGTCTTCGGCCCCCGCGCGAGCGGCCGCGGCGCCGGCTGGCCGGTCATCCTGCACCGCGCCGGCGACGGCGCGTTCCACGCCGACATCCTCGCCGCCGGGCACGAGGTCCATGTCCGCGTCGATCCCGCCGGCACCTCCTCGCGGCTGGCCGAGGTCGATCTGCCCACGGGCGCCGTCGTCGAGGCGGGCAGGTGGACCAGCGCGGAGGTCGAGCTTCAGCATTTGCGCTTGCCCGAGGTCAGCTTCGAGATCGTCGGATCGTCCGCCGAAGCGGTGCTCGGCGTCGCCGGCCTCGAGCCCGCCGTCGAGGTCGAGGAATCGGCGGACCGCCTGCGTCTCGCCCGGGCCCGGCGCTAGAAGAAGGCTCGTTCCAGCAGCCCTCGCCGCGCCTAGCCCTTCAACGGCGCGATGGCTTCGGCTTGACCACTCCCGCTCAGGGCCATGCGGGCATCCGGCAGGTTGAAGGTGTAGCCCAGGATGGCGCCGGCGATCGCCACGCCGGCCAGCATCAGGGCTCCCTCGCTCAAGCGGGCCATCCGATTGGTCAGGGCGGCCTCCGGAACATAGGTGCGAAGACCGCTCGGCAGCTCGACAAAAACCCTGCGGCGCTCGTCCAGCTCCTCGATGTGAACGAGCTCGACGGGCTCGCCGGTCTCCCGCAGCACGAGCTTCCTGGCCCAGCCCGCGAGGCGAATCACCACGTTCCGATCCGACGACATCCATCACTCCTCATGCATCGCCTTGTATAAGACTATGTTCCTATACGTGTCGATCGTTGCGGTCAACCACCGTTTCCTCCGGACATGGCTACAACGCTGGCGATGAATGAACCCTTAACGTCGCTCCCCGAGGAGGCGGCCCCGGGCCTCGCGGTCGAGGTCGGCCGGAGGCAGTGGGAGCCGCGCTCTCGGGCATCTTTCCAGAATCCCGCAAACCGTGCTTGCTCAGGCCGCCGACCTTTGACAGGCTTGGCGCCAGAACGCCGGTCGATCGCCGACCGGCTGCAAATCGGCGCAAGCCACCGATCCTGCCATGAAGGTCAACACGAAAGTCATCTCCCGCTCCTTCTACGCCACCCAGCCGGGGCCCTGCCCCTATCTTCCGGGCCGCGTCGAGCAGCGCATCGTAACGCCGTTCTCGATCAACGACGAGCCCGGCCTGTTCGACCACCTGAACCAGGCCGGGTTCAGGCGGAGCCATGGCTTCCTCTACCGGCCGGCCTGCCCGGGCTGCCACGCCTGCATTCCGGTACGGGTGGTGGTCGATCGCTTCAGCCCGAGCCGCCGGTTCCGCAAGGTCCTGAGCAGGAACGGCGACCTTGCCGTGGCCTGCTCGCCGGCCATCGGCACGGACGAGCAATACGCTCTCTTCAAGCGCTACCTCGAGGCCCGCCACGACGATGGCGGCATGGCGCGGATGAGCAGGGACGAGTATGCGGAGCTGGTCGAGCGGGCGACCGTCGACACCTTCATCGTCGAGTTCCGCCGCTCCGGCGCGCTCGTCGCCGTCGCCCTCACCGACCGTCTGCTTTCCGGTCTCTCGGGCGTCTACACGTTCTTCGATCCCGATCTGGCCGCCCGCAGCCTCGGCACGTTCACGATCCTCTGGCACATCGCCGAGACGGCAAGATTGGGGCTGCCGTTCTTCTATCTCGGCTACTGGATCGAGGGGACGCGCAAGATGCGCTACAAGACCCAGTTCGAGCCCATCGAGCAGCTGACCTCGAGCGGCTGGCAGGAGCTGCCGGCCACGGATGCCATGCCGGGCTGAGCAAACCTGCCAATTGTCAACGGTGGGTCCAGCCGCTATGCAGCGTCATGAATTCCGTGGTCGGTCTTTGCCGCTGATCCATTCGGACAAGGGAGCAACTCTTTGAATCGCCGCAAGATAGTCAAGTCACTCGGAGTCGGCGGCCTGGCAACGGGCGTGGCGGCGGCCTCGGCCTTCCCGAAGCCGGCGCTGTCGCAGGGCCTCAAGCAGTGGCGGATGGTCACCGCCTGGCCCGCCAACTTCCCCGGGCTCGGCACGGGCGCCAACCTGCTCGCCGAGCTGATCGGCAGGATGTCCGACGGCCGGTTGACGGTCCAGGTGTTCAGCGCCGGCGAGATCGTCCCGGCCTTCGAGGCGATGGACGCGGTCGGCAGCGGAACGGCGGAGATGGGCCACGGCGCCCCCTATTACTGGCAGGGCAAGGTCAACGCGGTGGCGTATGTTTCGGCCATCCCGTTCGGCTTGACCGCGCAGGAGCAGAATGCCTGGTTCTACTTCGGCGACGGGCAGAAGCTCGCCGACAAGATCTATGCCGAGATGGGCACGAAGTTCTTTCCGTCCGGCAATACCGGGACCCAGATGGGCGGCTGGTTCAACAAGGAGATGAACAGCCTCGCCGACTACCAGGGCCTGAAGATGCGGACCCCCGGCCTCGGCGGCAAGGTGGTGGCGGCCGCCGGTGGCAACGTCGTCAACCTGCCGGGCGGCGAGATTGCGGCGGCGCTGCAGTCCGGCGCCATCGACGCCATCGAATGGGTCGGCCCCTACAACGACCTGGCCTTCGGGCTCTACCAATCCGCCAAGTACTACTACTACCCGGGCTGGCAGGAGCCGGGGGCGGTGCTCGACTGCTTCGTCAACCTGGCGGCCTGGGACAGCCTCTCGGATGACCTGAAGGCCATCGTCGAGGTGGCGAACCGCGCCGTGAACCTCGCCGTCCTTTCCGAGTTCGCGGCACGCAACAAGGAATCGCTCGAGGTGCTGGTCAACCAGCACGGCGTCGAGCTGCGGGCCTTCAGCGACGAGATCCTGATCGGCCTCGGCCAGCTCGCCGGCCAGGTGATGAATGACGACGCCTCCAAGGACCCCCTGTCGCGCGAGGTGCTGGACAACATTCTGAAGTTCCGCGCCCCGGCCGTGACCTATGCCGGCGTTGCCGAGCAGGCCGTCATGGCGGCACGCCTGCTGCCCTACGAGTTCGCGAAGCCCTCCGGCGGTTGAAGCCGTGCCGCATCGGGATCAGGATTCCCGGTGCGGCCATTCGACGATCCGGTCCTCGAGCGCGTCCTCCGCCATCCCGACCTCGCTCACGACTCGGCCCAGGACCGATCGCCCGACGGTGTGGACGGCCGTCCGGTCGCCCGAGACGAGATGGTGCCAGTCCGGCAGCCCACGCCCCTCGGCGAGGCGGCGATAGGCGCAGCTCGGCGGCATCAGCGCCAGAAGCTCGAGCCGGTCCGGCCCGAGCCGGCGGCAGCCGGGCACGCGGCGGGTGCGGCTCGCGTAGTCGGTGCACCGGCAGGTCCCGAGGTCCAGCAGCCGGCACGCGACATCGGTGAAATACACCGTGTCCGGCGCATCGGCGTCCTCGAGCTTGACGAGGCAGCATTTGCCGCAGCCGTCGCAGAGCGCTTCCCACTCCTCCGCCGTCAGCGCGTCCAGGGTCTTCGTCCGCCAGAAGGGCAGGTCCGTCGAGCGAGGGCTCACCTGAAGATGACCGAGGGCAGCCAGGTCGCCATCGCCGGGAAGGCGGCGAGCAGGGCAAGGCCGATCAGCTGGATGATCACGAAGGGCACGATGCCCCGATAGATGTGCATGGTCGTGATCTCGGGTGGCGCCACGCCACGCAGATAAAAGAGCGCAAATCCAAAGGGCGGCGTCAGGAAGCTCGTCTGGAGGTTCATCGCGATCATCACGCCGAGCCAGATCGGGTCGAGCCCCATCATCAAAAGGACGGGACCGACGATCGGCACGACCACGAACACGATCTCGATGAAATCGAGGAAGAAGCCGAGAAAGAACATCAGCGCCATGACCACGAACATGGCGCCGAACGCGCCGCCCGGCATTTCCGAGAGCACATCCTTGACGATCTGCTCGCCGCCGAGCCCGCGAAAGACCAGCGAGAACACGGAGGCGCCGAGCAGAATGACGAAGACCATGGAGGAGATGCGGGTCGTCGCCCGCATGACGTCGCGCAGGATGGCGAGATCGAGCTGGCCGCGCATCAGGGCCAGGATCATGGCGCCGACCGCCCCCACGGAGGCGGACTCGGTGGGCGTGGCGATGCCCGCCAGGATCGAGCCGAGCACGGCTATGATCAGCGCCGCGGGCGGCAGGAGGGCGGTGAGCACCTCCCGACCCAGGCTCTGATCCACATCGACGACCATTGGCGGTGCCCGCTCCGGGTTGCGGGTCGCGACGAAGATCTGCCAGGCGATGTAGAGGCCGACCAGCATCAGGCCCGGCAGCATGGCGCCGGCGAAGAGGTCGACCACCGAGACCGGGGCCGGAGCGAAGTTGCCGAGCGCCAGCTGCGCCTGCGAATTCACCCCCTGCATGATGTCGCCGAGGATGACGAGGGCGATGGAGGGCGGAATGATCTGCCCGAGCGTCCCGGCGGCGCAGATCGTGCCGCAGGCCAGCTTCGGGTCGTAGCCGGCCTTGAGCATGGTCGGCAGGCTCATCAGCCCCATGGTGACGACCGTGGCGCCGACGATGCCGGTCGATGCCGCGAGCAGGGCGCCGACGATGGTAACCGAAACCGAGAGGCCGCCGCGCACGCGGGCGAACAGCATCCCCATGGTCTGGAGGAGCTGGTCGGCGATCCGCGCCCTTTCCAGCATGACCCCCATGAAGACGAAGAGCGGCACGGCGACCAGCACCTCGTTGACCATCACGCCGAAATAGCGGGACGCGAGGCCGCCGAGCAGCCTGAGGTCGAAGATGCCGAGCCACCAGCCCATGACGGCGAAGGCCAAGGACGTTCCGGCGAGCGAGAAGGCCACGGGAAAGCCGAGCATCAGCACGAGGCAGGTCGCGGCGAACATGACGAGGCTCATCACCTCGCCGAGGAAGGCCGAGCTCAAACGCTGACTTCCGCCAGGGCCCGCTCCTCCGGAGCGAACTCGGGATGACCGGCGAGGACGAGCAGGCTGCGGCCGGCGAGCGACAGCCCCTGCAAGCCGATGAGGACGCAGAAGACGGGGATCACGGTCTTGTAGAGAAAGAGGCCCGGCAGGCCGCCGGCCTCGCGGCTCGACTCGAGGCGCAACCACGAGGCCTCGACATAGCCCACCGACACCCAGAGCACGACCGAGATCACCGGCAGGAGCAGGAAGAGCGAGCCGAACAGATCGACCCAGGCCTTGAAGCGATGGCTGGCGGGTCGATAGAAGACGTCGACCCTGACGTGACCGTCGTGCAGCAGCGTGTAGCCGGCGGCCAGCATGAACACGCAGCCGTGCATCCAGACATAGGTCTCCTGGATCCACACCCGGCCCCAGGCAAAGCCGTAGCGGGCGACGACGACGAGGAACGTGACGAGCACCATCGCCAGGGTCAGCCAGGAGGCGGCACGGCCGATGGCATCGTTCAGTCGATCCACGGCCCGCACGAAACGGGCGAGCTTCTGCATATCCGGTCCCGAGGCTCCCGAACGGCCCTTATTCGGGCGCCTGCCCGAGGCGCCCGGCCCCGCTGCTTCTACACAGCCGGCCCGACCAGGGCAACGCGCGCCCGCGAGGCCGGATCGGTCGAGAGGACCGATGCTGCCGGCCGGATAACTCGCGACCGGACGGCAAAGGGGCCGCGTTGACCGGAGCCCCGCCTGGCCCTTCGAGCACCCGGCCTCAGGCCCGGGTCGCGCGGCACGCCTCGCGATGGGCCAGCCATTCGGCCACGCCCTCGGTAAGCACCGGTCGCCCGACGAACGAGCCCTGCAGCTCGTCGCAGCCGATCGCGGCCAGGTGATTGGCGGCGCGCTCGCTCTCCACCCCGAGGGCGATGACCTTCAGCCCGAGCCCGTGCGCCATCTTGACGATCGAGCGGATGATCACCGAAGCGCTCTGCTGCTCGAAAAGCTCGCCAACGAACGTCCGATCGATCTTGAGCGCCTTGATCGGCAGGCGCTGCAGGAGCGGCAGGGATGAATAACCCGTGCCGAAATTGTCGAGGGCGATGGTGACACCGAGCCTCGCGACCTCCTCGAGCGTGCGAATGGCCCCCTCCGGATCGAGCATGACGGCCGATTCCGGGACCTCGATCATCAGCCGATCGGCGCGGCCCTGCCAGCTGTGCAGAAGGAGCCCGAGGATCTTGGAAAATTCCACGTCCTTCAGCCACTTGGCCGAGATCGTGACGGCGATGGGCAGATCGATGCCGATGTGTCGCCAAGTGCGCTGGGCCTCGAGGCACTGGTTGAGCACGTTCAGCGTGAGCGGCATGACGAGCCCGGTCTGCTCGGCGATCGGCAGGAAGTCCGTCGGCTCCAGCAAGCCCTCGATCGGATGCTGCCAGCGAACCAGGGCCTCGAGCCCCAGGCTCGTCGCGCCGTTCGCCGCGACCCTCGGCTGGTAGCGGACGTGGAGATCGCCGCACTCGATGGCCCGCCGCAGATCGCGCTGCAGCGTCAGCCGCCGGGCGCTGCCGATCGCCTGCACCGTGTCGAAGACGCTGAAGCCCAGACGCTCGCGCTTGGCCTTGTACATGGCCACATCGGCGTTGCGCAGCAGCGTGTCCAGATCGGCGCCGTGCTCCGGGTAGAGCGCCACGCCGACACTGACGCCGAGCTCGAGGCTCATTCCCTCGATCGTGATCGGCTCGAAAAGGCTCTCCGCCAGCCGCTCCGCGCTTGCGGTCGCCCGCTCGAAATCGATCGCGGGTGGCAGCAGCACGGCGAACTCGTCCCCGCCGAGCCGGGCCAGCGTGTCCGATTTGCGCAAGGCCCGGGCCAGACGCGGGCCGATCGCCTGCAGCAGCCGATCGCCGGTCGCATGGCCGAGCGTGTCGTTGATCTGCTTGAATCGGTCGAGATCGAGAAGCATGACCGCGAACGTGTCGCCGTGGCGCTCCGCCGCCGCGATGGCCTGACGGGCACGATCGCCGAACAGGGTTCGATTGGGCAGGCCGGTCAGCGAATCGTGCAGGGCCAGGCGCTCGAGCTCGGCAAGGCGCTCGGCCCGCTCCGCCACGTTGGTCAGCCTCGCCTGGCCCAGCCATCCGCCCTGGGCATCATCGGCCCAGAAGACCACCTCCACAGGCTGAAAACGCGTCGATTCGTGCTGCAGCACGCTCTCGAACCGGTGACCGATCAGGCTCTCGATCGTTGCCGAGCCGTGGGCGAGGCGCGGCAGGTAGCGATGGAGGGGCCTGCCGATCGGATCGCCGCCGAGCATCTCCCGTGCCGTGGCATCGGCCGCGAGGATCGTTCCCTGGCAATCGAAGGCCAGCGCACCGTCACCTCGAACCTCGGCCGAATGCTCGGCCAGCGGCATGTCGGCCCCGCCCGGCAGCTGATCGGAGCCGCTCGCGGCAGCGGTCGGCAAGCTGCTCGACGTCAGGGCCACGGCGAGCGCCATGAGCAGGGCGGGCTCGACCACGCCGAGCAGGCCACCGCCCAGGACCGAGCAGGCGACGACGGCCACGCCCCTGAAAGGCGGCCGCAGCGAAGGCAGCAGGCGATCGACCGCCAAGGGCAGAAGCAGCGCCAGCAGCACCAGGGCCAGCCGGTCGTCCACCGTGGCGGTCAGGGCCGCGCCAGGCCAACGGCCGATGAGCGCCGCGGAGAGCGGCGCCGCCATCGGGGCCAAAAATGCCAGGGCCGCGGCCCCGATCGCCGCGGCAGCCAACACGTAGGACCCGACCCGCCACACGTTCGAGCACCCTTTCATCGCGCATGGCTCGCGGCGCGCATCCCGCTGGAACGTCGGGCACTCTAGAGCGGGACGCTTAAGATTGGGTTGTGGCGGCCGCACGACGGCGGTCGGCGGGTGCAGCCGAGGGCGGCTCAGAAATCCTGGCGGTAGTTGGGCGCCTCGCGCGTGATCGCCACGTCGTGCACATGGCTCTCGCGGGCGCCCGCGGCCGTGATGCGGACGAAACGGCAGCGCTGCTGCATCTCCGTCAGGCTGGCATGGCCGGTGTAGCCCATCGCCGACTGCAGGCCGCCGACGAGCTGATGCACGATGTTGGCGACCGGCCCCCGGTAGGGAACGCGACCCTCGACGCCTTCCGGGACGAGCTTCAGCTGGTCGCGAACCTCCTCCTGGAAATAGCGGTCGGCCGAGCCGCGCGCCATGGCCCCGAGCGAGCCCATGCCGCGATAGGATTTGTAGGAGCGGCCCTGATAGAGAAAGACCTCGCCGGGCGCCTCGTCCGTGCCGGCGAGCATCGAGCCGAGCATGACGCAGTCGGCGCCGGCGGCGATGGCCTTGGCAAGGTCGCCGGACGAGCGGATGCCGCCGTCGGCGACGAGCGGTATCTCCTGCGGCCGGCAGCGTGCCGCGACATCGAGGATGGCGGTGAGCTGCGGGACCCCCACGCCTGCGACGATCCGCGTGGTGCAGATCGAGCCCGGGCCGATGCCGACCTTGACGGCGTCGGCCCCGGCGTCGATCAGGGCCTGCGCGCCATCGCCGGTCGCGACATTGCCGGCGACCAGCGTCGCTTCATTCGTCTCGCGGCGGATCCGCGCCACCGCGTCCAGAACGCCCTTCGAGTGGCCATGCGCGGTGTCGACGACGAGGACGTCGACACCGGCCTCGATGAGGGCGATGGACCGCTCGATCCCGGCGGGTCCGATGCCCGTCGCGGCGCCGACGCGCAGCCGGCCGTGGCCGTCCTTGGCGGCGAGCGGGAAGCGCTCGGCCTTCTCGATGTCCTTGACGGTGATCAGGCCGATCAGCCGCTGGTCGCCGTCGACGACCAGGAGCTTCTCGATGCGATGGCGATGCAGGAGCGCCATGGCGTCCTGACGGGCAACGCCTTCGCGCACCGTGACCAGGTTCTCCGAGGTCATCAGCTCGCGGACCGGCCGGCTGCTCGGCGCCACGAAGCGGACATCGCGGTTGGTGAGAATTCCGACCAGCCGCTTCTCCGAGCCCTCGACCACCGGCAGGCCCGAGATCCGGTTCCGCTCCATGAGCTGCAGGGCTTCGGCCAGCGGCGTCTGTGGCGTGACCGTGACGGGGTTGACGACCAGGCCCGCCTCGAACTTCTTGACCTGCCGGACGTGCGCGGCCTGCTCGGCGATCTCGAGATTCTTGTGGATGATCCCGAGCGCGCCGAGCTGCGCCATGGCGATCGCCATGGGCGCCTCGGTCACCGTGTCCATGGCCGCCGAAATGAGCGGAATGCGCAACGGTATGCCCGGCGCCAGCCGGGACTGCACGTCGACCGAGGCGGGCAGCACCTCGGAATAGGCGGGCTCCAGGAGGACGTCGTCGAAGGTCAGGGCATCGCGAATGGCGATCTCACCCGCATGCTGCATGGTCGAACCCCGACGGTGTGACGCCGATCGGCTCGTGCGGCCGGTGATCGACGGTTGGCGTGGCCTCTATAGAGGCATTGCTGCACCGCCGAAAGCCTCGGCCGAGGACGGGGCCGCTAAATGAGGGCGAGCGAAGCCAGCACACGTCGCGCCATCGCCTCCTGCTCCGCAAGGAAGGCCGCGAACTCGGCACCCGGATGGTACAAGGGCTGCCAGGCATGGCGCTTGCGGACCTCCGCCCACTCCGGCGAGCGGTTGAGGTCGGCGAGGACCGCCTCGTGCGCGTCGGCGATCGCCGCCGGCAAATGCGGGGGCCCGAAAAATCCCCGCCAGTTGACGAAGGTCAGGTCGTGCCCGAGCTCGACGAAGGTCGGGATGCCCGGCGCGTCGGCGAGCTTCTCCGGGGCGGACATGGCGAGGATTCGGATGTCGCCGCGGTGCTGCGTCGTCAAGAGCTCGCCGAGACCCGTCGCCAGCACCTGGGTCTGCCCCGCCAGCAAGGCGTCGAGCGCCTCGCCGCCCGCATCGTACGGATAATAGACGAGGCTCCGGGGATCGACCCCGGCGCTGGCGCTGAAGGCCCTTGCCGCGACCAGATGGTCCATGCCGCCACGCACCGACCCGCCGGCGACCCTGATGCCCGCCGGATCGCCCCGCATCGCCTTGGCGAGCGCGGCGAAATTTTTGTACGGGCTGTCGGCGCGCACGGCGATCGCGGCGTAGTCGCCGATCAGCGCCGCGATCGGCGTCAGGTCGCGGTAGGTGTCGGGCGCCGCCCGGCGCACGGCCCGGAGCACGATCGGCGTCGAGGACACCATCAGCGTGTTCTGCTGCCTCTCCGCCGTCGCCACGAGATAGGCGATCGCCCGGCCGCCGCCCTCGCCCGAGAGATGCTCGAACGTCACGCTGTCGACGAGATGGGTGCGGGTCAGCGATTCGGCGACCGCCCGGGCGGTCTGGTCCCAGCCGCCGCCGGCCGCGGCCGGGATGAGGAAGTGCAGGCGCCGCCATTCCTGGCTCGAGCCCGGCAGGGGCGCGCCCGCGGCCACCACGGCGGCGCCGAGGCCGAGCAGCGTTTGCCGCCGCGAGGCCGCCCGGAGGGCGGCGGGCATCTGACGATGAGGTCGGGTCTTGCAGTCCATGAGCCGAAGGGCCTCCGTGGGAGAATGGCAATTCTCAGGATTGATCCATGCCGCAACGGATACAACCGGACAGTTCGTCACCGCCAGGGCGGCCGGCCAGCCGAACGAGCGCGGGCCGGGCCATCGCCGACCCTCGCCGCCCCATCGATTCCGGCCAGCCGCAGCGACCGATTGCAGCCATCTGACATGTGATGGTAATGGGGTCCGTGAATTTCATCCAGAGTTCAAAGGGGAGATGGCTCGTGGCCGAGAACGAGAAGCGGCGCCTGCGCAGTCAGGACTGGTGGGACAACCCCCACGAGCCCGACATGACGGCGCTCCACCTCGAGCGGCAGCTCAACTACGGGCTGACCAGGGAGGAGCTGCAGTCCCGCCGGCCGATCATCGGCATCGCCCAGACCGGCTCCGATGTCGCGCCGTGCAATCGCCACCACATCGATCTGGCCAAGCGGGTCGTCGACGGCATCCGAGACGCCGGCGGCATTCCGCTGGAGTTCCCGATCCACCCGATCCAGGAGACGCTCAAGCGCCCGACCGCGGCCCTCGATCGAAACCTCCAGTACCTGTCGCTGGTCGAGATCCTCTACGGCTATCCGATCGACGGCGTCGTCCTGACCACCGGCTGCGACAAGACCACCCCGGCCTGCCTCATGGGCGCCGCCACGGTCAACATCCCGGCGATCGTGCTCTCCGGCGGGCCGATGCTCAACGGCTACTACAAGGGCGAGCTCGCCGGCTCCGGCATGGTGGTCTGGCACGCCCGCCAGCTCATGGCCAAGGGCGAGATCGACTACGAGGAGTTCATGGCGATGACCTGCGCCTCGGCCCCCTCGGTCGGGCATTGCAACACCATGGGCACGGCGAGCTCCATGAACGCCATGGCCGAGGCGCTCGGCATGTCGCTGCCCGGCTGCGCCGCCATTCCGGGACCCTATCGCGAGCGCGGCCAGATGGCCTACGCCACCGGCAAGCGCATCGTCGAGATGGTCCACGAGGACCTGAAGCCGTCGGAGGTCCTCACCCGCAAGGCCTTCGAGAACGCCATCTTCGCCGCCGCCGCCATCGGCGCCTCGACCAACTGCCCGCCGCACGTCATCGCGATCGCCCGCCACATGGGGGTGGAGCTCGACATCAAGGACTGGGAGATGGGCTACGACATCCCGCTCCTCGTCGACATGCAGCCGGCCGGCCGCTTCCTCGGCGAGGACTACTACCGCGCCGGCGGGCTGCCGGCCGTCGTGAAGGAGCTCATGGGCAAGGGCCGCTGGCACGAGGATGCGCTCACCGTCACCGGCAAGAGCTATGGCGAGAACATCGAGAGCCTCGACCTCTATGTCGATCGCAACGTCATCCGCCCCTATGACGATCCCCTGATGCCCCAGGCCGGCTTCGTCATCATCAGCGGCAACATCTTCGATTCCGCGGTCATGAAGACCTCGGTGGTGACCAGGGAGTTCCGCGAGAAGTACCTGGAGCACCCCGACCATCCGGGCGTGTTCGAGGGCCGGGCCATCGTCTTCGAGGGGCCGGAGGACTATCACGAGCGGATCGACGACCCGAGCCTGAACATCGACGAGGACTGCTTCCTCTTCATCCGCAATTGCGGGCCGATCGGCTATCCGGGCGCGGCGGAGGTCGTGAACATGGCGCCGCCGGCCGCCCTCATCAAGAAGGGCATCAAGGCCCTGCCGACCATCGGCGATGGCCGGCAGAGCGGCACCTCGGAGAGCCCCTCCATCCTGAACGCCTCGCCGGAGGCGGCCATCGGCGGCAATCTGGCGATCGTGCAGACGGGTGACCGGGTGCGCTTCGATCTGCCCAATCGGCATCTCGACCTGATGCTCGACGCCGACGAGATCGAGCGGCGGCGGGCGGTGATGGAGCCGAAGATCCCGCCGAGCCAGACCCCCTGGCAGGAAATCCAGCGCAGCATGGTCGGCCAGCTCTCGACAGGCGCCTGCCTGGAGCCCGCCGTCATGCATCTGCGGGTGGTCCAGACCCACGGCACGCCACGCCGCAATCACTAGCCGGCTTGGCACCGGCTGGCTTGGCACCAGTGGGCGTGGCGCGATCCACCTCGAGGCGCGCGCCACGCCACCTCATCCTCGGGCTGCTGCTCGCGGCCTGGATGGGTGGCGTGGCTGCCGCCGCCGGCGAAAACCCGACCTGGCGCGAGCTGAACGACCAGGGTGCGGCCGCGGCCGCCGCGAAGAGCTGGACCGCGGCCGAGACCGCCTTCCGCCAGGCGCTCGACCTGCTCGAGCCGGACCCGCCCAAGGGGCCCCTCGCCCCGGACGATGACGCCCGCATCGCCGTGGTCGCCGCCAATCTCGCGATGGTCGAGCTGGCGCAGGGCGACGTCGCCGCTGCACGAGGCCATCTCGAGCGGGCCCTCGCCATCCGCCGGAGCCTGTTCGGCGAGAGCGAGCCCGGCATCGCCGCCCTCCTGAATAATCTGGGCGAGCTCGAGCGAAGCGCCGGACACCCGGCGCGGGCCCGCGAGCTGCACGAGGAAGCGCTCGCCATGCGCCGGGCGCTGCGCGAGCCGGGCCATCCGGAGATCGCCGAGAGCCTCAACAACCTCGCCGTCACCCTGCGCGACCAGGGCTTGGCCGACAAGGCCAGGGGCCTGGCCCAGGAAGCGCTCGCGATGCGGCGGGAAAGGCTGGGGCCGACAAATCCCGCCACGCTCGAGAGCGCCTCGAACGCCGCCGCCATCGCCATCGAATCGGGCGACCTCGCCGGCGCCGAAACGCTCCTGCGCTCCACCCTCGAAGCGATCGCCGCCGTTCAAGGAGGGGCCGAGGCGGGCGGCACGCCGAAGGACGAGGAGCTCGTCACCTATCTCCGCCGCAACCTCGTCGAGGTCCTGCTGCTGCGGGGAGCCGACGACGAGGCGCTCGCCGCCTGCGAGCCGGCGGTCGGCGACCAGCCGCGGGTCGGCGACCAGGTCGCGGCCGACCTCGTCACCGTCTGTGCCCGGGCCTTCGATCGGGCCGGCGCCGGCGACCGCGCGATCCTGCTTCTGAAGCAGCAGCTCGAGCGGACCCGGGATGGGCCAGGCTCGGCGGAGGCGCTGCTGCAATTGCGCTGGGCGCTGGCCGAGGCGGCGACCTCGGCGGGCGACCTCGAAGCGGCTCGCGGCTGGATCGACCAGGTGATCGGGCCGCTCGAGGCGAGCGCCGACCGCCGCCTGCCCCTCGCCCTGAACAACCGGGCCTATCTCGCGTTCGAGCTCGGCCACCCGCTCGATGCCGCGACGGACCTGCAGGCCGCCCTGGCGTCGCTCGACGCCATGCCCGAGCCCGTGGATCGGGGCCTCGAGCGCGACGTCTTGAACAATCTGGCGAGCGTGCTGCGGTCGCTCGGTCGCGTCGACGAGGCGGCCGCGGTCGAGGAACGCCTGCTCGAGGCCGTGCCGGCGCTCGGCCCGGCCGAGCCCGCGCCTGCGTCAGGCGGCTGAGCCGGCGGCACCACCCGGGTCCACCGCCTCGATGTCGAAGGCGGCGGCCATCAGCGCGCGCGTGTAGGCCTCGGCCGGTGCCGCGAACAGCCGCTCCGCCGTCCCCTGCTCCACCACCCGGCCGCGCCGCAGCACGATCACCTCGTGGCTCAGGGCCCTGACTACGCGCAGGTCGTGGCTGATGAAGAGATAGGCCAGGCCATGGCGGACCTGCAGGTCGCGCAGCAGATCGACGATCTGCGCCTGGACCGACATGTCGAGGGCCGAAGTGGGCTCGTCGAGGACCACGAAGCGCGGCTTGAGCACCATGGCCCGGGCGATCGAGATGCGCTGCCGCTGGCCGCCGGAGAACTCGTGCGGGTAGCGGTCGCGCATCAACGGGTCCAGGCCGACCTCGACCATGGCGGCGTCGACCAGCTCCAGCCGATCCTTCGAATCGGCGCCGATCCGGTGCAGGATGAGCCCCTCCTCGATGATCTGGCCGACCGACATGCGCGGGCTCAGGCTGCCATAGGGGTCCTGGAAGACGATCTGCATCTCCCGCCGCAGCGGCCTGAGCCGCGCCCAGGACCAGCCCTGGATGTTCTGGCCGGAGAACTCGATCGCCCCCGTGCTCGGCAGGAGCCGCAGCAGCGCCAGGCCGAGCGTCGTCTTGCCCGACCCGCTCTCGCCGACGACACCCACCGTCTGCCCGGCGCGCACCTCGAGCGTCACGCCGTCGACCGCCGTGACATGGCCGATCGTGCGCTTGAGCAGCCCGCGCTGGATCGGGAAATGCACCTTGATGTCGACGCCGCGCAGGATGACCGGCGCCGAGCTGTCGGCGACCGGCGGCGCCCCCTTGGGCTCGGCGGCCAGCAGATGGCGGGTGTAGCTGTGCTTCGGTGAGGTGAAGATCGCCTCGGTCGGCCCGGTCTCGACGATCTCGCCTTCGGTCATCACCGCCACCCGATGCGCCACCTTGCGAACGATCGTGAGGTCATGGGTGATCAGCAGCACCGCCATCTTGAGCCGCTCCTGCAGCTCGGCGATCAGCGCCAGGATCTGCGCCTGCACGGTCACATCGAGCGCGGTCGTCGGCTCGTCGGCGATCAAAAGGTCGGGCTCGTTGGCCAGGGCCATGGCGATCATGACGCGCTGCCGCTGGCCACCCGACAATTGGTGCGGATACGACTTGAGGCGGGTCTCCGCGTCATCGATGCGGACGAGCTCGAGCAGCTCGAGCACGCGCCGCCGCGTCGCCGCCCCCGTGAGGCCCCGATGCAGCTCCAGCACCTCGCCGATCTGCAGCTCGACCGTGTGCAGCGGGTTGAGCGAGGTCATCGGCTCCTGGAAGATCATCGACGCCCGGTTGCCACGCACGCTCCGCAGCACGGCATCGGACTTGCCCAAAAGCTCCTGGCCGTCCAGCCGCACGCTGCCGGACGGATGCCAGGCCTTGGGATAGGGCAGGAGCTGGAGGATCGAAAGCGCGGTCACCGACTTGCCCGAGCCGCTTTCGCCGACGAGCGCCAGGGTCTCGCCCTTCTCGATCGTGAAGCTGATTTCCCGCACCGCCTCGATCTCGAGCTCGCCGGCGCGGAAATTCACGGAGAGATCGGCGACCTCCAGGAGGCTCATGCCCGCCCCCCCGGGCGCGACGCGGCGTCCCCCGGCAGCTCCGTGGCTCGCCGCGTGCGCTCCCTGGGCGCCGCCTCGACCGCGAGGGCGGCGAAGGTCTTGCGCGGATCGAAGGCGTCCCGCACCGCCTCGAAGATGAAGATCAAAAGCGACAGCATGATGGCGAGCACCAGAAAGCCGGATATGCCGAGCCAGGGCGCCTGGAGGTTGTTCTTGCCCTGGGCCAAGAGCTCGCCCAGCGACGGCGAGCCGGGCGGCAGGCCGAAGCCCAAAAAATCGAGGCTGGTCAGCGTGGTGATCGAGCCGTTCAGGATGAACGGCATGAAGGTCAGGGAGGCGACCATGGCGTTCGGCAGGATGTGGCGGAACATGATCGTCAGGTTGCCGACGCCGAGGGCGCGCGCGGCACGGACGAAATCCAGGTTGCGCGCGCGCAGGAACTCGGCCCGGACGACGTCCACGAGGCCCATCCAGGAGAAGAGCAGCATGAGGCCCAGGAGCCACCAGAAGTTCGGCGTGACGATGCTGGCGAGGATGATCAGGAGATAGAGGGTCGGCAGACCCGACCAGATCTCCATGAACCGCTGGAAGCCCAGATCCACCCAGCCGCCGAAATAGCCCTGGAGCGCGCCTGCGATGATCCCGACGATCGAGGAGAGCACGGTGAGCGTCAGCCCGAAGAGAACCGAGATGCGAAAGCCGTAGATCACCCGCGCCAGGACGTCGCGCGCCTGGTCGTCCGTGCCGAGCAGGTTCTGCCACGACGGCGGCGAGGGTGCGGGAGCATCGAGATCGCGGACGATCGTGTTGTAACTGTAGGGAATGGGCGGCCAGAGGATCCAGCCATGCTCCTCGATGAGGTCGCGCACGAACGGGTCGTGGTAGTCGGTGTCGGTCGGAAAGAACCCGCCGAAATCGGTTTCCGGGTAGCCGACGAAAACCGGGAAATAGAGCTGCCCCTCGTAGGAGACGAGCAGCGGCCGCTCGTTGGCGATGAACTCGGCGAAGAGGCTGAGGACGAAGATGAAAACGAAGATGTGCAGCGACCAGTAGCCCCGGCGATTGGCGCGGAAGCTCCAGTAGCGGCGCTCGTTGATCGGGTTGAGGCGCAGCCGCCAGCCGAGGAGGCGTGTTTCCCGCCTGGCCGGCCGTGCCATCAGCTCGCCCGGCTCTCGAAGTCGATCCGCGGATCGACGAGAACGTAGGTCAGGTCCGAAACGAGCTTTACGACGAGGCCGAGCAGCGTGAAGATGAAGAGCGAGCCGAACATCACCGGATAGTCCCGGCGCAAGGCGGCCTCGTAGCCGAGCAGGCCGAGGCCATCGAGCGAGAAGATGATCTCGGTCAAAAGGGCGCCGGTGAACAGGATGCCGATGAAGGCGCCCGGGAATCCGGCGATGACGATGAGCATCGAGTTGCGAAAGACGTGGTGGTACAGGACGCGATGCTCGGTCAGGCCCTTGGCCCGGGCGGTCACCACGTACTGCTTGTTGATCTCGTCGAGAAAGCTGTTCTTCGTGAGCATGGTGAGGCCGGCAAAGGCGCCGATCATCAAGGACGCCAGCGGCAGGGTCATGTGCCAGAAATAGTCGACGATCAGCATCGGCCAGGACAGCTCCCGCCAATTGTCCGAGACCAGGCCGCGCAGCGGGAACCAGTCGAGATAGCTGCCGCCGGCGAACAGCACGATGAGCAGGATGGCGAAAAGGAAGCTCGGGATGGCGCTGCCGACGATGACCACGCCGCTCGTCCACACATCGAAGCTGCTGCCGTCGCGCACCGCCTTCCTGATCCCGAGCGGGATCGAGATCAGGTAGGTGAGCAGCGTCGTCCAGAGCCCGAGCGAGATCGAGACCGGCAGCTTGTCCCTGATCAGGCCGATCACGCTCCTGTCGGAAAAGAAGCTCTTGCCGAAATCCAGCCTGATGTAGTTGCCGAGCATCAGGAGAAAGCGCTCGCTGGCCGGCTTGTCGAAGCCGTACATCCGCTCGATCTCGGCGACGAAGCGCGGATCGAGGCCCTGGGCCCCCCGATACTGGCTGTCCGACCCGCCGAGAGACCGCCGCCCGCCGCCCGCCTCGCCGCTCGCCCCGGCGCCGGTCAGCCGAGCCGTGCTGGCAACCGCCGTGCCGGAGATCTCGGCGATCATCTGCTCCACCGGCCCGCCCGGCGCCGCCTGGATGACGATGAAGTTGACCACCATGATCCCGAACAGCGTCGGGATGATCAGCAGCAGGCGACGAACGACGTAGGCGAGCATTCGCTGGAGCGCGCCTCGCTACTGGCCGGCTTTGTCTTGCGTCAGGGCCTTCTTCTGGCCGGCGATCTGCCGCTCCCTGCCGCTGTCGATCCACCAGGCATCGAGGTCGAGGCCGTAGGGCGGGGTGACGGCCGAATGGTCGAGCTTGTCCCAGTAGGCCACGCGATTGACGCGGCTGTGCCAGTTGGGAATGACGTAGTAGCCGGCCAGCAGCACGCGATCGAGCGCACGGGTCGCGGCGACGAGGTCCTCGCGCGAATCGGCGGCGATGACCCGGTCGATCAGCGCATCGACGACCGGATCGCAGATGCCCGCGAGGTTGCGGCTGCCGGGCGTCTCGGCCGCGGCGCACGACCAGAAATCACGCTGCTCGTTGCCCGGCGACAGCGACTGCCCCCAGACATTGACCACCATGTCGAAGTCGAACGCGTCCACCCGGTTCTGATACTGGGCGGTGTCGATCGTCCGCATCGTCGCATCGATCCCCAGCCGCTCGAGGTTGCGCAGCATCGGGCCCACGATGCGCTCGAACGACGGGTTGACCAGCAGGATCTCGAACTGCATCGGCCGCCCGCTCTCGCCGTTCACGAGCTTGCGGGTCTTCGGGTCGATCATCCAGCCGGCGTCCCGCAACAACCCGAGGGCCGTCCTCAGGTTCTCGCGCAGCTCGCCGGACCCGTCGGTCGTGGGAGGCTCGTAGACGGTGGTGAACACCGACTCCGGAAGCTCCGACCGGAACGGCTCCAGGATCTTCAGCTCGCGCTCGTCCGGCAGCTCCCGCGCCGCGAGCTCGGTGTTGGAGAAGTAGCTCTTGGTCCGCGAGTAGAGACCGTAGAAGAGCGTCTGGTTCGTCCATTCGAAATCGAACGCGTAAGCCAGCGCCTCGCGCACCTTTGGATCCTTGAACATCTCGCGCCTCGTGTTGAAGACGAAGCCCTGCATGCCGTCGCCGGTCTCGTCCGGAATCTCCTCCTTGACGATCAGGCCGGCATCGATGGCCGGACCGGTATAGGCGGTGGCCCACAGGCGGGCGATGTTCTCGAGACGGAAGTCGTACTGGCCGGCCTTGAAGGCCTCGAGCGCCACATTGGAATCGCGAAAATACTCGTAGCGAATGCGGTCGACATTGTAGCGACCCTTGTTGACCGGCAGGTCCTTGCCCCAATAATCCGCGACCCGATCGTAGGTGATCGACCGGCCGGGATCGACCTTCGCCACCCGATAGGGGCCGCTGCCGAGCAGCGGGTCCAGGGTCGTCGCCTCGAAGTCCCGGCCTTCCCAGAAGTGCCTGGGCAGGATCGGCAGCTCGCCGACGATCAGCGGCAGCTCCCGATTGACCTCGCCGTCGAAGTGGAACAGCACGCGACGCTCGCCAGCCGCCTCCGCCCCGACCACGTTGGCGTAGTAGGCCCGATAGAGGGGATGCCCCTTGGTCTTCAGCGTTTCCAGGCTGAAGATGACGTCGTCGACCGTCACCGGGCTGCCATCCTGCCAGCGCGCCTCCGGCCGGAGCGTGAAGGCGACCCAGGACCGATCCTCCGGCATCTCGATCGTCTCGGCCAGGAGGCCGTAGGCGGAGAACGGCTCGTCGAGCGACCGGGCCGTCAGGGTCTCGAACACCATCCCGCTGCCGGCCGCCGGCTGGCCGCGCAGGATGAACGGGTTCAGGCTGTCGAAGCTGCCGAGCGCCGAATAGACGACCTCGCCCCCCTTGGGCGCATCCGGATTGACATAGGCGAAATGCGTGAAGTCCGGCGGATAGGCGAGATCGCCGTGCATCGCCACGCCGTGCGCCGGCGTGGCCGTCTCCACGGCACCGGCCACCGGAGCCATGCCCAGCATGGCGACCAGCACCATCATTGTCGTACGGATCATCCGTTCCTCACATCTGCGGCCCCGGCACTCTCCCCTATGGCTTTAAGGGCGTGCCCCGGGGATGCAAATGAACGTTGCCGCACGAACGGGCCATCATCCCGTCATCCGGGCTGGACGATGGCCATGCGGAAAGCCGCCATTCACTGACCGTCGAGCGGCACGGGCGAGTCGCTGAGCGAGTGCAGGAAGGCGATCACCTTCACCCGATCCTCCTCCTTGCGAAGGCCGGCGAAGACCATCTTGTTGCCGGGCGCGAAT
Organism: uncultured Geminicoccaceae bacterium; assembly: GCA_964393275.1. Lineage (GTDB taxonomy): Bacteria > Pseudomonadota > Alphaproteobacteria > Geminicoccales > Geminicoccaceae > SLRI01. The sequence goes on along the minus strand of CAYMTA010000025.1, from coordinate 639 downwards.
TCCTTGGGGTTGGCGAGATAGTGGTCGAGCTTCTCGGCATCCCAGCTTCCCGGAATTTCCTGGAGCGCCTCCGAATAGTTGAAGCCTTCGGCCGTCCCCACGTCGCGGCCATAGACACCCCAGAGCGCCGGCCCGACCCGATTGCCGCCGCCCTCGTCGGGGCTGTGGCAGGCGGCGCATTGCCGGAAGAGCTTCTTGCCATCCGCCGGGTCGGCTGCCGCGACCGCGGCGAGCAGGCCGCTCGCACCGTCACCCGAGGGCGCCGCAGCCGCGTCGCCGGCAGGGGCAGGCTCGGCCGTGGCGGCCTCCGCAGTCGTCGCCTCGGTTGTGGTGGCCTCGGCAGTAGCGGCCTCGGCAGTAGCGGCCTCGGCTGTGGCGGGCTCGGCTGTGGCGGGCTCGGCTGTGGCGGGCTCGGCTGTGGCGGGCTCGGCTGTG
>CAYMTA010000025.1:0-104 GCA_964393275.1 uncultured Geminicoccaceae bacterium | reverse complement strand
GCGGGCTCGGCGGTCGCGGCCTCGGCCGTGGTGGTCGGCGCGGCCGCTTCGGCCGGCGCCTCAGGGGCGGCCTCGGCCGTCTCCGCCGGAGCCTCGGCGGCCGG
>CAYMTA010000024.1:0-51380 GCA_964393275.1 uncultured Geminicoccaceae bacterium | reverse complement strand
CCCGCCCCTCGCGCGCGACATCGCCGAGGAAGCTGATCTCGGCCGTGCTGCCCGGGGCTATGGCGAGGATCGCGGCCTCGGGCACGTCGGTCACGACCAGCAGCGGGTCGAGCTCGACCAGGGTTCCGACCATGTCGCCGACCTCGAGCAGGCTGCCGAGCTCGATCGGCCGCTCCTCCAGCACGCCGGCGAAGGGTGCCGTGATCCGGGTCTGCTCCAGCGCCACCTCGCTGCGGCGGACCTGGAAGCGGGCCTGCTCCAGCGCCGCCCGGGCGCCTGCCACCTGGGTCTCGGCCTGGAAGCCGCGCTTGCCCAGGCGCTCGGCCGCCTCGTTCTCGATCCGCCGCTGCTCGAGCGTGGCCCTGGCCTCGGCCAGCGCCGCCTCGCGGTCGCGCGGGTCGAGGCGAACGATGAGGTCGCCCTCCTCGACCTTGTCGCCCTTGTCCTTCAGGATCTCGATCACCTCGCCCGAGACCTCGGCGGCGATGCGCACGGTGCGATTGGCCTGGGTCCGGCCGTTGAGGACCTGCTGGCGCGCCATCGGCTCGGCCACGGACCGGCGCACGCGGACCTGGGCCAGCCGCTCCGGCGCGTCCCTGGAGGCTGCGGCGGGCGTGGCCGGCGGTGCCTCGGGCGCCATGCCGAGGAGTGGCAGAAGATGGGGCGAGGCGAGCCAGGCCGCGACCGCGACGGCCAGGAGCACGGCGAGAAGCGTCGAGCGCCGCATCGCTATTCCCCGGCCAGGGTCGCGGGGCGGGGGCCAGGGTCGTTGGCGGCTGCCGGGGGCGAGTCGCCCGCCAGCGCCATGTCGGCCTCGCCCCTCAGGCGGCGGGCGAGCTGCGGCCGCTGCCGCTTGCAATAGGCGAGGGCGGCGGCCAGCACGGTGCGGCCGTAGCCGAGCGCGAAGCGCTGGCCCGGTGTCAGCTCGAGCGGGGGCGCCGGGCCGTCGAAGACGGCGAGGTCGTCGAGCAGCGTGGTCTCGAAGCTCGCGATCATCTCGCCCAGCACCGCGTCGACCCGCTCGGGCGGCATGAGGTGGGCGAAGTACATGAGCGCCAGGAACTCCGAGCGCACCTTGTGGCGGGGAGCCGTCGCGATCAGCTCGGCCTCGAGGGCCGCCCGGCCGGCCGGGGTGATGTGGTAGACCTTCTTCGCCGGCCGCTTCTTCTGCTCGACGTTTGTGGCGGTGACCAGCCCATCGCGCTGCAGCTCGGCCAAAGCCGGATAGATCGAGCCGAAGCCGGCGACGAAGAAGTGCCGGAACACCTCCTCGCAGGTCCGCTTGATGTCGTAGCCGGTCAGGTCCTGCCCGGTCAGCACGCCGAGGCAGAGGGTTTTCACGTCCATGAGGGTCCCGTCGCTATCTCGATCCGATATATATTGGATCGATATAACGCTGCAAGGCTCGCCGTCAGCCCTCGGCTCGGATGGGACCCTCGGCCTTGGCGACCTCGGTCACCGTCCACTCCACGATCTGCCGGATCACGCTGCCGAGCGCCTCGTCATAGGCGAGGACGATGCGATCGAGGCCGGTGCCGTCGGATCGGGTGAACTGCTGGGCGGCGAAGCTGGCGAGCGATTGCCGGCGCGGCATGCCCAGGAGCCGCGCCTGCAGGCGGACGTTGACGAGCGGCGGCTGGTCCAGCCCCCTGTCGTACTCGGCCTGGAACTCGCGGATATGCAGGCGCAGGATATAGTCGGGCCGGAGGCTCACCGCATCGGGCCCGAGCACGTCGAGGCTGCCGCTCGCATCCAGGGATTCGGTGACCAGGGTCTGGACCATGATCGGCACCACCTCGATCCAGAGCGCGTCAGCATAGTAGTCGAGCAGGGTGGCATCCGGCTTGAGCGCGATCCGGGCGGTGTTCAGTCCCCCGGTGGCAGAGGGTGGCTCCACCAGGATGCGCACATCGAGCTCGCCCAGCTCGTCGTTGAACGTGGTCTTGGGCGTCAGGTTGTAGAGGGTCGGCGGTTGCCGGCCGGCCAGCGGGTTGAGCGAGGCGCAGGCGCCGAGCGGCAGGAGGAGGGCGCCGGCCAGGAGGGTTCGACGACGGTGCTGCCTCATGGCGGGGTGAAGCCGCGGCTGCTGCCGCCGAGGAGGAAGCCGGCCGGGTCGCGCTCGAAATCGGTGGCGATGCGGCTCAAGGCGGCGACCAGCACGCGGATCTCGCGGACCATCTCGCCGAACTCGTAGAGGCCGCCATCGCCGAAGTCGGTGATCGGCTGCTCCGCCTCGGCGAGCAGCCGATCCACCCGCCAGGCGAGATTGCGGGTGGCGAGCGATGCCGCCTCGACCTCGGCGAGCGTCGCTTCGCCGCGCTCGCCGAGCGGGGCCAGGGCCTCGAGCGTCGTGCGCGCCTCGAGGCCGAGCTCGGCACCGAGGTCGACCAGGCGCTCCAGGTCGTCGCCGCGCTCGGCGAGTGTCCGGGTGAGGGTCTCGATGTGGGAGAGGGTGTCGCCGAGTGTCCGGATGTTCGTGTCGGAGAGGGCGGTTCCCAGCCGCTCCAGCACCGTGACGCCCCGGGCGAGAAGCAGCGGGGTCGAGGTGAAGACCTGCTCGAGCGCCGAGGGCAGGCCGGCGATGCGGGGTGGCCGGCCATCGGGAGCGGCAGGCGGCGGGGCCGCGGGATCGCCGCCACGCAGCTCGACCACGACGAGGCCCGTCACACCCTGGGGCACCAGGATCGCGGTCGTCTCGCTGGTCACCGGCGTGGACTGCTCCAGCTCGACCCTCACCAGCACCCTGGACGGGTCGTCATGGTCGATGCCGATGGCGTCGACGCGGCCGACCGGCACGCCGCTGAACACCACCTGGCTGCCCTGCTGCAGGCCGAAGACCGAGCCCTCGAAGAGGATCTCGTAGGTGGCGAAGGTGCTCTCGACGTCGCGCTTGGCGAGCCAGACGCCGAAGAGCACGGTGCCGATGCCGAGGGCCAGGACGAAGATGCCGACGATGAGGTGGCTGGCTCGGGTCTCCATCAGCTCGACTCCGATTCCGCTGGCGATTCGGCTGCCGCCGCCCGGCCGCGCGGGCCGGCGAAATAGGCCTGGATCCATGGGTTGGGATGGGCCCGCAGCTCGGCGAGCGTACCGATCGTGGTGCTCTTGTCGACCAGCACGGCGATCCGGTCGGCGGTGTGCCGCAGCGTGTCGAGGTCGTGGGTGATCATGACGACGGTCAGCCCGAGGGCCGCCTGCAGCGAGCGGATGAGCTCGTCGAACGCGGTCGCCGCGATCGGGTCGAGCCCGGCCGTCGGCTCGTCGAGGAAGAGGATCTCGGGGTCGAGGGCGAGGGCCCGTGCCAGGCCGGCGCGCTTGCGCATGCCGCCGGAGAGCTCGGCCGGGTGCTTGGCGCCCGCGGCCGGCGGCAGGCCGACCAGCGCCAGCTTGAGGCCGGCGAGCTCCGCCATGAGCCCGGGCCGCAGGCGGTGCCAGGTCTTGAGCGGCACCTCGATGTTCTGGGCGACGGTGAGCGAGCCGAAGAGGGCGCCGTCCTGGAAGAGCATGCCGGTCTTGGCGCGAAGGGCACGTCTGGCTTCGTCCGACAAGGCCTCGAGATCCTCGCCGAAGAGCCGGATGCTGCCGGAGCGCGGTCGCAGGAGGCCGGTGATGGCGCGCACCAGGACGGACTTGCCCGTGCCCGAGCCGCCGACCACGGCCATGATCTCGCCCTTGCGGACGCGCAGCGAGAGCCCGTCGTGGACGGTGGTCGCGCCGAAGGTGGTGACCAGGTTCTCGACCTCGATAAGGTGCTCGGGCTCGCCCACGGCTCAGATCCCGAAGGTCGCGAAGAGGATCGAGAAGAGGGCGTCGACGACGATGACGGAGAAGATGCCGGCCACGACGGACTGGGTGGTCAGGCGGCCGACGCTCTCGGCATTGCCTTCCACCTGGAGCCCCATGTAGCAGCCGATCGTGGCGATCAGCACGGCGAAGACCGGCGCCTTGATCATGCCGGCGACGAAGAGATCGACGCCGACGGCATTCTGGAGCTGGCGCAGGACGAGCACGGTCGGGATATCGAGCAGGAGGACGACGACGAGCCCGCCGCCGACGAGCGCCACCAGGTTGGCGAGGAAGGTCAGGAGCGGCAGGCTCAGGGCGAGGGCGATGATGCGCGGCGTGACCAGGACGGCGAGGCGGTCGAGGCCGATCACCTCCATCGCGTCCAGCTCCTCGTTGACCTTCATCGTGCCGATCTGGGCGGTGAAGGCGCTGCCCGACCGGCCGGCCACCATGATCGCGGTCAGGAGCACGCCGAGCTCGCGCAGGGTGGAGACGGCGACGAGGTTGACGGTGAAGATCTCGGCGCCGAACCGGCGGAGCTGGTCGGCGCCCTGGTAGGCGAGCACCATGCCGATGAAGAACGCCATGATGGCGATGATCGGGATGGCGTTGACGCCGGTCTGCTCGATGTGGTGCACGATCGAGGTGAGGCGCAGGCTTCGGGGGCTGAGCAGCTGGCGCAGCAGCGTGAGGGTCACGGCGCCGGTGAACGAGAGAAAGCGGGCCCCTTCCCAAAAGCCGTGCACCGTGGCGGCGCCGGTGCGCAGCACCAGCCGGAGCCAGGGATGGTCGCGTTCCGGCGGGTCGCAGGGAACCGCCTCCAGGGCACGGAGCCGCTCCAGGAGGGCCGCGTGGGCGGGGCTCGCGCCGGCGAGCTCGACCGCCACACCGGCCGCCTCGAGGGAACGGATGGTGCGGACGATCAGCCAGCCGCCGGCGGTGTCGAGCCGGTCGATCCTCGAGGCGACGATGCGCACGCGTTTTGGCGAGGCTCGGCCTTGGCGGTCGAGGACGGCGAGGAGCTGCTGGTCCAGGCTGGCGAGATTGGCGAGGCGCCAGTCGCCGCCGAGCCGGAGCTCGACGGTCGCCTGCCCCGCGGAGGTCTCGACCCAGGCCCGGGAGCTCAGATCGGGTCCCCCTCGAGCCGGCGGTGCAGCTCGATGACCCGGGCGCGCGCGCCCGGCAGATAGGGATGCACGGCGAGCGCCGCCTCGAAGCTGCGCAAGGCGGTCTCGGGACGGTCGAGATCGAGCATGATCAGGCCGAGGCCGGAAAGGGCGCCGAAATGCCGGGGCTCCAGCGCCAGGGTCTCCTCGATATCCTCGATGGAGGCGCCGTAATTGCCCATGAGAAAATGCAGCGCCGCCCGCCTGTTCCAGGCCTCGGCGAAGCCGGGTGCCCGGTCGATCAGCCGATTGAAGCTCTGGGCCGCGAGCGGGAAGAGGTGGGCCGCCATGGCCCGGTTGCCCTGGCGCATCAGGCGGGCGCTGTCCGGATCCGACGTCTCGCCCCAGATCTCCCAGATCGCCGCCTCGATCGGCTCGGCCGCCTCGGCCGAGCCCGCCTCGTGCAGGGCCTCGAAGAGCGGACCCAGGCGGGCGTCCTCCTGGTCGGCAAGGGCAGGGGCCAGGGTCAGCCAGGCGCCCGCGAGCCACAGGAGCGCGATCCGCAGGGCGCGGGCCGGGATGGCTTCAGCCGGCCGCGGCGCTCTCGACCGTCTCGTTCTGCAGCGCTCGCGCCTCGAGGCGGTCGAGGGCGGCGCGCAAGAGGACATCGATCGCCTCCATGTCGTAGATCCCGCCATGCGTGCTCTCCGGAATGGTCTCGACCATGACCGGGTCGGCGAGCGCCGCGATCAGGCGCTCCGAGCGCTCGCGCGGCACGATCCGGTCGTCGCTCGCGAGGATCACCGCGGTCGGCACCGGCTTGCCGTCGAGATGCGCCGTGCTGCGGAAGGGATGCTTGAGCAGATAGCGCACCGGCACCACCTTGTAGCGGCTGGCCGCCACCGCCTCGATCGAATCGAAGGGGGTGACCAGGAGCTGGCCCGCCAGCGGGCGCTGGCTCGCCAGATAGGCGGCGACGCCCGAGCCGAGGCTGAAGCCGAAGGCATAGGTGCGCTTGGGGGCGAGGCCCTGAACCAGGGTGTCGTGGATCAAAAGCGCATCCTCGAACAGCGCCGCCTCGCTCGGCCGGCCCTCGGATGGCGCATAGCCCCGGTAGTGGAAGACGGCGATGTCGACATCCTTCAGGCGGTGCGCCATGAAGGTGGTGCAGTCGTCGGCGTTCCAGGCATTGCCGCTGAAGCCGATGACGAGCCCGCGGCTGCGGCCCGTGGCCCGGACCAGGTTGCCGACCAGCCGGTCGCCATTCGAGGCGCGCAACTCCAGCCGCTCATTGCCCGGCGGCAGGGGGTAGCTGCCCTTGGCGGCGATGTCGCGGCGGAAGATCATGTGGTCCTGCAGGAGATACAGCCCGCCCACGAAGATGCCGTAGAGAGCGGCCCCGCCAAGGATCAGATTCACCTGCAAGCTCCATGTCGACTGCAGAGAGGAGATAGGATGCCGGTCGGTCCGACGCCAGTTGCAGGCGACCCGATCACGGGCAGCGACGACCGATACGGCCTCCTGCCGACGGCGCTGGTGACCGGCGGCGCCGTCCGCGTCGGCCGCATCCTGGTCCTGGCCCTGGTCGAGCTCGGCTTCGCCGTGGCGATCCATTGCAATCGGTCGACCGAGGCGGCGCAGGCGCTCGCCCGAACGATCGAGCTGGCGGGTGGCCGGGCGGCCGTGGTCAGAGGCGACCTCGCCGATCCCGAGAGCGGCGAGGCCCTGGTCGAGGCGGCGGCGCGCGATCTCGGCGGACCGCTCGGGATGCTGGTCAACAGTGCCGCCATCTTCGTCGCGGACAAGCTCCGCAATCTCGAGCCGTTGACGCTGCGCCGGCAGCTCGCGGTCAATGTCGAGGCCCCGGCCCTGCTCGCCCGGGCCTATGTGGCGCAGCTTCCAGAGGAGGCCGGCGGCCTGATCGTCAACCTCTCGGACCAGCGGGTGGCCAACCCGACCGCCAACTATCTCAGTTATTCGATCAGCAAGGCGGGGCTCGAGATGCTGACCGCCGTGCTCGCCCGCGACCTCGCACCGCGGGTCCGCGCCGTCAATCTCGCCCTCGGTCAGGCATTGCCGGCGCCGGGCATGTCGCCGGCCCGTTTCGCCGAGCTGGTCCAGGCGACGCCGCTGCGGCGGGCGAGCGGCGAGGGCGAGATCGCCCGCACACTCCAGCTCATCGTGCGCTCGCCGTCGATGACCGGCACGACGCTGACGCTCGACAGCGGGCTCGGGACCGGCTGGCTGACGCCGGGCTGAGCGGTCGCGCTCAAAGCAGGGCCTCGCGGCGCCGCTGCTGGCGCAGCAGCCAGGGGGCGATGTCGTCCTTCGTCATGGGCGGGTCGCTCATCTGGCATTCGGCCGCGTCGCAGCCGGCCCGCTTGAGCATCTGGAGCTGGCTGTTGCTGGGCACCGCCTCGGCGACCAGCCGCACGCCCAGATGCCGGCCGAGCTGGATGACCGCGTCGGCGAACAGGGTCCGGTGCCGGTCGCTCGGCACGCCCTCGAGCAGGGACTGCGCCAGCTTCAGGGTCTCGATCTCCTGGTCGCGAAGCAGGGTCAAGGAGAGCATGGCGTCGCCATAGCCGCGCACGGCTACCCGAATGCCGCGGCCGCGCAGCTGGTCGATCGTCCGAAGCCCGCTGGCGCGGTCCTCGTAGAGCGTGGATTCGTCGAGCTCCAGCTCGAGGCTCGCGGGCTCGAGCTCGTGTCGGGCGAGTGTCGCGACCGCGCGCTCGGCGGTCTCGACCCAGCCCTCCGCCGGCGGCTGCAGGACGGGGATCGCCAGATGATCGACCCGGGCGCCGGCCTGTCGCATGGCAAGGAGCTCCGTCGCACCGGCCTCGATCATCCAGTCGGTCAGGCGGGGCAGGAAGTGCGGCCCCTCGGCCATGGCGAGAAAGCGCTCGGGACCGAGGACACCGCGCTCGGGATCGCGCAGCCGGGGCCGGGCGGCGAGGCCGACGAGGGGCGAGCGGAGCGTCACCTGCGGCTGGAAATGGAGCTCGAAGCGCTGCTCCTGCAGGGCGCGGTCGAGGCCGCCCTTCGGCGCCGGCTCGACCATCCGCCCGGCCAAGGCCGGCCTGATCCGGCCGCTCACGGCGGAGAGGCTCACGTCATGGAACCGGCAGGCCCGGCCGCCGGCCTGCTTGGCGCGGTGCATCGCCGCCTCGGCCTGCCGCAGCAGCTCGTCCGCGGCGCCGGCATCGATGGGATAGAGGGCGACCCCGAAGCTCGCCGTCGGCCGCAGGACCTCGCCGGCCAGGGCCGTCGGCGCCTCGATCACCTCCATCAGCTTCTGCACGACCAGGGCCGCGTCCTCGGGCCGCTGCAGGTTCTCGACCAGCACGGCGAAGCTGTCGGCGTCGAAGCGGGCGATGGTGTCGGTCTCGCGCAGGCGATGGCCGAGGCGCTCGGCGATGGTGCCGAGCAGCCGGTCGCCGGCATCGTGGCCGAGCCGGTCGTTGATGGCGCGAAAGCCATCGAGATCGAGGGCGATGACGGCCACCCCCAGGCGATGGCGGCGAGCGGCGGCCAGCGCGTGATGCAGGCGGTCGAGAAAGAGGGTGCGGTTGGCGACGCCGGTCAGCCGGTCGGTGGCGGCCGGCGGATCGATCCGCCGCGTGTTGCGGCTGCGATTGATGGCGAAGCGGATGCAGCGATCGAGCCTGCCGGTGTCGAACTCGTCCTTGTCGAGATAGTCGGCGATGCCGATCTCGAGCGCCGCCCGCTCGAGCTCGGCGTCGCCATAGCCGCTGACCAGGATGATCGGGCGCTTGAAGCCGCGGCGGATGGCGATCTCGGCGAACTCGAGGCCGGTCCGGCCGGCGAGGCGGTGGTCGACGAGGCAGGCATCGAAGCGGTCCGTCGCGATCCGCCGGAGGCCCGCCTCGACGCTGCTGGCCCAGACGACCTCGAAGCGCGTCTCCGGCGCCCGGGCGAGCAGCTCCTCGGTCAGGTCGTAGTCCTCCTCGTCGTCCTCGACGATCAGAAGGCGGATGATCGGCCGCTCGCTGCTCTGCAGCAGCGATTCCTCGACCCCCTGATCGGCCGGCTCGTGGCCGCCGAGGCGGACCGGCCCGCGCAGCGTGGCGAGCGGCACCACGTCGCCGCTCTCGACCTGTCGACCGTCGGCGTCGTTGGCGACGGGCGTCCGGTCGGTGCGTGGTGCCATCGTGGTCATGAGCGCGGCCCAGAGCGCGATTTAAACCCGTGATAGATAAGCGCTATAGTTGAACACTCGGGGGTTGTCGAGTGGCTGTCGCTTTGCCGTAGTCCGGTATGGCTGCCGCTGTCGCCTCGTTGACGCGGCTGCGGCCCCGCCGGGCGGCAGCCCGGTGGTCGCCGAGGCTGCTGCCCTCGCGGCTGCTAATTGAGCAGCGAGAGCAGGAAGGTCTCGGGTGCCGGCTGGACGACGATCGCCGTGCCGTTGTCGATCTCGAGCACGGCGAGGCCGTGGTCGGTGGTGCCGTCGTCCCTGAGCCGGAAGATGCCGGCGCGGCCGATGAAGCCGCTGGCATCGATGAGCACCTCTCTCGGAAACTTGCGGTCGCTGGCCGCGACCACGGCGGCGAGGGCGGTGGCGTCGTAGGCGAGCCCGGCCAGCGTCGCGGGCTTGCGCTGGAAGGTGCGCTCGAACTTCGCCTGGAAATTGCGCTCGCCCTCGGGCGAGAGGCCGGCATACCAGCCGCCCTGAAGCGTCTCCTCGAAGAGCAGCCTGGGATCGTCCTCCCAGAGCATGGTGCCGAGCGGCCGGGTGGCCCGCAGATCGACGTCGTAGAAGGCGAGGAGGGCGGCGATCGAGCGTAGCCTGGCGCCGCCATCGGCGATCAGGATGGCGTCGAGCGAGCGGGTGTTGCCGCTGGTGCCGGGCGGGCTGCCTTCCGGCGGCTCGCGATAGCCGGTGAACTCGCGCACCACGCGCGCGACCTCGCGCTCGTCGGGCGGATAATAGGCATAGGCCGGGCCGCTCTGGCCGACGGGCGAGCCCTGGAGCGCCTCGGTGAAGCCGTTGATGGCCCGCCGCCCGTAGGCGTCGTCGGGTGCCAGGGCCCCGATGCGGAGATGGCCCTGCTCCTGGGCGAACGCGACGACGCGAGCGACCTGCTCCTCCGGGCGAAAGCCCAGGACCCAGACATCGCCGCCCGCGACCGCCGTGTCGTTGGAGAACGAGACGACCTTGATCTCGTGCTCCCTGGCGACGGCGGCAACGGCGGCGGTGGAGGAGGAGAAGAGGGGGCCGAGGATCAGCTCAGCACCGGCGGCGATGGCATCCTCGGCGGCAGCGGTGGCGCCCGCCGGCGTGCCGCCGGTGTCCCGGGGCAGGAGCGTCATGTCGGTCTCGCCGACATCGAAAAGGGCGATCTCGGCGGCTTCGAGCATGTCCTGGCCGACGCTCGCCGCCTGGCCGCTCAACGGCAGGAGCAGGGCGATCTTCACGGGCCCGGTCGGCACGGGCTCGGGCTCGACCACCGCCACGGGCGGCGGTTGCTCGTAGACCGGACCGGTGGTTTCTTGGGCACAGCCTGCCAGCGCCAGGATCAGACCGATCGTGGCGAGCCTGGGAAGGAGCGTTCTTGACGTCGCCATCGCCCGAATCCGTAAAACCATTGCGCGAAACCTGCGCGGACGAACCTAGGGTAGGCCGGCGTCCGAGTAAACTCGCTGCTGGCCTCTATCTGGTGGCGACCCCGATCGGCAATCTGGGCGACATCGCCGAGCGGGCGAAGGAGGTGCTGGCCGCGGCCGACCTCGTGCTCTGCGAGGACACGCGCCACAGCGGCCGGCTGATGGCCGCCCTCGGCCTGAAGGCGCCGCTGCGGCCCTATCACGAGCACAACGCCGCCAGGGTCCGTCCCGGCCTGATCGACCGGCTCGCCGCCGGCGGCACCCTGGCCCTGATCAGCGACGCCGGCATGCCGGCCATCGCCGATCCCGGCCACAAGCTGGTCAGGGACGCGATCGAAGCCGGCATCCTGGTCAGCGCCGTGCCCGGGCCGTCGGCCCTGATCATGGCCCTCGCCATTTCCGGCCTGCCGACCGACCGCTTCTTCTTCCAGGGCTTCCTGCCGGCGAAGCAGGGGGCGAAGGAGCGCGTGCTGCGGGAGCTCAAGGGCGTGCCGGCGACGCTGGTGCTCTACGAATCGCCGCAACGCATCGCCGACACGCTCGGGCTCGCGGCGCAAGTGCTGGGGCCCCGGCCGGCCGCCATCGCCCGCGAGCTGACCAAGCTGCACGAGGAGGTGCGGCGGGGCGGGCTGGACGAGCTGGCCCTGGCCCTGGCCGCCGAGCCCGTGCCCAGAGGCGAGATCGTGCTGGTGATCGGCCCGCCGCCGGAAGGGCCGGCCGTGCAGGGCGAGGCGGAGCTGGACCAGCTTCTCGAGGCGGCCCTGCTCGAGCTGCCGCCCGGCCGGGCCGCGGCGCGCGTCGCCGAGGCGACCGGCCAGCCGCGGGCGCTCCTCTACCGGCGGGCGCTGGCGCTCCGTCGGCCGGACGAGGGCTGAACGCCTTGGATCGGCGGGCCAGCGAGCGGCGCGGTCGCCGGGCGGAGACGGTCGCCGCCTGGTGGCTGGGCTGCAAGGGCTATCGGGTGCTGGCCCGGCGGGCGGCGACGCCCTTCGGCGAGATCGACCTCGTCTGCCGCCGGGGCCAATGCGTCGTCTTCGTCGAGGTCAAAACACGCGAGACCGTGGCCACGGCGCTCGAGGCGCTGGGCCCCCGGCAGCGGCGGCGCATCGCCGATGCCGCCCGCCATTTCCTCGGCCGTCACCCGCCGCTTGCCGGGCTCGACTGCCGCTTCGATGTTGTCGCCATCGGCCGCTTCGGCCTGCCGCATCACCTGATCGACGCCTGGCAACCGCGCGCCTTCTAGGCCGCGACCCCGGCGTGGCGGAGCAGCTTTCGCGTGAGCGTTGGCAGGGCCAGCTCGTGCAGGCCATGGGCGGGGTGGAAGAAGGCATCGCGGAGGGCCAGGGCCGGCCGGCCGGCGACGACGGTGACCTCGAGGCTGAAATGGGTGAAGACATGGCGGACGGTGCCCGAGAGCGCCCGCCAGTCGCCGGCCGGAAGCTCGCCCGGTCCCACGGTCGGCAGCTCGATCAGCCCGCCGAGCAGGCCGTCCTCCGGCCGGCGGCGCAGGCAGAGCCGGCCCGCATCGTCCAGGATCAGCATGGCCGTCGCCTGCCGCTCCGGCCGCGGCCGCTTGGCTGCCTTCACCGGCAGGTCCGCCGCCCTGCCTTCGGCACGAGCCCGGCAGGCGAAGGCCCAGGGGCAGGCGGCGCAGGCCGGCTGGCGGGGCGTGCAGACCAGGGCACCCAGCTCCATAAGCGCCTGCGCCAAGTCGCCCGGCCTGTCGCCGCCGGCGAGCGCCGCGGCGTGGGGCCAGAGCTCGGCCCTGGTGGCGGAGAGCGGGCGGTCATGGGCGACGAGGCGGGCGAGGACGCGGGCGACATTGCCGTCGACCGGCACGACCTGCCGGCCGAAGGCGATGGCGGCGACGGCGGCGGCGGTGTAGGGGCCGATGCCGGGCAGCAGGGCCAGCGCTTCAGGGGTGTCCGGCACCTGCCCGGCATGGTCCTCGACGATCGCCCGGGCACAGGCGTGGAGGCCGCGCGCGCGGCGATAGTAGCCGAGCCCCTGCCAGGCGTGCAGCACGTCGTCGAGCGGCGCGTCGGCCATCGCCTGGGGTGTCGGAAACCGGGCGAGCAACGCTGGAAAGCGGCCGAGCACCGTCGCCACCGTCGTCTGCTGCAGCATGATCTCGCTGACCAGCACGGCCCAGGGATCGGCGGCGACGCCGGCTGCCGCGCGCCACGGCAGCTCGCGCCTCGCACCATCGTACCAGTCGAGCAGGGAACGGCGGAGGTGCGTCGCGGCGGCGGGCGGAACGGGTGGCGGTGGCGGCACGGGTCGGCTAGCTTTCGGCGCTGGAGCATCGATTGTGGAAGTGTGGTGCAGAGGACGGCGTTTTCCCAGAGCCGACAGCGGCAGCAGACCACGGCGGCCCTGTCGCGGCTCCTGACGCATCTGCTTTCGCCTGCGGCGAGGAAGCGCGGCTTCGCCGAGATCGGGGTGCTCGAGGACTGGCCAGGGATCGTCGGCGCCGGCATGGCGAGACGCTGCCAGCCGCTGCGCCTTGAGTTCGCAAGGGGGGCCGTGGCCGGCGGCACCCTGGTCCTGCAGGCGGTCGGCGGCGCGGCCCTGGAGCTGCAGCACATGGCCCCGCAGCTCATCGAGCGGGTCAACGACTATTTCGGCTTCCGCACGGTGCGGCAGATCAGGATCGTCCAGATGCCGCTGCGCGTCACCCCGCCGCCGCCGCCGCCACCGGCCCGCCGCCGCCTCACCGACGAGGAGGAGCTGTCGCTGGCGGCGGGTGTGGCCCGGGTGGGCGATGCCGAGCTTGGCGCGGCCCTGGCCTCGCTCGGCCGCAGCATCATGGCGCGCCGGCCGGGCGGCTGAGAACGCCTTGCCGGGAGGCGTCTCGCGCCCCATTCTCTCGCCCGTGCGCGATTTTGGCTGATGATCGAAGGGAGCTCTCGATGAAGCGTCGGATCTGTCTCGCCCTGGGTGCCGGCCTCGTCATGGGCGGGCTGGTTCTGGCAACGCCGCCGGTGTGGGCGGAGGAGCTGGTCGAGCAGGTGCTCGGCGATCCCGCGGCCCCCGTCACGATCATCGAGTACGCCTCGCTCACCTGCCCGCACTGCGCCGCGTTCAACGAGGAGACCCTGCCGGCGCTCAAGGAGCGCTACATCGACACCGGCAAGGCGAAGCTCGTCATGCGCGACTTCCCGCTCGACCAGTCGGCCCTGCTCGCCGCCGCCCTCGCCCATTGCGCCGGCCCCGACCGCTATTTCACCTTCATCGACGCGCTCTTCGCGAACCAGGCGCAATGGGCGAGGGCGGCCGACCCCAAGGAGGCGCTGCTCCAGCTCGCCCAGCTCGGCGGCCTGCCGCGCGACAAGGCCGAGGCCTGCCTCGCCGACGAGGCGCTCCTCGATGCCATCCTGCAGGAGCGCCTGAACGGCCAGAACGAATTCGGGATCAACTCGACGCCGAGCTTCGTCATCGATGGCGAGAAGCTCGAGGGCAGCCACGGCATCGAGGACTTCGCCGCCGTGATCGATCCCAAGGTGCAATAGCAAGCTGCGCTTGCATCGACGGCATCTGGTGGTAGGGTTCAGCTACCCTCCCCAGATGTTGTGACCGCTCCCTTGGAATTCGTGCGTCTCCGCGTCAGCGGCTTCAAGTCGTTCTGCGATGCGACCGAGCTCGAGATCGGGCACGGGCTGACCGGCATTGTCGGGCCCAATGGCTGCGGCAAGTCCAACATCGTGGAAGCGCTGCGCTGGGTCATGGGCGAGAGCTCGGCCAAGGGCCTGCGCGGCGACGAGATGGACGACGTCATCTTCGGCGGCTCGGCGATGCGCGCCCCCTTCGATCTCGCCGAGGTGGCGCTCGGCCTGAAGCAGCCGCAGCGGACCCCGGGCGACGCCGCCATCCACGTCCTGCCGAGCTCCGAGGATCTCGAGATCAGCCGGCGGATCGGCCGCGGCACCGGCTCGCTCTTCCGGCTGAACGGCCGCGAGGTGCGCGCCCGCGACATCCAGCTTCTGTTCGCCGACGCGGGCGCCGGCTCGAAAAGCCCGGCCATCGTCGGCCAGGGCCAGGTCGGCTTCATCGTCGAGGCGAAGCCCGAGGAGCGTCGCCGGCTGCTCGAGGAGGCGGCCGGCATCGGCGGCATGCACAGCCGCAGACGCGAGGCCGAGCTCAAGCTCGCGGCGACCCTGACCAATCTCGAGCGAATCACCGACCAGCTCGGCCTCCTGGCGGAGCGGCGGACGGCGCTCGAGAAGCAGGCGCGCGAGGCCGAGCGCTACAGGAAGCTGCAGGGCCAGATCAGGGCGCTCGACGCCTGGCTGATCCTGGCGCGCATCACCAGCGGCCGTGCCGCCCTGGCGGCGGCGAAGGAGGCGCTGGTGGTGGCCCGGCGCCGGCTCGGCGAGGAGCGGGCGAAGGCCGAGGCGGCCGAGGCGGCGCATGCCGAGGCGACGGCCCGGCTGCCGGCGCTGCGCGATCGGGCCGCCGTCGCCCTGGCCCTGCGGGCGCGGCTTTCGGAGCGGGTCGATCAGGCGGAGCGGATCGCCGCCCAGGCGCTGGCCGAGCGGACCAGGCTCCAGGCCGATCATGACGACGCCCGCGCCCGGATCGCCGTCCTGGCCGAGGCGATCGACGCGGGCAATGCCCGGCACGACGCCATTCGGGCGACCGACCGCAAGCTCGCCTCGACCATCGAGGCCCTGGCTGCCGAGCGGGCGGCGAGCGGACCCTCGGGCGAGGCCGCATCCGCTCGGGTCCAGGCGTTGGGCCAGGAGGTGCGGGAAGCGGATGGGCGCCGGGCCGAGCTCGAGCGGCGGCTCGAAGGCGCCGGCACCCGGCACGAGGAGCGGCACCGGCGGCTGCGGGCGGTCGAGGGCGAGCTTGCGCGCCTGGCCGATGTCGCCGACGACGCGCTGGTCGAGGCGGCGCTTCGCAAGCGTGAGGAGGCGACCGCCCTGCTCGAGCGCGCCGACGCGGAGCTCGAGGCGGCCCTGGCGCTGCGGACGGAAGCAGGCGTCCCGCTCGACCGGCTGCGGGGCGAGGTGGAAGCGGCCAACGAAGGGGTGCGGCAGGCGGCGGCACGGGTCGCGGCCCTCGATGCCGAGATCGGCCGCCGGCGCACGGCGCTCGCCGGCCTCGCCGACCGCCGGCAATGGCACGAGCGGGCGCTGCGGCAGGCGACGGGCGCCAAGGTAGAAGCCGAGCAGGCGATGGCGCGGCTCGTTCCTGACGATCCAAACGAGGATGCCGGGCTGGCGGCGAGGCTCGCCGATCTGGAGGCGCGCTCGGTCGCGCTGGAGACGGAGCTCGCCGCCGCCACGGCGCGGGTCGCCCTTGGCCGGGAGCGGCTGGCGCTGGCCGAGCGGGCGCTGGCCGGCCACGACGCGGAGCGGATGAAGCTGGCGGCCGAGGCGGCGGCCCTGGCGCTGATCGAGGCACCGGACGCGGAGGCGCCGGTCCTCGATCTCCTGCGCGTCACCGCCGGCTGCGAGGCGGCGCTGGCGGCGGCGCTCGGCGACGACCTGATGGCCGGGCTGGATCCCGAGGCGGCGAAGCATTGGCTCGATCTCGGCGAGGGCCGGGGGCCGGACCTGCCGGATGGCGCCGTCCCCCTGGCCGAGCGGGTCGAGGCGCCGACGGCGCTGCGCCGCCGGCTTCGCCAGGTCGGGATCGTCGCCGATCGCGCCATGGCCGAACGCCTGCTGCCGGCGCTGGCGCAGGGCCAGCTTCTGGTCACGGCGGATGGCGGGCTCTGGCGCTGGGACGGCTTCGTGCGCGGTGCCGAGGCGGACGACGCCATGCGGCGCCGGCTGGCCCAGCGGCAGCGGCGGCAGGCGCTGCAGGCGCTGCTCGCCGAGCTGGATGGCGCGCGCGAGGCGCTGGCCCGAAAGGTGCGGGACGGGACGGCGGAGCTCGCCGCCGCGCAAGATGCCGAGACGGCGCTCGGGGCCGAGCGGACCGAGCTCTTGCCGGCCATCGATCGGGCAGCACGGGCACGGGAAGCCGCGGCACTGGCCCGGCGGCACCGGGCGACAGAGCGGCAGCGCTTGACCGAGACGCAGGCGCGCGCCAGGGCCGAGGTCGCCGAGCACGAGAAGGCGCTGGCCGAGCTCCAGGCGGCGGACGACGATCACGCCATCGAGGCGGTCAGCGGGGAGGCGGCGGCCGCCCGGGCGGCGCTGGCCGAGACGAAGTCGACTGCCGGGACGCTGGCGGCCGGGCTCGCTGCCGCCTTGAAGACGCATGAAGGGGCCGTCGAGCGTGCCGCCCGGGCCGAGGCGGGCCAGCGGCGGGCGGCACAGGAGGCGCTCGCGTCGCGCCTGCTGCACGAGCGGCGGCAGAGCGAGGCCGAGCTGCGCAAGAGCCACCGGGCGGACGCGGTGACCGGCCTCGACACCGAGGCCCGGCAATTGCGCGGCGAGCTCGAGGCGCTGGACGAGGAGATCGCCAAAGGCACGACCGACCTCGCGGCGGCCGCCGCCGCGTGCGAGCGGCTGTCCGCCGCCTGCGCCGAGGCGGGAGCGGAGGCCGAGCGGCTGCGCACGCGCGGGGCGGCGCTCGATGCCGAGGAGCGGAGTGCTCTGGACCAGCGCCGGGCGCTGGCCGACGAGCTGGCGCATCTGGTCTCGGACCTCGACCGGCGGGCGGCGGATCTGGTGGCGACACGCCAGCGGCTGCATGCCGTGGAGCAGGAGCTGGCCCGGGCGGTCTTGGCGACAGAGGGCCATGATCCGGGCCTGGCCCTGCGACAGGAGCTCGACGCGGCCGAGCGCGAGGCGGGCGAGGCGGCCTCGGCGCTTGCCGCGGCCGAGGCCGGGCTGCAGGCCTGCGAGGCCGGGAGGCGTGCGGCCGAGGCCGATCTGGCGCGGGCGCACGAGGGCTCGGCCCTGGCGCTGGCCGAGGTGGAGCGGCTGGGCGAGGCGCAGGCGGAGCTCGAACGCGAGACGACGCGCCGGCTCGGCCAGCCGATCGAGGCGGCGCTCGCCGCCGCCGAGGAGAGCGGGGTCGAGCGCTCGCTCGAGGGCGAGCCGCCCGCGGTGCTGGAGGCCCGGCTCGAGAAGCTCAAGACCGCGCGCGAGCGGCTGGGTGCGGTCAATCTGCGGGCCGCCCAGGAATGCGAGGAGCTCACGGCCGAGATCGCCGGGCTCGAGCGGGAGGCGGGCGAGCTGCAGGAGGCGGTCCTGCGGCTGCAGCGGGCGATCGCCACCTTGAACCGCGAGGCGCGGGGTCGGCTCGAGGCCGTGTTCGAGGACGTCGACCGGCATTTCAGGCACCTCTTCCAGCGGCTCTTCGGCGGCGGCAAGGCGCATCTGCGGCTGACCAACATGGACGATCCCCTGAATGCCGGCCTCGAGCTCGAGGCGATGCCGCCGGGCAAGAAGCTGCAGAGCATCCGCCTGCTGTCGGGTGGCGAGAAGAGCCTGACGGCGCTCGCCCTGGTCTTCGCCTTCTTCCTCACCCAGCCCTCGCCGCTCTGCGTGCTCGACGAGGTCGATGCCGCCCTCGACGACGCCAATGTCGAGCGCTTCGCCGACCTGCTCGAGGAGATGGCGAAGGAGACGAAGACCCGCTTCCTCGTGGTCACCCACCACCCCCTGACCATGGCCCGCATGGATCGCCTCTTCGGCGTCACCATGGCCGAGCGCGGTGTCTCCAAGCTGGTCTCGGTCGCTTTCGACGAGGCCGAGCGGCTGCGCGCCACGGCCTGAGTGTCGCCCTGCCGCACTGCGGCATCCTGACGATGCCGCCGGCCGCTTGAAAGATTGACTCCCCACCGGCGCATTCCTAGGTTCGCGGCGCCTCTGCCAGGGCGCTGGCGTGCGCGTGCGCGCGGTGCTGGCGGTGACGCGGAGGTGAGGGACGGATGCCGGAGGACGACAAGCCACCCGGGTTCAGCGATTTCGATGCCAGGCTGGCGGCCACGCGGCAGGCCAGGCAGGGCGACGCGAAGGAAGCCGGTGAAGCGGAATGGCCGCGCCTCGACTGGGGTCGGGGCATGCAGGCCGGGATCGAGATCGTCGTCGGGGTCGCCGTTGGCTGCCTGCTCGGATGGGCGCTCGATGCCTGGCTGGGCACGGGGCCGTTCCTGCTGATCGGCGGGTTCATGCTCGGCGCCGCGGCCGGAATGCTCAATGCCTTCCGCAGCATGCGCCGGCTGGTGGATGGCGACGGCGATGGTTCGGCGTCGAAGCGGTGATGACAGGCGACCGGGGCAGTGGCCCGGTCCAGGGTGGAGTGGGGTAACCGGTGGCTAGTCCTCTCGAGCAGTTCGAGATCAAGCCGATCGTCAGCATCCTGATCGAGGACGTCGATCTCTCGTTCACCAATTCCGCGCTCTGGATGGTGATCGCGGTGGCTGCCGTCTACTGGCTCGTGGTGGCGGGAACCCGGCATCACGCGCTGGTGCCCGGCCGGCTGCAATCGGTCGTCGAATTGTCCTACGAGTTCGTCGCCAACATGGTGCGCGACAACGCCGGCAAGGAGGGGATGCAGTTCTTTCCGCTGATCTTCACCCTCTTCATGTTCATCCTCATGGGCAACATGCTGGGCATGGTCCCCGGCAGCTTCACCTTCACCAGCCACATCATCGTCACCTTCTTCATGGCGCTCTGCGTGTGGATCGGCGTCACGATCTACGGCTTCTGGCGGCACGGCCTCCGCTTCCTCGGCTTCTTCGTGCCGACCGGCGCTCCCGCCTACATGCTGCCGCTGCTCGTGCCGATCGAGGTCCTGTCCTATTGCGTCAGGCCGATCAGCCTCTCGGTGCGGCTCTTCGTCAACATGATGGCCGGACACACCATGATGAAGGTGTTCATCGGGTTCGTCATAGCGCTCGGCGTGTTCGGCGTGGCGCCGCTCGCGGTCGCCGTCGCCCTCACCGGCTTCGAGTTCGCCGTGGCGTTCCTCCAGGCCTACGTCTTCACGGTGCTCACCTGCCTCTATCTGCACGACGCCATCCATATGCATTGACTGGCCACATGCCCTGGATGGCGGCTGCCCGATCCGACCCTGGACCTCCTTTGCAATCCCAAGAACCCGAGTGGAGTTGATCGATGGAACTCGAAGCTGCGAAGATGATCGGCGCCGGTCTCGCGACCATTGCGCTCTTCGGTGTCGGTATCGGCATCGGCAATGTCTTCGCCACCCTGATCTCGACGGTCGGCCGCAACCCCTCGGTGCAGCAGCGGGTCTTCCCGTTCGCCATCATCGGCTTCGCGCTGGTCGAGGCGGTGGGCCTGTTCGCGCTGCTGATCGCCTTCCTCATCCTCTTCATCTGAAGCCTCGGACGACGGGCGGCGGCCCCGGCGGCCGTCGCCGTGTCCGTCCCGCGAACGTGAGGAGATGGCGATGAGGAAGCGGTCGAGCCTTGCCGGCTGGCTGCTCGGCGTGCCGCCCTTGGTGCTGGCCGCCGGCCACGCGCTGGCGGCGAGCGAGGTCGGGCAGACGACGGCCGAGATCGTGCACGAGGCCGAGCACCAGAGCGGCGGCATGCCGCAGCTCGACGCCTCGACCTATGCCAGCCAGATCCTCTGGCTGGTCCTCAGCTTCATCGCCCTCTACTACCTCCTGCGGACCAGGGCGCTGCCGCGCGTCGCCGATATCCTCGAGGCGCGGCAGGAGCGGATCTCGAACGATCTCGACAAGGCGGCGGCGTTGCGGGCCGAAGCCGAGGCGGCGTTCGAGCAGCACGAGGAGGTGATCGCCGCTGCCCAGGCCAAGTCGCAGGCCGAGATCAAGGCGGCGCGCGAGGCGATCGCCCAGGACATCGCCGGCCGCGCCGCCACGCTCGACCGCGATCTCTCCGCCCGCATCATCGCCGCCGAGAAGACCGTGGCGGCGGCCCGCGACAAGGCGCTCGGCGAGCTCGAGGCCGTCGCGGTCGAGGTGGCGCAGGCGGCGACGGAGCGCTTGATCGGCGTCAAGGTCGATGCCGACGAGGCCAGGGCGGCGCTCGCCGTGGTTCGGCAGGAGGTCGCGTGATGATCGTTTTCTGGCTGCTCGTCGCCCTCGTCATCCTGATCGTCCTGATCTGGAAGCCGATCCGCCTGCATGTGCTGGGCGGGCTCGACGCTCGCTCGGACAAGATCCGCGCCGAGCTGGACGAGGCCAAGCGCCTGCACGAGGAGGCGAAGCAGCTCCTCGCCAGGCACCAGCGGCAGCTGCACGAGGGCGAGAGCCTCGCGGCCGACATCCGGGCGCGTGCCGCCGCCGAGACCACGCGGCTCGAGACCCAGCTCCGCGACGAGTTCGAGCAGCTCGTCAAGCGGCGCACCCAGCTGGCCGAGGACCGGATCGCCCAGGAGGAGGCACGCGCGGTCGCCGACGTCCGCGCCCACGCTGCCGAGCTGGCGGTCGCCACCACCCGCCGGCTCCTGACCGAGAAGCTTGGCGGCGACGCCGCCCAGCGGGTGATGCAGGCCTCGATCCGCGAGGTCACGCAGAAGCTCGGCTGACGGCGGGGCGATGGCCGAAGGTCCCGCCCGTCTGGTCATTCGTCCGTTCGCGGCCGACGACTGGCCCGGGGTCTGGCGGATCGTCGAGCCGGTGGTCCGCGCCGGCGAAACCTATCCCGAGCCCACCGATCTCGACGAGGCGGCGGCGCGACGCTGGTGGATCGACGCGCATCGGGCGGTCTTCGTCGCCGCCGATGCGAGCGACGGCACGCTGCTCGGCAGCTACTACCTCACCGACAACAAGCCGGGCCAGGGTGCCCATGTCGCCAATGCCGGCTTCATGGTGGCGGCCGCGGCGCGCGGCCGCGGCGTCGGCCGGGCGATGGGCCGTCACAGCCTCGAATCCGCCCGCTCGCTCGGCTATCTCGCCATGCAGTTCAATCTGGTCGCCGTCACCAACGAGGCCTCCTTGCGCATCTGGGATGCCCTCGGCTTCGCCCGCATCGGCCTCCTGCCCAAGGCCTTCCGCCACCCGTCGCAGGGGCTCGTCGATGCCTGGGTGATGTACAAGTGGCTCGCCGATTGACCGGCGAGCGGCAGGAGCGCAGATTCTCCCGTTGCGGCCGAGCCCTTCAGGGCAGGTTCGGCCAGGAGGAATCCCGCAGCCATGCTGGCGCTTCCCGTCAAGGCTCCAAAGGCGAGGACTGCGGCACGGGCCGTTCCGGCGCGCGCCCCGAAATCGTCGCACGAATTGTCCGGGCGGGGCCTCGGCAACCAGGCGATGCTCCGCCTCCTGTCGGAGCAGGTCCGCCTGGAGAGCGGGTTCGACAACGCGGACCGAAAGGAGGCCGGCCCGGAGCCGGATGCGGTGCCGCCTGTCGTCCATGAGGTCCTGCGCTCGGCCGGCCAGCCGCTCGATGCGGCGACCCGCGCCTTCATGGAGCCGCGTCTCGGTCACGCCCTCGGTCACGTCCGGCTGCACACCGATGCGCAGGCGGCGGCCTCCGCCGACGCGGTCCGCGCGCAGGCCTACACGGTCGGCTCGCATGTGGTGCTCGGCGCCCGTGCCCATGCGCCGGCCACCCTCCCGGGGCGCCGGCTTCTGGCGCACGAGCTGGCGCACGCGATCCAGCAGGGCGGCGGGCGAGCCTCGCCCGTCCCGCCCCGCCTCAGCCCCTCCGGGATCGTCCTCGCCCGGCAACCGGTCGACGACGAGCGGGCCAGGGCGATTGCGGAGGCGGAGGCCGTGGCGGCACGGATCGACCGGGAACTGGCCGAAGGCGACAGCGGCCAGGGGACGGGAGAGGTGCCGCCGTCGGCGTTCTCCCCGGGCGGCTTCACGGACGAGGTGGCGGACGCCCTTGTTCGCAAGGCGGAGGCTCGGGTCAAGCTCGGCTCGCTGGCGCTGGCGCTCGCGGAAAAGCAGGCCCGCAGGCATGCCTTCTGGGACCGCAATCCCTCCTACAACAGCAGCGATGCCAGGGAAGCCTTCCAGCTCGACCTCTATTGGGACCCGAAGGAGGAAGGGTACATTCGACAGCCCTATGTCGACGCGGCGGAAGCCGTGGTCCGCGCCGACCCGAACGCGTGGGACCTCTATCGAAGCCATCTCTGGGACCTGACCGAGAACAAGCCCGTCAAGAAATCGCGGTTCAAGCGGGCCATGGACTTCGTCTGCGAGCACACCGAGCCCTGCGCGAGCAATATCGCGCAGTTCCGCCGGGACCGCGAGAGCGGCATGTCCAGGGCCGAGGCCCTCAATCGCGGTATGTCGAGGCTCGCGGTCATGGCGGAGCTCATGGCGCTGCCGGGCTCGGGCCCGAGCGGGCCCATACAGATCGGCCCGCGCGCCGTCCCCGTCGGCAATCCCGCCACCATGCCGGTGGGCGAAGCCGCCGGACCAGGTGCCTTGGAAAGGCCGGCGGCCCCGAGCTCCAAGCCGCTGCAGACGAGCGGCCCGAAAGCGCGAGGGCCGTCCGAGCCGAGCCCGGCTCCACCCAAGGACCCTGCGGCGCCAGAGCCGATCGTCGACGAGCCCGCGACCAATCCCGTGCGGCGCGGCGGCGCCGAGGTCGGTGAGCGGGTCGGCGAGTTCCGGATCTATGGCGAGAAGGGTCTCGAGGGCCGGACGTTCGAGCGCCAGATCTTCGGGCTGAGAAGCGTCCACGAGCCGTCCACCGCGATCGGCGTGCGCCCGCTGCTCCGGCTCTTCAAGAGCCTTCTGGCCGAGGCCCGGGCGGCCGGTGCGACCAGGCTTCGCATCGTCGGCCGGGTCGTCCGCAACGAGAACATCCTCAAGATGGGGCCAATTGCCGAGAAGTATGGCGGAACGTTCGAGCGGGTGGACGCGACGACGGTGGTGATCGAAATTCCGCTTCAGTGACGTGGGAGGGATGATGGGGGAGGAGACGGGGCCGGGGCGGATGCTGCCGCCCTCGATCGACGATCTCGCGGCGATCGGCGAGCGCATCCTGGCTGACCTGCCGGCGAAGTTCCGCGAGCTTCTCGGCCCGGTGCCGGTGGTGGTGCAGGACTGGCCGGACGAGGCGCTGCTCGACGCCCTCGAGATCGAGGATCCGCTCGGGCTCACCGGACTCTATCAGGGGGTGCCGATCAGCGAGCGGCATTCGGCGCTGCCGCCGAGCGAGCCGGAGCTGATCTTCCTCTTCCGCCTGCCGATCCTGGTCGAGTGGTGCGAGCGGGGCTGCGCCCTCGAGGAGGTGGTGTTCGACGTGCTGACCCACGAGATCGGCCATCATTTCAATATGGACGAGGCGTGGGTGCTGCGCATGGAGGGGCGCTGAGACGCGGCTTCCATCCTCCGGCGCTGCCCATGGGCGGCATCCCCGGGATGCGGCAACTGCTTGAAAAGTCTGGGCTTCGCTGGCCGGGCCGTGGCGCCGGCCGAAGGTGGCCGCAAGGGCCTTATCGCCTTATGGTTTTGTCACCACAGCCGGTTTCAAAGGCTCCAGGCCCTGCACGTCGCAAATTTTCGGGTATTCGCAACCAAAACTATTCATGATACAGCGCCATGCAGTCTTCATGGGCAAGGGAGTTTGTTGATGACCCTCGACGATTTGAACCAGGCCGTCGCGACCGCGACCGGCACGACCAAGGCCGGTGCCGCGAAGTCGGTCCAGGCCGTGCTCGCCAGCATTCAGGACGCCCTGACCCAGAAGCAGAAGATCTCGATTGCCGGCTTCGGCGTGTTCGAGACCGTCGATCGTCCGGCCCGCGACGGCCGCAACCCGCAGACCGGCGAGACCATCAAGATCGCCGCCAGCACCGCGATCAAGTTCAAGCCGAGCAAGACCCTGCGCGACAAGGTCAACGCCTGATCGAAGCCGCAGCATTGCGGCGCCGTCGGGCGGTTGCCGGGCGGCGCGGCATTTTTCTCAAAGCACGTTCTCGATGTGCATCACGCTCTCGAGCACATGATCGGCCAGGGCATCGAGCAAATGGCGCGGGGTGGCGCCCGTCAGCACGGCCACGGCGGCACTGGCACCCGCGGCTCGGGCCATCTGGAGGTCCGCCGCCGTATCGCCGACCACCACGATCTCTTCCGGTCCGAGGCCCGTCGCGGCGCAGAAGCCCAGGACCATGCCCGGCCCCGGCTTCTCGCCGAAGCCGCCGTCATAGCCGGTGACGAAGTCGAGGCTGGCCCTGAGATCGAGCCCGAGGAGCAGGGCCTCGGCCTTGGCGGTGCTGTCCATGGTGGCGACGCCGAGCCTGAGGCCGCGGCCCTTGAGCCGCCGGAAGAGGTCGGCAAGATCGCCGACCGCCACCGGCGGGTAGCGTTCCGCATCGTCGAAATGCGCCAGCACCAGTGGCGCGAGGCCCGCATGTCCGCGGAGCTCCGGCTCGGCCAGCCAGAGCTCGGCGATCGCCGCGTTGGTCGCCCACAGAAGCGGGCTCGTCTCGGCAAAGCTGTCGGTTCGGCCGTCGTAGCCGCTGCGGGCGAGCAGCGTTAGCGCGAAGTCGTCCGGCAGGCTGGCGGCCATGCAGAGCTCGGCCGCGGCACCTCGATAGGCGGCGAGCCAGGTGGCGCGGAAGTCGATCAGCGTGCCGTCCTTGTCGAACAGGATGCCGGCCACCGGGCCGCCCCGAAGGCGCTTTCCGTCGTGCGTCCTGGCGCCTGCCATTGTAGCTTCCCTTGCATGGCACCGCCCCCCGGGCGGCACGAGGCGACCAGATAGCAGGATCGGCGCCGCCTCGGCAGCTCCGGCGGTCGGCCACCTCCGACGTTCGGGAGGCTCGGCATGGCGAAGAGGGCGGATTTCATGCCCGGGAGCGGACTGATACCCGCCAGCGCCGCGGGGCGCGACGATGTCTTCCTCTACGGCACGCTGGCGCACGAGGCGGTGCTGGCCGCCGTGCGCGGCCGGCCCGTGGCGCCGGGCGAGCTGGTGCCGGCGACGCTCACAGGCTATCGCCGCGAGGGTGCCCTGGGCGCCAGCTACCCGGTCCTGGTCGTCGATCCGGCGGCCGAGGTGGCGGGGCTGCTGCTCCGCCGCCCGGGGGCGGACGAGCTTCGCCGCCTCAACCATTTCGAGGCGGAGGAATATGTCGCGGCGCGGGTGACGGTGCTGGTCGAGGAGCGGCCGCGAGACGCCTGGGTCTACCTGGCGCTCGACGTCATCCAGCCGAGCGGCCGTGCCTGGGAGGTCGAGGCCTGGGCCGCGCGCCACCTCGCCGACTATCTCGACCGCATCGACGGCTGGCTCCGGGACCTGGCGGACCCATGACAGGGTGCACGGCATGCCAGCCTTGATCGGAAGCACGCCGGGCCGAGCCACCCGGTCGCGATATGCCGGCTGACCTGGAGGCGGCCTATGCCGTGCTGTTCGACGGGCTGTCGCTCCTCGGGCCGGGCTCGGCGACGACGCGCCGCCATGTTCTCGACCTCGTCAGGACCGGCTTGCCTGCGGCACCGGTCGTCTGCGACATGGGCGCCGGTGCGGGTGCTGCCAGCCGGTTTCTGGCGGAAGCCCTGCCAGCGGGGCGGGTTCTGGCGCTGGACCGGGCAGTTGTCTTTCTTCGAGCCATCGATCGGGCAGCATCGGGACGGGTGAAAGCGGTGGTCGCCGACATGGCGGCAGTTCCTCTGCCAGCCGGCAGAATCGATCTCCTCTGGTGCGAATCGGCCATCTACACGATCGGCCGAGGCACGGCGCTCGCCCTTTGGCGGGAGCTGCTGCGGCCGGGCGGCTGCATCGTCTTCAGCGATGTCGCCTGGCTCGTGCCGGCGGCCGAGCGGCCGGCCGAGGCGTTGGGGTTCTGGTCGATGGCCTATCCGGATATGCAGGACGCGGTCGCCATCCGGGCCGAGATCGAGGCCGCCGGCTATCGCCTGGATGCCCGGCACCGGGCGCCAGGGACGGATTGGACCGCCTATTACGCGCCCTTGCGGCGGCGGCTGGCCGAGCTGGCGCCCGGGGCCAGTCCGCCGCTCGCCGGTGTGCTCGAGGAGATGCGCCGCGAGATCGCGCTCTTCGATGCGCACGGGTCGAGCTATGGCGCCCTTTTTTTCGTCGTCCGGCCAGCCGGCGCTTAACCGGTCGTTTACCGGCGGGCGCTATCGTGGGTCGATCCACCGCGCGGACGACCGGAGCCCATGCGCCTCGCCTACTCGATCAGCGGCTACAAGCTGCCGGGCCAGCTCGCCTGGCTGATGACGGCGATCCGGCACGAGGACGATCTCTTCGTCCTGCATGTCGACGCCCGCACGCCCGAGAGCGTGCTCGGCGAGATGCGCAGGGCGGCGGGCCAAGGGCCGAACGTCGTCTTCATCGAGCGGCAGCCGATCACCTGGATGGGCATCTCGCTGGTCGAGGCGGAGCTGCGGGCGATCGAGGCGGCGCTCGGGGCCGAGCCGCCCTTCGACTACCTGATCAGCCTCTCGATGCAGGATTATCCCCTGAAGAGCCGGGCCGAGATTGTGGCGGCGCTCGAGGCGGCGCCGGGTCTCGACCACGTCACCCGCGAGCGGCTCGAAGATCTCCCCTTCCACATCCGAAGGCGACCCTGGCTCCTGGCTTTCGAGCACCGGGGACGGCTGGTCAAGACGCCGATCCCGCGGCCGATCCCCAGCGGGCTCGAGCTCGCCTGGAAGGGCTCGTGGTGGCGGGTGCTGAGCCGGGCGACCTGTGCCTGGCTGGTCGAGGCGGAGCTGACTCGGCGCTATCTCGACTTTCTTCGCCACGTGCAGGCGCCGGACGAGCTCTTCTTCCAGAACATTCTGATGCAAGGGCCAGGCCGCAATCGCCTCGCCGAGCGCAACCGGCATTTCGTCGCCTGGTCCGGCACGGGCGGCAGCCCCAGGACGTTGACCATGGCCGAGGCCGAGGCTCTCCTGGCATCGCCCTTGTGGTTCGCCCGCAAGTTCGACGAGACGGTCGACCAACGGGTGCTCGAGCTCCTGGCGCAGCGGATCGGCGCCGATCTGCCGCCACATGTCGCCAGGCAGCGCTGCCGGGCGCCGACCACCGCCGTCGCGCGAGCCGATGCGCCGGGGACGGCCGGGATGGGCTTGGCCGGGCCGGCGCCTTTGGCGGTGGCGGCCCGGTGAAGTCGCGTCCCTTAACCTGCCGACTGCCGCATCCACCCCTCCTCCCAGGAGGGACGCTCACGCGAGCTTCGGATGGTCCGAGATCCCGAGAGCCGGCCGGGGCGACATGGGCAGGCTGTGGAAGGTGACAGGATCGAGCGAAGGGAGACGAATGGGTCGGACCGACACGGCCGAGGGCTTCACCTTGATATTCTCCGGTGACAGCGCCTTGCCGATTTTACCGCACGGCCTTGCTGCGCCACAGGCGCCAGAGGATGGGTGGGGCGGCGAGGATGGGATGGCGGCGTTGCCAGTCGGTCAGCGGCACGGGCTGGCCGGAGTGGCGCTCGATCTTCCAGGCGAGGTAGTCGGCGCCGCCGCTGAAGGTGAAGGCGGCCTTGAGCAGGCGGACGACCGAGAGCGCCTTGCCGATGCGTCTCGTGCGCGACCAGGAGCGGGGCTCGGGCTTGACGTCCTCGGCGATCAGGGCCCGGGTCAGGCGATCGTAGCGGGCGGCGAAGCTCTGGTAGATCTCGGCGGCGCGATAGGGCTTCTCGGCCCGAAGCTCGGTCCGGTAGGTCTCGAGGAAGACCACGGTCCAGAGCGCTTCCGAGGCCGCCATGTCGTGGGTCAGGCCACGGGCCGCGGCGAAGGTGGTGCGCACGGCCTGGGCCAGGATGGCTGTGACCCGCCGTCGGGTGGCGTCGTTCCTGCACCAGACGAGGCCGGTCGGTTGGGCGAAGCGGGCCCAGAAGTAGGGATTGGCGGTCGCGGGCGCCACCTTGGCCGCGAGCTGGTCCAGGGTGACGATGGCGTATTTGGCCCGCACGATCTGGCCCTCGTGCTCCGCCTCGATGTAGTAGACATTGGGTGGCACCAGCGCGTTGGCGCGGGCCGCGAGAAGGCCCTGGCCGACCGTCTTGTAGTCGTCGGCGAGCAGATAGAGATCGACCAGGCGATCCTCCACCACGCCATCGCGGAAGCAGGACCCGTAGAAGAGCACGGCGGCGATGCCGGGCGCATGGCGCAGGCGGGCCGCCCTCGCGATCTCGTGCACCGCCGGGGGTGCCGGGGTCGAGAGCTCCGCCCGGAGCACCGCCTCCAGGTCGCCCGGGACCGCCGCCATCGTCAGGGCCGGCGCGAAAGGCTGCGCGGGGCCGGGCGGCCATCGCCGCGGCGCGCCGTCGATCGCGCGACGACGGGGCCGGCGCTCGTCGGCGCGGCCAGGGCATCGCCCGAGGCCCGCGCGGCACCGAGGCGACCCGCGACGGGCGCGCGGTCGGTCCCGGCTTCGCGCCGCGCCGGGCCTCGCGCCGGCGGGCGCTGGCAGGCCGATGCGTGTGCCCGCCTGCCGCTCGATGGGGCGCTCACAGCCGCACGAAGCTCATGGTCTCGTCGGCGGTCACGATGACCGGCCGGCCGGCCACGGGTGTGAAGAACTCGCCGTCGATGGTGAACGGGCTGTCGAGCCAGAGATCGAGCCGCCCGGCCCCGCCGCTCCGGTAGGATTCCGGCGGCAAACGGCGGTTGGCGCCGCCATAGAGCAGCCGCCGCGCGTGGCGCACGAGGCCCTTCGGCGGATAGGCGAAGCGGGTGTGGCGGAGCGGCCGGTCGCCCACACCCCAATAGGGCCTGGAGTGGAGCACCAGGCGGTCGAGCGTCGTGGCGATGAGGATGGCGAGCTCCTCCTCGCGGCGGGCCTCGCCGTCGATGGCGAGACCGGTCCGGTGGGGGCGCAGGCCCAGAGCCTCGAAGCCCCGCACGAGGCAGAGGCCGAGCAGGCCCAGGATCGTCACCGCATGCGACCATTCGCCCTTGATGCCCCGGCTGTGCAGCCGGCGCGTGACGAAATGGATGATGTCGACGATCCCGGCCGCCCCCATGAACAGGCCGCGCGGAGCGATCGCATCGTCGGCGTAGTCGGCCTTGAGGATATGGCGGGTCACCAGCTTGGACGGCAGCCGTCCCTCGCGGCAGGTGGCGACCAGGCGTTCCAGCGTGGTCGGGCCGTTGCCGTCGAGCCCGCAATCGGTGGCGGTCATGTTGGCCATGCCGCGTGCCAGGATCGCCAGGGCCGGCGGCTTGGCGAACGGGCGGTGCTCCAGAAGCTCGGTCAGGACACCGTGCACCGTGCCGTCGCCGCCGCTGCAGACGATGAGATCGCAGCCGGCCGCGGCGAAGCTTCGCACCGGCGGACCGAAACCCTCGTCCGGCACGAACCCGAGATGCAGGATCTCGGGCGTGCGCTCGACCAGGGCGTCGATGGCGCCCATCCCTTCCCGGTTGCGGGTGCTGCCGCGATTGCTCAAGAGGCCGATGCGCATCAGGCGATCCGACGGCGCATCGCCAGCTCGTCCCGGAGCGGCAGAAGGACGACGAGGGCGAGCAGCAGCAGCACCGGTCCGGCGGTGGCGGCGAGGGGGGCGAGAAAGCCGGCCTCGGCCAGCGCCAGCGCCAGGCCGTTCAGGATGACGAAGACGAAGCCGGCGCCGATGCCCTTCATGAAGAGCGCCGCGATGGCCCCCTGGCGGGTGGACCGGCGGGCCAGCGCGAAGGTCAGCATGACGAGCAGGGTCGGCAGGGTTGCGCCGAACAGGCGATGATAGAGCGCACTCTTGTGGCCTTGCGTCGCGACGACGCCGTAGCCGTCGTTCAGGATTATGTCGACGAGGTCGACCATGCCGATCTCCTGCGGCGGGCGGCTGACCACCCTGATGCGATCGAGGTCGATGGCGTTCTTCCAGACGAGCAGGGGCTCGGTGGTGAAGCCGCCGGCCCCGACCCGGGCGCGCTGGACGTCGAGGAGCCGCCAGGCGCCGGGCAGGAGCTCGGCCTTTCGGGCGGTGAGCCGCTCGACCAGGTTGCCCACCTCGTCGCGCCTGATGATGATCACGTCGCTGGCGCTGGTCGCGTCCGCCGCGAGCCGCGGCAGGCGGATGAAGTCGCCCTGGTGCTGCATCCATATGTGGTCGCCGACGAAGCCGTCGAGCGTGCTCTTGAACGAGCCGACCTCCCAGGCCCTGAGCTCCTGCACGGTGGGTGGCACGAGCAGCTCGTCATTGGCCAGCTTGAGGGCGATGATGGCGAGGCCGATCGGCAGGAGGCGCCGGACGATGCCGAGCGGCGACACGCCCGAGGCCCAGAGGACGACGAACTCGCTGTTGCGCAAAAGTTCGGCGGCGGCGAAGAGGGCGCCCAGCAGGGCCGCGAAAGGCAGGATCTCGGCCACGAGGCTCGGCAGGCGCAGGGCGAGGTAGCGGCCGAAGGCGAGGACGACGCTGCCGTCCGTGCGGATGATGTCGTCCGAGGCGTCGAGCAGATCGAAGACCAGCGCGAAGAGGCTGATGCTGATCACCGCCGCCGCCACGCGGAGCAGCACCATCCGGTTCAGATAGGCGGTGAGCACGCTCATGCCGCGCGCCAGGGCAGGCGGCGAAGGAGCGCGCCGACGACGCCGTCGATGGTGGCGCCCAATAGCGAGCTCCGGCCGGGATCCGGAACGCGCTCCGCCGAGCGGATGAAATTGCCGACCGAGAGGACCACGAAGCCCAGGAACGGCAGCCACAGGGACGCCGTGACCGAGAGCTTGGCGTCGTCGGCGAGCGCCTCGCCGGTGTTGACCAGCTGGTTGTAGCCGACCAGCAGCACGATGCCGAGGAGCAGGCCGTAGGACCGCCTGGCCCGGCGCGGCGACAGCGCCAAGGGCAGGGCGAAGAACGGCAGGACGAGGATCGAGAGGTTGCGCACCAGACGGGCCGAGAGCTCGGCGTTGATCTCCCAGGGGTCGATCTCCTTGGGCAGCGCCGAGGCCGGCTGCCCGAGCAGGCCGAAGAGCTCCGGGATGGTCAGCTCGCGCTCGCTCTCGCCGCGCGGCCGGAAGGGCTCGGGCTCGGTGCCGGAGAGATCGCTGGTGAAGCTGCCGAAGCGAAGCGTCAGCGGCGGCGGCGTCCTGTCGTTGGCCGCGGTCTGGCCGCCTGGATTCGGCACGAATTGCTGCACGCCGTTCTCGAGATGCAGGACGAGCGGCACCAGCACACCCCGGCTCTCGATCTCGCCCGATGCGGCGGTGACGATGACCGAGCCCGCCTCGCTCGCCTCCGAATAGAGGAAGATGCCCTTGAACCGCTCGCCCTCGGCGTCGAGCGCCTCGACCCGGTAGGTGTTCCGGCCGAGCGTGAGGAACTGCCGAGGCCTGAGCAGGGTCTGGAACGATGCGTTGGTGACGGCGAAGGCGGCGGCCCTGTAGGCGTAGCGGCTGTAGGGCTGGAAATGGCTGACCAGGAGGAAATGCAGGGCCATCACGACCAGGGCGAGGAGGACCAGCGGCCGGGCGATGCGACCGAGGCCGATGCCGGCGGCGCGCATGGCGTCGAGCTCGCCCTCGCGCGACATCCGGCCGATGGCCAGCATGATGCCGAGGAAGAACGCGGCGGGCAGCGCCACCACCATGTAGTGCGGGATGAGATAGCTCAGCATCTCGAAGACGATGGCGAGCGAGCCGCGCCAGCCGATGACGAGGTCGACGACGCGCAGCGCCCGCTCGGCGAGCAGGGCGAGGAGCGTGATCAGGATGGCGGCCAGCATCGGCCGCAGCACCTGACCGAGAAGATAGCGGTCGAGCGTGCCGAGCATCGGTTGGGTCAGTGACTGCGCTTCAATGTCTTGGCATCCGGGCCGCTTCAGTAGCCGAGCCGTCGCCTTTCGGCCAGTCGGCAGGCACCAGCTCGAGGCCGTCGCCCGTGCATTCGATGCGGGCGGTCTGCGCCACCGCTATGGCTTCGGCTCGGGGATCGCAGCGGCGAAGCTGGACGACGAAGCGCGGGGCGTTGCCCGAAAGGTCGATGGCATGGCGCAGGTAGCCGCCGGTGCGCAGCGGTCCGTGCGCCAGCGAGGCCGAGGGGCCGACGACGACCGGCACCGGACCGTCCTTGCCGGGCATGCCGCCGAACAGGAAGAAATGCTCGTGGCCGGAGAGCACCAGCTCGGCGCCGCGCCGGGCGATCACCGCCCGCAGCCCGGCCTCGTCGCGCAGCGCCCGGCGGCGGCGGATCATCGGGCCCAAGGGCGGGTGGTGCAGCAGGAGGATGCGGCAGACGCCGTCCCGGCCCAGCTCGTCGAGGACGCCGTCCAGCGCCTCGAGCTGGGTCGGGCCGAGCATGCCGGTGGCCTGGCCGACCGGGCTCGGCACGGCGCTCGACAGGCCGATGAGCGCCAGCCGGTCGTGCAGCCGGCGCACGAACGGGAAGCGGCCGGCGCTGGCGGGCTCGTCGCCGCGCATCCAGGCGTGCCAGCGCGACCAGCTCCGCTGCAGGTGCCGTCCGGCATAGGCGTCGTGATTGCCCGGCACGAGGCTCAACCATTCGGGCGGGCCGATCGTCTCGAGCCAGCGCGCCGCCAGCTCGAACTCCATCGGCAGGGCGATGTTGACGAGATCGCCGGTGATCGCGACGTGATCCGGCGGATCTGCCTGGATGTCGCCGACGAGGCAGTCCAGGACACTCTGCTGGTGCAGCCGGTGGCGGCGATGGTGCCAGGAGAGAAAGCCCAAGGCCCGCTTGCCCATGAGCTCGCCCAGCCGCGCCTGCGGCAGCGGTCCCAGATGGACGTCGGTCAGATGGGCGAGATCGAGCACGGTCACGCCGGGCGGGCCTTCAGGAGCCGCTCGACGAGGACCAGATCGGCCGGCTTGTCGACGTCGATCGCGGCCTCGCCCATGGGCAGCACGAGCGCCGCGACCCGGCAGCCGACCACGGCGGAGGCCCGGCGGAGCGCCTCGGCCAGGCTGTGCCGGCGCAGCAGATAGCCCAGGAGCAGGGCCGGGCCGAAGGCCCGAACGATGCGCCAGGGCCGCTTCCTCTCGCTCTCGACCCGCCGCCAGAAGGTGATCGCGGCGAGCGCATGCTCGTTCTTGAGATGGAAGAGATTGGCGCCCGAGAAGGCGCCGTCCCGAAAGCGCCAGTAGGTGCGCCGCGTCTCCGGCACGACCGCCTCGATGCAGCCGCGCTCGACCACGCCGACGACGAGGTCGGCCTCGCTGGCGCCGGCGCCGGCGAGAAAGGCCTCGATGATCGAGGGCGTGAGAAGGGGATGATCGGCGGTCGTGACCAGGATCGGCGGCCGCAGGTGCTGCAAGGCGCCGATCACGGAGAGGCTGGGCGAGGCGGCCGTCGGCAGGGCCTCGACGTCCAATCGGGCGAGGGCCGCAGGCTCGGGGATCGAGACGGCGATCCGGCCGATCGCAGGCACACCCCGAAGTGCCTCCAGGACCCGCTCGAGCATCGGCCGGCCGGCCACCGGCAGGAAGGCCTTGAGGGCGATGCCGGCGGCGGTGGCCATCGGATCGCCCCCGGGCCGCTGGCCCGCGAGCACCAGGGCCGACAAGATGGGCGCCATCTCAGAGCGCCTTCTCGTAGACACGATAGCGCTTGTAGGGGACCGCACCCACCGCCTCGATGAGGTGCTGGACGGCGGCGTTGTCCTCGAGCACCCATGAAAGCTCGCCTTCGCGCACGCCCCGGGCCCGGTGGTAGCGGTTGACGGCGTCGATCACGCCCAAGGCCGCGGCGGTGCCCTTGAGCGTGCCGTGCCACTTGCGGCGCAGGCCCATCAGCGGCATCCGCCCGGACTTCACGCCCGTCACCTTGAGACGCCAGAGCAGCCTGGCCCAGCCGAACGGCAGGAGCCGGCCATCGAGATCGGCGATCGCCTCGTTGAGGTTCGGCAGGGTCACGGTCATCGCGACGGGCTCGCCGTCGAGCTCGGCGATGGCGAAGCACCCGGCGCTGATCAGCGGGCGGATGGCTTTCGCCAGGTACTGCGCCTCGGCGTCGCCGAACGGGATGAAGCCCCAGTTCTCGGCCCAGGCATCGTTGAAGATGTCGCAGATCAGGCGGATCTCGTCGACATAGTGGCGCATGTCGAGCGGGCGGACGACGAGTCCGCCTGTCTTGGCCGTGCGCTCGATCAGCCGCCTGGCTGTCGGCGGTATCGGCGTCGTGTTGTCGTAGCGATAGGCGATCAGGTCCTTGGCCTTCACGAGGCCCTGCTCGGCCAGCCGGGCGTCGTAATAGGGCTTGCCGTGCGGCATCATCATCGAGGGCGGGGTGTCGAAGCCCTCGACCAGGAGGCCGGATTCGTCGTTGATCGAGAGGTTGAAGGGACCCTGCATGCGCTCCATGCCGCGCAGGCGCAGCCAGGTGGAGGCGGTGTCGAGGAGCAGGCTGAAGGCCTCCTCGTCGTCGATCGCCTCGAGAAAGCCGAAATGGCCGGTGGCGTCGTGGTGCAGCTCGAGATGGGCGGCGTTGACCTGGGCGGAGATGCGCCCCGCCGGCTTCCCGTCGAGATAGACGATCCAGTAGCAGGCCTCGATGCCGTGGAGGAACGGGTTCTTCCTCGGGTTCAGATGGTCGAGCCGCTCGAGCGTGAGCGGCTGCACCCAGCTCGGATCGTTACGATAGACGTGGCGGGTGACGTCGAGGAAGGCCTTCAGATCTGCCCGATCGTGGACCGTCTGGATGCCGACCGTGGCATGGCGGGAAGACAATGTCTCGAAGCCGGCAAACGACCGTCAGCTCAGGCGGCGCGGCGATGGCGGCGGATGGCGTAGGTCTCGTCGTCCGCCGAGAGCTCGGCGACCCAGGGCCAACGCTGCCGCGCCTCGCTGGTGTAGCCCAGGTTGTGCACGGTGGCGCTGCGCGGCATGTCCTTCGGCTGGGCGTAGAACGTGCCGAAGACATGGTCCCAGAGATTGGTGGTGATGCCGAAATTGCCCTGCTCGTTGTGGAAATGATGGGCGAGATGGCGCTTCTTCAGGTCACGCAGCCAAGCCTGCCGCGGCGTGAACGGCAGATGCTGGACGCAATGCACGAACTCGTAGGCGCAGAAGACGACGCAGGCCGTGCCGAAGGCGGCAAGCGCGCCCGAGGGCCCGGCGACCAGCCAGCCGACCGGCAGGGCGATCACCGCGATCGTCGGCAGCGTGGTGTAGAGGGCGCCGAACAGCACCGCGAGATCGTGGGGATTCTGGTGATGATCGTAGTGGATCCGCTTCCAGACCTTGGCCGTCGACTTGTGCTTGAAGAGCCCGGTCGCGTGCAGCACGAAGCGATGCGCCAGGTACTCGACCAGGGGATAGAGGGCGGCGGTGATGACGCCGGCCACCAGCGGCTGCCACAGGCTGTCCATGACGAAAAGGGCGGCCGCCCAGGCGACGAGCGCGATCGCGATATAGACCTGGATCGCGTAATAGGTGAAGAAGGCGCGGACGAGATCGCCCAGGCTCATCTTGTCGAGGAAATAGACCTTGTCGCTCCAGGGACCCCAGGACGTCAGCATGTCCGTCTACCGCAAGCTCGTTTGGATTTTTGGCTCATCCCCGAGTTAATGCCCGCCGGCCGGCACGGCAAGGGTGCTGCCGCGCTTTGCCACGGCGACGTGGCGCCGAGAAGACACCCGCCGTTCAGCCGGGCTGGGGTGCCCGCGTCAGCAGGCGGCGGATGCGCTCGACCACCCGCTCGAGGTCGTCGATCGGCTTGGGGGCGGCCATCGGCGTCGGCTCGTCGGCGCGCACCAGGAGGCCGCGGGCGGCGAGGGCCCGGTGCAGGCGCGCCGGATCGTGGGGCAGGCTGAGCCAGCCCTTGGCGATCAGCCGGTCGACCAGCCGTCCCAGGATGTGCTGCTGGTGCGGTGTGCCGCGATAGGAGGTGCCGCCGCCGATCAGCAGCGTGAGCGCCCTCCTGATCGGCTTGCTGCCCGGCAGGCCGTCATGCCAGTAGGGCAGCTCGACCAGGGTCACGGGCTTGCCGGTGAGGCAGGCCGCGGTGAGCATGAAGGGGTCGTCGCCGGTGACCAGGAGGTGGTTGGCGTCGGCCAGGACCTCGGCGAGCGGGGTCTCGGGATCGATCAGCTGGACCTCGCCCGCGGCGGCGAGCACGGCCGCCCGCGCTTCCTCCGGCGTGTCGGGCTCGAAGCGCACCGCCTTCGGCCCGTCGCCGGCCGCGCGCAGGGCCCGGCCGATGCGCGTGGCCGCCGCCTCGGTCAGGCGGAACGGCTTCTGGTCCCGGCCGACCAGCGCCGTGACGCATCGGCCCCGGTGCCAGTGGCCGACGGGCGACAGCAGGGGTGCGGTGATCTGCAGCACGTTCTCGCGCACCGGCAGGCGAAGCTGCGGCGTGGCGACGACGAGGTCGAAGAGATCGAGGGCTGCGCCGGGCGTGCCGAGCTGGACGATGCGCGTCGCCCCCCGGCTCTCCCGCTTGATCCGCCTGGCGCTCGCCGCCCCCTTGGCCCCGGCGGCGATCACGAGATCGGGCCAGGGTGCGGCGAGGGCGCCGGCGTTCCGGCCGAGCGGCTGCTCGATCGCCTCGCCGCCGAGCGCCGCCGCCAGCCGGCGCACCTGCGCGTCGTGGGCCGGCACGCCGTCGATCAGCGCCCAGACCGCGGCGTGGTCGGGACAGGCCAGGACGCGGGCCGGGAAATGCCGCACCGTGCCCGGAATCGGCGCCGCCCTGTCGGCGACGGTGAGCTGCCAGCTCACGCCCGGGTGGCGGGCGGCGATCTCGTCGACGCGCTGGCGCCACCACATGGCGCTGCCGAGCCCCTCGGGTGCGTTGGCCACGGCATCGAGATGCACCGCCTTGCGCGCCGCGTCGAAGAGCCGATGCAGCAGCCAGGGCAGGTCGGCCGGGGGCACGCGGCCGAGAAGACCGCTCGCGACCACGGCATCGTGCGTCTTCTGCGGCCATTCCGTCCCGGCATCGAGACGAAGCATCGTCGTCCGCCGGCCACGGGTCAGGGGCTCGAGCGCATCCGTGCCACCGTCCGGGGCGAGCCGGACGACCAGCACGTCCTGCACGCCGAGCGCCTCGAAGAGGGCCAGGGCTTCCTCGCCCGGCGCCGGCGCCGCCTCACCGGAAGGCTCGTTGCGGCCGATGGCGGCAGCGAAATCCGGGCTCGGCCGCTCGGCGGTGAAGACCTCGTAGCCCGCGGCGTCGGCGGCACGCTCGAGGTCGTACCAGATATAGGCGAGAGGGTTGGGGTGGTAGGAGAAGGCCTCCGGGAAGGGGTGCCAGGGCTGCTGGTGCAGGGCCGTGTAGTGCAGGCACTTGGTCAGGCCCTCGACATACTCCTGGTCGCGGGCGTTCCAGTGGCCGTCGACGGCGCCCCAGAGTCCGGGGGTCGAGGAGGGCTTGTCGATCAGCGCGTGCTTGCCGAGGGAGGAAGCGGTCTGGCGGTTCCAGAGCGGCAGCATTCGGGCGCAGTCGATCAGCATGACCGACGTGTCCTTGGCCGAGATGGCGAGATAGCCGTGGCTGCCCATGTCGGAATCGAAGAGCAGCGCCGGGTCGGCTAGGTAGATCTGGTCGACGTCGTTGTAGATCGCCTTGCCGGTGCCGCCGGCGAACTCGGGGATGGCGTAGCGGTAGTTGGTGAAGCCCGTCCGCCACTTCGAGCGGTCGAAGCCGATGACGTTCTTCATCAGGTGGATCTCGTAGACCCGACCCGGATCGCGGACCTGCTCGATGGAGTAGAAGAAGATGCGCTCGGCCCTATACTGCGCCTCCTCCGTGCCGAGGAAGATGCGCACCGGCGGCAGCGCCTTCGGCGTGGCGCCCGGCCGCACGCCGAGCACGACCGGCGTCGGATCGGCGCGAAAGAAGGGCCAGGCGTCGAGGCGGCCGGAGAGGGTGGGAAGCTCGGGCATCGGGGCCCTTCCGTTCTGGCTGGGGAGTCCCTGGGGGGCCGCGTTCAGGTAGGACGCGGCTCAGAAATCGTCAATTCGACCCGGTGGCGCTGCCGGTTCGGCCGCCTGCAACTGCAGCCATTCGCGCGACAGGGCCAGCGCCAGCGCCAGCAGCATGGGGCCGAGGAAGATGCCGAGAATGCCGAAGGTCATGACACCGCCGATGACGCCGAAGAAGACCAGCAGGAACGGCATCTGGCTGCCGCGGCTGATCAGATAGGGCTTCAGGAAATTGTCGACGCCGCCGATGATCAGGCCACCATAGGCCGCCATGATGATGCCGGCGACGATCTGGCCGGTCATGAGCTGCCAGACCGTCACCGGAACCCAGACCAGGGACGAGCCGGCGACCGGGAAGAGGCCGAGGATGAAGACGCAGGTGGCGAGCAGGAAGGGCTGCGGCACGCTCAGGATCCAGAATCCCACAAGGGCGAGCACCGCCTGGATGAAGGCTGTGCCGATCACCCCGTAGACCACGCTCCTGATGGTCCCGGCGGCGACGGCGATGAGCTGCTTGGCCCGGTCGCCGACAACGGTGCCGATCGAGCGGTGCAAAAGCTCCGCGGCCATCGCCCCGTCGCGGTAGAGGAAGAACGCGACCAGCACGCTCACCGCCAGCTCGAGCAGGCCGCGCCCGAGGCCGAGCCCGCCCCGGATCGCGGCATCGCGCAAGGGCGCGAAATAGGGCAGGGCCGAGGCCAGGAGATCGCCCGTGTTGGTGATCAGGCCGCGCCAGAGGCCGGCGAGGAAGACGCCGACCAGCGGCAGGCCGGCGAGCCAGCCGGGCGGCTCGGCGAAGGCGCCGGTGGTGTCAGCGGCGATGCTGAGGCGAAGCTGGGCGATCGCACCCTCGGCCGAGTCGGCGAGCGCGCTCACCAGCAGCGCCATCGGCACGATCAGCGCCGTCGCGAGCGCGAGCGTCATGAGCAGCGAGGCGGGCAGGTTGCGGCCGCCGAGCAGCGCCTTCAGCCGCTGGTGCAGGGGCCAGGTCGAGAAGACCAGGATCACCGCCCAGAGCAGGGACGAGAAGAAGGGCCGGAGCACCAGGACGCAGCCGAAGCCGAGCAGGACCAAAAGAATCCAGCCCGCGACCTCGTTGAGCCGGGTGCCGACGCCGAAGAACCGCCGGGGCTGCGTGGCCAAGGGCGTCAGTCCTTCCCGCCTTCGTCCCCGCCCGGCTTCCCCGCCACCTCGAACCCGCAGAGACGCTCGTAGACCTTGACCACCGCGATGTCGTCCTCGCGGCCGTAGCCGGCGGCGGCGGCGGCGAGGAACTGCTGGTGGGCGGCGGCCGCGATCGGCAGCGGAAAGCGCCGGCCGCGCGCGGTATCGAGCACGATGCCGAGATCCTTGACGAAGATCTCGACGGCGGAGTGGGGCGTGAAGTCGCGCTTCAGGATGTGCGGCACGCGGTCGGTGAACATCCAGGAATTGCCGGCGCTGTTGGAGATCACGTCGTAGAGCGTCTGCGGGTCGGCGCCGCAGGCGGCACCCAGCGCCATGGCCTCGCCGGCGGCGGCGAGATGCACGCCGGCCAGATGCTGGTTGATCATCTTCACCGTCGAGCCGATGCCGGGCTCGCTGCCCAGCCGGTAGACCTTGCGGGCGGTCGCCTCGAGCGCCGGTGCCGCCGCGGCGAACGCCGCCTCGCTGCCGGACGCCATGACCGTCAGCGTGCCGGCCGCGGCGCCCACCTGGCCGCCACTGACCGGCGCGTCGAGGAGGTCGAGGCCCATCTCGGCCAGCCGCTCGCCCAAGGCCCTGGCGAAGGGCGGCGGCACGGTGCTGTGCAGCACCACGACCCCGCCCTCGCCGAGCACGGCGGCCCCGCCATCGGCGCCGAAGAGGGCCGCCTCGGCCTGCTCGGCGGTGGCCACGACCAGGATGAGGAGCGAGACCAGGTCGGCCGCTGCGCGCGGGCTCGCGACCGGCTGCCCGCCGGCCGCCGCGAAGCCCTCGAGCTGCTTCTTGGCGACGTCGAAGCCGTACACCGTATGGCCCTTGGCGAGCAGTTGCCTCGCCATCGGCAGGCCCATGGAGCCGAGCCCGACAAAGCCGATCTTCGTGGTCATTCTGGTTGTCCCAAACGGCGGTGGCGCTCGACCGGCAGGCGTTGGCGGACAAGCTGGAGGTAGGCGGGATCGAGCTCGGCCGTTGCATGGCCCGGTCGATCGGAGACCTGGGCCACGACATGCCCCCAGGGATCCGCGACGAGCGAGTGACCGTAGCTGTGGCGCACGCCCGAGCCTGCCGGAAAGCTGCCCACCTGCGCCGCCGCCGCGACATAGCACTGCGTCTCGATGGCGCGGGCGCGGAGCAGCACCTCCCAGTGGTCCTTGCCGGTCTGCAGCGTGAAGGCGGAAGGCACCAGGATCAGCTCGGCCCCGGCCCGCCGCAGCGCCAGGAAGTGCTCGGCGAAGCGCAGATCGTAGCAGATGGTGAGCCCGACCCTGACCCCGTCCAGGTCGACCGTCACCACCCGATCGCCCGGCACGGTGTAGTCGCTCTCGCGATAGACCTCGCCCGCCGGCGTCTCGACGTCGAAGAGGTGGATCTTGCGATACTTGGCGACCTGCTCGCCGGCGCGGTCGAAGACCAGGGTCGTGTTGGCCAGCCGGCCGTCGCCCAGATCCTCGAAGAAGCTGCCGCCGTGCACGTTGATCCCGTGCTCGCGGGCGAGATCCTGCAGCATGGCATAGGCGGCACCGCCCGGGATGGCCTCGGCCGCCGCGCGCCGTCCGGCCGTGCCGCCGCCCATGACCGTGAAGGTCTCGGGCAGGCTCACCAGGTCCGGCCGGTCGCGCTCGATGGCCCTGTCGATCAGCGCCCTGGCGGCGGCGAGGTTCGCCGCCTTCTCCGGCCCGGTGTTCATCTGGATCACGGCGACACGCATCGGCTTCAGCTTTCGGCGACGGCGAAGCGATGCACCATCCGGTGCCGATAGGTCTCGCCCGGCCGCAGGATGCAGCTCGGGAAGCCCGGCTGGTTCGGCGCGTCGGGGAAGCACTCGGTCTCGAGGCAGAGCCCGGCCCGGGGACCGATATGCGTGCCGTCCGAGGCGGTGATGTCCATCTTGAAGCCGGTGTAGAGCTGCACGCCCGGCTGATCGGCGTCGAGCGTCATCGTCACCCGGCCGTCGCCCGATGTGACCTCGGCGACCCGCCGCAGGCCCGCCTTGTCGGTCAGCACGAAGCAGTGGTCGTAATCGGCGGCGCCGCGCGCGTCGATGCGGCGGGACCGCTGGAAATCGAAGGACGTGCCAGCCACGGGCAGGATCTCGCCAGTCGGGATCTGGCCCTCGCCCGTGGGCAGATAGCGGTCGGCCTCGAGCATGAGGCGGTGCGCCTCGATCGTGCCGTGGCCATCGAGATTCCAGTAGCTGTGGTGCACCATGTTGATCGGCGTCGCCGCGTCGGTCGTGGCGGTCATCAGGATGTCCAGGCTGTCGTCGGTGAGCCTGTAGAGGCAGCGTGCCTCGACCGTGCCCGGATAGCCCATCTCGCCCGCCGGCGAGGTGAGCGCGAGCATGACCGAGCGACCATCACCGCCGGGCTCCATCCGCCAGATCCGCTTGCCCCAGCCCTTCGAGCCGCCATGCAGATGGTTCACTCCGCCCTGGTTCGCGTCGAGCTCGAAGCGCACGCCGTCGAGGGTGAAGGCGGCATGGCCGATGCGGTTGCCGAAGCGGCCGACCGTGGCGCCGAAATAGGGCGATCTCGCCGGGTAGTCGGGAAAGGTGTCGAAGCCCAGCACCAAGGGGCGTGCCCGGCCGTTCACGTCGAGCGTCAGCGATTGCAGCACCCCGCCCCAGCCGAGGATCGCCGCCTCGAGCCCGCGCCCGTTGGCGAGCCGGACCCTCTCGACCGGCTGATCCTCGAACGTTCCGAACACCTCGACCCCTGCCGCCACCGTCCGTCCTCCCCGCTGACCCTATCTCTATAGAGCAATACCGGCGTGTGGTCAGCCGGTCCGCTCGGCCCGTTGAGCGGCACTTATGCCCGGCCGGCGGTCGTGCTATGATCACGGCACAGTACAACGAAGGTGAATGCGCTCGCGAGGATTCTGGCGAGGCGCCTGCGAAACAGGCAACGAGGTGGGCCGGCCGACGGGTCAGTCGACCGCCCCGTCTCTCGATGGCCTCGCAGCCGACGAGGGCGCGGGAAAGCGCCGATGGATACCGGCCGGAGAGTCGGTCCTTTCGTTTGCCGCAACGCGGTGCTGCTGTTGGCGCTGGCACTGGCGGCCTGCGAATCCGCGGATATCCAGAATGCCTACGAGAAAAGCAAGGAGGTCGCGCACAGCGCCTTCGCCCAGAGCTCGGAGGCGGTCGGTGTTGCCTGGACCTCGATCATGGAAACCGCGGGCAACATCGACACCGAGACCCTGAAGCAGCAGCTCGGCGCCGCCTATGCGAGCTTCGCCAGCGCCCTGTCCAGCCTGCTCGACCAGACCGGCTACGCCTTCTCCGACCTTTTCGGCAATCCGGCCGACGAGGAGGAGGCGTACAAGGAGCTGGCGGTGGTCAAAGGCTGCGAGCACGTGGTCGAGATCATCCAGCGCGCGTCCGAGGCGACCAAGATCACGGCCAACTATCTCCTGGCCCTGGCCCGGCAGGAGAGCGGCTGCCGCTCGGACGCGCGGGCCAAGGGCACGACGGCGGTCGGCATGTTCCAGTTCGTCGAGGTCACCTGGATCCGCGCCATGCACGATCACGGCGCCGACTACGGCGAGGCGGAGCTGGTCCAAGCGATCGTCGCCGAGCGCGGCCGCCTGTCCATCACGCCAGCCTCGAAGCGCGACGTGATCCTCGACCGGCGCCTCGATGCGCAGCTCTCGGCCTATCTCGCGGCCGAGTTCGCCCGCGAGAACGCCGACTATCTCCAGCGCAAGCTGGGCAAGCCGCTCACCGCGACCGACCTCTACATGGCGCACTTCCTCGGCGCCGGCGGGGCGAGCGACTTCCTCGCCGCCCTCGACAACCGGCCGCAAATGCCGGCCAACCTGCTGCTGCCGGCCGCGGCCGCCGCCAATCCGGGCGTCTTCTACTTC
Organism: uncultured Geminicoccaceae bacterium; assembly: GCA_964393275.1. Lineage (GTDB taxonomy): Bacteria > Pseudomonadota > Alphaproteobacteria > Geminicoccales > Geminicoccaceae > SLRI01. The sequence continues at coordinate 8,159 of CAYMTA010000024.1, read as the reverse complement.
AAGGGTGACCGAACCCGGCCGCGCTCGGTGAGCGACGTCTACGCCTTCTTCAAGACGAAGATGGAGAGCGCCTGAGAGCCCGGTCAGTCGCCCCGGAGGCTGATCCGGCCGAGACCGGGCAGCGTGATCGCGAGGTCGAAGGGGTCGATGCCGAGCACCAGGCCGGAAAGATTGAGCTCCAGCCCCTCCTCCCGGGCGGCCAGCAGGCCGAGCACCCCGCCGAGCGAGAGCTGGTAGCCCGTATGGCTCGGCGCCGGGGCGATGATGCGCGCGCCCAGATAGTCCTTGCCGATGGCGCGCGGCGGCAGGTCGAGCCCGAGGCCCGGCACCTCGCGGGCGATCCAGGCGATGAACGTGTTGGAGTTGGGGCCGGGCCAGGTGCGGTAGGTGTGGCGGTAGGGATAATCCCTGACGGCCCGCTCGATCGGCGGGATGAGGGTCGCCGCCTCGGGGCCGCGCCGGTCGAGCAGGAGGCGCGGCCGATTGCCGGCCCAGTTGCCGTCGGGCACGCCCCTGAGGTTCACCCGGATCGCCTCGCCACCGCCGCGCATCCCCCAGGCGACCACGTCGTAGCGGGTGTAGCCGGTGGCGTCCTCGGACTTCAGCGCGATCCAGCAATGATCCGCCACGGCCCCCTTGAGCCCCCACGAGGCGGCGCAATAGACCTGCACCACGGCCTCCCTGGTGGCTGCGGGATCGGGCGCCATGCCGGTGCTGTCCCAGCGGGCGCCGCTCCAGTGGGCGATCGCCCCCTGCCGCCAGGAGGCGAGCCCGACCGGCAGGACGACGAGGACGAGCAGCAAAACGAGCGGCAGGAGCCAGCGCAACGGGCGTGCTTTCTTCGGACGGGTGCGTGCCCTATGTAGTATGTCCGGGCGAGCCTTGGAGGCGGAGCATGACGAAACGCATCATCATGGGCAGCCGTGCCATCGCTCTCGCCGGCTTCGCCGGCGCCTTTTATCCGCTCATCGGCCACACCACCGACGCCGAGCTGGTCGAGCGCGGCCAGATCATCGCCGACACCTTCTGCGCCAAGTGCCACGCGACCGGACCCGCGGATGCGAGCCCGCTTCCCGAGGCGCCGCCCTTTCGCACCTTCAAGGAGCGCTGGCCGGTCGAGAACCTGGCCGAAGCGCTCGCCGAGGGCCTGACCACCGGCCATCCGGACATGCCCACGGTCACCATGACCCCGGGCGAGATCGACGCGTTCCTGGCCTATCTCAACGCGCTCTGACGGCTAGCCCAACGGTTCCTGCGGCTGCTGGTTGCCGCGCCTGGGCGGCGCCGCGTCGACCGGGGCGGCCCAGCGCACGGCGTTCAGTATCAGCTTCTGGATCCGGGCGTCGTGATACGTCGGATAGGTCTCGTGGCCGGGCCGGAGATAGGCGACGCGCCCCTGGCCGCGCCGCCAGGTGCAGCCCGAGCGGAAGACCTCGCCGCCCCGGAACCAGCTCAAAAGAAAGAGCTCGTCGGGCGGCGGGATGTCGAAATGCTCGCCGTACATCTCCTCGTGGTCGAGCACGATCTGCTCGGGCAGGCCGGCCGCGATGGGATGCGCCGGGTCGACCACCCAGAGCCGCTCGCGCTCGCCGGCCTCGCGCCACTTGAGATCGCAGCCCGTGCCCATGAGTGCCTTGAAGATCTTGGAGAAATGCGCGCTGTGCAGGGCCAGGAGGCCCATGCCGCCGAGCACCCGCTCGTGGACCCGCCGGACGATCTCGTCCTCGACCTCGCCATGCGCCCGGTGGCCCCACCAGACCAGCACGTCGGTGGCATCGAGGCGGCGCGTGCCGAGCCCGTGCTCCGGCTCGTCGAGCGTCGCCGTCGCCACCTCGAGCCCGGCCGCGCGCAGGGGAGCGGCCAGCGCCTCGTGGATGCCCTTCGGGTAGATCTCGGCGACCTTGGGGTTCGCCTTCTCGTGGCGGAACTCGTTCCAGACGGTGACCCTGGGGTTTTGGCTCATTGGTGGACCTCCTCACATCGGCTCGCATCCAGGTTCGGGGCCGCCTCGGCGATCTCGGCCACCGGCACCAGCCGGCCGTGCTCGGCGGCCGAGCGGATCGCCGCGTGCATGAGATGGAGGCTCTTGAGATTGTCGGCGCCGGTGCTGAGGCCCGCCGCCGGCCGGCCCTTCTCGATCCAGTCGGCGAAGGCGGCGAGCGCACCCGCCCGGTCGATGTGCGCCAGGGGCTCCAGCGGCAGCGATCGCGACTTGTCGTGGGCCGTGTGGAGCGTGACCTGGTCGGCGCCCCGCCGGTCGCCCTGGTTGCCGCGAAACGTGCCGAGGGCGGCGGCCTCGCTGCCATCGATCCGCCAGTCGGCGCCCCAGGGCGTGTCCGGCCCCCGGCTGATCCAGGTGCCGCGATAGCTGACCACCACGCCGCGGCGAAAGCGGATCAGGGCCGCCGCCGCCGGCCGGCCCGCGAAAGGTGTGCCGGGCTTGCTCCAGCTCATCGCCGTGACCGCCAGGGGCTCGTCGTCGAGGATGTAGCGCATCATGTCGAAATGATGGATCGCCATGTCCGAGAGCAGGGGCTCGGCCAGGAAGAAATAGCGGTAGAGCTCGTCCCAGTGCTTCCAGAAGTCGACCGCGATCGAGCCCACATGGCCGAGCGCCCCTTCGGCGACGAGGCGGCGGAAGGCCCGGGGCGTGGGGAAATGCCGGTAGTTCTGGTTGACCATGAGATGCAGGCCCTTCGCCTCGGCGAGGCGAACCAGCGCCGTCGCCTCGGCCAGGGTCTCGGTGAAGGGCTTCTCGACCAGCACGTGCAGGCCCTGACGGAGCGCCGCCCCGGTCACCTTCGCGTGCGCGGCGAGCGGCACCACGACCAGCGCCGCATCCGGCCGGGTCGCCGCCACGGCCTCCTCGAGCGAGGCGAAGAGCATCCCGGGCGCGATCCCGAGCGTCTTCCCTGCGAGCTCGCGCGTCGCCGGCTCGCCGTCGACGAAGGCCACGGTCTCGACCGCAGCCACCTCCGGCAGCACCTCCTTCACCCAGTCCCGGCCCCAGCCGCCGAGCCCGATCTGCACCAGCCGCACCATGGCATCCCTTTCCGCTTGGACGGACAGGCTCCTAGCAGATGGTCCCGGCCGCGCGAAGGGCGCGCAAGGCATCCTCGAGGATCACCGCGGCGGCGTAGTGGTCGATCGCGGCCCCCGGCTTCGGCCGCGCCAGCCGGCCCTCGGCGATCGCCTGGCGAACCGCCTCGGTCGTCAGCCGCTCGTCCTGCATCAGGCAGGGCAGGCCGAGCGCCTCGGCGAGGTTCTTCGCCGTGTCCCTGGCCGAGCGCGCGGCCGGCCCCTCGCTGTCGTCCATGTTGAGCGGCAGGCCGGCCACCAGCGCCACCACGCCGCGCTCCCGGACCACCGCCCGGAGCTTCGCCACGTCGGCGGCCTGGCCCTTGCGCTCGAAGGTCGAAAGCGCCGTCACTAAGCGGCGCTCGGGATCGGTCCCGGCGAGCCCGATCCGGCGTCTGCTCAGGTCCAGGGCGAGCAGCGAGCCGGTCCTGGGCAGCCCGGCGGCGAACGAAGCCGCCTCGTTCAAGGCAGGAGCCGGCCGTAGAAGAGGAAGGGGGCGGTCGGCAGGGCCAAAGGCGGCGCCTCGGCGCTCTCGACCGAGACGCCGAGGCCGAGCCCGTCGACCAGAAGCTCGGCCGGCAGCTCGAGAGTGGTCGTGCCGTCGCTGTCGAGCGAGCCCAGCGCCTCGGGCGAGCCGTCGGGGTCCGGCATGGCCCAGAGCCGCAGCACCCGGTCGTCGTGGAGCACGAGCGGCGGCAGGGGGGTGACGCTCAGCCGGCTGCCGGAGAGACCGACCCGCCAGACGCGGCCGGGCGAGAGCGGCTGGAGCAGGGCCGCCCGATCGAAGTCCGGCTCGACCTGGGCCGCCGCCGCCGGCGTGTCCACCGCCTCGGGCAGCAGCCGGTCGCCGAGCAGCACCAGCGCCAGGATCAGCGCCACGGCACCGGCGCCGATGGCCCCCCGGCGCCAGAAGCGGAGCGCCTGCTCGCGCGCGTCGCGCATTTGGTTCGGCATCGGGTCGCGGCCGCGCGCCATGGTGGCGACACCCGGCTTGACGTGCCGGTCGAGGCGCTTGAGCCCGATGGCGATGTCGAGCCGCTGCCAGACCTCGGGCGGCGGCTGCACCGGGCGGATCGTCCCCTTGGGAACTTGGGCACCCGGCGGCAGATGCCGGTCGAGCACGGCCGCCAGCCACGCCTCGGCGCTCGCGGCTCCAGGATCACGCTCCTTCGCCGTGGCGAAGATCTCGAGAAAGGCCGCGACCAGCGCCGCGTCGGCGGCCGGGGTCTCCACCTTGGCCCCCGCCACCGCGGCCTGGGCACGGCCATAGAGCCCAGGTGCTGCGGCCCGATAGAGCGCTTCCATCGCCTGGCGGTCGTCGGCGACCCCGGCACCCAGGAGGGTGCGGAGGTCGGGCTTCGGCTGCTTGGGGGCGGCCTTGCGTTTCGCGGTCATGTCGTCTGATACCATCCCTCGGAGCCTTTCCAGCGCAAGGCTCCCGGCAGCCTTCTGGACAATGCGGTCGGATTTACGCAAGTAGGCGACGCGGCCGTTCGGGGCCACCCCTCTCGAAGGCTCACCCCAACACGTTTCGATCAACCGTCAGGATAATGTTTCGATGTCGCTCGACAAGGCCACCGTGCGCAAGATCAGCGAGCTCGCCCGCATCGAGGTGCCGGTCTCCGACCAGGAAGCCCTGGCCAGCGAGCTCTCGGCGATCCTCGGCTGGATCGAGCAGCTCGCCGAGGTCGACACGGAGAACGTCGCACCCATGCGCTCCGTCATGCCCATCACCCACCCCTGGCGCGCCGACGAGGTGACCGACGGCGGCATGCAGGAGGCGATCACGCAGAACGCGCCCAGCGCCCATGACGGCTATTTCGTCGTGCCGAAGGTGGTCGAGTGATGGCCGCCCCCACCGATCTCGGCCTCGCCGAGGCCCGCCGCCGGCTCGCCGACCGGGAGCTGTCGTCGAGGGAGCTGACCCAGGCGCATCTCGCCGCCATGGCCGAGGCCCGCCCGCTCAACGCCTTCATCACCGAGACGCCCGATCTCGCGCTCGAAGCCGCCGACGCCGCCGACGCGCGTCTCGCCAAGGGCGAGGGCGGCCTCCTGGAAGGCCTGCCGATCGCCATAAAAGACCTCTTCTGCACCAAGGGGGTCCAGACCACCGCCGGCTCGCATATCCTCGAGGGCTTCGTGCCGCCTTACGAATCGACGGTGACGGCGAAGCTCTGGGCCGAGGGTGGCGTGCCGCTCGGCAAGACCAATCTCGACGAGTTCGCCATGGGCTCGTCCAACATGACCTCGCATTTCGGCCCCGTCCGCAACCCCTGGACCAAAGCCAGCGACAATGCGGCGCTGGTCCCGGGCGGCAGCTCCGGCGGCTCGGCCGCGGCCGTGGCGGCCAGGATAGCACTCGCCGCCACCGGCACCGACACGGGTGGCTCGATCCGCCAGCCCGCCGCCTTCTGCGGCATCACCGGCATCAAGCCCACCTATGGCCGCTGCTCGCGCTTCGGCGTGGTCGCCTTCGCCAGCTCGCTCGACCAGCCCGGCGCCTTCGGCCGGAGCGTCGAGGACGCCGCCCTCCTGCTCCAGGCCATGGCCGGCCACGACCCGAACGACAGCACCTCCGCCGACCTCCCCGTGCCCGACTGGCAGGCGGGCCTGCAGGGCAAGGTGAAGGGCCTTCGGATCGGCGTGCCCAGGGAGTACCGCGTCGACGCCATGCCGGCGGAAATCGAGACGCTCTGGCAGCAGGGTGCCGACTGGCTCCGCGCCGAGGGGGCCGAGATCGTCGAGATCACGCTCCCGCACACGAAGTACGCGCTGCCGACCTACTACATCATCGCCCCGGCCGAGGCCTCCTCCAACCTCGCCCGCTACGACGGCATGCGCTACGGCCTGAGGGTCGAGGGCGAGACCCTGGCCGACATGTACAAGAAGACCCGTGCCGCGGGCTTCGGCGCCGAGGTCAAGCGCCGCGTCCTGATCGGCACCTACGTCCTCTCCGCCGGCTACTACGACGCCTACTACCTCAAGGCCCAGAAGGTCCGCCGCCGCATCGTCGACGACTTCGAAGAGGCCTTCGAGCAGGTCGACGCCATCCTCACCCCCACGGCCCCCTCCGCCGCCTTCCGCGCCGGCGAGAAGATGGACGACCCCGTCGCCATGTACCTCAACGACGTCTTCACCGTCCCCTCCAGCCTCGCCGGCCTGCCAGCCCTCTCCGTCCCCGCCGGCCTCTCCGCCGAGGGCCTGCCCTTGGGCCTGCAGGTGATCGGCAAGGCCTGGGACGAGCAGACAGTGCTGGACGTGGGGCTGGCGATCGAGCGCGCGGCGGGGTTTGAGGTGGTGCCGTATGGGGTGAGGTGATGATTTAGCTTCATCGCGCGTATCCGCTATAAGATGTGGAGCAGCATTGGGTTATCTTGACGTTATATCGGCGGTTGAGAGACAGGAAAAGATGGCAAAGTTGGATGACACCATCTACATTGGTCAGCCTGGCCCAATAGCGCCAGACTGTGATTGGAGTGATTTCAGCCAAGCATTGAGCGAGGCTGCTTTGGGTGCCACAGAGATTACAATTCTTGGTGGTTACTATAACGTCGATGCGCTTGTTAAGCTTTGCCTTTGTGTGCGGCCTGAACAAAGGCCGAAGTGCCGCATACGGATCGCAGTTGGCCTGGAAGCGATGCCACTACTCGTACGCACCTGGTCGGACATGCAGTCAGTTAGAAATCGACTGGAAAAAAAGAGATTCTGCGACCCCATGGTTTGCGTGGTCAAGAATTCGCCGGCCAACTTTCATACCAAGCTCTTTCATTTTCTGCGCACAACTCATCATGTCTGGTTTATTGGTTCGGCAAACCCGGGCAGCGAACGTCACGAGTTGATGGTCCGCATTTCCGGGCGTCATGAGGGGCTCTCTGCCTATGTCGACGCCGTGTTTGAGAACGCGTTATCTGTGAAGAACCCACCTCCGCCTCCAGAGATCAGGATGCTACGCGACTTCTTCTTGACTGGCGTATTGTGTCACAAACCGCCGGAGCAGCGTCTTTTCACGTTCGACGCGTTCCAGTTCAAACCCGAGCATCGTAAACAGTTCGCGACCGCGCTCGCGGGTAGCGCGGAAGTAGCACACGCGAGTCCAAAAACCGAAGGGTTCGGGTTCGACCTCGTGAGCGCTCTCGGTTACCGGGAGGTCCTGGGCGAGAATGAAACTGCGAAAGACTCCGCCAGACGCATTCAGTATCGTCCATACGGTCTGGACAGCATTTTCGGCCTCTGGATACCAGAAGCATACGCTGTGAAGATCAAGCCGGTTATTGAAATAGAGAAAAAAAAATCGATTAGAACATCTAAACAAATTTGCCGAAACTCTTTCCACAAAAATTGGGCAGACGATTTCTCAAAACGAATTCAAAAAATATTTTGACTCAATGACCGATTTTCTACAAAAATATAAAATAGAAGTAGAACCAATCAGAGACGTAAATGAAAAATTCGAAAAATTCCTGCGTTCTCGAACTAAATTTCTTAACGACGAAGAAACATTAGAGCGATATTCGCGCGTAAGAATTTTGACACCCATGCCTGATATCTGGGAAGATCAACGTGCTGCTGAAGAATTTGAAAAGTCCTTTTTTGAAAAACTCAACTATCATGTCAATCGATCACAAGGAAATACTAGTGTCATAGTCAAATCGCTGTTAGCTATGATACGAAACTACGACATAGACACTGCCGATAAAATGAGAAATGCCTTGAAAGAGCGATTGCGGGAGGCCGAGTTTCACAATGACAACTGGCTGTAGAGGCCCCGCCTCACCTCGCTTGGCAGCATTGAAGGGCCCTGGCCCTGGTGATTCGCGCGAGCCGGCCGGTCCAGCGGCGGGGGTTCTGGGCCACGTAGAAGCGCAGGTTATGACGCATCGCCGAGACGCGCTCGATGACCCGCTCCTCCTCGGGCAGGAGGGAGCCAAGGGCGAACAGCATGCATCATATCCAAAATGCAAGTGACGACAGATCAGATAATAACTGATCTGAAATCAGCCGCAAAATGGTTATGTTGCATGGGCCCGGGTGGATTCCCGCTTCAAGCGCATAGGTGCTAAGGTGCTGAAAACGCTTGGAGG
>CAYMTA010000023.1:0-52142 GCA_964393275.1 uncultured Geminicoccaceae bacterium | reverse complement strand
GGCGGCTCGGAGCTGGCCGGGCATTTCGTCGACTGGGTGCTCGACGGCCTGACCGAGCATCTGGGCAAGCCGGAGACCGATTGGGTGGTGCGCACCACCCTCGACCCCCGGCTGCAGCGCGTCGCCGAGGCCGCGGTGGCCGAGCAGCTCAGGGAGCGGCCCGAGATCGAGGCGGCGGTCGTGCTGCTCGATGCCGACGGCGCCATTCGTGCCATGGTCGGCGGCCGCGCCTATCGCCGGGACCGCTTCAATCGCGCGGTCGCCGGCCACCGCCAGCCGGGCTCGGCGTTCAAGCCGTTCGTCTATCTGGCGGCGCTCGAGGACGGGGAGAGCCCGGCCGATACCATCGAGGACCTGCCCTTCACCGTCGACGGCTGGACGCCGGGCAATCCCGGCGGGAAGCGCTCCGGGCGGGTGACGCTCGACGAGGCGCTGGCGCTGTCGATCAACACCGTGGCCGTCCGGCTGGGCCAGGAGGTCGGCATGGCGAAGGTGGCCGAGCGCGCGCGCCTGCTCGGCATCCAGAGCGAGCTTCGGCCCGTGCCGTCGCTGGCGCTTGGCACGTCGGAGGTCATTCCGCTCGAGCTGACCGCCGCCTACCAGCCGTTCGCGCTCGAGGGTGTGCGCCGACCGCCCTTCGGCGTCGTGCGGGTGACCGACGCCGCGGCGGGGGCACTCTACGCGCATCGTCCCGTCGAGGCGCAGGTGGTCGAACCCGAGATCGCCCGCGAGATGCGCAACATGCTGGGGAGCGTCGTGCGCCGCGGCACCGGCCGGGCGGCAGCGCTTCCCGACCGGCAGGCCTTCGGCAAGACCGGCACGACGCAGGGCAACCGGGATGCCTGGTTCGTCGGCTTCGCCGGCGCCTACACGCTCGGCGTATGGGTCGGCCGGGACGACAACCAGCCCATGCCGGGCGTTTCGGGCGCCAACCTGCCGGCGCGGATCTGGCGCGAGGTGATGGCCGAGACCGAGCCCGGCGAGGTGCTCGCCGGGCTGGCGCTACCGCAGGCCAGACCCGCGGCCACGACGCGCGAAGGCGACGGCTACGTGCTGCACACCGTCAAGCGCTGGTTCGATTCCGTGCTGGGCGCCATCAACTGAGCCGGGCTCAAGGCTTGCCCCTGGCTGCCCGCCAGAGATAGTGGATGAGCCAGATCGGCACGACGATGACGGCGCCGATGAAGATGTACTTCACGGCCCACTGCACCCAGCCGCTCGCGTCGCCGAGGACACCGGTGATGCCGTCCCGGGCCCAGTAGAGCAGGTCGATCGGATCCTTGCCGAGCCAGGCGAGGACGAGGCCGACACAGAGCGAGGCGACGACCAGCTTGACGACGGTGGCGGCGGTGATGCGGGGCAGCGCCAAGGCTCTAGCGACCGCCTTGCGCGGCGCCGATCTTGCGCTCGGTGTTCCACTGGGACAGGGCGTAGACTGCCCAGAGCGCCGCCGGGATCCAGCCGATCAGCGTGATCTGCAGGATCAGGCAGACGATGCCGGCGATCGGCCGGCCGATCGTGAAGAAGACGAGAAACGGCAGGAAGATGGCGAGGAGCAGGCGCATGAGGCGGGTTGGTCCAGCAGGTGGGCACTGGCTGCGCAGTGCGCTGCGGGATATAGGCAGGGGTCTTGGCGTATGCAAGTTGGGGAACATCAAGCGATGCGGCCGGATCAGGCGCTGAGGCTCGTTGCCGTCCATGCCGAGGGGGAGATCGGCAAGGTGATCGTGGATGGAGCGCCGGAGATTCCGGGTCGCTCGGTCCAGGACAAGCTCGTCCATCTCAACACCAGGGATGACGGCCTGCGGCGGTTCTGCGTTCTGGAGCCGCGTGGCGGGCCGCAGATGTCGGTCAACCTGCTGCTGGAGCCGACCGAGCCCGGCACCGATGCCGGCTTCATCGTGATGCAGCCCGATGCCTGCCATGCCATGTCCGGCTCGAACGCCATCTGCGTGACGACGGCGCTGCTCGAGACGGGCCGTGTGGCGATGCAGGAGCCGGAGACACGGCTGGTTCTGGATACGGCCGCCGGGCCGGTGCCGGTGGTGGCCACCTGCCGGGCCGGCAAATGCGAGCGGGTGCGTCTCGACATGCCGTGGAGCTTCGTCGTCGAGGACGGTCTCTCGTTCGAGGTCGAGGGGCTGGGCCGGGTCGAGGCGGCGATCGCCTTCGGCGGCGTCTTCTATCTGCTGGTCGAGGCGGCACCGCTCGGCCTCGGGATCGCACCGGGCTCGGCTCGCCGGCTGGTCGATGCCGGCATGGCGATCCTCGCCGAGGCCCAGCGCCGCTGGCAGCCGGCCCACCCCGAGCGGCCGGGCATCAAGGGGCTCGCCTACCTCATGTTCATGGCCGAGACCGAGGGCCGGCGGACCAATGCCACGATCATGCCGCCGGGCCGGGTCGATCGCTCGCCCTGCGGCACCGGCAGCTCGGCCCGCCTCGCCCTGCTGCATGCCCGACGCAAGGTCGGTCATGACGCGGCCCTGGCTTTCCACTCGATCATCGGCAGCCGGTTCGATGCCGGCATCGGTGCCATGGGCGAGGTCGCGGGCCGGCCGGCGATCCGTCCCTGGATCAGCGGGCGGGGGTGGATCTACGCCGAGGAGACGCTCCTCGTGGATGCGCGCGATCCCTTTCTCGAAGGCCATGCCCTGGCCGACGTCTACGGTCCGGGGTTGGACCGTTGAGCGGCGACGACCGGACCATCGCCCTCTACGTCCACTGGCCCTTCTGCCGGGCCAAATGCCCCTATTGCGACTTCAACAGCCATGTGCGGGCGGAGGTCGATCAGGATCGCTGGCGGCGGGCGCTTCTGGTCGAGCTCGATCATTTCGCCGCCGAGGTGGGCAGGCGGCGGCTGACCTCGATCTTCTTCGGTGGCGGCACGCCGTCCCTGATGCCGGCGAACACCACGGCCGCCGTCATCGATCGTGCCCTCGAGCACTTCGTCGCCGACCCGGCGCTCGAGATCACCCTCGAAGCCAATCCCACCTCGGTCGAGGCCGGACGCTTCGCCGACTACCGTGCCGCCGGCGTCAATCGTGTCTCGATCGGCGTGCAGGCGCTCGACGATCGGGCTCTCATCGCCCTCGGCCGTGAGCACGACACGGCCGAGGCCGTGGCCGCGATCGAGCTCGCCGCCCGGGTCTTCTCGCGCTGGTCCTTCGATCTGATCTATGCCCGGCCGGGGCAGACGGTGGCCGCATGGCGGGCGGAGCTCGGCCGGGTGCTGGCCCTGGCGGGCGAGCATCTCTCGCTCTACCAGCTCACCATCGAGCCGGGCACGGTCTTCCATGCCCGCCAACGGGCGGGGCTGCTCGTGGTCCCGCACGACGATCGTCAGGCTGCCCTGTTCGAGCTGACCCTGGAGTTGACCGACGCCGCCGGGTTCAGCGCGTACGAGGTGTCGAACCATGCGCGGCCGGGCGGCGAATGCCGGCACAACCTGACCTACTGGCGCTACGAGCCCTATATCGGCATCGGCCCCGGCGCCTTCGGCCGGCTGCCGGCGGGCAGGGGGCGGGTCGGCGCGGCCACGCTGCGTGCGCCCGAGGCCTGGCTCCAGGCGGTCGAGCGGCGCGGTCATGGCGAGCTCGAGCGGGAGGTCCTGACGCCGGGCGACCTCGTGATCGAAGCGTTGATCACCGGCCTCAGGCTGATGGAAGGGGTGCCCGAGGCGCGCCTCACGGCGCTCGATCCGAGCTGGCGGGAACGCCTCGATCGACAGGCGCTGGCCCGCCTCCGGCGATCGGGCCGCCTCGTTGACGAAGCCGGCGTGCTGCGGCTGACCGGCGCCGGCCGCCTCTGCCTCGATGCGGTGCTGCGGGATCTCGTGGCCGTAGCCGCCTGAGCCACGAAAAAGCCCCCGGCCGCGGGGCCGGGGGCTCGTCCGTTCGGGCTTCTGGTGCCGATCAGCCGCCGATGCAGGTGTCGGCGGTCTCGGGCGTGCAGACGTCGAGGCCGGTATAGGTCGGATCCTCGGGGTTCTTGCCGTCCTTGACGATGTCATGCAGGAACTTCATCGACTCGTAGCCCATCTCGAAGGGCCGCTGGCCGACCTGGCCGAGCGACAGGCCCTCCTTCATCAGCTCCATCTGGACCGGCAGGGTGTCGGCGACGACGAGGGCGAGCTGGCCGCTCTCGAGCCGGTCCTTGTACGGGGTGACCGCGGCGCGGTAGGCGTCGGGCACGAACTGCGGGAATCCGCCGGTCGGCACGAAGGCGTCGAGGTCGGGCTCGCGGGCGAGGATGTCCTCGAGCTGCTGGTTGGCGCGCATGAAGTCGTCGTCGGTGTAGAGCGGGCAGCCGTCGATCTCGGTCCAGCCATTGGTGTTGTCGAGCCGGTTGCCCGGGGGCTCGGCGCTGGCCTCGCCCGAGAGCGTGTCGCGAATGCCCTGCATGCGCTCGTTGTGGTTGGCTGCTGCCGCACCGCCCGACTGGATGCAGATGGTGCCGCCGTCCGGCTTCAGCTCCATCACACGCTTGGCGAGGTTGACGCCGATGTCGTAGTTCTTGGTGCCGACATAGGCGATGCGCAGATCCTTGTTGTCGGGCAGGAGATCGCTGTCCCAGGTCAGGACCGGGATGCCGGCGGCCTTGGCCTCGGTCAACGGCGCCACCACGGCGGCGGCATTGGCGGGCGAGACGGCGATGCCGGCCACCCCGCGGGCGACCAGATCGGAGAGCACCTGGACCTGCTCCTCGCCGCCGCCATGCTCGCCCGGGCCGATATAGAGGCACTCGATGTCGCCGAGCTCGGCCTCGGCCTTCTTGCAGCCGTCGCGGGCCTGGTCGAAGAACGGGTTGTTGGTGTTCTTCGGCACGAGCGCAAAGACCAGCTTGTCCTGGGCCTGGCTCTCCGGTGCGCCGAAGGTGACGAGCGCCGCCACCGCGACGGCACCCAAAAGCAGCTTTTTCATTTCCAGCACCTCCCAAAATGGATGAAGCTCGACCACGTGCGGGCTACCCGCGCGTTCTTCCGCGGAGCCGCTCGAGCAGCACCGCGAGAATGATGAAGAGCCCGACGAAGAGATCGTACCAATTGGCATCGACCCCGAACATGATCAGGCTGTTGCGGATCAGGAAGATCAGCGCGGCACCGATGAAGGCGCCGTAGATGCTGCCCTCGCCGCCCATCAGGTTGGCGCCGCCGATGACGGTCGCGGCGATGACGTAGAGCTCGTAGGTCTTGCCCATCCCGTTCGAGGCCGAGCCGCCGTAGCCCGCCGAGAGGATGCCGGCAATGGCAGCGGTCAGGCCGGCCAGCATGTAGACCTCGATCTTGATCCGGTCGACCGGAATGCCGGTCAGCCGGGCCGCGTGCTCGTTGCCACCGATGGCGAAGAGATAGCGGCCCCAGGAGGTGGTCTTGAGCACGATCGCCATGACGACCGCCATGACGATCAGGACGATGAACATGTTGGAGAGCGGCAGCGTGCCGCCATCGATCCAGGGCAGCTCCATGCGGCCGCCGCCGAGCCACTTGAAGGTCTCGCCGCCCTCGCCGAACTGGTAGATCACCCGGTTCTCGGACGCCACGATGGCGAGCGAGCGGGCGATCGAGAGCATGCCGAGCGTCACCACGAAGGGTGGCAGCTTGAGGTAGGCGATCAGGGCGCCGTTGACCGCGCCGACGACCAGCCCCGCCATGAGCCCGCCCGCCACCCCGACATACCAGTCGAACCCGCTTTCCAGGAGCCGCGCCGCGACGATGGCGCTGAGCGCCATGATCGAGCCGACCGAAAGGTCGATGCCGCCGGTGATGATCACCGCGGTCATGCCCATGGCGATGATGCCGATGGCCGAGAAGTTGCGGGTGATGTTGTAGAAGTTGTTCTTGGTGGCGAACGAGTCCGGCTGGTCGATCGCCGTCGCGATGCAGATCAGCGCCACGGCGACGGTCACCCAGAGCGCCTGGTTGGCGAGGGCCGAGCCGACCCAGCTCTGCTCCCTGATGCGGGTGACGTCGGAGATCTCGACGGAGCTGCTCATCCTGGTCCTTGACCTTTCAAGCCGAGGCGATGGCGCCGGTGATCAAGCCGGTCACCTCTTCCGGCGAGGTGTCGGCGATGCGTTTCTCGGCCACCAGGCTGCCACGGCGCAGGACGGCGATGTGGTCGCAAACGGCGAACACGTCGGGCATGCGGTGGCTGATCAGGATGATGGCGATGCCCTGGTCGCGCAGCCGACGGATGAGGTCGAGCACCTGGGCGACCTGGCGCACGCTGATCGCGGCGGTCGGCTCGTCCATGAGGACGATGCGCGGCTCGGACAGCCGCGTGCGGGCGATCGCCACGGCCTGCCGCTGCCCGCCCGACATCTGCTTCACCAGATCACGCGGCCGGGTCTCGGACTGCAGCTCCTCGAAGAGCTCGCCGGCTCGCGAATACATGCGGCCGAAATCGAGAAAGCGCAGAATGGAGAGCTTCCGCTTGAGCTCACGGCCGAGAAAGATGTTGGCCGCGGCCGTGAGATTGTCGCAGAGCGCCAGGTCCTGATAGACCACCTCGATGCCGGACTCGCGCGCATCGAGCGGCTTGTGGAAGTGCATGGGCTTGCCGTCGATCCGGATCTGCCCGGCCGACGGGGGGAAATTGCCGGCGATGATCTTGACCAGCGTCGATTTCCCGGCGCCGTTGTCGCCCATCAGGCCGAGGACCTCGCCGTCCTCGAGCGCCAGATCGACGCCGCGCAATGCCTCGATTGCGCCGAAATGCTTGGCAATGCCCGTGAGCTCGAGTGCCGCCATGTGTCTCCCCGTCCCGCCGCATGGCTTGGACCATCGGCCGGGTCGTTCTCGTTGCTGGCGAGCATAGCCTACCTGCGGGGCCGGTAAAGTCCTGATCTGCCTACCCCAAGACGTCACCGGCCCAAAGGCCGGCGGCACGGGCCCGGCTGTCGCAGCTCGCCCGATTTTCGCCACGACCCGGTTGTGCTGGCGTGAACACGGCCTAAAATCCCGTCCGGCATGATCGATCGCGCGGCTCAGCGCAGCTTGGGAGGAAAGAATGGCGAAGTTCGGCGTTGGCCAATCGGTCAGAAGGGTCGAGGATCAGCGGCTGCTGACCGGCCGAGGCCGCTACACGGACGACATCAGCGTCGCCGGCCAGGCTTATGGCGCCGTGCTCCGCTCGCCGCATGCCCATGCACGCATCCGCTCGATCGACACGAGCGCCGCCGAGACGGCTCCCGGTGTGCTCGGCGTCTTCACCGCCAGGGACTTCGGCCCGGCTGGCGCCTCGGTGCCCTGCTTCATTCCGATCACCAACAAGGACGGCAGCGAGCGCGCCGATCCCCCGCACCCGATCCTCTGCGCCGACAAGGTCAATTATGTCGGTGACAATGTCGCCTTCGTCGTCGCCGAGACGCTGGCCCAGGCGAAGGACGCGGCCGAGCTGATCGAGGTCGATTACGAGCCGCTCGATGCCGTGGCCGGCACCGCCCAGGCGACCGAGCCCGGGCGCGCGCAGATCCACCCCGACGCGCCGAGGAACGTCGCCTTCGACTGGTTTTATGGCGACGAGGGCAAGGTTGACGCGGCCTTCGCCAAGGCGGCGCACGTCACGACGATCGAGCTGATCAACAACCGGCTGGTCTGCAACCCGATGGAGCCGCGCGCCGCCGTCGCCGAGTTCGACAAGGGGGCCGGCAAGCTCACCGTGCACACCGGCACCCAGGGACCCTGGGCGTTCCGCGACACGCTGGCGCAGAATCTCGGCATGGACGCGGCCGACGTGCGCGTGATCACCGCCGATGTCGGTGGCGGCTTCGGCATGAAGGCCATGTTCTTTCCCGAGTACACCATGGCGGCATTGGCGGCGAAGAGCCTCGGCCGAGCGGTCAAGTGGACGTCGGACCGGTCGGAGGGCTTCCTCTCCGATTCGATGGGCCGCGACCACGTCACCACGGCTGAGCTGGCGCTGGACGCCGACCATCGCATCCTCGGCCTCCGGGTCTCGACCATCGCCAACATGGGCGCCTATTACTACTTCTTCGCGCCATACATCCCGACCGGGGCGGCGCTCAAGGTGCTGCCGGGCGTCTACGACATCCCGGCGATGACCTATGCCGTCACCGGCGTCTTCACCAACACCGTGCCGGTCGACGCCTATCGTGGTGCCGGGCGCCCAGAGTCGATCTACTGCATGGAGCGGCTGATCGACGCCGCGGCACGCGAGCTCGGCATGGAGCCGACCGAGCTCCGGCGGCTCAACTTCATCAAGCCGTCGCAGATGCCCTACACGACCGCGGCGGGCGAGGTCTACGACACGGGCGAGTTCGAGCGCGTCATGGACGCCTGCATGGCCAAGGCCGACTATGCCGGGCTCGAGGCGCGCCGGAAGGCTGCCGCGGCCAAGGGGAAGTATCGCGGCATCGGCATGTGCTACTACATCGAATCGACCATGGGCGACCCGAACGAGAGCGCCAAGGTCGAGTTCGCCGAGGACGGCACGGTCGCCGTCTATGTCGGCACCCAGTCGAACGGCCAGGGCCACGAGACCGCCTATGCGCAGGTCCTGAACGAGAAGCTGGGCGTGCCGTTCGAGCAGATCCGCATCGTCCAGGGCGACACCGGCCGCATCAAGAGCGGCGGCGGCACCGGCGGGTCGCGCTCGCTGACCGCCCAGGGCACCGCCATCAACAGCGCCTCCGACATCGTCATCGAGCGCGGCAAGGCCTACGCGGCGCAGCACTTCGAGACAGCCTCGGCCGATATCCGGTTCGATGACGGGACCTTCTCGGTCGCCGGCACCGACCGGACCATCGACATCATGACGCTGGCCCAGAAGGCGCGGGCCATGCCGTCGCCGGCCGAGGGAATCGAGGGCGGGCTCGACGCCGAGACCACGATCACGCTGGACGCCTGGACCTTCCCCAATGGCTGCCACATCGCCGAGGTGGAGATCGACCCCGACACCGGCATCACCACGGTGGTCGACTACAACATCGTCGACGATTTCGGCTTCGTCCTCAACCCGATGCTGGTCGAGGGCCAGGTCCATGGCGGCGTCGTCCAGGGCATCGGCCAGGCGCTGCTCGAGCACACGGTCTACGACGAGCAGGGCCAGCTGATGACCGGCTCGTTCATGGACTACTGCATGCCGCGCGCCGACGACCTGCCGTTCTTCGACTTCTCGACCATCGAGGTGCGCTGCGCCAACAACGCCATGGGCATCAAGGGCTGCGGCGAGGCCGGCTCGGTCGGCTCGCCGGCGGCGGTCATCAATGCGATCGTCGACGCTCTCCAGCCGTTGGGCATCACCAAGGTCGATATGCCGGCCACCGCCGAGAAGCTCTGGCGGCAGATTCACGAGGCCCAAGCCAAGGCCGCCTGAGCGGCGCAGGCACGGCCCCGGCTGACGCGGCGAGCGCTCGGCCGGGGCCGATCGCCCTCAGTGGCTGTGGTGGAAATGCCTGCGCAGGAGGTCGTGGCCGAGCTGTGAGAGCGGGTTGTGCCAGACCGAGTGGCAGTGATTGGCGTCGTTCTGGCTGTTCTCGTACTCGATGACGAAGCTCGGGCCCTGCAGCCGGTAGTAGTGGCCGCGGCCCGGCGTGATGGAGCCGGCCCAGGCGAAATGGATGCGGTCCGTGCCGGCGGCGCGGATCGCCGCCATCTCCGTGGCGGCCAGCGAGGGCGCCAGGCGGCCGACATAGAGCTCGACCAGCCCGAGCGCCGCATTTCGCGATGCGCTGGTGAGCGCTGCCAGCTGCACACCCTCGAGGCGCCGCAGGCTCTGCTCCCGGCCGGGGCCGGTGATGATGTCGCCGGGTGAGCGGTCGGCGAGGATCGCCTGCTCGCGCGCGGCGTCGCCGAGGCCGTGCAGCAGCGCGAAGCCGTGATCCGCCTCCTCCGGCAGCGTGCGCAGCCCGGCCCTTGGATGGGGTGGCGGCACCGTCTCGCGGTTGGCGCCCATGAAGATCGGGGTCGGCAGCACGCCGCGCTCGGGGTCGAGCATGAACGTCAGCGACAGGTGATGCCCCTCGAGGCGCCAGCCCCAGAGCGCTTCGATCGAGGGTCGGCCAAAGCAGCGAAAATGGTAGCTCTCCGGATCACGAAATGCCGGGCGACCCTCGATCTCGCCCAAAATGGCCTCGAGCGCCAGGATGGCGCGGGCCCGCATCGCACCGCTCTCGCTGAGGGACAGGTCGACCAACCGCCAGAGGAGCCGGCGCTGAGGCGCGTCCAGGGCCTTCAGCGGCAGGCCGGGCCGCGCTCTGGGAACGTAGTGCCAGTCGCCGATGGCCGCCGGATCGAGAGGCGCCAGCGCCATTCTGGCCTGGTCCATCGTGAGCGTCGTCAAAAGGGCTTCGGCCGCTCGGGTCAGCGTTGTCAGCATCGCCATTCTCCCGTGGGCCCAGTCTGGCATCGAAGGGGCCTGCAGGCCAGCCGTTACCCGGTTGGCCGGAAACGCCCAGCGATTCGCGGGGTGCGGCCTCGCGCCGCAGATAATTTTGTGCAGTGCAGCATAAACCTCCTTGCGGATGCCGCGGGATATGCTACCTATAGTGCACCGCAGCAATCTCAAGGGAGAGATCGATGTCCACCAAGTCCGCTCTCAGCACCACCCCGACGATGCCGAAGTTCGATTTCGACGCCGTGATGGCCCTGCACAAGGCCAATCTCGAGACGATGGTCGCGGCCCAGAAGATCATGTTCGATCTCGCCCAGACCATGGCGAAGCGTCAGAGCGAGCTGTTCAAGGATGCCTTCAGCAGCACCGAATCCATGATGAAGGGTTTCGACGGCAAGAAGCAGCCGCAGGCCTACATGGACGACGCCAAGACGGTTCTCGAGAAGGCCATCGCCGAGGCCAAGGAGACGATGGATCTCGGCATGAAGGCGCAGACCGAGGTCGTTGACCTCTTCGTCAAGCGGGCCACCGCCAATTTCGACGAGGCCAAGTCGCTCGCCGCTTAAGGCCGCGGCGCGGCCGATAGTCGGCTGATCCCCGAGCAGCCGCCGGTGCGTCGCACCGGCGGCTGCTTGCGTCTGGCGCAGGTTGCGTCGGACGCGAGGCGCTTTCCTGCCGTTGGGGCTTGCGCTGGGCCGCGAGGTGGGCAGGATGGCCGTCCATTGGTTGCGGGATCTCCATGCGCGATACCAAGGACGACCACCTCAACCGCCCGAGCGCGCGCGAGGATCTCGAGCACGCCGAGTTCGTTGTTCCGTCTCCACAGTCCCTGGCGCCGAGCTACCGCTTGGCATTCGCCGATCGCGATTTTCTGCTGCGGGAGGAGCTGCGGCCGGTTCGCCTGCAGCTCGAGCTCCTCAAGCCGGAGCTCGAGCTGCAGGCGATGCGGATCGAATCGACCGTCGTCGTCTATGGAAGCGCGCGTATCGGCGATCCCGAGGAAGCGCGAGCCGAGCTCGCTCGGGCCGAGGCCGCCGCGGCCGATGCGCCCATGGATCCGACGAGGAAGCGCGAGGTCGAACGGTGCCGCCGCAAGGTTGCCCGCTCGCGGTACTACGAGGAAGCAAGGCGCTTCGGACGCCTGGTCTCGGCGCAGGCCCAGGAGGGCCCCACCCGCCGGTTCGTCATCGTTACCGGAGGTGGCCCGGGCATCATGGAGGCAGCCAATCGCGGCGCCGCCGAGATCGGTGGCGTCTCCATCGGCTTGAACATCACCTTGCCCCACGAGCAGTCGCCCAATCGATGGGTGACCCCGGAGCTGTCGTTTCAGTTCCACTATTTCGCCCTGCGCAAGATGCATTTTCTGATGCGGGCATGCGCCCTGGTGGTTTTCCCGGGTGGCTTCGGCACGCTGGACGAGCTCTTCGAGACCTTGTGCCTGATCCAGACCCAGAAGGTTCGCCGCATACCCGTGCTCCTCTTCGACCGCGACTACTGGCAGCGGATCGTCGATTTCGACGCCTTGCTCGAGGAGGAGGTCATCAGCCCGCAGGATCTCGAGCTGTTCAGCTTCGTGGACAATGCCGAGGATGCCTGGGATCACATTCGACAGCATTACGGCTTGGACGCGGCGACGCCGGCCCCGGGCCACCAGCCGGCCGAGAGCGGCCCATGAGCGTCAGTCTCGCCTTCCTTGGCGCCGCCTCGACCGTCACCGGCTCGTGCTATCTCCTGGAAACGCCCGGCGGGCGGCTGCTCGTCGATTGCGGGCTGTTTCAGGGCACCAAGACGATCCGCGAGCTCAACTACAACGACTTTCCGTTCGAGCCTGCGTCCATCGATGCGCTGCTTCTGACCCATGCCCATATCGACCATAGCGGGCTCGTCCCGAAGCTGGTGCGGAAGGGGTTCAAGGGGCCGATCGTCGCCACCGGGCCGACCGCCGAGCTTCTGGGGTTCATGCTGCCGGACAGCGGCTATATCCAGGAGAGCGAGGTCGAGCGGCTGAACCGTCGCAATCGGCGGCGCGGCCGGCCGCCGGTCGAGCCGATCTACACGCAGGCGGATGCCGTCCGCGCCCTCGACCAGATCCGTCCATGCGAGCTCGGGGAATGGCTGGAGCCCTTGTCGGGCGTGCGGGCGCGCTTTTGGAATGCCGGCCACATCCTCGGCTCAGCCTCGATCGAGATCGAGATCGACGCGGCCGGCGGCCAGCCGCTGCGCCTGCTCTTCTCGGGCGATATCGGACCTGACGAGAAGGCCTTTCACCCGCCGCCCGAGGGGCCGCGGGGTGTCGACTATCTCGTCGTCGAGAGCACCTATGGCAATCGCGATCGGGCCGAGGTGACCCTGGACCAGCGCCGGGTCAGGCTGCGTGACGAGGTCCGGGA
Organism: uncultured Geminicoccaceae bacterium; assembly: GCA_964393275.1. Taxonomy (GTDB): domain Bacteria; phylum Pseudomonadota; class Alphaproteobacteria; order Geminicoccales; family Geminicoccaceae; genus SLRI01. The sequence goes on along the minus strand of CAYMTA010000023.1, from coordinate 39,400 downwards.
GGCGCTCGCCGCCGGCGGCGATCTGCTGATCCCGGCCTTTGCCGTCGAGCGTACCCAGGAATTGTTGTTGGGACTGTCGGTGCTGATCAGGTCGGGCGAGATCCCGGAGGTGCCGATCTTCATCGACAGCCCGCTGGCCATCAAGGTCACGCAGATCTTCGCCAGGCATCAGGGCGAGCTCGAGGATGTGACCGGCCAGGGTGACTTCTTCGACGCCCCCTGGTTCCGGTTCACGGAGTCCGTCGAGGAGAGCAAGGCGATCAACAAGGTGAAGGGCGGCGCGATCATCGTCGCGGCGTCGGGGATGTGCGACGCCGGCCGTATCCGCCACCACCTCAAGGAGCATCTCTGGCGCCGGGATTCGACCGTGCTGTTCGTCGGCTACCAGGCCCCGGGCTCGCTCGGCCAGATCATCCAGTCGGGTGAGCGCCGGGTGCGCATCCAGGGCGAGGAGATTGCGGTCAAGGCCCGCATCCGGACCATCGAGAGCTTCTCCGCCCATGCCGACCAGGGCGAGCTCGTGGCCTGGGTCAAGGACCGCCTGCCGGTGCGCAACAGCATCTTCCTGACGCATGGCGAGCCGGAGGCGATGGTCGCGTTTCGGACGAAGCTCGCCGAGGCAGGTTGCGATCCGGCGAGCATCATCGCCCCCTCTCTCGACGACCGGTTCGATCTCGTGGTCGGGTCGTCGCCTGTCCGGCACGACCAGGCGCCACGGCTGAGCGAGGAAGCCGCGATGGCATCGAGCGACTGGCACAATGCCTATGCGCGTCTGGTGCTCGATCTGAGCGGGCGGCTGAAGGATCTGCCCGATGACCCGGCGCGAGCCGCGCTGCTCGAGAGGCTGCGCCGCTCGCTCGACGGCTGAGGGGCTCAGCCGTCACCTGCATCGACCACCTGGCGCACCAAGATTTGGGCGAACGAGCCGGGGTTGACCGGCAGCGAAGCCTCGATCGTCAAGGCCTTCTTGAGCCGGGCCTTGTAGGCGCTGCGCGTGATCTCCTCGATGCCGAACTGGGTCAGGTGGTCGTTGACGAACTGCGTGTCGAGCAGCACGAAGCCACCGATCCTCAAGCGGGCGACGAGCTCGACCAGCGCCACCTTGCTCGCATCCGTCGCCCGGCTGAACATGCTCTCGCCGCAGAAGACGCCGCCGAGCGCGAGGCCATAGAGCCCTCCGACCAGCCGGCCGGCCTCCCACGTCTCGATCGAGTGGCCGTGGCCACGCCGGTGCAGGTCGAGATAGAGCTCGATGATGTCGTCGTTGAGCCAGGTGCGGGGACGATCGGCCGTCGCCTCGGCGCAGGCCCTGATCACCGCCGGGAAGTCCCGGTTGACGGTGAGCTCGAAGCGGCCCTTGCGGATCGTCTTCTTCAGGCTGCGCGGGACGTGGAACCGGTCGAGCGGCAGAATGCCGCGATGCAGGGGATCGATCCAGTGGATCGTCGGATCGTCTCGGTCGTTGGCCATCGGGAAAAGCCCGATGGAATAGGCGCTCAGGACCAGCTCGGGCGTGAGCAGCTGCATGGCGATCTCGAGTTTGGCGCCGTCCGGAGCGCCGGCCTCGACGGCTCAGGCCGCCGGCCGGGCCAAAAAGCGCTCGAGCCAGCTCGTGTCGTAGCGGTTCTCCCGGAACTCGGGCTCGGCCAGCACCCGTTGCAGCAGGGGAATGGAGGAGGGGATGCCGTCGATCACGAACTCGGCGAGGCTCCGCTCGAGCCGGGCGATGCAGCGCTCGCGGCTCTTGTCGTGGACGATCAGCTTCGCGATCAGGCTGTCGTAGAAGGGCGGCACGGTGTAGCCGCTGTAGATGGCGGAATCGACCCGGACACCGGGACCGCCCGGCGGGTGGTAGGCGACGATCCGGCCGGGCTGGGGCAGGAGCGTCCTCGGGTCCTCGGCATTGATCCGGCACTCGATCGCGTGGCCCTCGAGGCGCACCTGCGCCTGTGTGAAGCTCAAGGGGTGTCCCATGGCGACGGTGAGCTGCTCGCGCACGAGGTCGATGCCGGTCACCATCTCGGTCACCGGGTGCTCGACCTGGATGCGGGTGTTCATCTCGATGAAGTAGAAGTGGCCGTCCTGGTAGAGGAACTCGACCGTGCCGGCGCCGAGATAGCCGAGCGTGCCCAGCGCCTCGACGACGGTGGCGCCGATGGCTCGGCGCTCCTCCTCGGTGATGACCGGCGAGGGCGATTCCTCGATCAGCTTCTGATGCCGGCGCTGCAGGGAGCAGTCGCGCTCGCCCAGATGGACGACATGGCCCTGTCGGTCGGCCATGACCTGGATCTCGATGTGCCTCGGATGGTCGAGATACTTCTCGAGATAGACCCGCTCGTCGCCGAACCCGGCGCGGGCCTCGTTGCGCGCATTGCGGAGGGCGGCGCCCAGCTCCGATCGGCTGCGCACCACGTGCATGCCGCGCCCGCCGCCGCCGGCGACCGCCTTGATCAGCACGGGATAGCCGATCTCGTCCGCGGCCGCGAAGGCCATCGCGTCCTCGGTCACCGCACCGTCGGTGCCGGGCACGGTCGGGATGCCCGCGGCGGCCACCGTCGCCTTGGCGACCACCTTGTCGCCCATCATGCGGATGTGGTCCGGATCGGGGCCGATGAAGGTGAAGCCGTGCTCGATCACCATCTGCGCGAAGTCGGCGTTCTCGGCGAGAAAGCCGTAGCCCGGATGAATGGCCTCGGCCCCGGTGATCTCGGCGGCCGACAGGATCGCCGCCGCGTTCAGGTAGGATTCGCCGGCCCCCGGCGGGCCGATGCAGACACTCTCATCGGCGAGGCGCACATGCATGGCATTGGCGTCCGCGGTCGAGTGCACGGTGACCGTGCCGATGCCCATCTCGCGGCAGGTGCGCAGGATGCGGAGCGCGATCTCGCCGCGGTTGGCGATCAGGACCTTCTTCATCGGCTGGATGGCGACCACGCGCGGGCTCACTCGATGATCAGGAGCGGCTCGCCGAACTCGACCGGTGTCGCGTTGTCGACGAAGATCCGGACGATGCGGCCGCCGCGGGGTGCCCGGATCTGGTTCATCACCTTCATCGCCTCGATGATCAGGAGCGTCTCCCCCTCGCGCACGGTCTGCCCCGGCGAGACGAACGGATCGGCGCCGGGCTCGGGATAGAGATAGACCGTGCCGACCATGGGCGACGTAACGGTTCCGGGGTGTGCCGCCTCGGTGGCCGGAGTGGTTGCGGCTTCGCCCTCCGCCACGGCCGCCGCGGCGGCGAGGGCTCGCGGCGCCACCTGGGCCTCATAAATTGGCGCCGGCTTCTTGACGACGCGGACCCGCGCATCGCCCTCGCTGATCTCGATCTCGGTGAGACCCGTCCGCTGCAAGAGCTCGGCGAGCGCCGCGACGTAGTCGGTGTCGATATTGAGCTTGGCCATGATCTCAGCCGTCCGGGTGTTGCGCCAACACGGCGAGTCGCTCGGCCACGGCCCGGAGCGCCAGGTGATAGCCCTGGCTGCCCAGTCCGCAGATCACCGCCGTGGCGACGGCGGAGATGTGCGAATGGTGACGGAATGCCTCGCGTGCGTAAATATTCGAAAGGTGCAGCTCGACAATGAGCCCGGGATACGCCCGGAGCGCATCGGGGATCGCCTGCGAGGTGTGCGAGTAGGCGCCGGCATTCACGAGGATCGCCGACGTCGTCTCGCGCGCGCCGTGGATCCAGTCGATCAGCTCGCCCTCGTGGTTGCTCTGCCGGCAGGTCACGGCGAGCCCGAGCGACCGGCCCGCCCTGACGCAGGCCTCCTCCAGATCGGCCAATGTTTCATGGCCGTAGACGGCAGGCTCGCGCCGACCCAGTAGATTGAGGTTCGGCCCGTTGAGCACGAGAACGGCGGGCGGCATGGAATGGTCCGAGAAACCGGGGCGGTAGCCAGCCTCGGCGGCCGGTCCTCCCTCATGGCAACGATCGCGGGCTTATATCACGCATCCGGCGACGTGCAATCGACGGTGGCGCCACACCTCGCCTGAAAAAGACGATGGGGCGGCCACCCTGCGCGCCAGCCGCCCTGCCGCCGCCGGCTCAGCCGGCGGCGAGGCAGGCGACCGCCTCGTGCCGCTCGAAGAGGTGGAGGAGGAGGCGCAGGGCCTGGCCCCGCTCGCCGCCGAGCGCATCGTCGCGCGCCAGGGCGGCGGCCACCCCTGCATGGGCGAGGGCGACGAGGTCGCCGTCCTCGGCGAGATCGGCGAAGCGCAGCTCTGGCAGGCCGCTCTGTCGGACACCCAGGATCTCGCCCGGCCCGCGCAGCCGCAGATCCTCCTCGGCGAGGCGAAACCCGTCGTCGCTTTCGCGCAGGATGGCGAGCCGTGCCCTGGCCGTCTCGCCGAGTGGCGGATCGTAGAGCAGGACGCAGGCGGACGGCCGGCTGCCGCGGCCGACGCGGCCCCGCAGCTGGTGGAGCTGGGCGAGCCCGAAATGCTGGGCTCCGTCGATGACGACGACCGTCGCCTCCGGCACGTCCACCCCGACCTCGACCACCGTGGTGGCGACGAGTAATCGTGTCCGGCCGCTGGCGAAGGCCAGCATGGCGGCACTCTTCTCGGCCGTCTTGAGCCTGCCGTGGACGAGGCCGACCCCGTCGCCGAAGCGCTCTCGAAGCTCCTCGAAGCGGGTCTCGGCCGCAACCCGGCCCGTGTCGTCGTCGGCCGGCCCGTCGGCCGTCGGGGCGGCGACACTCGGGCAGATCCAATAGATCCGTTCGTTTCGGTCGATGGCGGCGGCGATCCTGTCGAGGACCTCCTCCAGTCGGCGGCGTGGCAGAACCGCCGTGACGATGGGCTGGCGGCCGGGCGGCTTCTCCTCGAGCCTCGAGGTCTCGACATCGCCATAGGCGCTCAGGACGAGGCTGCGCGGGATCGGTGTCGCGGTCATCAGGAGGAGATGCGTGGCCCGGCCCTTGGCGACGAGGCCGAGGCGCTGGGCGACGCCGAAGCGGTGCTGCTCGTCGATGACGGCAAGCGCCAGACTCTTGAAGGCGACGCCATCCTGGAAAAGCGCGTGGGTGCCGACGGTGATGCTGGCCTCGCCGCTGGCGGTCCGCTCCAGCACCCGGCGGCGGTCGGCGGCGCCGCCGCCGCCGATCAGAAGATCGATCTCGAGACCCAGGGGCTCGGCCAGCGCCCGCAGGCTTCGGGCGTGCTGGCGGGCGAGCACCTCGGTCGGCGCCATCAGCACCGCCTGGTGGCCATGATCGACGACGCGGAGCATGGCCGCCAACGCGACCAGCGTCTTGCCGCTGCCGACATCGCCCATCAGCAGCCGTGCCATGGCGGTCGGCGTGGCGAGATCGGCGGCGATCTCCTCGATCGCCCGAGCCTGGGCGCCGGTCGGCGCGAAGGGCAGGGCAGCCAGGAGCGCCTTGGCGCTCGGGCTCGCTCCCCTGAGCGGCGGGGCCGGCACCACCCGGCGCGAGCGGCGGACCAGCGCCAGGGCGAGCTGGGTGGCGGCCAGCTCGTCGAGCGCCAGGCGGCGGCGGGCGCGCTCCAGAGCCGCGTCATCGAGGGGCGCCTCGCCCGGCGCCCGGCCATGCAGCGTGGCCAGGGCATCGCGCCAGCCACTCAGGCCGTGCACCGCAAGTGCCGCGGGATCGTGCCATTCGGGCAAGTCCCGGACCGAGGCCAGCGCATCGTCGATCAGCCGCTTGAGGCGGAGAGCGCCGAGACCCTCGATCAGCCGGTAGACGGTTGCGTCCCGCCCGCCCTCGCTCGCGGGCTCCGGATGGACGATCTGCCACTGGCCGTTGAAGAGCTCCGGCCGGCCGATCAGCCGGACCGTCCGATCGAGCGGAAAGCGGCGCTCCAGCCAGGGCTGCCGGGCGTGAAAGAAGACCAGCGTCAGGCTTTGCCCATCGGTGGTGCAGCGGATGCGATAGGGGCTCCGACCCTGGCCCGGACGGTGCTCGTCCGCGATCACCTCGAGGGCGACCAGCCGGCCCTCGTCGGCAGGCTCGAGCCGCCGCCGGTCGGCGATGTCGCGACGTCGCACGGGTGCCGTGAAGAGAAGATCGACCAGGCGCGGCTCCGGCCTGCCGAGCAGGCGGGCGCAGAGTCGCGCGACCTTCGGACCGACGCCGGGCAGGCTCTCGAGCGGCCGGAAGAGGGCAAAGAGCTCGCCCGGCCGGACCATTTCGTCACCTGTGCCCTTGGCCGGTTCGGCCATATCGACTAAATCCCTTGCGCGTGGTGCCGTTCGATCCCGGCCGGGGACCGGACGCCCTTCTCGTTGAGGGTTCACCGTCATTGTCGGTCGGCCCAGGAGGTGGTGCAAGCATGAGCGACGCCCGGACGACGCGGCTGAAGCGGCTGGCGCACCGCAGCCGGTATCGTGGCTTCAAGGAGGTCGACCTGCATTTCGGCCAGTTCGCCGAGCGCCATCTGGCGGGGCTGGATGACGCGGCGCTCGACCAGTACGAGGCGCTGCTAGAAGAGCCGGACCAGGAGGTCTGGGCCTGGCTCAGCGGTGCCCGGCACGTTCCGGCTCGTCACGACCACCAGGTCTTTCGGCGCTTGCGGAAATACGAGCCGGTCAGTTGAGCGCTGCCACCCTCCTGGCCCCGGTCGAAGCCGGCCTGAATGTCGGTCGGCGAATTCTGCTCGGCAATGCGCTCGGCGGGCTCGAGGCGCGCTTCATCGCCGAGCGGCTGGGCAGCGGTGCCACGGACACCGTTCTCTACGTCACGCGCGACGCGCAGCGCAGCTCGGCGCTCGCCGCCCTCGTCCACTTCTTTGCACCCAAGGCCGAGATCCTGACGCTGCCGGCCTGGGACTGCCTGCCCTATGACCGGGTCTCGCCCAATGCGACGGTGGTGGCCGAAAGGCTCGCCACGCTGCACAGGCTGGCGCAGGGCCGAAGCGGGCAGAAGCGGCTGGTGCTCGTCTCGGCCAACGCGCTGACCCAGCGCCTGCCGCCGCCGGACGCGGTGCGGGCCAGCCATCTGCAGCTCCGGACCTCGGCCCGGGTCGAGCGCGACGGGCTGCTGGCACACCTCGAGCGCAACGGCTACCGGCGCGTCGGCACCGTGGTCGATCCGGGCGACTATGCGGTGCGTGGCGGGCTGATCGACCTCTTTCCGACCGGCTCCGCACAGCCGGTGCGGCTCGATTTCTTCGGCTCGACGCTGGAATCGATCCGCCGCTTCGATCCGGCGACGCAGCGCACCACCGACCGGCTCAAGACGGTCGAGCTCGGACCGGTGAGCGAGGTGCTGCTCGACGACGCCGCGGCCGAGCGCTTCCGCGCCGGCTACCTCCGCCAGTTCGGCACGGTGACCGACGATCCGCTGCTCGAATCGGTGGCATCCGGGCGGCATTATCCCGGCATGGAGCACTGGCTGCCGCTCTTCCACGAGAAGCTGGTGACCCTGTTCGACTATCTCGACGGCGATTTCGAGGTCGCCTTCGACCATCTGGCCGAGGATGCCGTGGCGGGCCGACAGGCGGCGATCGGCGAGCATTTCGAGGCGCGCACCGCTCCCGCCGCCAAGTCCGGCGCCTTCGGCTCGATCCCCTACCGCGCCCTGCCGCCGCACATGCTCTACCTCGACGAGGAGAGCCTGCGCCGCCGGCTGGCCGGTCGCACGACCTGGCTCTTCTCGATCTTCGCACCACCGCCCGTGCCGCCCTCGGGCGTGGCGGACCTGCGCGATCTCGAGGGCCGGCCCGGCCGGGACTTCGCCCGGGAGCGCGCCGACCGGGCGATCAATCTGTTCGACGCCATCGTCGCCCATCTCCGCAGCCTCAAGGGATCGGGCGAGAGTCCGATCATCACGGTGCATGGGTCGGGTGCGGCGGACCGGCTCGAGCAGGTGCTGGTCGATCACGGGCTCGAGCCGCCCCTGCGCGTCGAGGCCCTGGCCGATCTGGTCCAGGGTGCTGCGCATCTGGCGGTCCTGCCGCTCGAGACCGGGGTCAGCGCCCCCGGGCTCTGCCTCCTGGGCGAGCAGGATCTGCTCGGCGAGCGCCTGACCCGGCGGCAGGCACGGCGGGCCAAGGCCGCGGACAAGTTCATCCAGGATGTCGGCACGCTCGCCGAGAACGATCTCGTGGTGCATGCCGAGCACGGCATCGGCCGCTTCGAGGGGCTGGTCACGCTCGAGGTGGGCGGGGCCGCGCACGACTGCCTGAAGCTGATCTATGCCGGCGGCGACAAGCTCTTCGTGCCGGTCGAGAATCTCGACATTCTCACCCGCTACGGCAATGCCGAGCAGGAGGTGCAGCTCGACAAGCTCGGCGGGGTCGGCTGGCAGAATCGCAAGGCCAGGATCAAGCAGCGGATCAAGGAGCTCGCCGACGAGCTGATCAAGATCGCCGCCGCGCGGTCCCTGCGCAAGGGCGAGCCCTTGGCCCTGGCACCCGGCCTCTATGACGAGTTCGCCGCCCGCTTTCCCTTCGACGAGACCGAGGACCAGCTCCGCGCCATCGAGGCGGTGCTCGAGGACCTGGCATCGGGGCAGCCGATGGACCGGCTGCTCTGCGGCGATGTCGGCTTCGGCAAGACCGAGGTGGCGCTCCGGGCGGCGTTCGTCGCCGCCATGTCCGGCAAGCAGGTGGCGATCCTGGCCCCGACCACGCTGCTCGTCCGCCAGCACTTCAAGAACTTCGGCGAGCGGTTCCGCGGCCTGCCGCTCAGGGTCGAGCAGATCTCGCGCTTCGTCGGCGCCAAGCAGGCGACGGAGATCAAGAAGGGGTTGGCCGACGGCTCGGTCGACATCGTCATCGGCACCCACGCGCTGCTCGCCAAATCGGTGAGCTTCAAGGACCTCGGGCTCGTCGTGGTCGACGAGGAGCAGCATTTCGGCGTCAGCCACAAGGAGCGGCTGAAGCAGCTCCGGGCCGAGGTGCACGTGCTGACCATGACCGCCACACCCATTCCCCGCACGCTTCACATGGCCTTGGGCGGGATGAAGGACCTCTCGATCATCGCCACCCCGCCGGTCGACCGGCTCGCCGTGCGCAGCTTCGTCATGCCGGTCGATCCCGTGGTGCTGCGCGAGGCGATCCTCAGGGAATACCATCGCGGCGGCCAGGTCTTCTATGTCTGCCCGAGGATCAAGGACCAGCCGAAGCTCAAGGAGGAGCTCGAGCGGCTGGTGCCCGAGGTCAAGGTCGCGGTCGCCAACGGTCAGCTTCCGGCGAAGGAGCTCGAGACCGTGATGAGCGCCTTCTACGACCGGCAGCTCGACGTGCTGCTCGCCACCAACATCATCGAGAGCGGGCTCGACATCCCGAACGCCAACACGCTGATCGTGCACCGCGCCGACCTCTTCGGCCTGTCGCAGCTCTATCAGCTCAAGGGCCGGGTCGGCCGCTCGAAGGTTCGGGGCTACGCCTACTTCACCGTGCCGGCCAACAAGATCCTGCAGGAGACGGCGGAGAAGCGCCTGCACGTGATCCAGTCGCTCGAAGGCCTGGGAGCAGGGTTCCAGCTCGCCAGCCACGATCTCGACATCCGGGGTGCCGGCAATCTCCTGGGCGACGAGCAGTCCGGCCACATCAAGGAGGTCGGCTTCGAGCTCTACAACCACATGCTGCAGGAGGCCGTGGCGGCGCTGCGCGCCACCGGCGACGCCGAGGCGTCGACGGAATGGACGCCGCACATCACCATCGATGCCGCGGCCCTGATGCCGGAGAGCTACATCGCCGACCTCGATCTCCGCCTCGCCATGTACCGCAGGCTCGCCAGCCTCGAGGAGCCCGAGGATATCGAGGGCTTCGCCGCCGAGCTCATCGACCGCTTCGGCTCCCTGCCGGCCGAGACCGAGCACCTCCTGCAGATCGTCGCCATCAAGCAGCTCTGCCGCAAGGCCAACGTGCAGAAGCTCGATGTCGGCCCCAAGGGCGTCGTCCTGGCCTTCCGCGAGAACCGCTTCGCCGAGCCGGAGCGGCTGATCCAGCACATCTCCTCGAGCAAGGGGCGGATGCGGGTCCGGCCCGACCACAAGCTGGTGGTCATGCAGGACACGGCGACACCCAAGGACCGCCTCAAGGCGGCGAAGAAGGTGGTGGACGAGCTGGCCCGGCTGGCGGCGTAGGGGTCGAGGCTTTCATACGCGTGACGTGCGACGCCTGACGTACTACGTGAATGCATGATCCGGAGCTTTGCGGACGAGCAGGCGGCAGTGGCGAATCCGCTTTCCTTGAACGATGGGCTGGAGGTGGTGGACTATCATTGAGGTGGAGCCATGAAGCGTGTGCGGACCCATCCGGGTGAGGTCTTGCGTGAGGAGTTTCTTGCGCCGTTGGACTTGAGCGCCAACGCGCTGGCCCTGGCGCTCAGGGTGCCGGCGACCCGGATCACGGCGATCATTCGCGAGCACGAGCCGCGTTCGGTGACGGCCGACACGGCCTTGCGCCTCGCCCGTTATTTCGGCACCACCGCGCAGTTTTGGCTGAACCTGCAAACGGCGTATGATCTTTCGCTGGTGCAGCGCGACAAGGGCGAGGCGATCGAGCGGGACGTTCGGCCCCGCGCGGCCTGAGCAGCAGCGATCGAGGAGACGATTTGGACGTACTCTACTACACTCATCCCTCCGCCCTTCGGCACGACGCCGGGCCGGGGCATCCGGAGAATGCGGGGCGGCTGCGGGCGATCGAGGCGCTGCTGGCGACCCAGCGGCCGGCTTTCCTGGTGCGCCGCGAGGCACCGAAGGCATCGCTGGCCCAGATCGAGCGGGCGCATCCGGCACCGTACCCGGAGCGCGTCCTCGCGGCCGAGCCGGGCGAGGGCTACACGCAGCTCGATCCCGACACGGCGATGTCGCCGGGCTCCGCCGAGGCGGCCTTGCGCGCGGCCGGGGCGGGCTGCGCCGCGGTGGATGCGGTGGTCGCGGGCGAGGCGAAGCGCGCGTTCATCGCCATGCGGCCGCCCGGCCATCATGCCGAGCCGGGGCGGGCCATGGGCTTTTGCCTCTTCGACACGGTGGCGGTGGCCGCCCTGCAGGCGCGGGCCGCGCATGGCATCGGGCGGATCGCCATCTACGATTTCGACGTGCATCACGGCAACGGCACCCAGGCGATCTTCTGGGACGATCCGCGGACACTCTACCTCTCGACCCACCAGATGCCGCTCTACCCGGGCACCGGGGCCGCCAGCGAGCGGGGGAGCCACGGCAACATCGTCAATGTGCCCTGTGCCGCCGGCACCGGCTCGGCCGCCTGGCGCGAGAAGGTGGAGGCCCAGATCCTGCCCCGCCTCGAGGCATTTCAGCCGGAGCTGCTCTTGATCTCCGCCGGGTTCGACGCGCATGCCGCCGATCCGCTGGCGCAGATGCTGCTCACCGAGGCCGATTTCGCCTGGGTCACCGAAAGGCTCGTGCAGGTCGCCGAGCGTCACGGCCAGGGACGGATCGTCTCGGTGCTCGAGGGCGGCTACGATCCACAGGCATTGGCACGCAGCGTCCTGGCGCATCTCGAGGCGCTGGTGGGCGACCGCGGCTAGGCCTGGACGTGGCATTTCCGCCGGGCGGCGTTTGCAAGCCCTGGCGCGGTCGCTATGACAGGCCGCATTGAGCATTGGGTTCAACATGGCGAAACAGGCACCAGAGGAAGCGACGGCGGAGCCGGCGATCGGGTCGATGAGCTTCGAGGTCGCCTTGGCCGAGCTCGAAGCGATCGTGCAGCGGCTGGAACGCGGCCAGCTCGATCTCGAGGCCTCGATCGGGGCCTACGAGCGAGGCACGGCGCTCCGCCAGCATTGCGCCGCGAAGCTGCGCGAGGCGCAGCTTCGGGTCGAGAAGATCACCTTTGACAAGAATGGCAAGGTCGGCCTCGAGGTCCAGGACGACGCATGAGCCGGATGTCCTCTTGATGGATCGGGCGGTCGTGGAGCGGGCGCTGCGGGAGCATGCGGCCCTGGTCGAGCGCTGGCTCGACGCCGCCTTGCCGGTGCCGTCGGGCGCCACCGCACCGCTCTTGCGGGCCATGCGCCACGCGGCGCTCGGCGGCGGCAAGCGGCTGCGGGCCTTCCTGGTCAAGGCGACGGGCGATCTCTTCGACGTGGCGCCGGGGCAGACTCTTGCCGTGGGCGGCGCGATCGAGCTGCTGCACGCCTATTCCCTGGTTCACGATGACCTGCCGGCCATGGACGACGCCGCCCTGCGGCGCGGCAAGCCGAGCTGTCACAAGGCGTTCGGCGAGGCGACGGCGATCCTCGCGGGCGATGCCTTGCAGGCGATGGCGTTCGAGCTGCTCGCGGCGGACGGCCTCGGCATCGACGACACGATCTCGCGCGCCCTCGTCCTCGGTCTCGCCCGGGCCGCCGGTCCGGCTGGCATGTGCGGCGGCCAGATGATCGATCTCGACGCGGGGCGGCTGGCGCTCGACCTCGCCGGCATTCGCGAGCTGCAGGCTCTGAAGACGGGTGCCTTGATCCGCTTCTCCTGCGAGGCCGGCTGCCTGCTCGGCCGGGCAAGCCGAGGTGACCGGGAAGCGCTGCTCGCCTATGGCGAACGTCTCGGGCTCGCCTTCCAGATCAGCGACGATCTGCTCGATCTCAGGGGTGACGCGGCGCTGGTCGGCAAGGACGTCGGCCACGATGAGGGCCAGGGCAAGGTCACCTTCATCACCGCCCTCGGAGCAGCCGGCGCCGAGGCCGAGCTCGCGAGCCTCCGGCGCGAGGCCTCCAGCCTGCTCGCAGGATTCGCCGGCCGCGCGGCCGCGCTGGAAGCGCTCTTCGACTTCGTGATCCACCGTACCCACTGAATGCTGCCTGGAACCGCACCGACACCATGACAGAGACCCCGCTTCTCGATCAGATCGGCGAGCCACGCGATCTTCGCCGGCTGCAGCGATCGTCGCTTCGCCAGCTCGCCCAGGAGCTGCGCCAGGAGACGATCGATGCTGTCTCCGTGACCGGCGGGCATCTGGGCGCCGGGCTCGGTGTGGTCGAGCTCACCCTGGCGCTGCACTACGTGTTCGACACGCCCTATGACCGGCTGATCTGGGATGTCGGCCACCAGTGCTATCCGCACAAGATCCTGACCGGACGCCGCGACCGCATCCGCACGCTGCGCCAGCCGGGCGGCATCTCCGGGTTCACGCGGCGGAGCGAGAGCATCTACGACCCGTTCGGGGCGGCGCACAGCTCGACCTCGATCTCGGCCGGGCTCGGCATGGCCATCGCCGACCAGCTCGAGGGCCGCGACCGCAACGTCGTGGCGGTCATCGGCGACGGGGCGATGAGCGCCGGCATGGCCTACGAGGCCATGAACAATACCGGAGCGCTCCGCCAGCGCCTGATCATCATCCTCAACGACAACGACATGTCGATCGCCCCGCCGGTGGGGGCGATGAGCGCGTATCTGAGCCGGGTCGTCTCGAGCCACACCTATCGCAGCTTTCGCCATGTGGCGAAGCAGCTCTCGCGCCACTTCCCCCGTCCCCTGCAGCGCGCCGCCCAGCGTGCCGAGGAGTACGCGCGCGGCCTCGCGACCGGCGGCATGCTGTTCGAGGAGCTCGGCCTCTTCTATGTCGGGCCGCTCGACGGCCACAATCTCGACCATCTCCTGCCGGTGCTCGAGAATGCCCGGGACGATCCGGATCGCGGGCCCGTGCTGATCCACGTCGTGACCCAGAAGGGCAAGGGCTATCCGCCGGCCGAGGCCGCCGCCGACAAGTACCACGGCGTGGCGAAGTTCGACGTCGCCACCGGTGCGCAGGTCAAGAGCCGCTCCAACGCGCCCTCCTACACGAGCGTCTTCGCGGACGCGCTCGCCAGGGAGGCCGAGGCCGATCCGCGGATCGTGGCGGTCACCGCGGCGATGCCTTCCGGCACCGGTCTCGACCGGCTGAGGCAGCGCTTTCCCGGCCGCGTCTACGATGTCGGGATCGCCGAGCAGCACGCGGTGACCTTCGCGGCCGGGCTCGCCTGCGAGGGCCTGAAGCCCTTCTGCGCCATCTATTCGACCTTTTTGCAGCGCGCCTACGACCAGGTCGTGCACGACGTCGCCATCCAGAACCTGCCCGTCCGCTTCGCCATCGACCGGGCCGGTCTCGTCGGCGCCGACGGCTCGACCCATGCGGGAGCCTTCGACATCACCTATCTCGCGACCCTGCCGAACATGGTGGTCATGGCGGCGGCGGACGAGGCCGAGCTCTGCCACATGGTGGCCACCGCCGCGACCCACGACACGGGCCCCATCGCCTTTCGCTACCCGCGCGGCGAGGGGGTCGGCCTGGACCTGCCCGAAGGCGGCAGCGTGCTCGAGATCGGCAAGGGCAGGGTGGTCCGGCGCGGCGACAGGGTCGCCCTCCTCTCGCTCGGCACCCGCCTGCAGGACTGCCTCAAGGCCGCCGACGAGCTGCTCGCCATGGGCATCTCGACCACCGTCGCCGACGCGCGCTTCGCCAAGCCGCTCGACGAGACGCTGATCGCCGAGCTGGCACGCGGCCACAAGCTGCTGATCACGGTCGAGGAGGGCTCGATCGGCGGCTTCGCGGCGCACGTCCAGCATTTCCTCCTGGAGCAGGGGCTGCTCGACGGCGCCCACGCGCGGCTGCGGGCGATGATGCTGCCCGACCGCTTCATCGAGCAGGGCAGCCCCACGGGCCAGCTCGCGGAAGCAAGGCTGGATGCGCCCGCGATCGTCGCCCGGGTCAGGGAGACGCTGGAGACGTTCGAAGCGTGTCCGAACGAAACGATGCCTCGATCACCCCTGGTAAAGGAGTCCGTCCAGCCAGAATAGCCATCGACGTGCCCGTTCAGAGACCACGTCCACAGCCGCCACGGCACGTGCTTTCGGCTGATCAGCGTGAGGCACTGGCCGGGCGAGTAAACTATGTCGGCAGCCCGGAGCACAAGGATCACGCCTGGTGGGGAGGCCGTCCGCAGGGGCGATGGCGCTCCGGAAGACCGCCGCGTCGGCCGAAAAAACAACTGACAACCATCTGCCCACTGGTGAGCAATGCGGATCGTGCGACGGCCACGCGGATGCTTCGTGCCGCCGTCGCGGCAGGTCAATACGAGTTCGTCGATGGCGACGAAGATTTCCCCAAGCGAGTGTGGTACAGCGAGATGGGTCAAGGTTGGCAAGCCTACTGCATCAATCGCACGACAGGCGAGTACAAGGGCTGGCCCGTTGACGAGGACGAGTTGCGTGCGTTTCGAGATTGAATGGCTCGATGACGGCATAAACGCCGCGCCGGAGGAGCGGGCGACCGCCTGCGATCTGCGCATCCGGATTGGCAACACCAACGTCACCGAGCATCTCATAAATGGTCAGCGCCATGCAACCGACCATGTTACGATTGCCAGCTATGCACTGGTGGAGGGTCTTGCGCACGATTGGTGGACGATTTTCGGCGCGCGTGATCAGGTCTACCGCCTGACGAGGCACCGTTCGGGTTTCGCCTTGCCGGAGATCGGCTTCCAGTTCAATGGAAAGTACCTGGAGATCACAACCTCGCAGCGGCCATATGGCAATCCGCCCATTCGGTTCTGGCAGGCTCCGGCGACCATTGTCAGCCGCCGCGAAGCCGAAGAGGGGCTGGAAAGCCTCATCGTGCCGACAATCGATCGACTGGGTGCGCAAGATATTAACGATACTGGCGCTCAGCTCCGCTGGGCTCGTGTCATGGAATCGCGTCGAGACGCTGACGAGCAATTGTTTTGCGAGTGTGCGGGAGCGCTCGGCCACGATCCTTACGATCTCGATGATGTGACGGCAGGGTTGATCGAGGACGCCGCCGAGCTCTTTTCTGGCGAACCTCTCATCGAGTTCCTGGCGGGTATAAAGAACGTCTCCAATCGTCGGCAGGGGTTGGAATGGGTACGGAGGACGGGAGAGCGTCCGCCCGCCCATTCACAGCTTCCCCGGCTCGCAGACTTGGCGAGGGACGTCGCCAATGACGCAGCAACTCGGGGGGGCGAGCGGGCATTCGAATTGGGCTATCGGCGGGCGCGAGCGCTCCGCCGCAGAATGAATCTGGACTCCAATCGTCGGGTGGACTCGGTTGCGGTGCTGACGCAAAGGCTCGGCGCACGCGAGTTCGCAGTAGCCGAAGCTGCACGCGGTCTGCGGGCAGTAATTGGCAGACGCGGCGGTTGCATGAGCGTAGATCTGGCGCACGCGCCCCAGGAAAGCGGTATGTTGTTTAGTCTCGGTCGTGCGGTCGGTCAGTTGGTCTGCTTTCCGAACGTCCAACGAGCGGCAGTCAACAGTCTCGACAGCGCGTTCGAGCAAGCGGCCGGTCGAGCGTTCGCCGCGGAGTTCCTGGCGCCGATCGATGAGATTCGGAACATGCTCGACGACGGCAGAAGCGAGGACGAGATCGCGGCGGAGGTCGGCGTCTCCGAGCTCGTGATCAAGCGCCAGATCGAGAACGCCGATCGGATCGAGCACGCCTGCGCAGCCGCGGCCTGAGGACGGCAGAAGCGATCGGACGCGGCGTGACAGCCGCCAATCCGATTGCCACCAGGCCTCCCTGTTCGGCACCGGAGCTGATGATGAGAAGCCAAAGCCGTACGGTCTCCGGCCGCGTGCTCGAGGACGTCGTCGGAAAGGCAATGCGGAACCTTTCGATCGACGCAAGCCCGGATATGCAGGAGCAGTGCGTTGGCCTATCTGGTCGCTGCCCTCCCTCGACGGCAACTGCATAGGACCGTGACAGACGGCTCGGTTTCTGCGATCAGAGAGACCTGATCTCCAAGAAACCTGAAAGGGGAGTGCTCACATGAACCGGATCACCCGCATGCTCGCCGGTGGCGTCGCCCTTCTGGCGCTGGCCGGCACGGCCTCGGCGCAGGGCGTCACGCTGGTTGGCGCCAGCCAGTTCGACGAGAACCATGCCTTCACCAAGACCATGCGCGAGTTCGAGCGGCTGGTCGGCGAGTGCTATTCCGGCGACGTCACCTTTGAGATGCACCTGAATTCGGAGCTCGGCCTGGAGAAGGATTATTTCGAGAACATGAGCCAGGGCATCGCCGTCGACTACGCGGTGTTCTCGCCGGCGCATGCCTCGACCTTCTCGCAGATGGCGCCGCTCATGGACATGCCGTTCCTGTTCCGTGATCTCGATCACTGGCGGAAGGTCATGGATTCCGACGCCCTCGATCCGATCGCCGACGATATTCGCGACAAGGCCAATGTGCTGCTGATCGGCTATGCCGGCGGCGGCACGCGCAACGTCTTCGCGAACCGTCCGGTGCGCAACATGGAGGAGCTCAAGGACCTGCCGATCCGCATGCAGGGCGCGCCCATCTGGACGCGGGTGTTCGAGGCGCTTGGCGCCGCACCGACGGTGATCGCCTACAACGAGGTCTACAGCGCCATCCAGACCGGGGTGATCGCCGCGGCCGAGAACGAGGCGGCGGGCATCGAGCAGATGAAGTTCTACGAGGTCGCTCCCGACCTGTCCCTGACCCGCCATGCGATCACGGTGCGCCCCCTGGGATTCTCCAACACCACCTTCGAGCGGCTCGATCCCGAGCTGCAGGACTGCATCATGAAGTCCGGCAAGGCGGCCGGCAAGCTCGGCCGCGACACCGAGAGCAGCGAGGACGCGGAGAAGCTGAAGGCGATGCAGGACAAGGGTTGGCTCACGATCTACGAATTCGCCGACCGACCGAAGCTGCTCGAGCTGGCGGCGCCTGTCCTCGAGGCCTACGCGGAGGAGCTGGGGGCCAGCGAGGTCTACGCCAACATCGTCTCGATCCAGTGAAGCCCGTGGGCGGGCGACGGCGATCACGCCTCGCCCGCCCACCCTCGTCTCGGACGTCCGCCCATGCGCCGCACCTTTTGATGCTCCGGCCCTTCTGATGCGTCGCCTGATCGACGGCTACTACCGCTTCCTGCAGCTCCTGCTGACCCTGCTGATCGCCGTCCTGATCGTGCCGGTGACGATGCAGATTCTGTCGCGCTACACCGGCCTCATCCCGCGCTACATCTGGACCGAGGAGATCGCCCGCTTCGCGTTCATCTGGATGATCATGGTGGGGGCGGGCATCGCCGTGCGCGACGGCTCGCATTTCGACGTCGATCTCCTGCCCGACCCGAAGACTCCGGGAGGGCAGCTGGCGGCCAGGCTCTTCGTCGATCTGACGATCGGCGTGGTCGGCGTCATCTTCCTGATCTGGGGCTGGAACTTCGCCATTCTCGGCTCGCGCCAGAGCAGCGAGATCGCCGGCCTGCCAATGCTCTCGATCTATATCGCCTGGCCCTGGATCGGGGCGACCTGGCTGCTGTTCGTCGGTGAGCGCATCCTGGTCCATCTCAAGATCATCGAGCCGCCGATCTTTCGAAAAGTGGGAACCGGATGAGCCCGGGCGAAGCTGCGGCCATTCTCTTCAGCGTTTTCGCGGTGCTCGTGGTGTTGCGGGTGCCGGTCGCCTTCGCGCTCGGCCTCGCCGTGGTGCCGGTCTTCTTCATCGACGACCGGCTGACCCCGATCCTGCTGCTGCGGGAGATGTTCAAGAGCTACAACGCCTTCGTCCTCCTGGCCGTGCCGTTCTTCCTGCTTGCCGCCAACCTGATGAACGGGGCAGGGATCACCGACCGGCTGATCGCCTTCGCGCGGTCCCTGGTCGGCCACCTGCCGGGCGGGCTCGGTCATATCAACGTGGTCGTCTCGATGCTGTTCGCCGGGATCTCGGGCAGCTCGACCGCGGATGCCGCCGGCATCGGCTCGCTGCTCATCCCGCAGATGAAGAAGGAGGGCTACGACGCCAGCTTCGCGGTTGCCATCACCGCCTGCTCATCGGTCATGGGGGTGATCATCCCGCCCTCGATCCTGATGATCGTCTGGGGCGGCCTCATGTCGGTCTCGATCGGCGGCCTCTTCCTCGCGGGCGTCGTGCCCGGCGTGCTGATCGCGCTGACCCAGATGGCGACCGTTTACGTCTACGCCAAGAGGCGCGGCTATCCAATCTATGCGCGCAGCACGCTCAAGGAGCTGGCCGCCTCCTTCATCGGCTCGTTCCTCGCCTTGATGACCCCGGCGATCATCGTCGGCGGCATCGTCGGTGGCCTGTTCACCCCGACCGAGGCCTCGGTCGTGGCCGTCATCTACTCGCTGATCCTCGGGCTTTTCATCTATCGCTCGGTCAGGCCCAGGGAGCTGCCGACGATTCTCTACGAGAGCGCCCGGTTCGCGGCGCTCTCGCTCTTCTGCATCGGCACCGCTTCGGCCTTCGGCTGGGCGCTCGCCTATTTCAAGGTTCCATCGGCGCTGGTCGCCCACATCGAGGCGCTGGGCTTGGGCGTCACCGGCACGGGCATGCTCGTGGCGCTGGCTTTCCTTCTGATCGGCATGTTCATCGACGCCATTCCGGCGATCATCATCCTCGGCACCGTGCTCTATCCGGTCGTCGAGAGCGTCGGCATGCACCCGATCCATTTCGCCATCATCGGCGTCGTCAGCCTCGCCTTCGGCCTGGTCACGCCACCCTATGGCCTCTGCCTCATGATCGCCGCGGCCATCGGCGAGATCAAGCTGATCAAGGCGCTCAAGGATGTCGGCATCATCCTCTTGCCGATGATCGGAATCCTCCTGGTCATCATTGCCGTTCCCGATATCATCCTGGCCCTGCCTCGCTGGCTGATGCCCCGTTTCGTTCAATAGGGCCGCGCGACGTCATTCGAGCCGTTAACCGGATCGCAAGAAGTGCCGGCGTAGAGTACCCGCCATCGACCAGTGACGGGCCGACCAGCAACGACGAGCTTCACCTATGGCAAGTGACGACCGGCAGCAACGGCCTCTCGATCTGGTGGAACGCTCGGTCGGCATTCCCTTCACCACGCCCCTGATTTCTGGCGCCAAGGTGCGGCTGGTCGCAACCGGCGGGGTCGAACTCCTGGCGCCCAATCCGTCGGGCGGCCGGGGCTACTATGTCATGGATCTGCGCTCGCTGCGCGACTACTGCCAGCTCACCGTGCATGACGAGCTGCTGCTCGAGAAGCTCCTCGGTGTCGACGTGGTGACGCCGGCCAGTGTGCGACGGGCGGCCCGGGAAGTGGCGATCGATGGCGCCGCCGGGCGCGACGCGGCAGCCGCCGCCAAGCGGGCGGCGGAGCGGGACGACGCGATCGTCAATCTGACCAACTATTTGATGCTGATGCGCCTCTTGCGCTCGGTCGGGATCGACGAGCGCGAGCTGCAGCGCTCGGGCGGGACCGGGCGGGCCGTGCAGCTCGAGATCAAGCGGCGGCTCGTCTCGCTCAGCCCGCGGCTCGGCATGACGGCCGACGAGGTGATCGACACGGTCGGCGACATCGCCTTCTATGCCGCCGCCATCGGCTTCGCCAACGGCGATCTGGAGACGCGCCACCGACGTGTGCTCGAGCGCTTGCGGCCGTTCGCCGTCGAGATGCAGCACTGGCTGACGCTCGAATCGGGTGAGAGCAGGGAGAATGCGGGGCAGATCGCCGATTGCGCGACCTGGACCAGCAACAAGGTGGCACCGGTGATCGTCGACTGCCAATCGAGGCTCGAGGATGTCCCGGAGCTGGCGCGTGCCTGGCGCCACGATCGGGGGATGCTCAAGGGACGATTCGCGCTGTCCGACTGGCTGCTCGACGGCTGGCCCGAAATTCTCGCCTTGTGGGATTCGACGAACGGCGACAGCCGGGCGACCCAGCGGGCAGTGGTGGCTCAGATTCAACGGTTGATGCCGCTCGCCCAGACCCAGGCGGAGGGCAGGGCGGTCGAGGTGATGCGCGTGAAGGGCACGCTGGTGCATTCACGGTCGGTGAAGCTGCATGAGGATTGGCGAACCGGGGTCGTCATGAGCGGCATCCGGGCGCGAACGGAGGCGCTGCGTGCGGGTGCTGCCTGAGATGACCGAACAGGTGAGGGCTGCGCTCGGGCGGGTGCCGTGCCGGTGGCGCGGGGGAATCGGCTGATGGGCGCCGAGGCCGCCTTTCAGGCGCTTGCGGCGCAGCTCCATGGTGCCGATGACCGCACGCTGCTGAAGCTGGTTGCCGTGGTCGATCAGCTGGCGCGGCGCGGCTCCCTGGACCAGCTGCTCGACGAGCATCGAGCACGTCTCGCCGTCATCCGGCCACCCCGCCCGATGACCCTGGGTCGCCTCGTCGTCCTGCCGCTCGAGGAGCTGCTCGTCGACGGTGCAAGCTGGACGCCCGGCATGTTGCGTGTGCCGCGTGACCGGCTGAGAAGGCTGATCGATCTGCTGCTCGAGGGCCTCGATCCGGAGCTGCGGCGGGGTGCCGCGACGCGCCTCGCTGGTCGGTCGATGCACGACAGCACGCTGGCGCTCGAGGTCGGCCGTGAGGTCTGGCCCGCTGTCGCCCTGGCGGCCGAGGCCATCCTGGCCCAGGGCCGCCAGACGCGGGAGACCGAGATCCGCGAGCTGCTCACCCCCTTGCGTATCGTCCAGAATCTGATGCCGGTGGCCGAGCCGCTGATGACCACGCTCTGGTCGCTGCCGGCCAAGCCGATGCTGGCCCTGGATCCCGCCGGCAGGGCGCGCATCGACATGCTGCTCGGCCTCGCCAGCGCTCGGGGCCGGGACTGCTTTCTGCTCACCGCCGAGCTTTTGGCCGGACGGACGGAGCTGCCGCTCGCCATCATCGAGGCGGTGCTGGACGGCGAGCTCGAGCTCGGCGACCGGGAGCGGCAGCAGGCCGCGGCGATGATCGCCGAAGCCTGCCAGGCCGAGATGGCGCGCATCTTCCGGTCGATCTCGCATCTTCCGACCGAGGCAGGGCCGGCGGCGCTCGTCGGCCCCTTGCGGACCCTCGTCGCCAACCTGGAATCCCTGCAGGAGGTGGCGGGGAGGGTCAAGTTCGACCATCGCGAGCTGCGCCGCCTCAAGGCCGAGGTGTTCACGCTGATCGAGACACGCCTCGAAACGTCGCTCGGCGGTGCTCAACTGCACACCTTCGAGGAGCTCGACGACGACGCGAGCGACAGCGCCTGGCGGCAGCTCGAGCTCCATGCGACCGCGGCGGCTCATATGCGCCTGATGGCGAAACGCATCGGCCTCGCGACCCGGATCGATTTCGTCTTCTCCAGGGCGCTGGAGCGCTTCCGCGCCATTCTGGAGGACGGTGCTGGTCCCGACGGACGCATCGATGGGGTGACCATGGACCGCATCCGCATCATCGAGCTGCTGTTCGACAGTCGCAGCGCCATGCAAGCCATGACCCGCCTGCGCCAGGCGAAGCCCCGCGCCCGGGTGTCCGAGCCCACCCCCCGATGAGCCCGATCATTGGTCTGCGGCGATCGCCCAGGACCGGCTGGCTCGGCGAAGCGCCCCGGTGCGGTTCGGGCCGCAACCCGGCCTCGGACAGTGGCGTCGAACGCTGCTCCTCTCTCGTTCATCCGCGACGCATCGTTGGCGATCAGCCTCGCGATCCGGGCTGCATGCGGGGAAGCGAGGGCAATCGTTTCGCGGAGCCGATGCCCGCACGCCGGCATCAAGCCGGCGGCTCTCCAGCGAGATGGCGGTGCGCCTCGGCTGGCAACACCTTGCCGGGATTGAGAATGCCTCGGGGATCCAGCGCTTCCTTGAGCCGGCGCATGAGGGCGATCTCGGCCGGCGTGCGGCAGTGGGCGAGCCAGGGGGTTTTCAGCGTGCCGAGGCCGTGCTCGGCGGTGACCGTGCCGCCGTGCTCGCGCATCTGGTCGTAGACGATCTCGTCGATGGCGTGGTCGGGGTGCGGCCGCGCCGAGGGGACGGCGACCTGCAGGTGGATGTTGCCGTCGCCGAGATGGCCGTACCAGATGATCCGCGCATCCGCCCAGCGCTCGCGGAGCGCTGCCTCGATGGCCCGGGTGCAGGCGCCGATCCGGCCGATCGGCACACCGAGATCGAACTCGACGCGCTGGCCGAGAAGCGCCGAGAACTCGGCCACGGCGTCGCGCACCCCCCAGAAGGCGCGCGCATCCGCGCCCGACTGGGCGATGGCGGCATCCTCGATCAGGCCGGCATCGAGGCAGCTGCCGAGGAAGCGCTCGAAGCGATCGGTGTCGGCAACGGGCTCGCCGCCCTGCGCCTCGATCAGGATGTACATGCCGTGGCGGCCCTCGAGCGGCGCGCGCACGCCCTTGGCGCCGCTGCCGGCCGGCGTGCCGATGATCAGGTCGTAATAGCTCGGCCACATGATCTCGAAGCTGGAGAGCATGCCCGAGAGGCCCGTGCGGGCGCGGCCGAGGAAGGCGATGGCGGCATCGAGGCCGGCAAGCCCGCAATAGGCGGTGGCGGAGGAGACGGGCAAGGGCTCGAGCTTCAGCACGGCCCGGGTGATGACGCCGAGGCTGCCCTCGCTGCCGATGAAGAGCTGCTTCAGGTCGAAGCCGGCATTGTTCTTGATCATGGTGTTCCGCATGTCGAGCACGGTGCCGTCGGCCAGGACCACCTCGAGGCCGAGCACCATCTGGCGGGTCATGCCGTAGCGGACGACGCGGTTGCCGCCGGCATTGGTCGCGATGTTGCCGCCGATGGCGCAGGTGCCGCGCGCGCCGAGATCGAGCGGGCAGAGAAAGCCGGCATCCCGCGCCGCGGCCTGGACGGTCTCGAGGGGTGTCCCGGCCTTGACGGTCATGGTGGCGGCGGCCGTGTCGATCGCCTCGACGCCGACGAGCCGGTCGAGGGCGAGAGCGATGTCGGCGCCACGCGGCACGGCACCGCCCGAAACACCCGTGCGCCCGCCTTGCGGGACCACACCCTGGCCATGGTCGTGGCAGATGCGCAACGCCGTCGCGACCTCGGCCGTGCTGCGCGGCCGAAGCACGGCCAAGGGCCGCTCGGGCGGCACGGTGCTCCAGTCGCGGCTGTGCCGGTCGAGGCTCTCCTCGTCGCAGGCCACCACCGCGCCGCCGAGCGCCGCCAGAAGCGCCTCGATCACCGTCATCACCCGTCTCCGCTGCCGCTGCTTCCCGACCGCCGCCGTTCTAGCCACGCCGCCCGCCGGCCGAAAGGGAATCGAGACTTGCGGGCGGGTGATTGACCGGTAGCGGGGCGGACCTATGCTCCGCCGCGCCATCCCTTGGAATTGTCATGCGCGGCTTTCTCGAGCTCCTGCGGCAGCAGGGGCCGCTGCTCGGCTTCGGAGCGCTTCTCTGCTTCACGTCCAGCTTCGGCCAGACCTTCTTCATCGCCATCTTCGGCGGCGCGCTGCGGGCCGAGCTCGACCTCGGCCACGGCGCCTTCGGCGCGACCTATTCCGCGGCAACCCTGGCCAGCGCCGTCACTCTGGTCTGGCTCGGCCGGCTGGTCGACCGCGTGCCCGTGGCACGGCTGACGCTGGCGACCGTGCTGGGTCTGGCGCTGGCCTGCCTCGCGCTGAGCCTCGCCCGGGGGCCGCTGGCACTGATCCTCGCCTTCTACGGTCTCAGGCTCGGCGGGCAAGGGATGGCGACGCATATCGCCATCAGCACCATGGCCAAGCGGTTCTCGGCGGCGCGCGGCCGCGCGATCAGCATCGCCACGCTCGGCATTCCCTTCAGCGAGGTGGTGATGCCACCCCTGGGCGTGGCCATGCTCGACCTCGGCTGGCGCTGGGGCTGGCGCGGCTTCGCGGCAGTCCTGCTCGTCGCCGCCCTGCCGGCCCTGCTGGCGCTCATCGGGCGGGCCGAGCGGCCGGGTGCGGCACCCGCCGCCGCCCCCGCAGTCTCGCTGGTGCCGAGCCGGCGCCAGGGCGAGGTGCTGCGCGACCCCCGGTTCTGGCTGCTGCTGCCGGGCGTGCTGGCGCCCTCGATCATCGTCACCGGGATCTTCTTCCACCAGGTGCACATCGTCGACGCCAAGAGCTGGCCGATGAGCCTCTTCGCCGCGACCTTCACCGTCTACGCGCTGGGATCAGTGGCGAGCTCGCTCTTCAGCGGCTGGGCGGTCGATCGCTTCGGCGCCGCGCGGCCGCTTCTGGCCTACCCGCTGCTCCTGGCCACGGGCTGCCTGTGCCTGGCCCTCGGTGACGCGTTCATGGCCGCCATCCTGATGATGCTCTTCTTCGGGCTCGCCTCGGGCGGCCAGTCGACGGCGGTCAACGCGCTCTGGGCCGAGCTCTACGGCACCGCCCATCTGGGTGCCATCCGGGCGCTCGCCACGGCGCTCTCGGTCTTCGGCTCGGCGCTGTTGCCGATCATCTTCGGGACGGTCTTCGACCGTGGCGTCTCGGTCGAGGCGCTGGCCCTGGCGGCCGCCTGCTATGTGGCGCTGGCCGGAACGCTGTTCGTGCCGGCCTTGCGCCTGCAGCCTCAGCCGGTGGTCTGAAGCAGCTCGGTGAGCTTGGAGAAGAGGCCGCCCGCGGCGGCGACGATGGTGCCCTCGGCGAGCAGGTCGTCGTCGCCCTCGAGCCGGCCGATGCGGCCGCCGGCCTCGCGCACCAAAAGGATGCCGGCGGCGATGTCCCAGGGCTTGAGCCCGTATTCCCAGAACCCGTCCTGGCGGCCGGCGGCGACCCAGGCGAGGTCGAGCGAGGCCGTGCCGAGGCGACGCAGGCCGGCCACATGGTCGGCCACGGCGTTCATCTGGCTGGTGAAGCCCTTCTCGCGGCCGGGCCAGCTCTGCACCGGCAGGCCGCAGCCGACGAGCGCCTGGCCGAGCTCCTTCCGCGCCGAGACCCGAAGGCGGCGGTCATTGACATAGGCGCCGGCCCCCTTGTCGGCCCAGAACAGCTCGTCGCGGATGGGGTCGTAGACCACGGCGGCGGTGATCTCGCCGAACTGCTCGAGCGCCACCGAGACGGCGAAGTGGGGCAGGCCGTGGAGGAAATTGGTGGTGCCGTCCAAGGGATCGACGAGCCAGCGGTTCTGCGGCTGCGAGCCGACCTCCTCGCCGGACTCCTCCATGAGGAAGCCGAACTCCGGCCGGGCCCGCTTGAGCTCCTCCTTGAGGATGCGCTCGGCGCGCCGGTCGGCGTTGGAGACGAAATCCGCCGGGCCCTTCAGGCTCACCTGGAGCTGCTCGACCTCGCCGAAGTCGCGCACCAGGCCGCGCGCCGCCTTGATCGCGGCGCGCACCATCATCTCGCAATTGGCGGAACGGCGGGCCACCCGTCAGTCCTTGGCCCGCTCGACATAGCTGCTGTCGGCGGTGTTGACGACGATGCGGGTACCCACGCCAATATGCGGCGGGACCATGACGCGCACCCCGTTGTCGAGGATCGCCGGCTTGTAGGAGGCGGCCGCGGTCTGGCCCTTGACCACCGGGTCGGCCTCGACGATCTCGCAGACCACCGTCTCGGGCAGCGCCAGCGAGAGCGGGCGGCCCTCATGGCTCTGCACCGTGACGATCATGCCCTCCTTGAGGAAGACGACACCGTCGCCGACCAGCTCCTTCGGCAGGGCCACCTGCTCGAAGCTCTCCTGGTTCATGAAGTGGAGCTGGTCGCCGTCGTCGTAGAGGAACTGGTAGTCGGTCTCGTCCAGCCGCACCCGCTCGATCGTGTCGGCCGTGCGCAGGCGCTCGTTGAGCTTGGTCGGGTGGTCGACGCCCTTGAGCTCGACCTGCAGGTAGGCCGGACCCTTGCCAGGCTTGACGTGCTCGGTCTTGACCACCCGCCAGAGCTTGGCCTGATGCTCGAGCACCTGGCCCGGGCGGACATCGTTGACGCTGATCTTCATGGTCTACCCTTCAAGGACCGGTCGGGGACCGGCAGGACGGCGGCAAGGGCAGCGAGCTCGGTCGCGCCGTCCACGTCCGGCAACAGGAAATCGGCGCCGGCCGAAACGAGGCGGCGCGCGTCGTCGGGGGAGAGGCGCCCGGCCACGACACACGGCAGGACGGCGATCTCGGCCCACCAGGTCACATGCGCGGCGAGGATCTCGATGCCGCCCGCCGGTATCGTGCCGGGCGTGCCGAACAGCACATAGTCCGCGCCGTCCTCGCCCGCAACCATGGCGTCGTGGCGCGTCCCGCCGACGACCGCCCCGATCAGCTCGCCGTGGTCCAGAAGCTGCCGCGCCCGGGCGACCTCGGCCGGGCGATTGAGCAGCACCCCATCGGCGCCGAGCGGCCGCACGAGATCGACGCGGTCCAAGAGGAAGGCGGCGCGGCCGACTGCATGGACCTCTGACACCAGCAGGACCGTCGGCTCGCCGGCGAGGACGAGGCCCGCGACCGCGTCGATCGCCAGAAGCGCCTCAAGATCGGGCCCGTGGCAATGCGCCAGGAGACGGCAGGTCTGGCTCGTGGCCTCGACCCAGTTGCCGGGCTCGACGTCAGCGCCCTTCGCGCCGCGCCCGCGCCGGAAGCGGCTCACGCACCCCCTTTGTAGATCGCGATGATCTTGCCCAGGAGGTCGAGCGCCTCGGCTCGCGGGCGCTGGAAGCTGTTGCGGCCGACGATCGAGCCCGAGCCGCCGCCGTCACGGATCTCCTTGATCTCACCGAGCAGACCGTCCGTGCTCTTCGCCTCGCCGCCCGAGAAGACGACCAGCCGCTTGCCGTTGAAGCAGCACTGCATGACGTGGGCGATGCGGTCCCTGAGCGTGTCCATCGGCACGTTCTCGTAAGCGGCCTGGGCCGCCTTGAGGTCGACGCCGGCCTTGGGCGGCTTCACCTTGATGATGGTGGCACCGAGCAGGGCGGCCATGTGCGCGGCATAGGCCACGATGTCGAGGGCGGTCTCGCCGTCCTTCGTGACATTGCCGCCGCGCGGATAGGACCAGAGCACCGAGACGAGGCCGTTGGCCTTGGCCTCGGCGGAGAGCTCCCGGAACTCCTCCATCATGCCGTAATTGGCTTCCGAGCCCGGATAGATGGTGAAGCCGACGCCGACGCAACCGAGGCGGAGCGCGTCCTTGACCGAGCCCGTGACCGCCTGGTCGCCGACGCCCGCGTGCAGGCTGTTGGCGCTGTTCAGCTTGAGGATGGTCGGCACCTGGCCGGCGAAGGTGTCGGCCCCCTGCTCGAGCGGCCCGAGCGGGGCGGCATAGCCCGAGAGCCCGGCATCGATGGCGAGCTGGTAGAGGTAGTGCGGATCGTAGGCGGCCGGGTTCTTGGCGAAGCTCCTGGCCGGACCATGCTCGTAGCCCTGGTCGACCGGCAGGATGACGAGCTTGCCGGTGCCGGCGAGCCGACCCTGCATCAAGAGACGGTAAAGATTGCCTTTGACGCCCGGATTCTCGCCTTCGTACCAGGAGAGGATGGTCTTCACACGATCGCTCATGAAGCAGGCCCTTTGGTCGATTGGGTAGAGGTTGGCGCGGAACTTACACAAATGGCCGGGGTGATCCAAGTGCCGCCACGGCCGGCCACGACCAGGGGGCCGGGCGGGGCCGCCAGCACCGCGGCGCCGTGCTCGGCCGCCATGGAGGCCAGCCGCTGGCGCACATCCTTCGGGCCGCTGAAGACGAACCGTCGCAGACCCGCCCGCAGGCCCGCCATGACGAGGCCCGGCTCGTCGCCGCAGAGGGCCGTGACGGGCCGCCGCAACACGTCCTCCAACGCCTTGACGAAGGCCGGGCCGGCGAGCCCGGCGGGTGCGCAGAGCTCGATGGCCTCGCCGCATGCCTCGCCATGGGCGATGGCCGCCTCGGCCTCCTCCCTATGGTGGACGAGGACGGCGAGCGGCGCAGCCGGCCGGCCGGCCACGGCTTCAGGCGGTCTCGAGGGCCGCCACGCCGGGCAGGGTCTTGCCCTCGAGCCATTCGAGGAAGGCGCCGCCGGCGGTCGAGACATAGGTGAAGCGGTCGAGGACGCCGGCATGGGCGAGGGCGGCTACCGTGTCGCCGCCGCCGGCCACGGTCTTGAGCTTGCCGGCCTGGGTCAGCACCGCCGCGGCCTTCGCCACCTCGGTCGTGCCGACGTCGAAGGGCGGCACCTCGAAGGCGCCCATCGGCCCGTTCCACAGCAGCACCTTCACGGCGGCCAGCTTGTCCTTGATGTCGACGATCGAGCCCGGGCCGATGTCGAGAATCATGTCAGCCTCGCCGACCTCGGCGATCGGCACGGTCCGGCACTCCGCATGGGGCTCGAGCGTCTCGGCGACCACGCCATCCATCGGCAGCACGATCTCGACGCCCGCGTCCCTGGCCTTCGCCATGATCGCCCGGGCGTCGTCGAGGAGACCGGGCTCGGAGAGCGATTTGCCGATGGCGACACCCTTGGCCGCGAGAAAGGTGTTGGCCATCGCCCCACCGATGATCAGGAGGTCGACCTTGCCGAGCAGCTCGCCCAGGACCATCAGCTTGGACGAGATCTTGGCCCCGCCGATCAGGGCCGCGGCTGGCCGGTCGCCGCCGCCGAGGGCGGTGCCCAGCGCCTCGAGCTCGGCCTGCATCAACCTGCCGGCATAGCTCGGCAGGCGCTCCGGCAGGCCGGTGACGCTGGCGTGGGCACGATGCGAGCAGGAGAAGGCGTCGTTGACGTAGGCATCGCCGAGCCGCGCCAGCGCCTCGCCGAAAGCCGGGTCGTTCTTCTCCTCGCCGCTGTGGAAGCGCAGGTTCTCGAGGAGCGCGATCCCGCCCGGCTGCAGCCCGTCGACCACCTCGGCCGCCGGCTCGCCGACGCAGTCCGGGGCGAACGCGACCGGCCGGCCGAGCACGTCCTCGAGCGCCTTGGCGATTGGGGCCAGGGACATCGACGGCTCGACCCGGCCCTTCGGCCGGCCGAAATGCGACAGCGCCACGACGCGGGCACCCTTGTCGGCGAGCTCGATCAGCGTGCGTGCAGCGCGCTCGATCCGGGTCGCGTCGGTGACCTCGCCATCCTGCATCGGCACGTTGAAGTCGACGCGCACCAGCACGCGCTTGCCCCTGGCATCGAGGGCGTCGAGGGTCTTGAAGGTCACGCTCTTGTCTCCCCAGGCTCCGCCTCTCTTGGCGGCCTTCTCTAGCATGGTGCCGGGCGCCGCCGCGACTGCTTCGGGCACCGGCGGGATTCACCCGCGCACGGCATCCTCGATCAACTGCTCGAGCTCGCCGCTCGTTGCACAGCGCACGTCGAAACGGCGGTTGTCGAAGCGGTTGAGATAGTTGCCCGAAGCGAACGTCCGCCAGGTGACGACGCTGCCGCGCGGCGCATCGGCAATGCGGATGTCGGCCGTGATGGATGTGCTGTCCGGCCGGGTGAAGCGGCCGCGAGCGCTCTGGCTGCTGGAGGTCCGCTCGCGCACCCAGATCGTATCGCAGAGCGCGAAGCGCGGATCGGCGCTGGTCGCCCTGAGGCCACCCGCCACGCGCTCCACGCCGAGACCGTTCCGCACGAGCGACTCGGCCAGGGCCGCCGTCGCCGCCGCGGGCGCGAGGCTCGAATCGGCACGGGCGGGCGGTGGTGGGCCCGGTTGGGGCATGCAGGCGACGAGCATCAGGCCGGCCAGGATCACAGGCGCCAGCAAACGCAGGGATGATACATGGCGGCGAGCGGTCATCCGGAGCCCCGGCCAGAACCGTTGACCCGTGAAGATAGGTCGCCCGGTCATGGCTGTCGATCAGCCGGCGGCGCGCTCTGGGCTCTCAACCGGCCACTGCCGTCGCCAGCAGAGCCTCGAGCGCGCCGGTCCCGTCGCAGGCGCGGGTAAAGGAATCGTTGCGGATGCTGTTGTGATACCGGCCACTGTAGCTGGTGCTCCAGTCGGCCCGGGTGCCACCGTCGCTCGGTGCGAAGCGCACGAGGGCCGTGGCGCTGCGTTGGTCCACCCGGATCATCTTGCGGCTGCTGCCGCTGCCGCCGGACCCGCCGACCAGGACCGGCACGCAACTGGTGAAGCGCACGGAATCCGAGGTGGCGCGAAGCCCGTCCGCCGTCCGCTCGACCTTCGCCCCGTCACGTTCCAGCGCTGCTGCAACACTGGCCTCGACCGTGTCGATCGGCGCGGCCGACATCGCCGAGAAAGGTGGCGGCGGACCGGCCGCGCATCCGGCGAGCAGCCCGGCGAGCGCCAGAACGAACAGCACGCCGGGCGCAGGTGCCGGGCGCTTGATCCAGCCCCGGATCGGATGGTCCGCCGACACCTCGCCAGGCCGGCAGCAGCCAATCGCCGGTCCGTCAGCGACCATCGAACGCGGCCAGCGTCACCCGGGCTATCCATCCACCGCCGATTGGAGGAGATCCTCCAGGGCACCCGTGCCCTCGCAGGGCCGCTCGAACGGCTCGTTGCTCTCGCGGTTGAGATAGTTGCCGCTGTAGCTGGTCTGCCAGGTGGCCTGCGTGCCGCCCGCGCTCGGGGTGAAGGTGACGAGAGCCGTGGCGCTGACCGATTCCGGCGGGGTGAACTGACGGCTGCTGCTGCTGGTGTCGCCGCTCACCTCGACGGCGTCGCAGCGGGCGAACCGGTCCGAGGTCGACGTGGCGCGGAGCCCGTTGGCGGTCTGCTCCACGGTCAGGCCGTTGCTTCGGAGCGCTGCCTCGACCCGGCTCTCCACGCTCTGCTCCGGTGCCGCGGAGGAGGCCGATTCCGGCGGTGGGGGACCCTCCTGGCAGCCGGCGAGCAGCGCGACCAGGGATGCCAGGGCGAGACCTTCCGTGCGCAGGGACATGTAGCCACTCCCGAAGAGGTGTCGCCGCGAGGCGGCGGCTCCAGCTTGATATGGACGGCCGATCACGCATGAACAGGGGGCAGCGGGCATGCTGGCCGGCGCCGACAGCGATCAGGTCTCGAGGCGCAGCTGGTCGATCAGCCCGATGCTGACGGTGCCCGTGACCGGCAGGCCGCGCGCCTCCTCGAAGCGCTCGACCGCAGCCCGCGTGCGCGGTCCGTAGAAGCCGTCGATCGGGCCGGGATCGAAGCCCTGCTGCGCCAACAGCTCCTGCGCCCGGCGCATGTCGTCGCGGCTCATGGCGGGCATCGGGACCCGGGTGCTCATCCAGCTCTCGAAGTAGAGCTGCTGCTCCAGGTCATCCGCGAGCAGGGCGCGGCGCTCGACGGCGAGCCGCTCGAACGCCAGCTGGCGGCGGCTGTCGCGGTCGAGCGACGCCTGGTCGGTGATCACCACCGGCCCCGCGGCGGGCTCGATCGCGCCCGACCTCGTGAGCTGCTCGGCGGCGATGCCACCCAGGAGAAGATCGCCGACGAGCACGGAGCTGTTGAGGATCATGGCCTCGTTGCCGGCCGTGTCCCCCGGCCCGGCGCCGGGCTCGATCGTCATGGGCAGGTAGTAGGGCTTGTCGGCGGAGCTCGTGCAGGCGGCGAGGAAGGCGAGGGCGAGGCCAGCCGCCATCGGGCGGACAAGGCGGGTCATGGTCGTCATCATTCGGCTCCGATCGGCTCGGCGAGCAGCTCGTCGATGGTCAGGACCCCGTCCTGGTCGCGGTCGGCGGCATTGAACGCGGCGAGCTTGGCGAGACGCAGCTCCTCGAGCACGATGCGGCCGTCGGCATTGGCGTCGATGGTGGCGAACGCCTCGGGGCTCACGCCCACCAGCTCATCGATGGTCCGCCCGGTATCGCCCGTGGCGTTCAGCCCGACGAAGGCGGCGACGGAATCGGCGGCGAGCTCGGCCTCGTCGATCACGCCGTCGCCATTGAGGTCGGCGGCCTTGAACACCGCGCGCTGCAGCTGATCGGTGACCTGCAGGGTGGCGGCACCGGCCGGACCGGCGGTCACGAGCCAGGCCAGGGCGAGACCGGCCGAGGCGAGGCCGGTGGCGTGAGCCCGCAAAGGTGGGCGGCGGTGCGGATGGCCGGGCATCTCATTCCTCCTCGAGCCTCTTCTGACCAACGCGAATGCCACAAATCAGCGCACGGGTCCACGCACTCTGCGGATGCGGGGGGCGGCGCGGCGGACTCGGCCAATGAGCCGTGCCCGACTTGTCAAGTGGCCGCCAACGCTGCACTAGAAGCCGGCCGGCCGACGGTTCGCTTCGAGGATGAGGCCGTGGGAGGATGAGCCGGTGGGAGGATGAGCCGTTGGCGCTGCTCTTCTACAGCCAGGACGACGATCCAAGCGCCTGGAGCAAGGCGCTCCGGGCGCTGCTGCCGGATCTCGACCTGCGCATCTGGCCCGAGATCGGCGATCCCCTGGAGATCGAGGCGGCCCTGGTCTGGCTGCCGCCGCCGGGCCTCCTGGCGTCCCTGCCGAAGCTGCGGGCCATCTTCTCGCTCGGTGCCGGGGTCGATGCCATGCTCGGCCAGCAGGACCTGCCGGACGTGCCGCTCTGTCGCCTCGTGGACCCGTCGCTGACCCGGACGATGGCCGAGTTCGTCCTCGCCCAGGTGCTCTTTTATCACCGCGATCTCGACCTCTACGCTGCCCGGCAGCAGGCGGCGCGCTGGCGGATGCGGCTGCCGCGGGCGGCCGCGTCGCGCGCCATCGGGGTGATGGGCCTGGGCGAGCTCGGCGGAGCCACGGCCCGGCTGCTGGCCGATCACGGCTTCGCCGTGCGCGGCTGGAGCCGCTCCAGGCGGACCATCGCGGGGATCGAAACCTTCGCCGGCGACGGCGAGCTGCGGCCGTTCCTCGCCGGCGCCGAGATCCTGGTCTGCCTCCTGCCCCTGACGCCAGAGACCGAGGGCCTGCTCGACGCGGCGCTCTTCGCCGGGCTGCCGGAGGGGGCGGTCCTGGTGCAGGTCGGACGGGGCCGGCAGCTCGTGCCCGACGATCTGATGGCGGCGCTCGACACCGGGCATCTGCGCGGCGCCGCGCTCGACGTGACGCCGGCGGAGCCGCTGCCGGAAGACGATCCGCTCTGGCGCCATCCGGGGGTGCGGCTGACGCCGCATGTCGCGTCCTACGCCCAGCCGGCGACGGCGGCGGCGACCGTCGTCGACAATCTCCTGCGGCTGCGGCGGGGCGAGCCGCTCCTGGCCGTGGTCGATCATGCCCGCGGCTACTGAGCCCGAAGGAGCCCGCCCATGCAGGCCGCCATCGTCACCATCGCCCAGCAGAAGGGCGGCGCCGGCAAGACCACGCTGGCGATCCAGCTCGCCACGGCCATGCGCCAGGCGGGCCGCAGCGTCGCCGTGGTCGACATCGACCCGCAGGCCAGCCTGACCGCCTGGATGCGGCTGCGGGAGCACGAGGCCAGGGATGCGACCGAGCTGCGCTTCTCGATGGTCGGCGGCTGGCGGCTCGGGGTCGAGCTGGATCGGCTCAAGCGTGAGGTCGAGCGGATCGTCGTCGACAGCCCGCCGCACGCCGAGAGCGACGCCAAGGCGGCGATCAAGGCGGCCGATCTGGTGCTCGTCCCCTGCCAGCCGAGCCCGCTCGACATCTGGGCCAGCAAGGGCACGCTGGACATCGCGATCGCCGAGGGCCGGCGCCACGCCCTGGTGCTGAACCGGGTGCCGGCCAGGGGGCGGAGTGTCGACGAGGCCTTGCAGTCCCTTGCGGATCGCGGCTATGCGGCGCTATCTGCGCGCCTCGGCAACCGCCAGGCCTTCGTCGCCAGCCTGGGGCGGGGGCTCGGCGTGGTCGAGAGCGAGCCCAGGAGCGCCGCCGCCCTGGAAGTGCGCGCCCTCCTCGCCGAGGTCGAGGCGGCGCTGGCCTGAGCGGGACGGCTCGGGCGGCTACTGGATAGGGAAGGAACGGGGGATGTCGGCGCCACCGCAGGGCAAGGGTGCTCCGATCGAGGATCGGCGCCAGCTGATCGAGTATCTGGAGCAGGGCTCGAAGCCGCAGGACGCCTGGCGGATCGGCACCGAGCACGAGAAGTTCGGCTTCGACCGGACGACGCTTCGCCCCTTGCCCTACGAGGGCGGGCACGGCATCCGGGCCCTGCTCGAGGGGCTCGCCAGGACGTTCGGCTGGGAGCTGGTGCGCGAGGGCGAGAAGCCGATCGCGCTGCAGGGCGACGGCTGCAACGTCACGCTCGAGCCGGGCGGGCAGTTCGAGCTCTCCGGCGCGCCCCTGCGCCACATCCACCAGACCTGCAGCGAGGTCCACCAGCATCTGGCGCAGGTGCGCGAGGTGGCGGATCCCCTGGGCATCGGCATGCTGGGCCTGGGCTTCCAGCCGAAGTGGCGGCGCGACGAGATCCCCTGGATGCCCAAGGGCCGCTACAAGATCATGGGCGCCTACATGCCCAAGGTGGGCAGCCTCGGCCTCGACATGATGCTGCGGACCTGCACCATCCAGGTCAACCTGGACTACCAGGACGAGGCCGACATGATCCTGAAGTTCCGGGTCGGCCTGGCGCTGCAACCCATTGCCACGGCGCTCTTCGCCAACTCGCCCTTCACCGAGGGCAAGGCCAACGGCTTCGCCAGCTACAGGAGCCACATCTGGACCGACACGGACCCCGACCGCTGCGGCATCCTGCCCTTCGTCTTCGAGCCGGGCATGGGCTTCGAGCGCTATGTCGACCACGTGCTCGACGTGCCCATGTACTTCGTCTACCGCGACGGCACCTATATCGACGCCGCCGGCCAGTCGTTCCGCGACTTCATGGATGGCCGGCTGCCCGCTCTGCCGGGCGAGAAGCCCTTCATGAGCGACTGGGTCGACCACATGACCACGCTCTTTCCCGAGGTGCGGCTCAAGCGCTTTCTCGAGATGCGCGGCGCCGATGGCGGCCCCTGGCGTCAGCTCTGCGGCCTGCCGGCCCTCTGGGTCGGCCTGCTCTACGACCGGACGGCGCTGGAAGCGGCCTGGGACCTCTGCCGGGACTGGACCATCGAGGAGCACCAGCAGCTTCGCGACACGACACCCCGCCTCGGCATGAAGACCCCGTTCCGCGGCGGCACCGTCCAGGACCTGGCGCTGCGGACCATGGAGATCGCCGAGGCCGGCCTCGCCGCCCGGAACGTCATGGACTGGGACGGCCGCGACGAGCGCAAGTACCTGCACGCCCTCTGGGAGATCGCAAAGAGCGGCATCACCCCGGCCGACGAGAAGCTCGCGCGGTTCGAGGGCGAATGGCAGGGCTCGGTCGATCCGGTGTTCGCTGCCTACGCTTACTGACGCCGACACTACGCACGAGAGCGGCAGGACAGTGCGGGCGATCGGACTGCCTGACGGCCGCATGCTGGTCGAGGAGGCGGACGGTCGCTACCGGCTCGACCATGGGCAAACCGTCCGGGTGCGCGTCGATGCGACGACCGAGGCGGACATCGCGCGGCAGATCGCCCAGGACCCGGACGACCCCGGCAACGACCCGACCTTCTGGGAGCACGCCGAGGTGGTCCGGCCGCCGCGCAAGGAGCGGATCAGCGTTCGTCTCGACACCGACCTCCTCGACTGGCTGCGCGCCCAGGGTCCCGGCTACCAGACCCGTCCCAATGCGATCCTGCGCGGCTACATGGAGCATGCGAGGCGGACCGGGCGGTAACGAGCTTCGTACGATTATATTCCTACCATGAATGGGCTGCGGAAGCAAGGCCGGCCTCGGTTCGTTCGGCAATCCGGCCGCCTGGGTTCGCTCGTCGGCCGGCGTGGCTGCGGCGTGGTCCGAAAATGCCTTTCACGCCAAGGGCTTCGGGGGTAGCGGGTTCGTTTGCCCGGGCCCGGGTTCGTTCGTCGATTCCTTGGGTTCGATCGTCGAATCCGCGGGTTCGTTCGCTCTTTTCCCGGGTTCGTTCGTCGAAAACTGTTGCATCGGCTGCAACAACCCGAGCGGCGCTTGTTGCAGCCGATGCAACATTGGTCATAACTTTGATGCGCTATATGCAACAACCCGGGGAGGTCGTTGCATCGGCTGCAACAGCGGCCGCCCTCGAACGTCCCGCTCGGAAGCCACGCCGATGCGGCGAGCGCCGGGCTCAGCCTCGGCGGCGCAGCACCGCGAGGATCAGGGCGATCATCGCGAGCAACTGGAAGCCGGCGCCGGCGAGGTGGGAATATTCCCATTGCCAGCGGAGCGCCTCCCAGCTTTCGGGCTGCCGGGTCCAGTTCGCCGTCGCCTGGTTGGCGGGGAAGGTCCAGGTCCAGAAGACGATCTGCGCCCCGACGAGGCCGCCCAGCGCCACCAGCGTCGGCCAAAGGACGCGGCTCTCGCGGCGATGGAGGACGATGACCGCGAGAATGCCGAGAAGCTGGACCAGCAGCACGAAGGCGAGCCGGTTCCAGCCGCTGTAGATCGATTGCGCGATGAAATAGGCGTCGCGCGGCATGCCGATCTTGTTCGGCAGCTCGAGCGCATGGGCCAGGGCGGCCCCGAACGCGATCGCCGTCGCGAGGAGGGCGATGAACAAGGCCGTGTCGCGCGCCAGGGAACGCCTGGCGGCCGTCGGCGCCGCCGGATCGGTGCGTCGCTGCATGGTTGCCACTCCCCCCGTTCGCGAGGCAAAGGTTCCGGATGCCTCTCCTTTTGCCTCGGGCCCGCCACGTCCCGCGCGTGGGGCGTGGCGCTCGCCGGGTGGTCAGCCCTTCTGGTTGTGCTCGAGCGGGTCGGCGACGTAGGTCAGCGAGGCGTCGGCCTCGAGCCAGGGCGCCGGCTCGTCGCTCTTCGGATCCATGCTCTGCGACAGGTTGAAGACGAGGTTCACGGTCTCGTCGGGCTGCAGGTCGCCGAACAGGGGGTCGTCGAGCTTGTCCATCGCCTTCAGCGCATCCATGAACATCCGGGCGTGGGTGACCTCGCGCGTCGCGAGATGCTGCAGGGCCTTGATGCTGCCCTCGTCCTCGGCCATGGCGATCAGGGCCTCGTAGGTGGCGAGCGCCCCGCCCTCGGCGGCGATGTTGGCGCGAAGATCGCGCACCGGGCTGGCGCCCTCGTTCACATAGGCGCCGGTCCAGGCCGAACCCTGGCTGTCGAGCAGATGCGGGCCCGTGCCGCGAAGGGCGAAGAGCGTGCTCTTGTACGCTTCCTCCTGGACGGCACCCTTGGAATGCGCCTCGATGAGATGGGCCAC
The DNA here is from genome assembly GCA_964393275.1 of uncultured Geminicoccaceae bacterium. Taxonomy (GTDB): domain Bacteria; phylum Pseudomonadota; class Alphaproteobacteria; order Geminicoccales; family Geminicoccaceae; genus SLRI01. Next base: position 1,753 of record CAYMTA010000023.1, on the reverse strand, counting down.
CATCTCCAGATGGCCGAACTCCTCCGTCGCGATGTCCATCAGCATGTCGCGCAGCGCCGGGTCGTCCGTGTGCTGCGCCTGGGTGAAGTACTGCAGCGCCGCGGTGAGCTCGCCCGTGGCCCCGCCGAACTGCTCGAGCAGGAACTGGGCGAACTTCGGATCGGGCTTGGCGACGTTGACGGGATGGAGGAGAACCTTCTTGTGGATGAACATGCCACGACTCCTTCTGGCTGATGCGTCCCGCCGTTCCGGGGCGGCCGGGGATCGGGTTGCCAAACGGGTCATGCGTGGCGCCGTTCCGACGCAGCGGGAGAATATGAAGGCGATGTCGACGGCTGGGCAGGTTGCCGGCGAGTGGGATTCTTGGATCAGGTAGTGACGGTATCCGTCACCGTGAATTTTCGCCGATCGCGCCGATGGTCGCGAAGGCATCATGGCAAGGTCGATAGCCGCATGGAATGATGCTCCGAGCGCCTGGAGGGCCGCACAGCATGGTGGCGAGTTGGGCATGCCGGCCGAAGCGGGGCGGACTTGTCGATAAAGAACCAAGTCAACGGGAGCCGCGCCCTCGCTTGCGTCCGGTGCCTTCATGCATTTCAGGCGGGTTCGAGCGCAAGGCCAGGGCCGGCTCGGCGAATGGATTGATCGGATTTGTTGGGCTGGACAGCAGCACGGTCAATCGAGTCTTGTGGCCCCGAAAAACGAAAAGTTAAAAAGGGAGGTGTCCCGCATTGGAGACGTGCTCAGTATCCACGCGACTTCGGTTGGGTTGGTTGGGAGGCCAGCATGTAGCCGATGCCTCGAATTGTCTTGATGAAGCGGGTGTTGCGTGCGTCGTCGTGCAACTTGCGCCGAATTTTGGCGATCATTACATCGATGCTGCGGTCATAGGGTGTCCAGCGTCTGTCAGCGATGATGTCGAGGATCTGGTCGCGCGAGAGAATTCGTCCACGCCGTTCGACCAGGGCGTGCAAGATCTGGAACTCCCGGCCAGTCAGCCGGATCTGCTCGTTGTCCGGCGACCAGAGCGAGTGTCCGTCCGAATCGAGCCGCCAGCCGAAAAAGCTCATGTCCACCGAAGGCTCGCGCCCGGCCGGCGGCGGCGCCGCAACGTACCTGGCGAGGCGTCGCATGAGAGCACGCATCCGCGCCAGGAGCTCGCACGGCTCGTAGGGCTTGCCGATGAAATCGTCCGCACCCAGCTCGAGACAAGCGATCCTGTCCGCAGTGGTGTCCCTGGTGGACAGGGCGATGATCGGGAAGCCGAAATCGGTGTGCAGATAGCGCAGGACGGTCAGACCGTCCTCGCCGGCCGAAAAACCAGGGTCGAGGAGCGCGAGGTCGAATCGTTCGTCCGCCAGCTTCCGCCGCATCACCGCTCCCTGGTGAGCCGTGACGACGACATGCCCCTGACCTGTCAGATACCTTTCGGCGAGCTGGCACGATGAAAGATCATCGTCCACGACGAGAATGCGGTATCTGTGATCGCAACCCGACATGAATATCACGCTAGCCGCCAGGCTGAAATCCGTCGAGTCGGAAAGATGTCGCCCTCGAAGAGGGCGCTGCGTTCTGCAAGCAGCCCGCTTGATCTTGCAATCGAAAGCAACGACAGGTTGAAATCCTTGTCAAAATTCTATTTCGAGGTGATGACCGCCTCGCTGTGACCAGGTGTGCGGAGTCGTCAGTTACAAAAGATTACCTGATTACGCAGCTTTCTCAGCCGCCCGGCATGTGGTACAAAGCAAGAACA
>CAYMTA010000022.1:0-52609 GCA_964393275.1 uncultured Geminicoccaceae bacterium | reverse complement strand
GAAAGCTCGCGCAGGAGCTGCAGGAGGCGCTGCGCCAGGCCGAGGAGAACGGCAGTGCTGTGCGGATGCGCCTGCCGTTCGAGCCGAGCCTCGACAACCGCGACCCCAAGTTCTACGCGCTGCCGCAGCCGGCCTTGCCGCCGAAGGAGCAGCCGGGAGAGGGGCCGCAAATGTTCACCGGGCCCGCCCGGGACGCCTGAGGCGCTTGACGGTGCCATCGCGGGCGGTCTTTGGTCCCGGCAGGGATCGGGTGCTGCGGGAGGGCCAGGGGCGTGGCGGCGGACGGGATCGGCGTGCTCATCCTCGACGAGAGCGTCGATCAGTATCTGGACGAGCTCTGCCGGCGCTTTCCGACGGTCGACCTCCGCGCCGTCCGCAAGCCGGCCGAGCTACCGCCGCCGCGCGCCTTTTCCGCCGCCATCGCCTATAGCTGCGTCACCGACGGCTTTCCCCGCGCCGAGCACGCCCGGCTGCGGCATCGCCCGGGCCTCGGCTGGGTGCATGTCGGCGGCTCCGGCTTCGACCATCTCGTCGCCGAAGGCGCGCCCGGCTTCCTGCTCACCAATGGCGCCGGCGTGCTGGCGCCAGAGCTCGCGCAGACCCTGCTCGGCGCCCTCATCGCCCTCAACCGCGGCTTCGCCCGTGCCGTGCGCGACCAGATCGCGAGGCGCTGGCGGCCGGCGACCTTCGCCGCCCTCGGCGGGCAGACATTGGCGATCGTCGGCACCGGGGCCATCGGCACGGCTTTCGCGACCCTGGCGAAAGGGCAGGGCCTCCGGGTCGTCGGCGTGGCCCGGAACGCGGCGCCGAAGCCACCCTTCGACGAGGTGGTGCCGCTCGCCGATCTCGCCCTGGTGGCGGCCGGGGTGGATTACCTCAGCGTCAATGTCCGGCTGACCGAGGCGACGCGGCACCTGATCGATGCAGCCGTGCTCGGCGCCATGCGGCCTACCGCCTTCCTCCTCAACGCCGCGCGGGGGGCGGTGGTCGACGAGGCTGCGCTGCTGCGGGCCCTGGCGGAGCGGCGGATCGCCGGCGCCTATCTCGACGTCTTCGAGACCGAGCCCCTACCCGAGACCAGCCCGTTCTGGGCGCTCGACAGCGTGCTGATCACGCCGCACAGCAGCGACCGGGTGGCGGACTGGGAGCTGCGCCATGCCCGCTTCTTCATGGCCAATCTCGAGCGCCGGCTCGCGGGCGAGGATCTTTTGAACCGGGTGACGGTCGACTGATCAGGCGCGCTCGCGCGTCCGGTGGAAGGCGATCCTTGGGAAATCCTCCTGCACCCGGCCGAGGTCCCAGCTGTTGCGGGCCATGAAGACCGGCTGGCCGTCGCGATCGTCGGCGAGGCTCGCCTTCTTCACCTGCTCGAAGCGCTCGAGCTCGGCGGGGTCCGAGGCGGTGCACCAGCGCGCGGTCACGTAGGGCGCCCCATCGAAATCGATCGGCAGGCCGTACTCGGCCTCGAGCCTGGATTTCAGCACGTCGAGCTGGAGCTGGCCGACCACGCCGACGATCCACTCGGCCCCGAGGCGCGGGCGAAAGACCTGGGTGACACCCTCCTCGGCCAGGTCGTCGAGCGCCTTCTTCAGGTGCTTGGCGCGCATCGGGTCGCCGAGCCTGACGCGCATCAGGATCTCGGGCGCGAAGCTGGGAATGCCGGTGAAGCGGCGATCCTCGGTCTCGCAGAGCGCGTCGCCGACCCGAAGCTGGCCGTGATTGGGCACGCCGATGATGTCGCCCGGGAAGGCCTCCTCGGCGAGGCCCCGGTCCTGGGCGAAGAAGAAGATCGGGTTGGCGATGGCGAGCGGCTTCTGGTGGCGCACCATCTTCAGCTTCATGCCGCGGCGAAAGCGCCCCGAGCAGAGGCGCACGAAGGCGACACGGTCGCGATGCTTGGGGTCCATGTTGGCCTGGACCTTGAAGACGAAGCCCGCGACCTGCTCCTCGTCGGGGGCGACCGGCGCCGGCTCGGCCGGCTGCGGACGCGGCGAGGGGGCCTCGGCGACGAGCTGGTCGAGGAGGGCGCGGATGCCGAAGGTGCGGAGCGCGCTGCCGAAGAAGACGGGGCTCAGATTGCCCTGGCGATAGGCATCGTGGTCGAAGGGCTCGAGTGCCCCCTCGACCAGGTCCAGCTCCTCGTCGAGCCTCTCGAGCTGGCGCGGGTCGATGCGCTCGCCCACGGTGTTGCTCCGCCGCTTCACCCGCTCCTCGGTGTCGGTGCCGCGGCCCTCCGGCTTCAGGAGCAGGAGGTCGCCGGTCGCCCGCTCGGCCACGCCCCGGAAATTCTGGCCCATGCCGATCGGCCAGTTGATCGGGCTCGGGTCGAGCGCCAGGCGCTCCTCGATCTCGTCGAGCAGCTCGAAGGGGTCGCGCGCCTCGCGGTCGAGCTTGTTGATGAAGGTCATGATCGGCATGTCGCGCAGCCGGCAGACCTCGAAGAGCTTCAAGGTCTGCGCCTCGATGCCCTTGGCGGCGTCGATCACCATGACCGCGCTATCGACCGCGGTCAGCGTCCGGTACGTGTCCTCGGAGAAGTCCTCGTGGCCCGGCGTGTCCAGGAGGTTGAAGGTGCAGCCGCCGTAATCGAAGGTCATGACCGAGGTCGAGACCGAGATACCGCGCTTCTGCTCGATCGACATCCAGTCCGACCGCGCCCGGCGCCGGTCGCCCCGGGCCTTGACCTCGCCGGCGAGATGGATGGCGCCGCCGAAGAGCAGGAGCTTCTCGGTCAGCGTCGTCTTGCCCGCATCGGGATGCGAGATGATGGCGAAGGTGCGGCGGCGGCCCGCCTCGCGGGCCAGGCGCTGGCGATCGTCGATGTCGGACAAGGGGCCCTCGATGAAGCGGCCGGTCGGGCCGGACGGCGGCCACCGGAACGGAAAAGGATGGACACCCGCCTAGCGCAATTCGGCCCGAGCGGCTATGTCCGCGCCTTCAGGTGGCCCCACCCGTTCCAACATCAAGGGACCCGGACCCGTGCAACGCGTGCGCAATCTTCTTCTCATCCTTCTCGGAGGCCTCGCTCTCGCCATGACCCCACCAGCCTCGGCCCAGGACGGCCTCGACCCGGAGAACACGCTCGTCATCGAGCTGGAGACCGGCACCGTGACCGTCCAGCTTCTGCCCGACGTCGCACCCTTGCACGTCGCCCGCGTCAAGGAGCTGGCGCGCGAGGGCTTCTATGACGGCGTCGTCTTCCACCGGGTGATCCCGGGCTTCATGGCGCAGACCGGCGATCCGACCGGCACCGGCACCGGCGGCTCGTCCAAGCCGGACCTCAAGGCCGAGTTCTCGAAGGTGCCGTTCGAGCGCGGCACCATCGGCGCCGCCCGCACGCAGAACCCCAACAGCGCCAACAGCCAGTTCTTCATCTGCTTCGCGGCCGCCCCGCATCTGAACGGCCAGTACACGGTCTGGGGCCGGGTGGTCGACGGCATGGAGCTGATCGACGGCCTCGCCAAGGGCGAGCCGCCGCGCAACCCCGACCGCATGGTCAAGGTCAGCGTCCTGGCCGACCAGCCGGGCTGAGCCCGACGCGGGCGACGGCCTTGCCGCTCGCGCCCTCGACGCCATGCTGACCCTCGCCAACCTGACACTCCGGATCGCCGGTCGGCCGCTGCTCGAGGCGGCCGACCTGCAGATCGCGCCCGGCCAGAAGGTCGGTCTGGTCGGCCGCAACGGCACCGGCAAGACCAGCCTCTTCCGGCTGATCCTGGGCGAGCTGCAGCCGGACGAGGGCGAGCTGCTGCTGCCGACCTCCTGGCGCATCGGCAGCGTCGCCCAGGATGCGCCCGGCGGCTCCAAAACCCCGCTCGAGACGGTGCTCGCCGCCGACCTCGAGCGCCAGGCGCTGATCGACGAGCGGGGCCGTCACCCGTCGCCCGAGCGCCTCGCCGACATCGAGATGCGGCTCTACGAGATCGGCGCCGAGGCAGCACCGGCCAAAGCCGCCCGCATCCTCAAGGGGCTCGGATTCGACGAAGCGATGCAGGGCCGGCCGCTCGCCAGCTTCTCGGGCGGCTGGCGGATGCGCGTGGCGCTGGCGGCGACCCTCTTCGCCGAGCCCGACCTGCTGCTGCTCGACGAGCCCACCAACCACCTCGACCTCGAGGCGGCCCTCTGGCTCGAGGCCTATCTCAAGCGCTATCCGAGGACGCTCGTCCTGATCAGCCACGATCGCGACCTGCTGAACAGCATCCCCGACCGGATCGTGCATCTCGAGGCGCGGCAACTGCGCGCCTATACCGGCAACTACGACACCTTCGACCGGCTCCGCCGCGAGCAGCGCGAGCTTCTGGAGAAGCAGAAGAAGAGCCTGGACGCGCGCCGCAAGCACCTGCAGTCCTTCGTCGACCGCTTCCGCTACAAGGCGTCGAAGGCGACCCAGGCGCAGAGCCGGATCAAGATGCTGGAGAAGCTCGGCACCATCGCCCCGCCGCCGCCCGAGCCCGACGTCGTCTTTCACTTCCCGGCACCCGACATGCCGCCGCCGCCCCTGATCACGCTCGACGACGTGGCGGTCGGCTACGGCGCCACCCCGGTGCTCCGCGACCTCGATCTCCGGCTCGACCCGGACGACCGGATCGCGCTTCTGGGTGCGAACGGCAACGGCAAGTCGACGCTCGCCAAGCTGCTCTCGGGCCGGCTCGAGCCGATGGAGGGCGAGCTGCATCGCAGCCGGGGCTTGCGCGTCGGCTTCTTCGCCCAGCACCAGACGGAGGATCTCGAGCCCGAGGAGACGGCGCTCCAGCACCTGCAGCGGGCCCTGCCGAACGAGCGGGCCGAGCGGCTGCGGGCGCAGCTCGGCCGCTTCGGCCTGACCCAGGCCAGGGCCGAGACGAAGGCCCGGCATCTCTCGGGCGGCGAGAAGACGCGGCTCTGCCTCGCCCTGGTGGCGACCCTGAAGCCGCAGCTCCTGATCCTCGACGAGCCCTCGAACCATCTCGACATCGACAGCCGCGAGGCGCTGATCGAGGCGATCAACGAGTTTCCCGGAGCGGTCGTCCTGATCAGCCACGACCGGCACCTGGTGGAGCTGACGGCCGACCGGCTCTGGCTGGTCAAGGACGGGCGGGTGCGCGTCTATGACGGCGATCTCGAGAGCTACCGCACCGAGCTCCTGGCGCGCGCCGACGGCGATGGCCAGCCGCAGAAGGGCCGGCCTGCCAGGGCCGTCGGCGGCAGCGAGCGGCGGCAGCTCCTGGCTCCCCTGCGCAAGGCGGCGAAGGACCTGGAGGCCGAGATCCGCCGGCTGCAGGCCGACCGCACCCGGCTCGAGCGGCGGCTCGCCGACCCCGCCACGTATCGGGGCGAGGCCGACATCGCCACCCTCGAGAGCGAGCGCCAGGGCGTGGTCGCCGCCATCGCCCGGGCGGAGGAGCGCTGGCTCGAGATCGAGGGCGAAATCGAGGCGGTCGGTTGACGCCAACAGCGCCGACCGCCATCTCGCCATCCACGAACGTGAGGAAAGGCAGGCAAGCCGTGATCGATCTCTACTACTGGCCGACCCCGAATGGCCACAAGGTCACCCTCTTTCTCGAGGAGACCGGGCTCGACTACCAGATTCACCCGATCAACATCGGCAAGGGCGACCAGTTCGATCCGGCCTTTTTGAAGATCGCCCCCAACAACCGGATGCCGGCGATCGTCGACCATGCACCTGCCGACGGCGGCGAGCCGGTCTCGATCTTCGAATCCGGCGCGATCCTGCTCTATCTCGCCGAGAAGACCGGCAAGTTCATCCCAGCCGACCTGCGCGGCCGGGTCGAGGTCCTGCAGTGGCTCTTCTGGCAAATGGGCGGGCTCGGGCCGATGGCCGGCCAGAACCACCATTTCGGCACCTACGCGCCGGAGAAGCTGCCCTACGCGATCAAGCGCTATGTCGACGAGACCAACCGCCTCTATGGGGTCCTGAACAAGCGGCTCGCCGATCGGCCGTTCGTCGCCGGCGCCGACTACTCGATCGCCGACATGGCGAGCTATCCCTGGACCGTGGGCTGGGAGCGGCAGGGCCAGAACATCGACGACTTCCCGCATCTCAAGCGCTGGCAGGAGGCGATCCTGGCGCGGCCGGCCACCGTCCGGGCCTACGCGCTCGGGCCGAAATATCGCAGCGAGGCGCCGATGGACGACGAGGCGAAGAAGATCCTCTTCGGCCAGACCGCCAAGGTCCTGGGCTGAAGCTTCAGGTGATCGGCCGCGAGCGCCGCCGCTCGCGCGGCGGTGCCGCGACCGGGTCGGTGGCCGGGGCCTTGATCGGGCCGAGCAGAAGCTCGATCCGGGCGATGTCCGGCAGCGGCCCCGGCTCGACCGTGTCGAGCGCCTCGCGCATGGCGGCCAGATGCGTGCCGGTGGTGCCGCAGCAGCCGCCGATGATCCGGGCCCCCGCGTCGCGCGCCAGAACGGCATAGTCGGCCATGATGGCCTCGGTGCCGGTGTAGTGGATCGCGCCGTCGCGGTATTCCGGGATGCCGCAGTTGGCTTTCGCGATCAGCACCGGACCTTGCCGCCCGATCCCTTTGAAGCCGAGGAGCGTCGCCAGGAGCTGGGCCGGGCCGATGCCGCAATTGGCGCCGAAGCCGGCGGGCATCGGGTCGAGCGAACGGGCGAGCGCCAGGAATGCCTCGGGCGTCAGGCCCATCATCGTCCGGCCATTGGTGTCGAAGCTCATGGTGGCGGAGACCGGCAGGCCGAAGGCGCTGGCGGCCTTGATGGCTGCCGTCACCTCCTCGGCCGAGGACATGGTCTCGACCCAGAGGAGATCGACCCCGCCCTCGGCGAGCGCCGCGGCCTGGGCAGCGAAGGCAGCCTCGGCCTCGGCCGGATCGAGCGTGCCGACCGGTGCCAGGATCTCGCCCGTGGGCCCGATCGAGCCGGCGACCAGGACCGGCCGTCCGGCCTCCGACGCGGCGGCGCGCGCCGCCTTCGCGGCAGCCATGTTCAGCTCCCGCACGCGGCCTTCGGCACCGTGCAGCTTCAGCCGAAAAGCGTTGCCGCCGAAGCTGTTGGTCAAGATCAGGTCGGACCCCGCGGCGACGAACTCGCGATGCACGTCGATCACCCGGTCCGGATGGTCGACATTCCAGAGCTCCGGGCTGTCGCCGGTCTCCAGGCCACGGCGGAAGAGCCCGGTGCCCATGCCGCCATCGGCGAGCAGCACACCGTGCGAGGCCAGGAGCTCCTGCAGTCGATCGGCCATGCGTCGGTTCATCCGGTCTGGGGGCGAGCCGCGCGGCGGCGGCGGGGACGGCTGTCGGCGGCGCTGGTGATGCCGCGCGCCCGGCGACGCTCGCGCAGGGCGTTGACGATCACGAGCCGCTCCTCGTTGCTCGCCTCCGGCCACAGGGCGATCTCGACCGCCGTCCGCAGGCAGCCGGCGCAGAGGCGCGTCTCGGGCTCGATCGTGCAGATGCCGACACAGGGTGTTGGAATGTTGGGCAGGTCCGACATCGGCACACAGGATTGAAGCGCGGCTCCGCCGCGGGCTTCCCCCACCTAGCGCTGGCGGCGGCGATCGCCTAGTCTCGGGGCGACACGCGGTTTTGCCGCTGCGGCGCCATTCCCCATCCTAGCCACGAGGCGAACATGATCGAGGGCCCGGCCAACCGACCGCTGCTGTTCGATGCCCCCGGCCGCGGCCGCATCTACGACAGCATCGCCGAGACGATCGGCAACACGCCGCTCGTCCGCATCCCGCGCCTCCTCGCCGAGGACGGGATCACCGCCGACATCCTGCTCAAGCTCGAGTTCTTCAATCCCCTCTCGAGCGTCAAGGACCGGATCGGCGTCGCCATGATCACCGCGCTCGAGGCCGAAGGCCGGCTTCGGCCGGGCGGCACCATCGTCGAGCCGACCTCGGGCAATACCGGCATCGCCCTCGCCTTCGTCGCCGCCGCGCGCGGCTACCGGCTGATTCTCACCATGCCGGAATCGATGTCGATCGAGCGCCGCAAGATGCTGAAGTTCCTCGGCGCCGAGATCGAGCTGACGCCGCGCGAGCGCGGCATGAACGGTGCCATCGACCGGGCGCTCGAGCTCGTGGCCTCGATCGAGGGGGCGGTGATGCCCGGCCAGTTCGACAATCCCGCCAACCCGGCGATTCACCGGCGCGGCACGGCGGAGGAGATCTGGACGGATACCGAGGGCCGGGTCGACGCGATCGTCGTCGGCGTCGGCACCGGCGGCACGCTCACCGGCTGCGGGCAGGCGCTGAAGCCGCGAAAGCCGGGCCTCCGGATGATCGCGGTCGAGCCGGAGGCGAGCCCGATCCTCTCCGGCGGCCAGCCGGCAGCGCATCTGATTCAGGGCATCGGCGCCGGCTTCGTGCCGGAGAACCTCGAGGTCGAGCTGATCGACGAGGTGGTCAAGATCGCCAACGAGACGGCGTTCGCGACCTCGCGCCGGCTGGCCCGGCTCGAGGGCATTCCGGGCGGCATCTCGTCCGGTGCCGCCGTGGCGGCGGCGCTCGAGGTCGGTGCGAGGCCCGAGATGGCGGGCAAGATGATCGTCGTGATCATCCCCTCCTTCGCCGAGCGCTACATCTCGACAGCGCTCTTCGAGGGCGGCTGACGCTTCGGCCCGGGCGGCAACCGGGGCCGGGATGGTGGGCGCGACAGGGATTGAACCTGTGACCCCTCGCGTGTGAAGCGAGTGCTCTCCCGCTGAGCTACGCGCCCGTGATGCCCGCTCGGTCCTGGCCCGCGCTCTAAGTGGTGCCCGGTTTCCTGTCAAGCGGCCGGTCGGGTCGCTTCAGGCGGTCCCGCGCAGGCTGTCGAGCGCCGCCTCGAGCTCGGCGAAGCCACCGATGACCCGATCGGCGCCGAGCTCCCTGGCCGGAATGGCGGTGTAGCCGTAGTCGACGAGGATGCAGGCCACGCCCGCCGCCCTGGCCGAGGCCAGGTCGTTCTGGCTGTCGCCCACCATCACGGCCGCCGCCGGCGCCGCGCCGAGGCGGCCCAGGACGTCGAGGAGGTGGGCCGGATCGGGCTTGCGCCTCGCCACGGCGTCGCCACCGACCACGGCCGCGAAGAAGCCGTCCACGGCCAGGGCCTCGAGGATCGCCTCGGTCGGCGCCTGCGGCTTGTTGGTGCAGACGCCGAGGCGGATTCCGCTCGAGGCGAGCGTCGCCAGGGTCGCCTCGACGCCGGCGTAGAGCCGGCTCGCCCGGCAGGGTGCTTCACCGTAGATCTCGAGGAAGCGCCGATACGCCGCATCGAGCCCGGCCGCGTCGGCGGGTGCTTTAGCCCACGCCAAGGCGCGCTCGACCAGGCGCCTCGCCCCGTCGCCGATCATTGTTCGGACCTCGCCCGCGGCGGGTGCGTCGAGGCCGCGCTCGCCGAGCAGCGCCTGCACGGCGGCGTGCAGGTCGGGCAGCGTGTCGACGAGGGTGCCGTCGAGATCGAAGACCACGGCCGAGAGGGACATGAGGAGCCACCTGGAGCAAATGTTGTGAGCCGCGCCGAACTTGGCTAGTTCAGGGCCGCGCGTCGAGCCCGCCCGGCTGCACTTTTTCCCTGGAGTTGCCGAATGGCTGCCGCCGATCCACTCGAGACCCCGGAGCTCAGCATCGTCGTCCTCGCCGCCGGACGCGGCACGCGGATGCGCAACGACCGGCCCAAGGTGCTGCACGATCTCGCCGGCCAGAGCCTGATCGCCCACGTGCTCGGCCAGGCCGCGTCGCTCCGCCCGGCGCACCTCGTGACCGTGCTCGGCGCCGGCATGGAGGATGTCGCGACCGAGGTCCAAAGGCTGGCGCCGGAGGGGCGGATCGTCATCCAGGACCCGCCGCGGGGCACCGGCCACGCCCTGGCCGTCGCCGCCCCGCTCCTGCCCGAGTCCGGCACCGTGCTGGTGCTCTACGGCGACACGCCGCTCCTGACCCGAGCCACCCTGGCGCGGCTGCTCGAGCGCCGGGCCCGGGACCGGGCGGCCGTCACCGTGCTCGGCATGCGTCCGCCCGATCCAGAGGGCTATGGCCGGCTGCGGGCCGAGCCGGACGGCCGCCTCCATGCCATCGTCGAGCACAAGCACTGCGACGCCGACCTGCTGGCCCAGGATTTCTGCAATGCCGGTGTCCTGGCGCTCGCCGCCGACCGGCTGCGCCCGCTTCTGGCCGAGCTGCCCCGCCAGGAGGAGAGCGGCGAGCACTATTTGACCGATGCGGTCGGGCTGGCGGTCGCCCGGGGCTGGCCGTGCAGCGCCATCGAGGGTGACTGGGTCGAGGGCCAGGGGGTCAACACCCAGGCCCAGCTCGCCCTGGTCGCCGGCTTCTTCCAGGCACGCCGAAGGGCCGAGCTGATGGAGGAGGGGGTGATCATGGAGGCGCCGGAGACGGTGATGCTCAGCGCCGACACGGCGATCGGGCCGGGTGCCGTGATCGAGCCCTTCGTCGTCTTCCGCCCGGGCGTGACGGTCGAGCCGGGTGCCGTGATCCACAGCCACTCCTATCTCGAGCAGGCGCGGATCGGCGCCGGCGCCGAGGTCGGGCCGTTCGCCCGGCTGCGGCCGGGGGCCGAGATCGGTGCCCGGGCCAAGATCGGCAATTTCGTCGAGGTCAAGAACACCCGGCTCGGCGCCGGCGCCAAGGCCAGCCATCTGACCTATCTCGGCGACTGCGAGGTGGGGGCGGGGGCCAATGTCGGCGCCGGCACGGTGACCTGCAACTATGACGGGTTCATGAAGCACCGGACGGTGATCGGCGAGGCGGCCTTCATCGGCTCCAACACCGCCCTCGTGGCACCGGTGGTGATCGGCGAGCGGGTGGTGGTCGGGGCCGGCAGCGTCGTCACCGCCGACGTGCCGGCCGACGCGCTGGCGCTGTCGCGCGTGCCGCAGCGCGTCCTGGAGGGCGCCGGGGCACGGCTCAGGGCGCGTCTCGCCCACGAAAAAATGCGCCGGAAAAGCTGACGCGGAGGAATGCAGATGCTACAGCCGGGCGCTGAGAGGTTTCCGCCTGCTTGTTGGAGGGAGGACCGCGAATGCGGCGATTGACGGCTTTGCGTGCTGCCTGGATTGTCGTGGCGACCCTCGCCTGGGTCGTCGTGCCGGCATTCGGCGGCGGCACGCTCGGCGGGGCCGCCGTGGCGCAGGGCCTGGCCGACGTGCGGACCGGCAACGAGGCGTTCCGCCAGGGTGACTACGCCGCCGCGGTCACGGCCTACACCGATGCGATCCGCTCCGGCGAGCTGGTCGGCGAGGCCCTGGCCATCACCTACAACAATCGCGGCGTGGCCTATGGCGAGGCCGGCGATTTCGAATCGGCGATCGCCGACTACAGCCAGGCCCTGGCGCTGCGGCCGGGCGATGCCACGACCATCCGCAACCTCAGGGTCGCCTATGTCCGGCGCGGCGAGGTCGAGTTCACCTCGGGCAATTACGATGCGGCGCTCGCCGACTTCGACGCGGCGATCGAGATGCAGGCCGACCACTATCTGGCCTATCTGCGGCGCGGTGAGCTCCATGCCGAGCGCGGCGAGCTCGACCAGGCCCGTGCCGATCTCGAGCGGGCGGCGTCCCTCAACCCCGGCGATCCCGAGATCACAGCGGCGCTCGAGCGGGCGACGGGCGGCAAGGGCAGCACCGTGGCCGCCGGCGAAGCGCCAGCGGCGGAAACGCCGGCGGCCACCGCCTCCGCCGCGACGGCCCCGGCCGCGACGCCGGTGACGGCCGCCGCCGAGCCGGCCGAAGCCGCCGAGCCGGAGCCGGCGGCAGCGCCCGAGCCCGCGCCAGCACCGCCGGTCGTCGCCGCGGCGCCAAGAGCGCCTGCTCAGGCCGAGCCCGCGCCTGCCCCCGCACCCGCAAAGCCCGCGCCCAGCGCGCCCGTGGCTGCAGCACCGAGCGCGCCGGCAAAGGCCGCCGCCGTGGCGCCCACGCCGGCACCGGCACCAGCCGAGCCCCGGGCAGCGGGCGACGGCGAGCGCTATCGTGTCGTCAGCGCCGTCAATTACCGGGCGGGTCCCGACAACGACGCCGAGCGGCTCGGCACGATCGACGCCGGCCGCGTGGTCATCGTCACGGGCGACACTCTCGGTTGGAAGCACGTGACCCTGCCCAACGGCGACAAGGGCTACATCTACAAGAAGTGGCTCGAGCCCGTGACGCCCTGACGCAACACGAGCGCTTAAAAAAAACTTTCTCCTTTGACCGCTTAAACGAATCGCCTAAAGGCAATGTTAACCTTCGCGTGCTAGGCAGGTGAGGTTGAGCGACGGCGGACGGCTTGCCCGAATCCCAACCGTCAGTTGAATTTTTCAAGCCCGGAGAGGCATGGTCATGCTCGGTCGCCTTGCCTTGGCAGCTCTCGTTCTGATGCTCGGTGCCATGGGCGCGGCGCCGGCGCAGGCCAACAGCAAGTACGCGGCCATCGTCCTCGACTACGCGACCGGCGACGTGCTGCACTCGCGTCGGGCGGACGTGGCGCTCTATCCGGCCTCGCTCACCAAGATGATGACCCTCTACATGCTGTTCGACGCGCTCGAGCGGGGCGAGCTCCGGCTCGGCAGCAGGCTCGACGTCTCGCGCCGGGCCGCCGGCATGCCGGCGTCGAAGCTCGGCCTGCGCGCCGGCTCGACCATCACGGTCGAGCAGGCGATCGACGCGATCGTCGTCAAGTCGGCCAATGACGTGGCCGTCGTGATCGCCGAGGCGCTGGCCGGCAGCGAGCCGCGGTTCGCCGACGCGATGACGCGCCGGGCACGTGCCATCGGCATGCGGCACACCAGCTTCAAGAACGCCTCGGGCCTGCCCCATCGCCAGCAGAAGAGCTCGGCGGCCGACATGGCCCGGCTGGCCTACCGGCTGATCCACGATCATCCGCGCTACTATCCCTATTTCAGCCACCGCAGCTTCGCCTTCAACGGCGTCAATCATCGGGGCCACAACCGGCTCCTGGTCAGCTATGCTGGCATGGACGGGCTGAAGACCGGCTACACGCAGGCCTCGGGCTTCAATCTCGCCGCCACGGCGCGACGCAGCGGCGAGCGGGTGATCGTCGTCGTCTTCGGCGGGCGCAGCGCCCGCAGCCGCGACAAGGAGGTCGCCCGGCTGCTCGATCTCGGCTTCGAGCGGCTCCGCGAGCGCCGACCGGCACCGCTGGTGGCGCTCCTGCCGCAGGCGAAGCCCGGGACCGCCATGGCTGCGGTGGCCGCCGCCCCGCCCGCCGCCCCGCCCACAAATGAGGTTGCCGATCGGTCGGGCGATCCGGCCGTGGATGCCATCGCGCCGCAAGCGGGGCCCCTGCCGGCGCTGCGGCCCGGCACGCTGGTCGAGGTGCCGGAGGGGCGTCCCGACCATGTCGTCTCCGGGCTTGCCGCCGTGTCCGTGCTGGATGCGTTGCCGCCGGCCGAGCGTGCGGTCATCGTCGAGGCCGCCGCCGATGCCCCGCTGCCGGCCCCCAACCCGCAACGCGTCCTGGTCGCCGGCGAGGCCGGGCCGGCGGCCTCCGGGCCTTTCGCCGTCCAGGTGGGCGCCTTCCACGACTCGGGCATGGCGCGCCGCGCCGCCGAGACGGCGGCCGGCCTCGTGCCGCAGATCCTGATGCAGGGCGCCATCGACGTCAGCCCGCTCAAGGGCCGGCGGCGGACCGTCTACCGGGCGCGGGTCGCCGGCTTCGAGCGCGAGGTGGCGGACGAGGCCTGCCGGATGCTGCAGCGGCAGCGCCAGGAATGCTTCGTCGTCCAGACGCAGGCCTACGAGATGGCCGGTCGCACCTCCTGACACCGGGCCGAAGCCCGCGGCGCCCTCGCAGCACTTGACCAGAACGACGCTTCCTTACTACCGTTCTCCTTTCTCATGACGAAGAGGCACGGCGGCGGACGGCCGGTCGAGGCGGGAGGTGAGTGGCGTGGGCGAGGGCGCGGATATTCGAGGCAACCGGCTGCCGGCTGCCGCCTATGACGAGAACTTCGCCGATCTCCACCCGCCGCTGGCGACGAAGGAGGCCGTGGTCGAGGCCGCCCGCTGCTATTTCTGCTACGACGCGCCCTGCGTCCAGGCCTGCCCGACCAGCATCGACGTGCCGAGCTTCATCCGCAAGATCCAGACCGGCAACCTCAAGGGCTCGGCCCTCGACATCCTCGAGGCCAACATCATGGGCGGCACCTGCGCCCGGGTCTGCCCGACCGAGATCCTCTGCGAGGAGGCCTGCGTGCGCATGCTGCAGGAGGGCAAGCCGGTCCGGATCGGCCAGCTGCAGCGCTACGCCACGGACGCCCTCTTCGCCACCGAGACCCAGCCTTTCACGCGGGCGGCACCCACCGGCAAGCGGATCGCCGTGGTCGGCGCCGGCCCGGCCGGGCTCGCCTGCGCCCACGCCCTGTCCCGCCTCGGCCACGACGTCGTGGTCCACGAGCGCCGCGCCAAGCCCGGCGGCCTCAACGAGCACGGCATCGCCGCCTACAAGATGGCGAACGACATGGCCCAGCGCGAGGTCGCCTTCATCCTCGCGCTCGGCGGCATCGAGATCCGGCAGGGGCAGGCGCTCGGCCACGGGCTGACGCTCGAGGCGCTCCGCCGCGACTGCGACGCTGTCTTCCTCGGCGTCGGCCTCGGCGCCACGAACAGGCTGGGCCTGCCGGGCGAGGACCTCCCCGGCATGCTCGACGCGGTCGACTATATCGAGGATCTCCGGCAGGTGGCGGACAAGGCGACCCTGCCGGTCGGCCGCCACATCGTAGTCATCGGCGGCGGCAACACCGCCATCGACATCGCGGTCCAGACCAGGCGGCTGGGTGCCGAGGCCGTCACGATCGTCTATCGCCGCGGCGCCGGCGAGATGGGTGCGACCGGCCACGAGCAGGAGATCGCCCAGCTCAATGGTGTCCTGATCCGCCACTGGGCCCGGCCGGTGGCGCTCGAGGTGGTCGGTGGCCGCATCGCCGGCGTGACCTTCGAGCACACGCGGCTCGATGCCGCCGGGCGTCTGGCGGGCACCGGCGAGCGCTTCACGCTCGAGGCCGACCAGGTCTTCAAGGCGATCGGCCAGAAGCTGCTGGCGGACGAGCTCACCCCGGCCGGCCTCGTGATCGAGGCCGGCAAGATCAGGGTCGATGCCGAGGGGCGGACCTCGCTCGAGCGTGTCTGGGCCGGCGGCGACGCCATCGCCGGTCAGGATCTCACCGTGGCGGCGGTCGAGGACGGCAAGCGCGCCGCCCGCTCGATCGACGCCGCCTTGCGCAATTAGGAGGAGCGCGCCATGGCCGATCTCCGTTGCACCATCGCCGGCGTCAGGTCGCCCAACCCCTTCTGGCTCGCCTCCGCACCGCCGACCGACAAGGCCTACAACGTGGTCCGGGCCTTCCGCGCTGGCTGGGGCGGGGTGGTCTGGAAGACGCTCGGCGAGGACCCGCCCGTCGTCAACGTCAGCTCGCGCTACGGGGCCGTCCATTTTCGCGGCCACCGCATGGCCGGCTTCAACAATATCGAGCTGATCACCGATCGCACCCTCGAGGTGAACCTTCGGGAGATCACCCAGGTCAAGCGCGACTGGCCGGACCGGGCCATGGTCGTCTCGCTCATGGTGCCCTGCGAGGAGGCGAGCTGGCAGGCGATCCTGGCCCGGGTCGAGGCGACCGGCGCCGACGGGGTCGAGCTCAATTTCGGCTGCCCGCACGGCATGAGCGAGCGCGGCATGGGCTCGGCCGTGGGCCAGGTGCCGGAATACATCGAGATGGTGACCCGCTGGTGCAAGGCGCACACAGCCATGCCGGTCTTCGTCAAGCTCACCCCCAACGTCACCAACATCCTGGCCCCGGCCAGGGCGGCGGTGGCGGGCGGCGCCGACGCGGTCTCGCTGATCAACACCATCAACTCGATCACCGCGGTCGACCTCGACCGCATGGCGCCCGAGCCCGTGGTCAACGGCAAGGGGGCGCATGGCGGCTATTGCGGGCCGGCGGTCAAGCCGATCGCCCTCTGCATGGTGGCCGAGATCGCCCGCGACCCGGACTGCGCTGCCGTGCCGATCTCCGGCATCGGCGGCATCGAGACCTGGCGGGACGCCGCCGAGTTCATGGCCTTGGGCGCCGGCTCGGTCCAGGTCTGCACCGCCGCCATGCATTACGGCTTCAAGATCGTCGAGGACCTGAAGGACGGGCTCGCCAACTGGATGGACGAGAAGGGCTACGCCACGCTCGACGACTTCCGCGGCGCCGCGGTCGGCAACTACACCGACTGGGGCCGGCTCGACATGAACTACGACATCAAGGCCAGGATCGACGACGAGCTCTGCATCGGCTGCGGGCTTTGCCACATCGCCTGCGAGGACACCTCGCACCAGGCCATCCGCTTCACCCAGGAGGCGGGCAGGCGGCGCTTCACCGTGATCGACGCCGACTGCGTCGGCTGCAACCTCTGCATGCATGTCTGCCCGGTCGAGGGCTGCATCACCATGGAGGAGGTGAGCGGCGGCCGGCCCTATCTGACCTGGGCGGAGCATCCGGGGAACCCGCGGAACCTGAAGGCGGCCGAGTAGCCGCGCCGGACGAAGCAGCAGGGAGAGCGAGCGGTGAGCGAGAAGCCGACCAACATCAAGATCGACGGCGATCGGCTGATGCAGACCATCTTCGAGATGGCCAGGATCGGCGCCACGCCCAAGGGCGGCTGCAACCGGCAGACGCTGACCGATCTCGACCGCGAGGGCCGCGACCTCTTCCGCTCCTGGTGCGAGGCGGCCGGCTGCGCGGTCGAGATCGACGAGCTCGGCAACATGTTCGCCCGCCGTCCCGGCAAGCGCCCGGAGCTCCCGCCGGTCGTCATGGGCAGCCATCTCGACACCCAGCCGACCGGCGGCAAGTATGACGGCGTCGCCGGCGTGCTCACCGGGCTCGAGGTGATCCGCACGCTCAACGATTTCGGCTTCGAGACCGAGCGGCCGATCGAGGTGGTCAACTGGACCAACGAGGAGGGCACCCGCTTCGCGCCGGCGATGCTCGCCTCCGGCGTCTATGGCGGCGCCTTCACGCGCGACTACGCCTACGCGCTCGAGGACTTCGAGGGTGCGACCTTCGGCGCCGAGCTCGAGCGGATCGGCTACAAGGGCGAGCGCCCCTGCGCGCCGCGGGACTGGGACAGCTTCTTCGAGCTGCATATCGAGCAGGGACCGATTCTCGAGGCCGAGGGCAAGACCATCGGCGTGGTCACCGGCGGGCAGGGCATGCGCTGGTACAACGTGACCATCACCGGCCGCGAGAGCCATGCCGGCACGACGCCGATCGACCGCCGCAAGGACGCGCTGCTCGCCGCCGCCAAGGTTTTCGTTCGCCTGCGCGAGATCGCCACCGACCATGGCCCCTATGGAGTGACGACCGTCGGCCATGTCGATGTCCACCCCAGCTCGCGCAACGTGATCCCGGGCGAGGTGATGTTCACCGTCGACCTCCGCCACCCCGAGGCCGACCATCTCGAGGCCATGGGCGAGGCGTTCCGTGCCGCCGTCGCCGAGGCCTGCGCGCTCGAGGCGCTGGAGGGCGGGGTCGAGGAGATCTGGTACTTCCCGCCCGTCGCCTTCGATGCCGACCGGGTCGCCGCCGTGCGCCGCGCCACCGAGGCGGCCGGGCTCAGCCACCGCGACATGGTCTCCGGCGCCGGCCACGACGCCTGCTACGTCGCCCGGGTGGCGCCGACGGCGATGATCTTCATCCCCTGCAAGGATGGGCTCAGCCACAACGAGGCGGAGCACGCCGAGCCCGAGCACCTGATCGCCGGCTGCGACGTGCTGCTTCGCGCCGTGCTCGAGCGCGCCGCGAGCTGAGCCGCTCGCCCCCGGGGGGCGGGAGCTGAAGCGTCGGGGCGCAACTCGTGGTAACATGCCGGCCGGCCGGCTCTTCCGGCCGGGAGGCAGCGGGGGCTGCCATGCCACGCAAGAGGACGAAGCGGCTTTCGACCAAGGCCGAGCGGGCGCTGATCCGTGACGTGCTCGGCTGGCGCGAGCGCTACGCCGACCGACCCACCCCAAGCGAGCCGGAGCCGGCAGGCTCCGGGCCGGTGACCGCCGCGCCACCTCGCCCGCTCGTCGCGGCAGCGAGCGAGCTGATCGTCCGCCACGAGAGCGGCGGGCGCGCCTACTACCAGCAGGTGATCGAGGAGCGGCCGATCTGGCCCGGGCTCAGCTCGGGCCTGACCATCGGCTTCGGCTTCGACATCGGCCACCGCTCGCGGCTCGAGCTCGAGCGCGTCTGGACGCCGCATCTGGGGACGGAGACCGTGGCCCGGCTGGCGCCCGCCCTCGGCCTCACCGCGACCGGCGCCGACCGCGAGGCGCGGGTCCTGCGCTTGAAGAAGCTGGTGCGGCAGCTCGCCGACATCGAGGTGCCCTGGGCCATGGCCGAGGCCGTCTTCATGGCCGAGGAGGTGCCGCTTCAGGTGGCGAAGACCGTGGCCGCCCTGCCCAACACCGAGGCCCTTCCGGATGCGAGCTTCGGCGCCCTGGTCTCGCTCGTCTTCAATCGCGGCAGCGGCGGCTTCACCAGCACGCAGGCGCGGTTTCGCGAGATGCGGGCCATTCACCGGCACATGACGGAGAGGAATTTCGCCGCGATTCCGGCCGAGATCCGGGCCATGTGCCGTCTCTGGCCCGACCATCCTGGCCTGAAGCGGCGGCGCGAGGAGGAGGCAGCGCTTTTCGAGGCGGGTCTCGGGGCGGCGCCGGTCGCGGCGATGGCGAAGCCGGGTCCCTCCTGGCCCACCCTGGTCGAGAGCCTCGACGCGGCCCCCGATCGCTTCGACATCCGCGATCTGCCCTATCGCGCACCTCTGGTCTCGCTGCCGCCCGCCTGGCCGTCGACCGGGCTGATCGACCAGTTCCTGCCGCAATACGCGGCGGATGGCATGATCCTGGATCAGCGTGCCGGAGGCGCCTGCACCGGCTTCGGCCTCGCCGCCGTCATCAACTTCATCGCCTGGGAGGCGTTCCAGCGCGCGCCGATCGAGAAGCGATCGGCGACGCCACCGGTCAAGGTCAGCGAGCGCATGCTTTATCATATGGCCCAGCTCTACGACGAGTGGGAAGGCGAGGACTACCAGGGCTCGAGCTGCCGTGGTGCCATGAAGGGCTGGCACAAGCATGGCGTCTGCGCCGACAGGCTCTGGCCCTACGAGGACGGCAAGTTCGTCCGGCCGGACCCCGCCTGGGCGGCCGACGCGGCGACGCGGCCGATCGGCGCCTACTACCGGATCGACCGGAGCTCGATCGTCGACATGCAGGCGGCGATCTTCGAGGTGCATGCGATCTACGTCTCGGCCGAAATCCATGCCGGCTGGAATCTGGGCACCGCGGCGGCAGCATTGCCGGTCATCGGCTGGAGCGGCGGGGAGGCCCAGGGCGGCCATGCCTTCGCCCTCGTCGGCTATGACGAGCGCGGCTTCATCGTGCAGAACTCGTGGGGTCCCGACTGGGGCTTCGGCGGCTTCGCCATCCTGACCTACGCCGACTGGCTGGCGCACGGCCGCGATGCCTGGGTCGCCGTCATGGGAGCACCCATCGGCCGGACGACGAGCCCGGCCGCGCTGAGCGAGGCACCGCTCCAGGCCAGGGCCGCGGCGCTGGTCGGCTTGCCCCCGGTCGGGGCCGCCGCGTCGGCGGCAGCTGTCCCCTGGGCGGCCGACACGGCGCTCGAGCGGACCATCGTCCTCGGCAATGACGGCCGGCCCCTGCACCGGCTGCTGACGACGGTCGACGCGGTGGCGAACCTGCAATGCGTGGTCGAGGAGATCCTGCTTCGCCGCCTTCGGGACGCCGGCAGCCGCAAGGTCGTTCTCTACGCGCATGGCGGGCTGAACGACGAGCCGGCCGCGCTCAAGAGGGTTCGCCGGCTCGGCCCCTGGTTCGAGGCCAATGGCGTGCCCGCCCTCTTCTTCGCCTGGCGGACCGGCGTGCTCGAGAGCCTGCTCGACATCCTGGACGATGCCGCGTCGAAGCTCGGCATCGATCTTGCCCTGGTCCAGGCCGAGGGCCTCCCCAGGCATCTCCGGCAGCAGCTCGCCGAGCAGCGGGACGCGTCCCTCGAGGTGCTGAGCGAGCGCCTGCTCGGCAAGGCCGTCTGGACGCAGATGAAGCAGAACGCGGCCGCCGCCGCCGATCCGGGTGGCGGTGGCGCCTTGGCCGCGAAGTCGCTCGCCCGGCTTGCCCGGGAGGTCGAGGGCCTCGAAATCCACCTGATCGGCCATTCGGCCGGGGCGATCTTCCACGGCCACCTGCTCCGCTGCCTCGCTGCCGAGAAGCTCGTCGCGAAGAGTGCGGAGCTCTGGGCACCGGCCTGCAGCCTGCGCTTCGCCGTCGAGCGGTACGGCCAGGCTTTCTACCAGGGCACCCTCGCCCCCGAGGCGCTCACGATCGCCCTGCTCGACGACGCCATCGAGCGGGCCGACTCGGTCGGGCCTTACGGCAAGTCGCTGCTCTATCTCGTCAGCGGCGCCTTCGAGCCGCTCAAGCACATGCCGCTGCTCGGGCTGGCGGCCGCCTGGGTCGGCGATCGGCCGCCCGCCGACCGGCCGTTCAACGTCGCCGCAATGGACGACATCGAGGCGTGGCGCGACCTCTGGCGCGGCCGGCTCACGATCGTGAGCGAGCCGAGGGTGGATGACGGGAAGGAGAGCATCAAGGCCACGCACGGCTCCTTCGACAACAACCTGGCGATCGTCTCGGCGGCGATCCGCCGGGTCAGGGGTCGCAAGCTGCTCGAGCCCCCGACCGATCTCAGCGGCTTTTGACCAGGGCCATCGCAAGGCAGGGGCTCAGCTTCCGGCCGGCGCCTCGTCCGCCTCGTCGCCATCCCGAAAGCACTTGAGGATGAAGGCCAGCACCTCGGCCAGCTCGAGAAGCGCGTCGAACCGGCCGGAGGCGCCGAAATGACCGGCATCCATGTTGGTCTTGAGCAGCAGCAGGTTCTGGTCCGTCCTGAGCTCGCGCAGCCGGGCGACGTATTTCGCGGGCTCCCAGTAGGTCACCCGTGGATCGCTGATCCCGGCCGTGACCAGCATGGCGGGATAGGCCTTGGCCGCGATGTTCTCGTACGGGCAGTAGCCCCGGATGCGCAGGAAATCCTCCTTCGAGGTCAAGGGGTTGCCCCATTCCGGCCACTCGATCGGGGTGAGCGGCAGGCTGGCGTCGAGCATGGTGTTCAAGACGTCGACGAACGGCACCTCGGCGACCACGCAGCGCCAGAGCTCCGGTCGGAGATTGGTGACCACCCCCATCAGCATGCCGCCGGCCGAGCCGCCCCGGATGACGATCCGGCCTGGCGCCGCGTAGCCGCTCTCGATCAGCGTCTCGGCGCAGGCGATGAAATCGGTGAAGCTGCTGGTCTTCATCGCCAGCTTGCCCTCGCGGTACCAGCGATGGCCGAGCTCGTCGCCGCCCCGGACATGGGCGATGGCCACGGCGAAGCCGCGGTCCAGAAGGGAGAGCCGGGTGCTGTTGAACGACGGCTCCATCGCCATGCCATACGAGCCGTAGCCGTAGAGATAGAGCCGGCCGCTGCCGTCGGTCGGAAAGTCGCGGGCATGGACGAGCGAGATCGGCACGCGCTCGCCATCCGCCGCCGTGGCCCAGAGCCGCCGGCCGACATAGCGGCCCGGATCGTAGCCCGACGGGATCTCCTGCACCTTGAGGGTCTCGAGCCGGCGCTCGGCCACATGGTAGTCGAGCACGGTGGCGGGCCGGGTGAGCGAGCTGAAGCCGACCCGCAGGCGGTCGGTTTCGAACTCGCGATTGTCGCCGAGGCCCGCCGTGTAGACCGCCTCGGCGAAGTCGATGGCGTGCTCGTTGCCGGCATAGTCGCGGACGCGCAGGTTGGCGAGGCCGTCGAGGCGCTCGGTCACCACGAGGAAGTCCCGAAAGCAGGTGACGCCGAGCAGGTAATGACGGTCGTCGCCGGCGATCTCCTCTTGCCAATGCGCTTCGCCCGGGGCCTCGACGGGCGCCGACACCAGACGGAAGTTCTCGTGCCGGTCGTTGGTGCGGATCCACAAGCGATCGCAGGCGTGCTCGACGCCGTAGCGGTGGCCGTCGCGCCTGGCCGCAACGAGCAGCGGCTCGCCCGCCGGCGCCGTGGCATCGATCAGCCGGACCTCGCGGGTCACGTGGCTGCCGGCCGTGACGACCACGAAGCGCCGGCTCTGCGTCAGGCCGATGCCGACGAAGAAGGCCGGGTCGTCCTCGGTGTAGACCGTGCGATCGGCTGCGGCGTCGGTGCCGAGCCGGTGCGCCTTGACCCGGTAGGGCCGCAGCTTCTCGTTCAGCTCGACGTAGAAGAGCGTTGCGCCATCGGCCGACCAGACCACGCTGCCCGAGGTGTTCGCGACCAGGTCGGTGGTGCTGACCCCGCTCGCTAGGTCCTTGATGTGGATGACGTAGCGCTCGGAGCCGTCCTCGTCGGTGGCGTAGGCGAGCAGGCGCGCGTCGGGGCTCGATGCCAGGCCGCGCAGGTTGAAGTAGCTCTTGCCCGAGGCCAGCGCCGCCTCGTCGAGGATGACTTCGGTGGCACCACCCGCCCGCGGTGCCCGGCACCAGGTCCGGTACTGGGCCCCGGGCTCGAACCGCCAGTGATAGAGATGGGCGCCGTCCGCCACCGGCACCGAGCTGTCGTCGTCCTTGATCCGCCCCTTGAGCTCGGCATGCAGCTCGTCGATCAAGCCCCGCTCGGGCGCCATGACGGCGGCGAAATAGGCGTTCTCGGCCTCGAGATAGGCCCGGATCTCGGGGTCGGTGACCTCGGGATACGCGGGGTCCCGGAGCCAGGCATAGGGGTCCGTCCAGGTGACGCCGTGCCGCTCGTTGACGACGGGGTGCTGCGCGGCACGCGGCGGTGCTGCGTCGGTCATGCAAGATCTCCTGCGGGGCCGCCCGTCTCTACCCGATCGGGCGGCGAAGCGGTAGGCCGCGCGCGTTAAGGAACGGGTAAGGGGTGGCTGGTAGGATCGCCGAAGTGAGCCGGTCGGGCGAGGTGCCGCGCGACCCGGGGTCAGATACGAGGTGCGCATGGAGATCGTCGCAACCGCCATACCCGAGGTGAAGCTGATCCGGCCGAAGCGGTTCGGCGATCATCGAGGCTTCTTCGCCGAGGTCTACAACCGGCGGGCCTTCGAGGCCATGGGCCTCCACTTCGATTTCGTCCAGGACAACCACTCGCGCTCGGCCCAGCGCGGCACGCTGCGCGGCCTGCACTACCAGTCGCCGCCCTTTGCCCAGACCAAGCTCGTGCGCGTGCTGAAGGGCAGCATCCTCGATGTCGCGGTCGACATTCGCCAGGGCTCGCCGACCTTCGGCCGCCATGTCGCGGTCGAGCTGAGCGCTGAGGGATTCGAGCAGCTCCTGGTGCCCAGGGGCTTCGCCCACGGCTTCGTCACGCTCGAGGACGACGTGGAGGTCCTCTACAAGGTCGACGCCTACTACAGTGCGGCTCATGACCACGGGATCGCCTGGAACGACCCCGACCTCGCCATCGACTGGCCGGTGAGCCCGGTCGAATGCGTGCTCTCCGCGAAGGATGCGGCGCAGCCCGCCTTCGCCGACCTTCCCGCCCATTTCCCGCCCGCCCCTTTCCCATGTGTGCCGGCTGCGCCCGCAGCGGCCATCGCCTGATCGGAGCCTTCGATGGAACGCGTCCTCGTCACCGGTGCCGGCGGCTATATCGGCACCACGCTCGTGCCGATGCTCCTCGCAAGGGGCTACCAGGTCCGCGCCCTCGACCGCTTCTTCTTCGGCGCCGAGCTGCTCCAGCCGCATGCCCGCCTCGAGCTGGTCAAGGCCGACAGCCGGCGGCTCGAGCCGAGCCATTTCAAGGGCGTCGATCATGTCATCGACCTCGTCGCGATCTCCAATGACCCGAGCGGCGAGCTCTTCCAGGATGCCACCTACGCCATCAACCACGAGTCGCGCGTGCACTGTGCCCGCCTCGCCAAGATGGCCGGGGTCAAGCGCTATGTCCTGCCGTCCTCCTGCAGCCTCTACGGCTTCCAGCCCGAGGACGTGATCTGCGCCGAGGACCACGCGACCAACCCGCTCACCACCTATGCCAAGGCCAACGAGATGGCCGAGCACGGCGTGCTGCCGCTCGCCGACGAGCGGTTCTGCGTGGTCGTGCTGCGCCAGGCGACGGTCTACGGCTACAGCCCGCGCATGCGCTTCGACCTCGCCATCAACGGCATGACCTGGGGTGCCTGGCGGACCGGCACGCTGCCTTTGATGCGCGACGGCACGCAGTGGCGGCCGATGGTCCATGTCGAGGACACGGCGGCCGCCCAGATGTTCATGCTCGAGGCCCCCATGGCGGCGGTCAACGGCCAGATCTTCAATGTCGGCTCCGATGCCAACAACTACCAGCTCGGCCCGCTCGCCGAGCGGATCGCCAAAGCCGTGCCGCGTGACGTCGCCGTCGAATGGTACGGTGCCGCCGACCATCGCTCCTATCGTGTCGGCTTCGCCAAGATCGAGAAGCTGGGCTGGCGGGCCCGAAGGGTCGCCGAGGACGGGGTCGCCGAGATCGTTTCGAGGCTCGCGGACGGCAGCCTCGAGCGAACGACGCGGACGATCACGCTCGACTGGTACCAGGAGCTGATCAAGTGGCAGCGGATCATCCAGTCGGTCGAGCTCGACGGCACGATTCTCGACCCACCGGACGAGCGCTCGCGGGCCGCCGCGGGCTGAACGACATGCCGCGCGGGTCGAGGATCCGCGCGGCTCGAGGAAGATCGAAGCGGCGCTCGCCGCCGCTCCCTGGACGGACGAGGCGGAGAAGCGTGATGTCGAGTGCAACCAAGAAGCCGCGATGGAAGGGCATCATCCTGGCCGGCGGCTCCGGCACGCGCCTCTATCCGATCACCCGTGCCGTCTGCAAGCAGCTCCTGCCGATCTTCGACAAGCCCCTGATCTACTTCCCGCTGACGACGCTGATGCTGGCCGGCATCCGGGACATCCTCCTGATCACGACGCCCGAGGACCAGTGGCAGTTCAAGAGCCTGCTCGGTGACGGCAGCCAGTGGGGGCTGGCGATCTCCTATGCCGTGCAGCCGCGCCCGGAAGGGCTGGCCCAGGCCTTCGTCATCGGCCGCGAGTTCATCGGCGCCGACAACGTGGCGCTCGTGCTCGGCGACAACATCTTCTTCGGCCATTACCTGCGCGCCGATCTCGCCCGCGCGGTCGCCCACGCCCAGGGTGCCACCGTCTTCGGCTATCGGGTGACCGATCCGGAGCGCTACGGGGTGGTGGCCTTCGATGACGCCGGCCGGGCGACCAGCATCGAGGAGAAGCCGGCCCGGCCGAAATCCAACTACGCCGTCACCGGCCTCTATTTCTACGACAATTCAGTGGTCAGGATCGCGGCCGACCTGCCGCCCTCCGCGCGTGGCGAGCACGAGATCACCGACGTCAATGCCGCCTATCTCGCCAAGGGGGCGCTCCGCGTCGAGCGGCTCGGCCGCGGCTATGCCTGGTTCGACGCCGGCACCCACGACAGCCTGCTGCAGGCCGGCGAGTTCGTGCGCACCATCCAGCAGCGCCAGGGCTTCCAGATCGCCTGCCCGGAGGAGATCGCCCACCTCCTGGGCCATATCGACGACGACCAGCTCCGCCATCTCGCCGGCCCGCTCGCCAAGACCGCCTATGGCCGCTACCTCCTCGACGTGGTGCTGGCCAGGGAGCCCTGGCAGGCGGGCAGCTTCGAGGCACCGCCCCGCCGCGCGGTCGCCTGATCCCGGCTGCGAGGCGGCGCCACCCGAGGAGCGCCCCTTCGGCACGTTCGGCGGCTCGCGTCGGAATCGACCGGGCTCGACCGTGCTCCTCTCCCCACGCCACGTCCGCTGCGCCATCCCTGGCCGGCCAACGATCTTCGCGGTGGGTGACGCGTTGTCATCCGCCGGGAGCAGAAGCCCGGCGAGCCCGAGCTGAACTCTGACCCGAAGCAGGACCGCGGTCCATCGTTCCGCCCCGTCGAGCGAAGGGCTTTGTCCCCTTGCGGTCCCACAGCAGATCCGCCTGGCGACGCAACGGTGATCGGCGCCCTGGTCGAGCTCTCGACCGCGGTGAAGCGGGCGGCGGCGCTTCTCCGGCAGGCTGGTTGTGATCATCAACCCGAGCCGGAGCACCGAGCCGCCGGGCTGATGGCGCTTCGGGGGCTTCGAGAGAAGACGTCCGACGCTGACATCCTGGGCGACATGCCCGGCTCCGCCGTCGCGCCGTTGCCGTCCGGGCCCGCTGGTCCGGATGGCGTCGCAGGCAGGCTCGGCGGTGCCGCTGCCCGCCGAGGGAGCTGGAAATCGGCGGCCGGGCCGGCGTCGACCGCGGCAGGACGAGCTTCGGCCGGCTCGCACCGTGCAACGACCATCTCGATGGCGGCCGGGGAATGTGGCCGGGGGCGGTCGGGCTTCGCGTCTCGAAGCCGCGCCCTCCACGGCTTTCCGGCTCCCGAAGTATCGTCCGCCCCTGCCTGCCGCGTTTCCTCCGGCGAGACGGCCCTGACGGCGGTGGCCGGCCGTGCGCCACGAGATCGCGCGACCGGCCTCTGACAGGACCGATGTCGGCGGCCGCCGACAAGGTCACCATTCAGGATGCTCCTGGTCTCGTCGACCGCCGCGCCAGGGCGCGCGGCGCATCCTCAAGAGCAGGAGTCCCGGCTGCGCGCTCTGATCGACGAGCGCGTCACCGCCTTTCTCGATCGGCCGACACGCCTGCAGGGCCGGCTGGCCGGGTTCCCCCGGCGAGAGGGGTCGAGAGCCTGGTGGCCCCAGGCGGCGGCTGGCCCCATGTCCGGCCACGTCATGCGCGGGCTGCACGGCGACCCCAACGGGCAGATGCGACTTGGCCGAGGGTGACCCCGAACGGGCGGCTCTCCTCGGTCGGCGTCATCATCGCCGCCGGCGTCAACGGCACCGGCCGCCGCCCAAACCCGCCTCCTCGGCAAAGGCTTGCCGACCTCGTCGCCGGTGGCGTTGAAAGCTCGAGACTGCCGCGGGGTTGACGGAGCCTCCAGCCCTCGAGACGAAGGAGCCATGCAAGCTGGAGCGACGAGATACGCGCCGGAGGCACGCGCGCGGGCCGTGCGAATGATGCTCGAGAATCGCGGCGCGCACGCCTGGGATCGAACGGCGATCACCCCGATCGCGGCCAGGATCGGCGGCAAGGCGAGGACGCTGCTTCTTTGGATGCGGCAGGCGCAGCAGGATCGGCGTCGGCGGGGTGGCACGACGAGCGGGCCCGGCTGAAGGCGCTCAAGCGTGAGGCTCGGGCGCTCCGCCGGGCCACCGGGCTTCCGAGGAGGGCGTTTGCGTGTTTTCCCGAGGCGGCGCCCGGGATCCTGCGCTTGGCACCAGCTCGAGCCACGACCGCCTTCATCGCCGGCTCGGCGGGATGATCGCCGCCAGGCGCTCGGGGTCGAGCCGGTCTGCCGGCTGTGGCGGGTTGCGCTCCGGGTCGCTTCCCCGGACGCGGTGCGGCGGTCGGCTGGCCGGTCCGCTCATCCGTCGGGCGGGAGGTCGGGCGTCCACTGGATCGTCGCGCCGTTGGCCACCGGCGCTCGCCACTGCATATGAACCTGTGATCTCAGCTCGGCTGATTGGCGGCGTGCTGGGCGACCGGGGCCGGTTGCCGGGCCGGGAAATCGTTGGGCGTGTCGGCGATCGCGGCCCAGCTTGCGCGCATGTCGCGCAGGCGCGCGATCACCTCGTCGCAGATCGCCGGGTCGTTCAGCACGTTGATCTGCGTCATGCGGTGCAGGAGGTAGGCGTAGTAGCGGTCGAGCAGGAGCGCCACCTCGCCACCGGCGGTGAAATCGAGCTGGCACTGCAGCCCGTGCACGATGGCGTATGCCTTGCCGACCAGCTTGAAGCGATCCTCGATGCGGCCCTCGGCGATGGCGCTGCCGGCCTGCTGCAAGCGCTGGACGGCACCATCGTAGAGCATGACGATGGCCCGGGCGGGCGTGACCGTCAAGGCGGCGGTCTGGTACGCCGTCATGGCGCGGGCACGGTGCTGCATCGAGCTCATCTCCAAGGCCTGTCGTTCGAGGGTTGTCGGTTCAAGGCGCCGGCCGCCTGCCGGAGCGATCCGGCCGGTGGCGGGCGATCCGGTCGCCCGCTCGCCGCGGCGCCGTCCGGCGCCAGCCCGCCAAAGGCCCAGAGCCGTCGTTCGCCCGGGCGCGACCCGAGGGCTGCCCTGGTCTCGGCCTCGGGCCTCGGCGCCCGGCCCTGCCGATCGTGCCGCATCGCCTCGGGTCGATTCCCTTCGCTCGGGAAACCGGCCCCGGGGTCGGAAATGGCGCGTGCGGGCGATCCACGTTCGCCGATCGGGCACCTACGCATCCTGGGTCATGGCGTCGATCTGGGCCCGGATCTGGGCGAGCATGGCGTTCGCCAGCGTGAGGGCCGCCTCCATGGCCGAGAACCGCTCGATCAGGAGATCCCGGGCACGGGTGGCGCGCGCCTCGATCCGCTCGATCTGCTTGGCGTAGTTGCCGTTCATGTCCCGAAGCGAATCGATGGCGCGGCTGATCGAGCCATTGAGCGGATCGACCGTCGGCTGGACGAGGTTGAAGACCCGGTCGGCGAGCCCCTGGCTGACCTCGATGTCGATGGTCGTGCTGCCCCGGCCGGTCCAGATGAGCTCGAGGCCCTCGAAGGGCGAGCCCTTGGCACCCTTGATGGTGGAGCCGTCGACAACGGCCGCCACGCCGTTGATTGTCACGGCCTCGGGCGTGCCGTCGTTGTCGGCATCGGTGATCTCGAGCTGCATCGCGGACGCGGCGAGCGCGTTGGTGCGGGCGAAGACGGCGATCTCGGAGGATGACGACCGGAAGCGGAACTCGAAGATGTCGCGCACGTCGTCGAGCCTGGTCAGGAGGGCATTGTCGAGCCTGGCGTCGTCGACACGGAGCTGGCTCGTCGCGTCGAGCTCGATGCCGATGGCGCGAAAGGAGGCGAGGGCAGCGGCGTCGAGCCCCTGGACCGAGCCGCCGACGATGCCGCCGAGGCCGGTCATGATGCCGCGCATCGTCCGGTCGCCGAAGAGCACCGCGTCGGCCGCCGGGCCGCCCGCCACGTCGACCGCCGACTGCTCGTTGACGAATCCGCGAACCGCATTGAACGCCTCGACGAACGCCACGATGCGGCTCTTGATGTCGCCGAGGCTCGGCTCGACGGAGACGGCCACGGTCGTGCCGGGCTCGGCCTTGAAGAGGTTGATCGTCACCCCGTTCAGGAGATCGTCGGCCTGGTTGGAGGGACGGGTGATCGAAACGCCGTCGATCTCGAAGATCGCCGGCCGAGCCGCCTGCAGCGATGTGGTCACGAACCCGCCGGCGAGACCGCTCGAATCGTTCAGGGTGATCGCCTTGCCGGTCGCCTCGGCGGCGAGGACCAGACGGAAATCGTCGTCGGCCACCTTCAGCACGCTGGCGCTGACGCCGGTCGTCGAGCGCGCGGCATTGATCCGGTCGCGCAGGTCGTGGAGGGTGAGGTCGCCGTCGAGGTCGATGACCGCCGTCGGCCCGCCGGCGACGCCGAGCTCGATCGTGCCGCTGAACGGATCGCCACCATTCCAGGCAAGGGCGAGGCTGGCGTCGGCGCTGGTCGTGGCCGGGGTCGAGAGCTTGGCGGCGGTGGCGAGCTGCATGACCCGCAGATCGAAGCTGCCCGTCTGCGCGTCGTTGCCGAGCGCCACGCCGACGATCTCGCCCGGTGCCGTGACCGTGCTCGAGCTGAAGAAGGCCTCCTTGGTCTCGAAGGCGTTGTCGCGGGCACCGAGGAAGCCCGGCGGGTTGCGCAGGCCGTTGGCGGCGGAGCGCAGGTTTTGGAGCAGGCCCTGCAGGCTCTCGTAGGCGGCGATCTTGGACTCGTTGGTCGTGGTCTTGCCCTCGAGGCGGACGGCCGGCAGGCGCTTCGCCTCGTAGGTGGCCTGCAGCACGGCCTCGGTGTCGAGATTGGAGCTCGTGCCGGAGAGGCGGGGTGCCCCGCCCGTGCTCGCAAGGCTGCCGAAGCTGATCGAGGAGGCCATGGTCCGTCTCCCGCCGCTCAGGCCTCGAGGCGCAAGAGCGGCCGACCGAGCGGCTCGCGTCCGCTGGCGAAGAAGCGCAGCAGCGAGTCGGACGGCGTCTGGGCCAGGACCTCGCCGCTCTGGCCATCGGCGATGCGGTGCACGAACCGACCGCTGGCCTTGTCGTAGAAGCTTTCCACCGCAACCTCCCGGCCGGGAAAGAGATCCCGTGCCGCCTCGTGGACGACCCGCTCGAGCGAGGTGCCGGCGTCCCCGGCCGGCACGGTGCCGGCGGCAGCCGGACCCACCGTCGACGCCTGGCCGATCCGGCCGGCTGCCGCCGTGGCACCGCTCGTCTGGAGCATAGGCGTCAAAGGGTTGAGCATCGGTTAAGCCCGCTTCGAAAAACGGCGTTCGGGTCCGACCCTCGAGGGCCGGACCCGGGGTCGCTCGGCCTAGTTGAGCAGCCGCAGGAGCTGCTGGGGCATCTGGTTGGCCTGGGCGAGCATCGCCACGGAGGCCTGCATCATCACCTGCTTGGAGGAGAAGTTGCTCATCTCGGCCGCCATGTCGACGTCGAGCAGGGTCGAGCGCGCCGAATCGAGGTTCTCGATCGTCGTCGCGACATTCGCCGAGGCGAACTCGAAGCGCGAGATCAGGGCGCCGACATCGGCGCGGGCCTCGTTGATCTGCGACAAGGCACCGTCGATGATGTCGACCGAAGCCGCCGCGTTCGCCGCCGTGCCGATGCTGGCGGGGCTGCCGCTGCCGTTGTCGCTCAGCGTGTTGGTCCCGTCGCCGAGGGCGGAGGTGCGGATGTCGGCGATGGTGACGTCGATGGTGTCGGTGGAGCTGACGCCGACCTGGAAGCTCATGGCACCCGAGGTGACGGTGGCCGTGTTGTTGGCGGCGATGGCGACGGTGTCGAGATCGAAGGCGGTGAACGCGACCTCGAGGCCGAACTGGTCGAAGGCGACGGAGCCGGTGAAGGCGGTGTCGGTGTTGTCGAGGGTGACGGCCTGGGATTGGGCGCCGACGCCGCTGCCCTGGGTGACGGTGAGCACACCCGTGGCGTCGTCGTAGGCGACGGTGTAGGCGCCGGCCTTGGCACCGCCGGTGAGCTTGAGCTCGGCGGCGCCCGAGCCGTCGATGGCGGTGCCGATGGCGGAGAAGGCGGTGGCGACGTTGCCGCTCAAGAGCTCGGTGCCGTTGAACTTGGTCTGCGCGGCGATGGCGTCGATCTGGCCGGAGAGCGCCTGGAACTCCTTGTCGAGAAAGCCCCGCTCGTTGTCGCTGACCGAGCCCGACTGCGCCTGGACGGCGAGCGCCTTCATCCGCATCAGGATGTCGGTGGTCTGCGACAGGCCGCCATCGGCGACCTGGAGGAGCGACGAGGCCTGGCCGGCATTGACCTGGGCCTGCTTGAGGGCGGTGACGTCGGCCTTGATCTTGGTGCCGATGGCCAGCGAGGCGGCGTCGTCGGACGCCTTCACGATGCGCGAGCCGCTCGACAGCTTGGCCAGCGAGCTCGAGGCCGCGGCGTTGTTCTGGCTGAGATAGCGAAGGGCCGTGTTGGCGGTGGAGTTGGTCGAGGCCGTGAGAGCCATGGTCGTGTCCTTCTACATGAAGCAGGGGCCAGGTGGCCCGTTCGCGACCGGCTATCTGCCGATCGACACCGATGTGCCGGTGCAGGGAGAAAGTAGCCCATGGAGATTAACAGAGGCTGAACGCGCTCGGTCTCGGATGGGGAGGGCGGAAGGCAGTGGTGCCGAAAGGCGCATCCGGGTGCATGGTCCACGCAAAATCGTTGGCTTCCGGCTCGAATGGCAGAGGCCGGCCCGTGGGGGCCGGCCTCGTAGCCGAAAAAAAATGGAGAAATCCCGGTCACGCCGGGCTGCTGGCTCAGCCGAGCAGCTTCAGGAGCTGCTGGGGCATCTGGTTGGCCTGGGCGAGCATCGCCACCGAGGCCTGCAGGAGCACCTGCTTGGAGGAGAAGTTGCTCATCTCGGCGGCCATGTCGACGTCGAGCAGCACCGAGCGCGCGGCGTCGAGGTTCTCGACCGTGGTCGCGAGGTTGGCCGAGGCGAACTCGAAGCGCGAGATCAGGGCACCCACATCGGCGCGGTGCTCGTTGAGCAGCGAGATCGACCGGTCGAGGATGTTGCCGGCGGTGATCGCGGCGTTCTGCGTGCCGATGGTGGCCGGATTGCCGGCGCCGTCGAAATCGGCGAGCGACCGGTCGGCAGTGGTGTTCAGGTGGTCGGCGATGCCGGTGCCGCCGAGGGCGGAGGTGCGGATGTCGGCGATGGTGACGTCGATGGTGTCGGTGGAGCTGACGCCGACCTGGAAGCTCATGGCACCCGAGGTGACGGTGGCCGTGTTGTTGGCGGCGATGGCGACGGTGTCGAGATCGAAGGCGGTGAACGCGACCTCGAGGCCGAACTGGTCGAAGGCGACGGAGCCGGTGAAGGCGGTGTCGGTGTTGTCGAGGGTGACGGCCTGGGATTGGGCGCCGACGCCGCTGCCCTGGGTGACGGTGAGCACACCCGTGGCGTCGTCGTAGGCGACGGTGTAGGCGCCGGCCTTGGCACCGCCGGTGAGCTTGAGCTCGGCGGCGCCCGAGCCGTCGATGGCGGTGCCGATGGCGGAGAAGGCGGTGGCGACGTTGCCGCTCAAGAGCTCGGTGCCGTTGAACTTGGTCTGCGCGGCGATGGCGTCGATCTGGCCGGAGAGCGCCTGGAACTCCTTGTCGAGAAAGCCCCGCTCGTTGTCGCTGACCGAGCCCGACTGCGCCTGGACGGCGAGCGCCTTCATCCGCATCAGGATGTCGGTGGTCTGCGACAGGCCGCCATCGGCGACCTGGAGGAGCGACGAGGCCTGGCCGGCATTGACCTGGGCCTGCTTGAGGGCGGTGACGTCGGCCTTGATCTTGGTGCCGATGGCGAGCGAGGCCGCGTCGTCGGAGGCGCGGACGATCCGCGAGCCGCTCGACAGCTTCGAGAGCGAGCTCGCCGCCATGTCGTTGTTGCGGTCGAGATAGCGGAGTGCGGTGTTGGCGGTGGTGTTGGTGGTTGCCGTCAGGGCCATGGGAACGCTGCTCCAGCTCGGTCGTTCAGGGTGCGTCAAGGGTGCCGGTCGGCACCGCCGACGCGCGCCTCGACGCACGCGGCGCAACGGTTCTACCGTCCAATGGTTAAGAAAGCGTTTGCCGGGAAGGCGAGACGGCCCGCGTCAGGCAGGCCGCGGCCGGGGCCGGAAGCCCGCGGTCAGGCGGTCGCCGAGACGCGCCAGGCGCTCGAGCTGGTCCAGGCGCTTGTCGAGCTCGGCCAGCGTGGCATCCTGATCCGGCGAGTCGTCCCTGAGCCACACCCGGAAGAGACGGGCATAGGCCAGCATCAAGGCCCGCCGGGCGAGGCGGGCGCGCAGGCCATGACCCGGCAGCCCGGCCAGATCGAGCAGCCAGGAGGCCATCCGGTCGAGGCTGGCGAGCGTGGCGAGCGCGAGCCCGGGCTCGGAGCGGGCCTCGGCCGCGAGCCTGGCGAGGCCCGGCTTGAAGGGGGCCAGCGCCTCGAGGCGGCGCATCAAGAGCTCGAACAATCGATCGCGCGGGCCGAGATCCGCGAGCTCGCCCGGCGGCACCGCCAGCATCGCCCGATCGAGCCGGGCGCCGAGCCGGCAGGCCAGGGCGGCCGGCACCGGCAGCTCGGCATAGATCTCGCCCAGCGAGGCGCCGGTCCGCTCCGCCAGCGCCGTGGCCGAGAAGCCGCGCCAGCCGGCATCGGCGATCAGGTTGAAGGCCGCCTCCAAGAGGTCCGGCTTCGCTTCGGCCTTGGTCTTTCTGCTCATGGCACAATCCCCTTGCGGGCCGACCCGGGTCAGGCGAGCTGGCGCGACCGTTCGGCCGCCGCGACCAGCGCCTCGCCGACCAGCGCCGTCAATCCCGGTCCGTCCTTCTCCGCCGCCGGCATCAGCACGTCGAGCGCTGCCCGCGTGGTGCCGCCCGGGCTCGTCACCGCCTCGCGCAGCGCCGCCGGGGTCGCGTCGCTCGCCTCGAGCAGGGCGCCGGAGCCGGCGACGGTGGTCCGGGCCAGGCGCATGGCGAGGTCGGGTGCGAGGCCGAGCCGCTCGCCGGCCGCGGCCAGCGCCTCGACCAGCAGGCAGACATAGGCGGGGCCGCCGCCGGAAAGGGCGGTGACCGCGTGCATCTCCTCCTCGTCGCCGAGCCAGAGCGCCTCGCCGACGGCCCGCATCAGCCGCTCGGCCAGGGCCCGGCTCGCCGCGTCGGTCGCCCGATTGGCGAAGAGGGCCGAGATGCCCCGGCCGATCGCCGCCGGGGTGTTCGGCATCACCCGGACGACCGGCGCGGTGGCGCCGAACGTGGCCTCGAACAGGGCGAGCGGCTTGCCCGCGGCGATCGAGAGCACGAGGCCGCCGGGCGCCAGATGGCCGGGCAGCGCCGGCAGCACGTCCGCCATGACCTGCGGCTTGACCGCGAGGACCAGGATGCGGGCGCGAAAATCGCGCGGCAGCCCCGCGGCGCTCGCCACCACCGTCACGCCCGAGGCCGCGAGCGCGCCGGCCCGCTCGCCATTCGGCTCGATCACGAAAGCCGAGCCCGGCTCGAGGCCCCGGCGCAGCCAGCCGCCGAGCAGGGCCTCGCCCATCCGGCCGCCACCGACCAGGAGCAGCGGGCCAGGGATCTCCGCCATCAGGCTTCGCCTTCGGTTTCCAGCATGGCCGCCAGGATCGCCTCCTGCGGCTCCTTGCCGCCCCAGAGGACGAACTGGAACGCCGGGTAGAAGCGCTCGCATTCGTTGAGCGCGATCTCGACCAGGTCCTCGATCAAGGCGGCGCTGGCGGTCGAGCCCTCGCGGAACAGCGAGGCGTGGCGGAAGACCGGCAGGTCCTCGTCCGGCCAGATCTCGAAATGCCCGACCCACAGCTTCTCGTTGGCGATCGCGAGGACGTGATAGAAATCGGGCCGCTTCTTCGCCGGCACCTTCATGTCGAGGGCGCAGGAGAGATGCAGCACGCCCATCTCGGGATGCCAGGCGAACCAGAGCTTGTAATGGCACCACTGGCCGCTGATCTCGGCGGCCAGCTCCTCGTCGCTCTGCCGATGAAAGGGCCAGTCGTTGGCGACGGCCATCTTCTCGACCAGCTCGAGCGGGTTGCGGGGCGGCACGGCGAATTCGGAAAGGAGGGAAGTCACGAGGGTGCACTCCAAAGGCGGGGCAGTCCGCGCCGCCGCCGCTCGTGCTGGACGACCGGGCGGGCGGGCATGCCGGACGGCCGGCGAGCGAATCGCCTGACCATCCGGCCGGACCCTGCCAAAAGCGTCGGGGACTGACAAGACCGGGCAGGCTGCGAGCCGGTCAGCCGGCGTTCTCCGCCTCCGCTCCGGGCGCGGACTCGGAGCCGCTCGGCGATTTGCGTTTCGGGCGCGACGGGGTCTCGTCCGCGGGATGACCCGCCTCCAGGGCGGCCAGCCGCGCCTCGAGCCGGTCGAGGCGCATCTTCTGGACCTCCTGCTCGGCCCGGGCCTTCACGGCCATCGCCTGCACGGCATCGTGCTCCTCGCGGGTCACCAGGTCCATCTCGCCCGCGAGCCGCTCCAGCCGCTCCTTGACGCGCAGCTCGATCTCCTCGCGCACACCGCCCAGCGTGTTGATCGCACCACTCGCAACACGGGCCAGATCGTCGAACAAGCGGTTCTCGGTCTGCATCGGGGCCTCCATCGAGCACGGCGTCGCCATCGAGCCGGTAGGGGGAATATCGGGCATCGGGGCCGCCGGAACAAGCCCGCCGGCAACCGGGGGTCCGGCTTGTCGGGGCCCGCCGGAGCCACTATCAGGGCCTCGGGTGGCACGGAAGTTCTAACCCACTAATTTAGTTGGAGCCAGCGGTCTTGTCGCTTTTGGCGATTCCCTTCCCGGCCTTCGATCCGGTGCTCATCCAGGTCGGTCCCCTGGCGATCCGCTGGTACGCGCTCGCCTACATTGCCGGCCTCCTGGGCGGCTGGCAGCTTCTGAAGCGGATCGTCGCCCGGCCGGGCTGGACGCTCACGCCCGTGCAGGTCGACGACCTGCTCTTCTTCGCCACGCTCGGCGTCATTCTGGGCGGCCGGCTCGGCTTCGTTCTCTTCTACCACCCGCTCTACTACCTCTCGAACCCGCTGCGCATCCTGGCCGTGTGGCAGGGGGGCATGTCGTTCCACGGCGGTCTCATCGGCGTCTTGGTCGCCTGCTGGCTCTTCGCCCGCAGCCGTGACATCCCCGCCCTCGAGGTCGGCGACGCCGTCGCGACGGTGGCGCCCATCGGGCTCTTCTTCGGCCGGCTCGCCAATTTCATCAATGCCGAGCTCTGGGGGCGGCCGACCGAGGTGCCCTGGGGCATGATCTTTCCGAATGCCGGGCCGCTGCCGCGCCATCCGAGCCAGCTCTACGAGGCAGCGCTCGAGGGTGTCGTCCTCTTCCTGGTCATGCAGCTCATGGCGCGGGGGGCGCGCGACCCGGCTGCCGCCGGCCGACTGGGCGGCACCTTCCTCCTCGGCTACGGCCTCTGCCGCGCCTTCGTCGAGCTGTTCCGCGAGCCTGACGCGCATCTCGGCCTGCTGTTCGGCTTCATCACCATGGGCCAGCTCCTGTCGCTGCCGATGATCGTGCTCGGTCTGGCGCTCATCGCCTGGAGCTGGCGCGGCGACGGCCGGCGGATGGCGTCTTGACCGCCCGCGCGGCGCCATCGCTCGAGGCGGTCGACACATCGAGCCCGCTCGGCCTCGAGCTCAGGGGCCTGATCGAGGCGCACGGGCCGATCGACGTCGCCACCTTCATGGCGCTCGCCCTCGGCCATCCGACGCACGGCTACTACCCGGCCCGGGCGGCGCTCGGCGCCGATGGCGACTTCGTCACCGCACCCGAGGCCTCGCAGCTCTTCGGCGAGCTGCTCGGCGCCGCCCTGGCGACGGCGTGGCTGGCGGCCGGCGGCCCGCCGGCCCGTCTGGTCGAGCTCGGCCCCGGCAACGGGACGCTCATGGCCGACCTCTGGCGGGCGACGGCCGGCGTGCCGGGCTTTCATGCGGCGCTCGATGTGCACCTGGTCGAGACGAGCCCGCTCCTGCGGCGCCGGCAGGCCGAGCGGCTCGAGGCCATCGCCCGCAAGAGCTGGGACGACTCGCTCGCCCGGGTGCCGGCCGACCGGCCGCTCCTCGTCGTCGCCAACGAGTTCCTCGATGCCCTGCCGATCCGCCAGCTCATCCGCCTCGAGGATGGCTGGCGCGAGATCCAGCTCGGCCTCGACGGCGCGGGCGTGCTCGCCTTCGGCCCGGCGCCCCGGCTCTCGCCGCTCGCCCCCCGTCTGCCCCCGGCGCCAGTGGGCAGTGTTCTGGAGCTCAGCCCGGCGCGCGAGGCGGCCATGGCGGAGCTGGCCCAGCGCCTCGCCGGCCAGGGTGGCCAGGCGCTCGTCATCGACTATGGCGAGCGCCATCCGCAACCGGGCAGCACGCTGCAGGCGGTCAGCCGCCACCGCAAGGTCGATCCCCTGACCCGGCCCGGCGAGGTCGATCTCTCGTCGCGCGTCGCCTTCGGCCCCCTCGCCCTGATCGCGCGCGCTGCCGACACCGCCGTCTTCGGGCCGATCCCGCAGGGGCTCTTCCTGCAACGCCTCGGCATCGACCTGCGGCTCGCTCACCTGCTCGCCCATGCCCCGGCCGACGCGGCGGCCGGGCTCCGCCGCGGCCACGAGCGGCTGACGGCGCCCTCGGCCATGGGCGAGCTCTTCCAGGTCCTCGCCATCGATGCCTGGGGCGGCGGCCCGCCGGCCGGCTTCGTCGCGGCCGATGCCGTTCCGCCGACCGGGACATTGGCATGAAGCTCGAGGCCGCGGCGCTCGCTCGACTCGATGGTGTGGCCCACGGCTTCCTCGGCCGACGGGGCGGCGTCAGCGAGGGACCGTTCGCCAGCCTCAACGTCTCGCTCCGCAACGCCGACACGAACGAGAACGCGCTCGAGAACCGGCGTCGCGCCCTGGCGGCGCTCGGTCCCGGCGAAGGCGGGCTCGCCGACCGGCCGCTCCTGATCGCGCGGCAGGTCCACGGCACGCACTGCCACATCGCCGCGGCCGCCTTCGATCCCTTCGCCCCGCCCGAGGCCGACGCCCTGGCCACGGCCACGGCAGGGCTCGTGCTCGGCGTCACCACCGCCGACTGCGCGCCGGTTCTCTTCGCCGACCCGGTGGCCGGTGTCGTCGCCGCTGCCCATGCCGGCTGGCGCGGCGCCAGGGACGGCATCCTGGAAGCGGCCATGGCCGCGATGGGCCGGCTGGGGGCGTCGCCCGGCCGGACGATCGCCGCGATCGGCCCCTGCATCGCGGTCGACTCCTACGAGGTCGGCGCCGAGTTCGAGGCGGCGTTTCTCGAGGCCGAGCCCGGCTGTGGCACCTTCTTTCGGGCGACGGCCGAGGGCGGGCGTCATTTCGATCTCGCCGGCTACTGCGCCGACCGCCTCACGCGGGCCGGCATCGCCGCCGTCGAGCGGCTGGGCCGCGACACCTGCGCCGAGGCCGACGCGTTCTTCAGCTATCGCCGGACCACCTTGAACGGCGAGCGGCATTTCGGCCTGCAGGTCGCCGCCATCGCACTTCTCTGATCCGCGGCGCTCAGCCGTCGGCCGGCAGCAGCCCGGCTTCCCGGTAGTAGCGCGCGGCGCCCGGATGCAGCGGGATGGCGGCACCGTCGAGCGCCGTCTCGAGCGTGATCTGCCGGCCTTTCGCATGGCCGGCATCGAGCAGGGCGCGGGCCGTGGGATGCCAGAGGGCCCGGCAGATCTCGTAGGCCAGCGTCTCGTCGAGCCGCGCGTCCACCAGCCACTGGGCGACCACGCCGAGCGTCGGCGTCGGCCCGACCCCGGCATAGACGCCACTCGGGATCAGATCCCTCGAGAAGAAGGGATAGGTCTCGACCAGCGCCGTCGCCGCCTCGCCCTCGATCGGCGCCAGCCCGGCGCCGAGCTCGCCGGTCGCCTCGACCACCGACGGCGTGGGATACCCCGCGACGATGAAGAAGGCGTCGAGGGCACCCTGGGACATCAGCCGGACCGCCTGCTCGGGCTTGGCATGGTAGGCCACGATGTCGTCGGTCGTCAGGCCGTGGCCCTCGAGCAGCAGGAGGGCGTCGATCTGCGTGCCCGAGCCCATGCTGTCGAGGCTGACCCGGCGGCTGCGCAGGTCGTCGATGCCGGCGATGCCGCTCCCGGCCGCCACCACCAGATGCACGCTCTCGACATAGAGGCTGGCCAGCAGGCGCAGGCTGTCGAACGGCTTCTGGCCGGCGAAGGCGCCGGTCCCGGTATAGGCGAAATAGGCGACGTCGCTCTGCA
Organism: uncultured Geminicoccaceae bacterium; assembly: GCA_964393275.1. Classification (GTDB taxonomy): domain Bacteria; phylum Pseudomonadota; class Alphaproteobacteria; order Geminicoccales; family Geminicoccaceae; genus SLRI01. Next base: position 13,276 of record CAYMTA010000022.1, on the reverse strand, counting down.
CGAAGCCGCTCTCGACGCGGCCGTCGACGATGCTCTGGATATTGTCGACCGAGCCGTTCGAGGACTGGACGATGGCGGCGAGCCCGGGCACGCCGCAGGAGCCCCCTGCCTCGCAGCTTCGGGCACCCGGCGGCTGGCTGATGATCGTCGCGATCAGGCCGCCGATCGGATAGTAGGTGCCGGCGATTCCGCCGGTGGCGATGCGAAAGAGCTGCATGTCCTGCCCGAGCGCCGGCACGGCGCCGAGGCCCGCCAGGGCCAGGGCCCCGCCGATCAGCCGGCGGCGGTCACTGCGCACGGACGGCCCAGCCATCGATGCGTCGCAAGGGCTCGCCGTCGACGACGCGCTCGAAGGTCAGCTCGAGCCCGTCGTCGACCAGCCGGCGGGTGTAGGTCTGCAGCTCGTAGCGGCCATCCTCGAGGATGGCGAAGGAGAAGACGTGCAGGCCGCGCCCGTCGAGCTTGGCCCAGCGGACCGGGTCGCCGGCCATGGGCGACGCCACCTCCTGCCGCTGGAAGGGATTGGCGACCGAGGCCTCGACGAACAGGTCCGTGCCGTCGCGCGGCTCGAAGATCACCTCGTTGACCCGGCGCTTCACGCCCGGCACGTCGCGCCGGCCGTCGACCAGCGTGACATTGGTCCAGCGGAGGCGAAACCCGTTGCGGCCGTAAGGGGCGATCTCGATGTCCATGTCGCGGGTCTCGACCAGGCCCTCGCCCATGTCGCGGACCTCGGCACGGCCGACGAAGGCGCCGAAATAGTCGGCGAGCGACTGCGCCGCGGCGCCGGCCGGCAACCCCGCCAGGAAGAGCAGCAGCACCAGGGCGAGCGGGCGGGTCAGGGCGCGCATCGGCTCAGCTCCGCCTCTGCAGGACACCCTGCATGCCCGGCTGGGCGACGCCGTCGAGGCGTCGCTCGACGGTGACCTCCAGCCCGTCGGCCGACGGCGCGAGGGCGATGCGCAGGAGCTCGACGTCGCCGCTGGATCCGATCTGCAGCCGATAGGCGATGATCCCCTCCGCCGCGCGCCTGGCCCAGAGCAGCGGCCGCCCGTCGAGCACCGAGCGGTCACGGCCGGACCTGAAGAAGCTGAAGAGGCCACCGGTCTGGGCCTCCTCGAACACGCCCGGCGCCGCGGCCGGCACCAGCGTCGCCTTGAAGGGCAGGGTGCGTGGCAGGGTGATCGCGATCTCGAAGCCGTTGTCGGCGGGGTCGAGGCGGATGTCCACGGGCAGCTCGACACCGGCCTCGGCCACGCTGCCTCGCCAGTAGCCGGCGAGCCCCCGGGGCAGGTCGGCCCGCGCGCCCGAGGCGAGGAGCAGCACGAGAAGAAAGGTCGAGATGGCGCGCATGGGCTCCCTCAGCGGCAGTCCGTCCACTGATCCGGCCATGCTAGCGTTTTCGCGGCCGGGCGTCATCCGGTCCGCCGTCGAATGGGGTCGATTCAGTGAATCATACGCAAGTTGAAGCTGTTGTCCCTGAGTGTTAAGGTACGGGTCCAAGCCATGTCCGGATCGAGCCGGACCCGGCGGGACACCAGCGTATCCGAGGACATGCCCGGCGACGTCGATTCGCCGGGCGGGGCAGGCGGGCTAGAGCCTAGATCATGTGGAATCAGCGCTTCAGGGCGCTCAGCGAGTTTCCGTTCCGCCGTCTGGCGGGGCTGCTTGCCGGGAGCGGCCCGCCGGCGGACCTGCCGCTCAGGGATCTCTCGATCGGCGAGCCCCAGCACGCGCCGCCGCCTCTGCTCGCCGCCACGCTCGCGGCCCATGCCGGGCTCTGGAACCGCTACCCGCCGCCCGCCGGCACGCCGGCCTTCCGCGCCGCCGCCTCGGGCTGGCTCGAGCGGCGCTTCGCCTTGCCCCTGGGCTGGCTCGAGCCCGATCGGCACATCCTGCCGGTGGCCGGCACCAAGGAGGCGCTCTTCCTCGTCGCCGCCGCCGCGACCGACCCGCAGGGCAAGGGCCCGCGACCCGCGGTCCTCGTGCCCAACCCGCTCTATTCGGTCTATCTCGGCGCCGCCGTGCTCGCCGGGGCGGAGCCCGTCCTGATGCCGGCGACCGCCGCCAACGGCTTTTTGCCCGATCTCGGCGCCGTCGCCGAGGCGGACCTGGCGCGGGCCACGGTCTGCTATCTCTGCTCGCCCGCCAACCCGCAGGGTGTCGTGGCCGACCCCGCCTATCTGGCGCGGGCGCTCGACCTCGCCCGCCGCCACGACTTCATGCTGGTCGTCGACGAGTGCTACGCCGAGATCTACGACCGGGAGCCGCCGCCGAGCGCGCTCGGGGCGGCCGCCGCCACGGGCGGCTCGCTCGATCACCTCGTCGTCATGCACTCGCTCTCCAAGCGGTCGAGCGCCGCCGGGCTGCGCAGCGGCTTCGTCGCCGGCGATCCCGACTTTCTCGCCCAGTTCCTGCGCCTGCGCGCCTATGGCGCCGCCGTCCAGCCGATGCCGGTGCTGGCCGCCGCCGCGGCCCTTTGGGACGATGACGCGCATGTCCTGGCCAACCGGCGGGCCTACCGCCAGAAGCTCGATCTCGCGGAGGCGGCGCTCGCCGGCCGGGCCGGCTTCTATCGGCCGCCGGGCGGCTTCTTCCTCTGGCTCGATGTCGGCGACGGCGAGGCGGCGGCGGTCGAGCTCTGGCGCCGCGCGCACGTCAAGACGCTGCCCGGCGCCTACCTGACCGCCACGGACGGTCCCACCTTCGATCCAGCCAACGACCCGGGCGCGCGCTATCTGCGTGTCGCCCTGGTCCACGAGCCCGAGGTGCTCGAGCCGGCGCTCGACCGGCTCCGGGCCGTCATCGGCTGAACCCGCGATTGCAGCGACAGAGAGAATCCCGCGCATGGCGACATCCTTCTTCGAGAGCGACGAGCGGACGCCGGTGGGCGACTGGCTGAGGGGCTTCGGCCGGCGCACCACCGGCCTCGCGCTCCTGGCCCTCGCCGGCTTTCTGGCCCTGGCGCTCTTCGGCTTCCATCCGGGCGATCCCTCCCTCAACCAGGCCACCGGCGAGGCGATCCGGAACCCGGCCGGTGCGGCTGGCGCCATCCTCGCCGATCTCCTCTTCCAGACCTTCGGGCGGGCCATCTGGCTGGTGCCGCTGGTCGCCCTCTTCTGGGGCGTGCGGATGGCCGCCAACCGGCGCGTGGCCCAGCCCTGGCTGCCGCTCGTGGCCCTGCCGCTGGCCCTTCTCGCAACCGCTGCCTGCCTCGCCGGGCTGCCCGAGCCGGTGGCCGCCGAATGGCCGTTCCGGGCCGGGCTCGGCGGCATCGTCGGCGATTTCGAGTTCCTCTATCTGGCCCGGCATCTGCCGGGGCATCTCTACGGCTGGCTGACCGGCGGGGCCGCGCTGCTCTTCGGTGTCGCCGCGCTCGGCCTGCGCTGGCGCGAGGGTGCCTGGGCGCTCGGCCGGGTCGGCCGGGGCTCGCTCTGGCTCGGTCGCCGGATCGGCGGCGCCGCCCAGGCGGGCACCGCCTATTCCGGCCGGGCGCTCGAGGAGAGCCGGCGCAACCGGCGCCTGCGCCGGGCCGAGGCCGATGGCGCCGAGGGACCGGCCGGGGCCGCTGTCCCGGAGCCGGTCATGCCCGATCTGGCGCCGCCCGACACGGCGCCGCTCATGCCGCGGCCGGGCGGCCTCGCCCACATGTTCGCCCGGATCGGCGACCGCCTGTTCGGCGGTGCCGCCGGCGAGCCGCTGCTCGACGAGCCCCTGGCCGCGCCCGTCCCGCCGCGCCGACCCTCCCGCTCGCGCCTGCGCCCCGCCGCGGCGGAGGCGCCGCCGCCGCCGGTTGCCACCGGGCGGTCGCGCCAGGCGCCGACTTTGGCCGAGGAGGCGCGCACCTCCGGCGGCGCCAAGCGCAAGCCGGCCGGCGAGCCGCCGGCCCAGGCGAGCCTGCCGCTGAACGCCTTCGTCCTGCCCTCGCTCGACATGCTCGGCGCCGCGCGGTCCGGCGCCCGGGCGGGGCCGGGCAAGGCCCAGCTCGACGAGGTGTCGCGGCAGCTCGAGAGCGTGCTCGACGATTTCGGCGTGCGCGGCGAGATCATCGACGCCAAGCCCGGGCCGGTGGTGACGCTCTTCGAGCTCGAGCCGGCCCCCGGCACCCGGGCCGCAAGGGTGATCAGCCTCGCCGACGACATCGCCCGCTCGCTCTGCGCGCTCTCCGTCCGCGTCGCCGTCGTGCCCGGCCGCAACGTCATCGGCATCGAGCTGCCGAACGAGGCGCGCGAGACGGTCTATCTCCGCTCGCTCCTGCAGTCCGATACCTTCGCCCGAAGCGAGGCCCGCCTCGCCTTGGCCCTCGGCAAGGACATCTCCGGCAACCCGATCATCGTCGACCTCGCCCGCATGCCGCATCTCCTGATCGCCGGCACCACGGGCTCGGGCAAGTCGGTCGCCATCAACGCGATGATCCTCTCGCTGCTCTACCGGCTGACCCCGGACCAGTGCCGGATCATCATGATCGACCCCAAGGTCATCGAGCTCTCGGTCTACGAGGACATCCCGCATCTCTTGGCCCCGGTGGTCACCGAGCCGCACAAGGCGGTGGTCGCGCTCAAGTGGGCGGTCCGCCAGATGGACGAGCGCTACCGGCTGATGTCGCATCTCGGCGTGCGCGACATCTTCGCCTTCAACCGCCGCATCGAGCAGGCGAGGTCCCGGGGCGAGGCGCTGACCCGCCGGGTGCGCACCGGCTTCGAGGCGGGCACCGGCCAGCCGATCATCGAGGACCAGCCGATCGACATGACGCCGTTGCCGCTGATCGTCGTCATCGTCGACGAGGTGGCCGACCTCATGCTGACCGCCGGCAAGGAGATCGAGCACGCCATCCAGCGCCTGTCGCAAAAAGCCCGCGCCGCCGGCGTCCATCTGATCGTCGCGACCCAGCGGCCGTCGGTCGACGTGCTGACCGGCGTCATCAAGGCCAACCTGCCGTCGCGCATCAGCTTTCGCGTCAGCTCGAAGATCGACAGCCGGACGATCATGGGCGAGCCGGGTGCTGAGCAGCTGCTCGGCCAGGGCGACATGCTCTACCTCATGCCGGGCGACCGGATCATGCGCATCCACGGGCCGCTCGTCACCGACAACGAGGTCGAGCGGGTGGTGGCCCACCTCAAGTCGCAGGGCGAGCCCGACTACCACGACGAGGTGACCGCCGAGAATGCCGGGCTCGATGCCGCCCCGGAGGAGGGCGCGCCCCTTGCGGCCGAGGCCACGGGCGACAATGTCTACGAGCAGGCCGTGCAGATCGTGGCCCGCGACGGCAAGGCGTCGACCAGCTACCTGCAGCGCAAGCTCAGCATCGGCTACAACAGCGCTGCCAAGCTGATCGAGCGCATGGAGCAGGACGGCCTCATCACCACGGCCGACCATGTCGGGCGGCGCCAGGTGCTGATGGGCCGGGGCGGGCTCGACGGCACCCAGCCGACCCGCGACGACGAGGGCTGAGCGCCTCCCGTCGCCACACCTGCGAGAAGTCGTTTCACACCCCCGAGCGAGGCCGCGTGCAGAACCCCGACCGCCGTCGTTTCCTGCTGCTTGCAGCCGTGGCCGCCCCGATCCTCGCCCGCGGCCGGCCGCTGGCGGCGCAGGACGCGGCTCTGGCCGACATCCAGCGCTATCTCAATGGCATCACGACGCTTCAGGCGCGCTTCCAGCAGATCGCCCCGGACGGCAGCCTCTCGACCGGCCGGGTCTACATCCAGCGGCCGGGGCGGCTGCGCTTCGACTACGACCCGCCGTCGCGCATCCGGCTGATCGCACCGGGCGACTGGCGGCTCATCTTCTACGACGCCAGCATCGGCCAGGTGAACGTCATCCCGATCAGCCAGACGCCGCTCGGCATCCTGCTCGACGACGAGGTGCGGCTCGACGGCGACGTCGAGGTGACGGCCGTGCGCGAGCAGGCAAACGAGCTGGCCGTCACCCTGGTCCGCAAGGGCGAGGCCGACCAGGGCTCGGTCACGCTGGTCTTCTCCCGCTCGCCGCTCGAGCTGCGCCGCTGGTCGGTGGTCGACCCGCAAGGGCTCGTGACCCACATCGTGCTGCAGGAGGTCCAGACCGGCCTGAAGCTCGATCCCGAGCTCTTCCGCTGGCGCAGCCCGAAGAGCTTCGGCCTGCCCGACTGAGAGCGCCGGCCGGCTCGGATTCATCGACCGTTAAGCCCTCTCGTTCATGCTCCGGGCAACCCTTCTCCTGCGGCACGGAGAGTTTCCTGAGCCCGACCGCCCCGATCGTGCCGAAGCCCTGGGCCGACCGCGTCGCCCGGCTGCCGCTGGCGGTGCTGGCCGGCGGCCTCGTCGGCGCCTGTCTTTGGGCCGGCTTCGCCCTCGACCGGCTCGACGCCGGCGGCGCGGCGCGGCCGGGCGCGCTCCTCGCCGCCCTGCTCGTCGCCGTCGCCATCAGCGGTCTCGGCGGGTTCCTCGCGATCGGCCTCTTCTGGCGCCGGGCGAGGCAGTGGGCCGGCACCGCGCCGCGTGCGGAGGAGCTGCCCGGGGAAATCGCCCATGCCGGCGCCGCCTTCGTCTGGGAAGCCGATGCGGCCGGCCGTCTCACCCTCCTCTCCGACGGCTTCGAGGGGAGCGTGGGCCAGGCGCCGGCCGAGGCCATCGGCCGGAGCTGGACCGACGTCCTCGGCCACGCGCTCACCCTCTCCGCCGGGCGCACGATCGCCATGGCCATCGCCGGCCGGCGGTCGTTCCGCGACGTCGAGGCGAGCCTGGTCGGACCGGACGGCCAGGCCCGGACGCTGCGCCTGATCGGCCAGCCGAGGCAGGAGGGGAGCACCCTGGCCGGGTTTCGCGGTGTCGCCGTCGACATCACCGAGGTGGCCAGGGCGCGCGCGCGTCGCGGCTTCGCCGACCGGCACGACGAGCTGACCGGGCTCCTGAACCGGGTCGGCTGCATGCGGCTTCTCGCCGCCCGCCTGCGCCCTGGCCGCTGCCCGGACGAGCAGCCGGTGCTGCTGGTCATCCACATCGACCGCTTCCGCGGCGTCAACGAGGCGTTCGGGGTCGCCGCGGGCGACAACGTGATCCGCCAGGTGGCCGAGCGCATTCGCGTCTGCGCCCGCGAGAGCGACGCGATCGGCCGGATCGGCGGCGGCGAGTTCTTCCTCCTGCGCCCGCGCGCCCTGCCGTTCGACCCGATCCTCGAGCTGACCCGCAGGCTCGAGGGATCGCTCGAGGAGCCCTTCTCGGTGCCCGAGGAGAGCCTCAGGGTCACCTGCCATATCGGCCTCTACGAGATCGCCCCCGACGATCGCGATCCCGAGGTCTGCCTCAGGCGCGCCCAGGTCGCGATCAGCCGCGGCCGGGGCCGGGGCCGCCTGACCCATCTCTTCATGGACGGCATGGATCTCGAGGCGCGGACCATGCGGCGGCTCGAGGAGGAGCTCCGGGCGGCGATCGCCGACAACCGGCTGGCCCTCGCCTACCAGCCGCAACTGGCGCTCCGGAGCGGCCGCTATGTTGGCGCCGAGGCGCTGCTGCGCTGGCATCACCAGGATCACGGCCTGATCTCCCCCGCCCGGTTCATTCCGGTCGCCGAGCGCACCGGCCTCGTCGTCCCGCTCAGCCGCTGGGTGCTGCGCCAGGCCTGCGTCGACAGCCGCCGACTGGGCGATCTCCTCGTCTCCGTCAATCTGTCGCCGCTCGACCTCGCGAGCCCGGACTTCGTCGACGCGGTCCAGGACACGCTCGAACGGACCGGAACGGACCCTGCCCGCCTCGAGCTCGAGATCACCGAGGGTGTGCTGATCGAGGACACGGAGGCCACGCTCGACGTCCTGCTGCGGCTCAAGCGGCTGGGCCTGAGGATCGCTCTCGACGATTTCGGCACGGGCTACGCCGGGCTCGGCTATCTGCAGATGTTTCCCTTCGACAAGCTCAAGATCGACCAGTCGATCATCCGCCGCAGCGGGCGCTCGCGCCACGCCGGGGCGATCGTCCGCTCGGTCGTGGCGCTGGCGCACGAGCTCGGCCTCGAGGCCTGCGCCGAGGGGGTCGAGAACGAGGCGCAGCTCGAGCTCCTGCGCGACGAGGGTTGCGACCTCGTGCAGGGCTTCTATGCCGGCCAACCGATGCCGGCCGCGCGGATGCAGGGCGTGGTCGAGCGGCAGACGTCCCTGGCCGCCGCCGCGGGCACGACCGCCGCCCTTCTGGACGATTGACGGAAGGGCCTCCCATGCGCGACCCTGCCGAGCGTGGAGTGGCCCCGGCTTCCGCCCCGCCGTTGCGGGCGGCTCTCGGGCCCGGGCAGCGAAGGTGGCGGGAGACGGACCATGTGCGGCATTGTCGGTGCGATCGCCCGCGAACCGGTGGCGGGGCTGCTGCTCGAGGGTCTCCGGCGTCTCGAGTATCGCGGCTATGACAGCGCCGGCATCGCGACCATCACCGGCGAGCGCATCGACCGCCGCCGGGCGGAGGGCAAGCTCGATCGTCTCGCCCTGCTGCTCGAGGCGCATCCCCTGGCCGGCACCATCGGCATCGGCCACACCCGCTGGGCGACCCACGGCGCCCCCACCGAGACCAATGCCCACCCGCATCTGGCGGGCGGCGTGGCGGTCGTGCACAACGGCATCATCGAGAATTTCGCGAGCCTGCGCGCCGAGCTCGAGGCCGCCGGCCGGGTCTTCTCCACCCAGACCGACACCGAGGTGGTGCCGCATCTGGTCGCCCGGGAGCTCGAGGCCGGACACGGGCCCGAGGCCGCCGCGCGCGCCGCGATCGGCCGGCTCGAGGGCGCCTTCGGCCTCGTCCTCCTCTTCCAGGCCGAGCCCGGCCTCCTGGTCGCGGCCCGCCGCGGCAGCCCGCTCGCCATCGGCTACGGAACGGCCGGCGAGGCCATGTACGTGGGCTCCGACGCCTTGGCCCTGGCGCCGCTCACCGACCGCATCCAGTATCTCGAGGAGGGCGACATCGCCTTCGTCCGCATCGGCGGTGCCGTCATCGAGGATGCCGGCGGTGCCGTGGTCGAGCGGCCGATCCGGCAGACCGCCCTCTCTGGCGCCCTGATCGGCAAGGGCAATCACCGGCACTTCATGGAGAAGGAGATCTTCGAGCAGCCGGCGGTGCTCGGCGACACGCTCCGCTCGTTCGCGGCGCTGGGGGACGACGGCGCCGGTCACCGGATCGCCCTGCCCGAGCTGCCCTTCGATCCGGCGGCGCTCGACCGGCTCACCACCATCGCCTGCGGCACCGCCTTCTACGCCTGCATGGTCGCCAAATACTGGTTCGAGCGCACGGCGGGGCTCGCCGTCGAGTGCGACATCGCCTCGGAGTTCCGCTACCGCGAGCCACCCATGGGGCAGGGCACGGCCGGGCTCTTCGTCTCGCAGTCAGGCGAGACCGCCGACACGCTCGCCGCCCTTCGCTATGTCAAGGCGGCGGGCCGGCCGACGCTCGCCGTGGTCAACGTGCCCGAGAGCACGCTCGCCCGCGAGGCGGACGGCAGCCTGCGCACGCTCGCCGGGCCGGAGATCGGCGTCGCCTCGACCAAGGCCTTCACCACCCAGCTCGCCACGCTCGCCTGCCTGGCGCTCGGCTGCGCCAAGGCGCGCGGCCGGCTCGATCCGGCCGAGGAATCGCGGCTGGTGAAGGCGCTCGACGAGGTGCCGGCGCTGATGCTCCAGGCGCTCGAGCACGACGAGGCCGTCCGCCGCATCGCCCTGAGCATTCAGGACGCCCGCGACGTGCTTTATATCGGCCGCGGCATGATGTACCCGATCGCGCTGGAAGGTGCTTTGAAGCTGAAGGAGATCAGCTACATCCACGCCGAGGGCTATGCCGCGGGCGAGCTCAAGCACGGGCCCATCGCCCTCATCGACGACACCGTGCCGGTGGTCGTCGTGGCGCCGACGGACGCGCTCTTCGAGAAGACCGCGAGCAACCTCCAGGAGGTCGTGGCGCGTGGCGGCCGGGTGATCCTGATCAGCGACGCCGCCGGGGTCGCGGCCCTGGGCGGCTACGCGGCGCACAGCCTCGTCCTGCCCGAGGTCGACCCCTTCGTGGCCCCGCTGCTCTACACCGTGCCGATCCAGCTTCTCGCCTACCACACGGCGGTGCTCAAGGGCACCGACGTCGACCAGCCGCGCAATCTCGCCAAGTCCGTCACGGTCGAGTAGCGCCGCTCCGGACCATGAAAAACGCGCGACCGGCGTTCGCCGATCGCGCGTTCTCGAAGCCTCAGATCCTCAGTGCCCCAGGCGCTGGCCCGAGGCCTTGTCGAAGACGTGCACGGATTCGAGGATCGGGGAGAGGCCGATCCGGTCGCCTGGACGAAGCGGGTGCCGATCCCTGAAGACCGCCTGCGCCTCGTTGCCGGCGAACCTCGTGATGACCAGGATCTCGGCGCCGGTCGGCTCGACCACGACGACCTCGGCCGAGGCGATCCCCTCGCCCTCGGCCTCCGGCACCAGCCTGAGATGCTCGGGGCGAATCCCGTAGACGACCTCCTGCCCGTCCCGGCCGCCGGAATCCGCCGGCAGCGGCAGGCGGCTGCCGTCGGCGGCGACCGCCACGGCGGAGCCGTTCTTGCGGTCGACCCGCGCCTGGATGAAGTTCATCGAGGGCGAGCCGATGAAGCCGGCGACGAAGAGGTTGGCCGGCCGGTCGTAGAGATCGAGCGGCGCTCCGACCTGCTCGACATGGCCGCCCTGCATGACGACGATGCGATCGGCCATGGTCATGGCCTCGATCTGGTCGTGGGTGACGTAGACGGCCGTGGTCTTGAGCCGCTGGTGCAGCTCCTTGATCTCCGAGCGCATCTGCACCCGCAGCTTGGCGTCGAGGTTGGAGAGCGGCTCGTCGAAGAGGAAGACCTGCGGGTCGCGGACGATGGCGCGGCCCATGGCGACGCGCTGCCGCTGGCCGCCCGAGAGCTGCCTGGGATAGCGGCTGAGATACTCGCGCAGGCCGAGAATGTCGGCGGCGCGGTTGACCCGCTCCTCGATCACGCTCTTCGGCGCCTTGGCGAGCTTGAGCGAGAACGCCATGTTCTGCTGCACGGTCATGTGCGGGTAGAGGGCGTAGTTCTGGAACACCATGGCGATGTCGCGGTCCTTGGGCGGCACGGTGTTGACCACCCGCCCGCCGATCGCGATCTCGCCGCGGTTGATCTCCTCGAGCCCGGCGATCATCCTGAGCAGGGTCGACTTGCCACAGCCCGAGGGGCCCACGAGCACGACGAACTCGCCATCCTCGATATCGATCGACACGCCGTGCAGAACCTGCACCGTGCCGAAGAACTTCTCCACCTTGCGAACGTCGACGGAAGCCATGTGCTCTTTTCCCGATCCTGCCTCGGCGCCGACCCCGATGACCTGGCGGGCCGAACCGTTTCCCCTGATTGCGAGCCCGCTGCCCCCGTCGCCGCCCGGACGGGCGATGCCTCGAGGGCCATTGCTCGCCGGGCATCATGACGGCTTTCGCGCACCAGTTCAATGCGCGACGCGGCCCCGGCGGCGGTCGGCTCGTGCGGGCTGAGGTGCGGGCGCCGGCCGCCCGCCTCGCCGGCGGTGCCGCGGTCGGCATCTCGATGATGCTGGTCGTCCAGATCATCATGCCGATCAACGACGCGATGGCCAAATACCTGGTCGCCAGCCTGCCGGTCCTGCAGATCGCCTGGGCCCGGTTCTTCGGCAATGCCGTGCTGCTCGTGCCCGTGGTCCTCTGGCGCCGCGGCCGGGGCGCGCTGCGCACCGCCCGGCCGGGCCTGCAGGTGGCGAGGTCGCTGGCCATCCTCGCCGCCAACCTGCTCTTCGTCACCGGCGTCAGGGTGGTGCCGCTCGCCGACGCGTTGTCCCTCATCTTCATCGCCCCGCTCGCCGTCACCGCCCTCTCGCCCTGGCTGCTCGGCGAGCGGGTCGGCCGGGCCGAATGGGCCGCGGTCGGGCTCGGCTTCGCCGGTGCCCTCGTCATCATCCGCCCCGGCAGCAGCGGCGTCGACATCGCCGCCCTGCTGCCGCTCGGCGCCGGTCTCTGCTTCTCCCTCTACCTCGTCATCACCCGCAAGCTCGCCGGCACGAGCCCGGCCGACGTCACGCTCTCCATCACCTCGCTCGTCGCCGGCGGCGCCCTCTGCCTGCTGATGCCCTTCGTCTGGGTCTGGCCGACGCCCGGCGAGGCGCTCCTGCTCCTGGCGGTCGGCACCGCCGCCTGCACCGGGCACCTGCTCCTGACCCGGGCGCACGACTTCGCCCCGGCCGCCAGCCTCGCCCCCTTCACCTACCTCTCGCTGGTCACGGCGACGATCCTCGGCTGGCTCGTCTTCGGCGACTTCCCGGACGGCTGGACCTGGCTCGGCGCCTCGATCATCGTGCTGAGCGGCCTCGTCCTCTGGCGCTTTCGCCAGCGTTGATGCACCCGGCAAAGGAGATGCGACCATGACCCCCGAGGAGTTCGAGGCCAGCCTCGCGGCCTCCGCCCCGCCCGCCGGCCTCGGCGGCCCGCTCGAGGCCCTGTGGCTCGCCGCCAAGGGCGACTGGCGGCGGGCGCATGCGATCGTCCAGCGGGACGAGGCCGACCCGGCCCATGCCTGGGTCCACGCCCACCTGCACCGCGAGGAGGGCGACCTCGCCAATGCCGGCTACTGGTACCGTCGCGCCGGCCGCCCGGTGGCCGAGGGCGACATCGCCCGGGAACGCCGGGCGATCGCAAAGGTTCTCCTGGGGCTCCCCGGCTGACGGCCCGGGGCTTGGTGTGGTCGTCCGGTTCGGGATAGACTGCGTCAGTCCACCGAGGGAGGCTCGTCCATGAGCAAGCACGTCTACAAGGTTATCGACCTCGTCGGCTCCTCGCCGGAAAGCATCGAGGATGCGACCAGGAACGCCATCGGCCGCGCCAGCCAGACGCTGAAGGGCCTGCGCTGGTTCGAGGTCGTGGAGACCAGGGGCGTCATCGAGGACGGCAAGATCGCGCACTGGCAGGTGATGCTGAAGGTGGGCTTCACCCTGAACGGCGACTCCGACTGAGCTTCAGCCGCGCGGCCGGGCGGCCGCCGGCCCGCCATGCCACCAGTGGGCGAAGGGATCGCTCGCGATGATCCGCTCGACGGTCTCGCCGGCGACCCGGGGCATCCCGCCGGCGCCGCCGATCTCGAGCACGGCCCGCGTCAGCTCGATGCCCTCCAGGGGCGTCGAGAACGGGAAATCGCTGCCGAAGAAGACCTTGTCGGCGACCTGGTACTCCTCGATCGCCAGCATCACGTTGTAGAACTGCCAGCGCCGGTAGTAGATCGCCGAGATCTCGGCGTAGACGTTGGGCTGCTTCCTGAT
>CAYMTA010000021.1:0-54208 GCA_964393275.1 uncultured Geminicoccaceae bacterium | reverse complement strand
GGCTCCCCCGCTCACGCGGGGATCGACCCGCCGCCCTGAGCGCCGCGGCTTCGGCGCACTTGGCTCCCCCGCTCACGCGGGGATCGACCCCGCAAGCCTGCACGACAGCAGACGGAAGCCGAGGCTCCCCCGCTCACGCGGGGATCGACCCGGCCCGAGGGCCAACAAGGGAGATGAGAGATGGGCTCCCCCGCTCACGCGGGGATCGACCCACCGTGCCATGCGGCAGCGTCAGACGCCGACCGGCTCCCCCGCTCACGCGGGGATCGACCCGCGGCCGGTGCCATCATCGACAACCTCGAATCGGCTCCCCCGCTCACGCGGGGATCGACCGTCCTGGACGACCAGGCCCTGCGGCTCGTCGATGGCTCCCCCGCTCACGCGGGGATCGACCCGTCGCGAGCAAGTCCTCGTCACGGAGCGTGCCGGCTCCCCCGCTCACGCGGGGATCGACCCGAGGGCGCACCGTTAAGCGTAAGGCGCCGCGCGGCTCCCCCGCTCACGCGGGGATCGACCCCCCGGCTCGCCCAGGACCCCCCCGCACTGGCCGGCTCCCCCGCTCACGCGGGGATCGACCCGGGCTTCAGCGGGTGGTCCCGATCACCACCCCGGCTCCCCCGCTCACGCGGGGATCGACCCGACTGCATAGCAGGGATCACCATTGGGCGAGCGGCTCCCCCGCTCACGCGGGGATCGACCTTCACATAGTCCTGAAGCTGCACGGCAGTATTCGGCTCCCCCGCTCACGCGGGGATCGACCCGTCGCCGAGAGGTCGGGCCCCGGCGTGATGCCGGCTCCCCCGCTCACGCGGGGATCGACCCGATGTCGCCGCCTATATCGCCTCGGCCGAGCAGGCTCCCCCGCTCACGCGGGGATCGACCCCGCAATGGTGGGAGCAAACGAGGCATCCGTCCGGCTCCCCCGCTCACGCGGGGCTCGACCCGTAGCCGGTGATCCTGCTGGTCATCAGCCACTGGCTCCCCCGCTCACGCGGGGATCGACCTCGTCGATAGCCTCGACTGGCTCGAATCCCTGAGGCTCCCCCGCTCACGCGGGGATCGACCCCCGATGGCTCGCTGGGTTGCCGTGAGCCGCCTCGGGTTTGCCGGAGGCAGGTCCATTGGCCTCTGACGCCGTCAACTGCGAGAGGATCGATGCAGCTTTCGGGTCCGAACCGCCGCGCCAGCCGCCACCACACCAAAAGACCGGATGGGTCCGGGAAGGCGTGCCTTCCCGGGTTCTTCTCCCGCCCCTGCCCTCGTCCTGGTCCGGCGCCGGTGCCGCTCACCGCCCGAGATACGCGCTGAGCGTCGCCTCGGCGGCTGTCTCCGCAGCGCCCATGCGGCTTTCTTTGACCGGCCGGGCTCTGGTCATGGAGGGCGGTGCGCCTGGCGGAATCTGGCAGGCGCCGTCTGGGCGTCGGCGGCCGGATCGGGGCCCGGCGGCCGGGAGCGTGCCGCCACCCGCGCTGACCGCGTTCGACCTTGGCCGGCGAGGTGCTCGGTGGCTTCCAGGCTGGATGGCGGACATCCCTGTGGCCGGGTCGCAGCCAACGGCTGAACCCGCTTCCCACACCCGCCGCCGCCCCTTGACAAGCGGCCTCTGGTCGTCGCTCCGTGGCGGTGTTGGAACGGGTGTTGGGGGCGGTTCGGGTCATGGCGGTGCGCGAGGGTCTGGTCGAGGAGGAGAGCGCCGAGCGGGCGGCCTATCTGGTGATCGTGGGGGTCAGCCTCTGCCATTTCCTGAACGACGTGATGCAGTCGCTGCTGGCGGCGATCTACCCCCTGCTGCGCGACGAGTTCAGCCTGGACTTCTGGCAGATCGGCTTGATGACGCTGGTCTTCCAGGTGACGGCGTCGCTCCTGCAGCCCTTGATCGGGCTTTATACGGACAAGCGGCCGGTGCCGCAGTCGCTGCCGGTCGGCATGGGCTCGACGCTTTGCGGCATTCTCCTCCTGGCCACGGCCTCGAGCTATCCGATGCTGCTTCTCGGCGCCTCGCTGATCGGCGTGGGCTCGGCGGTGTTCCATCCGGAGGCGTCCCGGGTGGCGCGGCTCGCCTCGGGCGGCAAGTACGGGGCGGCGCAGTCCTTCTTCCAGGTGGGCGGCAATGCGGGGAGTGCGACGGGGCCCCTGCTCGCGGCCTTCATCGTCGTGCCCTTGGGCCGGCCGAGCATCGCCTGGTTCGCGCTCGCGGCGCTCCTCGGCATGGTGATCCTGAGCCAGGTCGGGGCCTGGTACGGGCGCTACCGCAGGGCCCATGCGGGGCGGGTGGCGCCGCTCGTCGCCACCGGGCTGTCGCGGCGGCGGGTGACCATGGCGATCGTGGTTCTGGCGATCCTGGTCGCGACCAAGAACTTCTACACGGCCGCGATCACCAGCTACTACACCTTTTTCCTGATCGAGCGCTTCGGCCTGACGACGCAGGAGTCGCAGATCATGCTGTTCGTGTTCCTGGGGGCGATGGCGGTCGGGGTGGTGATCGGCGGGCCGATCGGCGACCGGCTCGGGCCGCTCTGGGTGATCTGGGTCTCGATCCTGGGGGTCCTGCCCTTCACCCTGGCCCTGCCTTATGTCGATCTCTTCTGGACCGGGGTGCTCTCGGTCTGCATCGGCGTCATCCTGGCCTCGGCCTTCCCCGCCATCATCGTCTACGCGCAGGAGCTGGTGCCGGGAAGGGTGGGCATGATCGCCGGGCTCTTCTTCGGCTTCGCCTTCGGCGTCGGCGGCCTCGCCGCGGCCGGGCTCGGCTTCCTCGCCGATGCCCGGGGCATCGAGTTCGTCTATCGGATCTGCGCCTATCTGCCGATCCTGGGCGTGCTCACCATCTTCCTGCCGAGGCGCAGCCGGCCGGGGCGGCGGGTGGTCACGACAGCCGCGCCGTAGACCCCTCTCCTCACCAGTGGCCGAGATCGGCCGCGACCTCGTGGAGGAGGGCGTGGCGGGCGGCGACGGTGGCGACGTCCCGGGCATAGCCGCCGCCGACGACCACGGCGAGCGGCAGTGACCGCCGGCGGCAGGCCTCGAGCACGGCGGCATCGCGCGATGCCAGGCCCTGGTCGGTGAGCGCGAGGCGGCCGAGGCGGTCGTCGATGTGCGGGTCGACGCCGGCATTGTAGAAGACCAGATCGGGGCGAAACGCCTCGAGCGCCGCCTCGACCAGGGGCTCGACGGCGGCGAGGTAGGCGCGGTCGCCCATGTCGGGGTCGAGGGCGAGATCGCGGGTGCTGCGTTCCTTGCGCGCCGGGAAGTTGGTCCGGCAATGCGCCGACAGGGTGAAGACGGCCGGATCCGACCCCAGGATCGCCGCCGTGCCGTCGCCCTGGTGGACGTCGAGATCGATGACCACGACCCGCCGCACGGCGCCCTCGGCGAGCAGCGCCCGGGCGGCCACGGCGACATCGTTGAAGACGCAGAACCCGGCGCCGAAGCCGGCGAACGCATGGTGGCTGCCGCCGGCGGTGTTGCAGGCGAGGCCGTGCGCCAAGGCGAGCCGGGCCGCGAGCAGCGTGCCGCCGACGGCGGCCCGGCTGCGGGTGACCACGGCCGAGGTCAAGGGCAGGCCGAGCCGGCGAAGCTCGATGGCGCCGAGTGTCCGGCCGAGCACGGCCGCCACATAGGCGGGGTCGTGGGCGAGGGTCAGCTCGGCGGGGCTCGCCGCCACGGCCTCGCGCAAGCGTGCGTCGGGGGCGAGGCCCCTGGCCCGGAGCAGGGCGAAGAGGGCGCCGAACTTGGGCATGGGGAAGCGGTGGCCGGCCGGCAGCGGCGCCACATAGGCCGGGTGGTGGACGATCAGCGGCCGCATCGGCGGGCCCGGCGACGGATTGCGCGACGGTCGCTGCGCAAATGCTTGATTTTCAACCAACTAACTCATAGGTTGAAATACACCGATCAGACTTGCGTCGCCCGCCAAGAAAGAAACCTCGGAAAACCAATGACATGACAAAGATCGATCCGACTTTCTGGTTGAACCGTCGTGTTCTCGTGACTGGCCACACAGGCTTCAAGGGGAGCTATCTCGCCGCCTGGTTGAGCGAGCTCGGCGCCGATCTGGTGGGGGTGGCCCACCCGCCGCCGTCGCCCGCCAGCCTGTTCGCCCTGGCCGGGCTCGACCGGCGGCTGCTCAACGTCACCGGCGACGTGCGCGACCGGGCCCGGCTCGAGCATCTGGTGGTGGCGAGCTCGCCCGAGATCGTCTTTCACCTGGCGGCGCAGCCGGTCGTGCTCGACGGGCTGAAGCGGCCGCTCGACACCTTCGACACCAACATCCAGGGCACGCTCAACATCCTCCAGGCGGCCCGCCGCGCCCCCGACCTGCGCGCCATGGTGGTGGTGACCAGCGACAAGGCCTACCGGCCCTCGAGCGAGCCGCGCGGCGAGGCCGATCCCTTGGGCGGGGTGGAGCCCTACAGCGCCAGCAAGGCCTGCGCCGACATCATCGCCGAAACCTACCGGCATTGCTATCTTTCGCCCGAGGACGGCATCGGCCTCGCCACGGCCCGGGCCGGCAACGTCATCGGCGGCGGCGATTTCGCCGCCGACCGGCTGGTGCCGGACCTGGTGCGCGGCATCGCCGCCGGGCGGACGGTGTCGCTGCGCCATCCCGACGCGATCCGCCCCTGGCAGCACGTGCTGGACGCCGTGCACGGCTACCTGCTCCTGGCCCAGGCGCTGGCGACGACGCCCCGCAGCTTCGCCGGGGCCTGGAACTTCGGCCCGGTGCAAGCACCCTGGCCGGTGCGCGACGTCGCCGACCGGCTGGTGGCCCGGCTGGGCGGGGCCTGGGCGGCGGTGCCGCGGGCGGGCGGCCACGAGACGCCGATCCTCAGGCTCGATCCGACCGCCGCGATCGAGCGGCTGGGGTGGCGGCCCCGGCTGGACACGGCCACCGCTGTCGACTGGACGGCCGAGGGCTACCGGCGGCTCGAGCAGGAGGCTTCGGGGCGGTTCGTCCTCGACCAGATCGAGCGCTTCGCGGATCTGGCGGCGCCGGGCGACGCCCTGGGCTGGAGCCGGCCGGCGGGCGGGCAGCGTCTCGAAGCCCACCTCCATGCCTGACAGCACGCCCGTCTTCATCCTCTGCGGCGGCCAGGGCACCCGGCTCGGCGAGGCCGGAAGGCTCCGGCCCAAGCCTCTGATCGAGGTCGGCGACCAGCCGCTCGTCACCCACATCATGCGCACCTACCGGCGCTTCGGCTTTCGCCGGTTCATCCTCTGCACCGGCCATCGCCACGACGTGATCAGCAGCTACTTCCTCGACCTCGCCGGGATCGCCAACGATTTCAGCATCGATCTCGCCACCCGGGAGGTCGCCTATCACCAGTCGGCGGGTGCGCCCGACTGGCACGTCACCATCGCCCAGACCGGCAAGGCGACCATGACGGGTGCGAGGATCGCCCGGGCGGCGGCGCGCTACCTGGGCGACGCCGAGCATTTCGCCATCACCTATGGCGACGGCCTGACCGATGCCGATCTCGGCGCCGAGCTCGCCTTCCACAAGAGGCACGACCGCATCGGCACGGTGCTCGCGGTCAACCCGCCCTGCCAGTTCGGCCGCTTCGAGATGGCCGAGGGCGAGCTGCGGGGCTTCGCCGAGAAGCCGGTCGACGAGCAGCACTGGATCAATGGCGGCTACTTCTTCTTTCGCCGGGGCTTTCTGGACTATCTCGACAATGACGAGGGCTGCGTGCTCGAGCGGCAGCCCCTGCAGCGGCTGGCCGCCGATGGCGAGCTCGAGCTCTATCGGCACACGGGCTTCTGGTCCTGCGTCGACACGGTCGCCGACCGCGACCGGGTGGCAGCGCTCTACGAGGCGGGCTCGAGCCCCTGGCTCGGCCCCAGCGAGCGGGAGCTCGCCCGCTGATGCGGCTGATCGAGCGCCCCCTGGCGGCGGCGGCCCTTTTCGCCTGCGAGCCGCACGAGGACGAGCGCGGCTTTTTCGCCCGCGCCTTCTGCAGGGAGACGCTCGCCCGCCAGGGCTTCGACTGCCGGATCGCCCAGGGCAACCACTCGTTCAGCGCCCGGGCCGGCACGCTGCGCGGGCTGCACCTGCAGGTGGGGCGTGCCCAGGAAACCAAGCTCGTCCAATGCGTTGCCGGCGCCGTCTTCGACGTGATCGTCGATGCGCGGCCGGGCTCGCGGACCCTCGGGCGCTGGCGCGGGATGGAGCTTTCCGAGGCCAACCGGCGGCTTCTGGTGGTGCCGCCCGGCTTCGCCCACGGCTTTCTGACGCTGACCGACCGCACGCTGGTGACCTATCTGGTGACGGCGGCCTACGACCCCGGTCTCGACCGGGGCATCGCCTTCGACGATCCGGCGATCGGCATCGACTGGCCGATGGCGCCCTCGATCGTCTCGGCGCGCGATCGCAGCCACCCGGCCTTCGATCCAAAACGGCTCTGGCGGACCCTGCCAGAGGCGGCGGGCGAGCCCATGTGATGCGGGTTCTCCTGACCGGGGCGAGCAGCTTCAGCGGGCTTTGGCTGGCGCGGGCGCTGGTGGCGGCGGGGGCCGAGGTCACGGCGGTGGCGCGCGGCCATCCCGGCAGCTACGACGCCCTTCGGCGGCTGCGGATCGAGCGGGTGGCACGGCTGGCCTCGACCCGCTTCGAGCTGCCCTTCGGCGGCGCGGGGTTTCTCGAGCTCGTGGCGACCGCCGGGCCCTTCGACGTGCTCTGCCTGCACCATGCCGAGGTCGGCGATTTCCGCCGCCGGGACTACGATGCGCTGGCTGCGGCCCGGGCCAACACCGCCAACATCGAGACCGTGCTGGACCGGCTGCGGCGCCGCGGCCTTCGTCGGGTGGTGCTGACCGGCAGCGTGTTCGAGGCGGACGAGGGCGACGGCGACCGGCCGCTCGAGGCGATCGGCGCCTACGGGCTCGCCAAGACGCTGACGGCGAGCCTGGTGCGCCACGCGGCCGCCGCCCGCGGCATCGAGCTGCTCAAGATCACGCTGCCGAGCCCGTTCGGCGCCTTCCAGGCGGGCGGCCTCGCCGAGCACCTGCTGCGTGCCTGGCAGGCGGGCGAGGTGCCCAGGCTGCGCCATCCGGAGCGGGTGCGGGACTTCGTCCCGATCGACCTCCTCGCGGCGCATTACGCCGGGCTCGCCCTCGGGCGGCTGCGGCCGGCCGCGGGCGGGCGGGCCAACCCGAGCGGCCATGTCGAGAGCTGCGCTGCCTTCGCCGAGCGGCTGGCGCGCGAGATGCGGCCGCGCCTTGGCGCAGCCTGCCATGTCGCCCTGGGCGACCATCCGGCAGGCGAGGCAGCGGACGGCGAGCCGCATTGCCGGTTCAACACGGAGCCTCTGCCGGCGCTTTTCGATCGCGCGGCGCAGGAGCGGAGCTGGGATCGGCTCGCGCTGCACCATCGCGCCCGGGCACGGGGCTGGATGGAGCAGGCGGCCTGATGAATTTTCTATTTATGGTTGATTTGTATCAGGATTCTTCGCATCATCCACGGGCCCCTTCCGTCGTCCGGCCGCGGCCAAAATCCCTTGCCTTGGAGCAGGCGCATGGTTCAGCCCAGCATTGGCGTCGTCGTCGTCACCCACCGTGCGCGCCATCTGCTCGAGGGCTGCCTCTTCCCGCTGCTGGCCTCGCCGCTCCGCCCGCAAATCCTGGTCGTCAACACCAGCTCGCATGACGGGACGGTCGAGAAGGCCTGGGATCTCGGGGTCGAGACCTGGACGATCTCGAGGGAGAGCTTCGATCACGGGCGGACGCGCGAGGCCGCGCGGCGGCGGCTGGGCACGGCGATCACGGTGATGCTGACGCCCGACGCGCATGCCACCGGCAGCGACTTCCTCGAGCTGCTCACCGCCCCCTTGCGGGACGGCCGGGCCTCGATCGCCTATGGCCGCCAGCTGCCCAGGCCCGGGGCCGACCGGATCGAGGCCTTCAACCGCACGTTCAACTATCCGGCCCAGAGCCAGCTCCGCTCGCTCGCCGACTGGCCCACGTTCGGCGCCTACACGCATTTCTGCTCGAACAGCTGTGCTGCCTGGGTGAATGCGGCGCTCGACGAGATCGGCGGCTTTCCCGCGACCCTGGTCAGCGAGGAAACGATCGCCACGGCGCGGCTGCTCGAGCTCGGCCACCGCATCGCCTATGTCGCCGAGGCGACCGTCCACCACAGCCACGGCAGCGGGCTGGTCGCCGATTTCCGCCGACAGTTCGACATCGGCCATGCCAGGCGCCCCTACCGCCATCTCCTCCTCGGCCGCCAGCGCGACGAGGCGCGCGGGCTGGCCTACACGAAGGAGCTCTTGGCGACGCTCGCCAGGGAGGCGCCGGGGCTCCTGCCCTATGCGCTCCTGCACACCGCCAGCCGCTATGCCGGCTACCGGCTCGGCATGGCCGGGGCGCGGCTGCCGCGCCGCGTCAAGGCGCTTTTGAGCGGCCAGGACTTCTACTGGCGGCGGCCATCAGGCACCCTGGCTGGAGCAGGCTGAAGACCATGCGGGTCGGGCTTTTGACCAACAATGTCATGCCGCCGCGCGAGGGCATCGGCCGCCATGTGCTGGAGATCGCGAAGCGCCTGCCGGGCCGCGGAATCGCGCCCCTGATCATCGCCAAGGGCCACGGCCTGCGCTGGCAGTCGCTCGAGGTCGAGGGTGTGCCGGTCCGGCTCTTTCCCTACCTGCCGGTCCGGCCGTTGCACCAGGAAGCGCTGCGGCTCGTGCTGCAGCGCTGGCTCGACCAGGGTGCGGACGGCTGCGACGTGCTGCATCTCCATCTGCCGCTGCTGCCGCCTTTGCGCACCGGCAAGCGACGGATCGTGACCTTCCACAGCCCGCTTTTGAGCGACACGGCGGCGATCGGCGAGCTGGGCCTGAAGGCGGCGCTGATCAAGGCCAATGCGCGGCTCTTCAGCCAGGCTTACGAGCACGCGCAGATCCGGGACGCGGCAGCGCTGGTGGCGGTCTCGAGGGCTGTCCGGGACGAGCTCGCCCGGCATTACCGCCTCGTCGGCCGGGAGGTCGAGGTGATCGGCAATGGCGTCGATATGGCGGCCTTTCCGTTCCGCGGCGGACCGCGCCGCGCGGATGCGGACGGGCGGCGGAGCGTGCTCTATGTCGGCCGGCTCGGCTATCGCAAGGGCCTGGCGCGGCTGCTCGACGCCTTCGCCTGTCTCGGCGACGGCCGGCTGCGGCTGGAGCTGGCCGGCGAGGGGCCGCTGCGCGCGCGGCTCGAGGCGCAGGCACGGGACCTCGGCATCGCCGAGCGGGTGCGCTTCTTGGGCTTTCTCGACGGCCCTGCCTTGCTCGAGGCGCTCCACCGGGCGGCGGTCTTCGTCAACCCGGCCGATTACGAGAGCGGCCCCTTGACCCTGCTCGAGGCCATGGCGGCCGGGGCACCCGTGGTGACGACGGCGACCGGGCTCGCGACGGAGCTGCCGGCGCCGCGGCCCTGCATCATGACGGAGCCGGGCCCGCTCGATCTCGCCACCAGGATCGCCGGCGTGCTCGCCGATCCGCAGGCGGCGGCGGCCATGGCGGTCTCGGCGCGGCGGCTGGTCGAGACGCGGTTCGACTGGGACGATGTGGTGGGCCGGCTGGTCCACCGCTACGGCCGCATCGAGCGGCTCGCGGCATGAACGAGGTGCGGCAGGTCGCCGCCGTGCAGGCGCACGACCTGGTCGTCTGCTTCGGCTTCGATTCGGCGAAGCGGCGGCGCCAGCCCTGGCACGTGGCGCACGGCCTGGCCCAGGGGCTGGCGGCGCAGGGGCGGCTGGTCACCATCGCCACGGACTTCGGCGAGCCGGCGGACCCGGCCCCGCCGGTCGCACCCTATGCCGTGCGCGATCTCGGCCGGTTGATGCAGCGCGGCCGACCGACGCCGGGCCTTCGCCGCTTCGCCCGCGAGCTCGGCCCGGCGCGCATCTATCTGGTGACCGGTGCCGCCGAGCTCGCCCGCATGGGGCGGCTGGATCTGGGCGCGCCGACCGAGCTGATCGTCGCGAGCCCGCTTCTGCGCATGCGGGAGATCCTGGGCGTCGGGCTCCCCGAGCTCTGGCGCGAGCGGCGGCTGATCGGCCTTCCCCTGCTCAATGCCCTCCTGCCCAAGCGCCTGGTGCGGGCGGGCTATCACCGCTCCGGCGCCGTTCGCCCGATCTATCTGAGCGAGGCGGGCCGCGAGCGCTTTCGCGCCATCGGCCTGCCGCCCGGCGCCCTGCTGCGGCCGCAGGTGGAAGCCCCGCCTCTGGCGCTTCGGCCGCACCGGCTCCTGCCCGAGGCCGTGCCGGTGGTGGGCTATCTCGG
Source organism: uncultured Geminicoccaceae bacterium (assembly GCA_964393275.1). Classification (GTDB taxonomy): domain Bacteria; phylum Pseudomonadota; class Alphaproteobacteria; order Geminicoccales; family Geminicoccaceae; genus SLRI01. The sequence goes on along the minus strand of CAYMTA010000021.1, from coordinate 43,949 downwards.
GCCGCCTCTGGCGCTGCGCGGGGCGCATCTCGCCCTCGCCGCCTTCGAGGCGGCGGTGGCGCGGGGCCTCGACGCACGGCTCTCGATGCTGCTCCGGCCGGACGTGCCGGCCCTGGTGATGCGGCGCTTTCTCGAGCGGATCGCGCGGAGCCCGGCCCGGGGGCGGATCGAGGTCACGACCGACATGCTGGGCGCGGCCGAGCTGGCCCATGCGCTGGCCGGAATCGACGCGTTCCTCCTGCCGTTCCAGGCGCCGGTCTCGGAGGTGCCGCTCGTGGTCATCGAGGCGGGGCTCACCGGCCGGCCGGTGATCACGCTCGATGCGCCCGGCGTGAGCGAGCAGGTGCTGGCCCTGGGCGGCATCGTCGCGAGGCAGCCGGACGAGCTGCCGCACGCGCTGATCCGGGCCTTGCGCCGGCAGGCGCCGACGGTCGCGATCGATCCGGCCCGCTGGACCTCCTGGCCCGCCGCCGTGGCGGCGCTGCTGGCGGCCCCGGCGCCGCCGCCTTTGCCCCAGCGCCTCGTGGCGCTCTGCGGCGTCGACGGCACCGGCAAGAGCTTCCTGGTCGAGCACCTGCGTCGGCATTTCGCCGAGGCGGGGATCGCCAACCGGCATGTCTGGAGCCGCTTTCGCAACTACCTCTCGAAGCCGCTTCTGGCCCTCGCCCGGCTGACCGGCCACAACTACAAGGTCGAGACCGGCGGGATCCGGATCGGCTACCATGATTTCGTCGGCCGGCCCTGGCTCGCCTGGCCGTTCCTGGCGCTGCAGGCGGTCGACCAGGTGATCGACATCGTCTGGCGCTACCATCTCGGGCGGCGCAAGCCCATCCTGGGCGACCGCTGCGTCCTCGACACGCTGGTCGACCTCGCGATCGACACGGGCCTCGACGATGTCGTCATCGACCGGCTGGGCCCGCTGCTGGTGGCCCTGCTGCCGCGGCCGCGCCTCGTGGTCCTGATCGAGCGGCATCCGCTGCGCATCCAGGACCAGCGCCCGGATGCGCTGCTCGACCGGCACTTCCATCGCCGCCGGCTGCTCTATCGCCGCCTGGCGGGGCGCTTCGGCATGCCCATCGTCGACAATAACGGGCCGGTGGCGCGCACGCTCGAGACCGTTCTGGCGTTGGTGCAGGACCAGGGACCGGACATGGCCCCGGCCGCCGCAGCCGAGAGGATCGGCCCGTGATCTACGTCTTCTACAACAACGACCCCCTGGCCCAGGACCAGGGCGGCGGGGCCGAGCATTTTCGCGGCCTGCATCGGGCCCTGCTCAAGTCGGGCCTCGAGTTCCACCTCGTCGCCGCCCGCCTGCAGCGGGAGCGGGAGGCGCCGCACATCACCTATGTCTCGGAGAGCTCCAATTTTCTGCGCTTCTTCCTCGGCCTCTGGCTCTGGTTCTGGCGCAACCGCAAGGAGTTCCAGGCCGCCGACGTCTTTCATTTCCATCGCAACTACGCCGCCTGGCCCAAGCTGCTCATCTGCCCCGAGCAGGGCCGGGTGCTGATCAGCTACCACAATGTCAGCGGCCGGGTGCTCGAGGGCTGGCTCGGCCGCTGCGGCCGGCCGATCCGCCGCGCCATGCTGCTGCTCGAGCGGCGGGCGGTGCGGCTCGCCGACGCGATCATCTGCGTCAGCGGCCGCGACCGCCAGTCGCTCGGGGAGTCGGTGGAGCCGGCGCCCTTCGCCGCCGCCAGCGTCATCCCGGCGGCCTTCGACGGCAAGATCTTCGCGGACGGCACCGCCGCGCCGCCCGATCCGGCATTGGCGCATCGCCTCGTCCTGCTCGGCCGCATCAGCCACCAGAAGAACGTGCCGCTCGCCGTCGCCACCCTCGAGGAGCTGGCGGCGCGCGGCCTGGACTTCACCCTCACCATCGTCGGCGAGGGCGAGGACAGCCCGGACCTGATCCGCCGCATCGCCCGCTCGCCCGCCCGGGAGCGCCTGACCTGGGTCGGCCGGGTGCCGCACGACGAGGTGCCGCGCGTGCTGGCCGAGCACGGCATTCTTCTGCTGACCAGCCGCTACGAGGCCTCGCCCACCGTGGTCAAGGAGGCTATCAAGGCGATGCGCCCGGTGGTCGCGACCGATGTCGGTGATGTCGGCGACTGGCTCGACGAGGGGCTTTCGGGCTTCCTGCGCGATCCCGATCCCAAGGCGCTCGCCGATGCGGTCGAGGCGGCCGGCCGCCTGATCCGGATGGGCGGCTATCGGCAGGGCAGCCGGGTCGACCGGCTCGACGAGGACACGATCATGAGCGAGGTGGTCCACCTCTACCGGCGGCTCCAGGCCGTGTGATCGCCACGCTCGGCCGGAGCCTGCGGTCGGCGCTGCCGCCCGCCACGCTCGGCCGCCTCGTCTCCATGGGCGGCAGCCGGGCGCTCGCCGCCGGGCTCGGCTTTCTGGCTACCATGCTCATCGCCCGGGGCCTCGAGCCTGCCGGCCTCGGCCTCTGGTCGATGGCGCTGGCCGTCCAGGGGCTGGCGCTCCATCTGGGCGAGGCGGGGCTGCGCTCGGTCCTGACCGTCGAGGTGGCGGCGAGGCCGGAGGTCGCGCGGGTGCTGCTCCGTCGCTATCTCGGCCTCAGGCTCGCCGTCAGCACGGGCGTGATCGTGGCGGCGGTGGCCGGAGCGTGGCTCATCGGCATCGCCGACTGGCCCTATCTGGCGCTCCTGCTCACCAGCCTCTGGCCGATAGCGCTCCAGCTCGACTGGCTGCCCCTGGCCCTGGGCCAGACCGGCCAGGCGGGGCTGCTGCTCCTGGTCCGCCCGGTGGTCTTCGTGCTTCTGCTGCTCGCCGTTCCGCTGGCCGGCGAGCCGGAGCGCCTGGCGCTTCTCTTCCTTGCCGCCTGGTGGGTGGCGGCTGCCGCCACCTGGCCCTGGCTCGGGGTGATCGGGTCCGGGACCGAGCGTGCGCCGGGTGCCCTGGCGCTGGTCCGCCTGGCGCTGCCGGTGGCCGTGGCGACGGTGGCGAGCCAGCTCCTCCTGAGCCTCGACCTGCTCCTGGTCGGCGCCCGCTTCGGTGCCGCGGTGGCGGCGCAATACTACCTCGCCTCGGCGATCCTGGTGGCCGGGCTGGTCGTCGCCAACGGGCTGGGCCAGGCCGCCCTCGCCCGCCTCGCCGCCGTGCCCGGGGCTGGCTTTCGGGCGGCGCTCGAGGCGGACATTCGCCTCGTCGGCATCATCGCGGCCATCGGTGTCATCGGTGCCGTCCTGGTCGTGCCGCGCCTCCTGCCGCTCGCCTTCGGCGCTCCCTACGCGCCCGCCGCGGCTCTCCTGCCCTGGCTCCTGCCCTGGTTCGTGCTGCAGCATGCGACGGCGGTGCTGCAGGCCGGCATGACGGTGGCCCGGCTCGGCGACCGGCTGGTGGTGGCCGGGCTCTGGATGGTGGCCTGGCTCTTGCCCGGCCTGCTGCTCGCCTGGAGCATGGGCGATCTTCGCCTCTTCGCGCTCGCCCGGGGCACGGCCGAGCTGGCGCGGGTCATCGCCCTCTGGCGTGGCCTGCCGCCGGCGCTCAGGCCGTTCGGCCAGGTCGCCCGCGCGTGAAGGTCAGTGCGCGGCGCCCCAGCTCGCACCTGCGCCGACCTCGACGACCAGCGGCACGGTCAGCGCCGCCGCCTCCTCCATCGCCTTTTTTATCACCGGCAGCACCGGCTCGACCCTGTCCTCGGGCACCTCGAAGACCAGCTCGTCGTGGACCTGGAGGAGCAGGCGCGCCTCGAGCCCGTCCCGGTCGATGGCCCGGGCGATGCGCCGCATGGCGCGCTTCATGATGTCGGCGGCGGAGCCCTGGATCGGGGCGTTGATCGCCTGGCGCTCGGCATAGGCGCGGCGGGCCGGCAGCTTCGAGAGGATCTCCGGGATGAAGCAGCGGCGGCCGAAGAGGGTGAGGACGTGGCCCTGCTCGCGCGCCTCGGCCTTGGCCCGCTCCATGTAGTCCTTCACCCCCGGGTACTCGACGAAATAGGCGTCGATGAAGGCCTTGGCCTCGCCTTGCGGGATGGCGAGGCGCTGGGCGAGGCCGAAGGCGCCGATGCCGTAGATGATGCCGTAATTGATCATCTTGGCCCGGCGGCGCAGCTCGCTCGACACCTCCTCCACGGGCAGCTTGAACATCTTGCCGGCGGTCACGGCGTGGATGTCGGTGTCGTGCGAGAAGGCGTCCTTGAGCGCCTGGATGTCGGCCATGTGGGCGAGGACGCGCAGCTCGATCTGCGAGTAGTCGGCGGAAACCAGGACGTGGCCGTCCTCGGGCACGAAGGCCGCCCTGATCTTGCGGCCCTCCTCGGTGCGGATCGGGATGTTCTGCAGGTTGGGGTCGGTCGAGCTCAGGCGGCCGGTCGAGGTGGCGGCCAGCATGTAGGAGGTGTGCACCCGGCCGGTCCGGGGGACGATCTCCTCGACCAGCGATTCGGTGTAGGTGCGGGTCAGCTTCTGCAGCTGGCGCCAGTCGAGGATCACTTTGGGCAGCTCGTGGCCCTGGCCCGCCAGGTCCTCGAGGATGTCGGCACCCGTGGCATGGGCGCCGGTCTTGGTCTTCTTGGCGCCGCCGATGCCCATCTCGTCGAACAGGATCTCGCCGAGCTGCTTGGGCGAGCCCAGGTTGAAGGGCCGGCCGGCGAGCTTGATGGCGTCCTCCTCGAGCTCGGCCATGCGCTGGCCGAACTCGGCGGAGAGCTTCTCCAGATGCTGCCGGTCGACGCGCACGCCCGCCACCTCCATGGCCGCCACGATGGGCGGCAGCGGGCGCTCGAGGCTCTCGTAGACCGTCGTCACGCGCTCCTCGATCAGGCGGCGCTTGAGGAGCTGCCAGAGGCGGAGCGTCACCTCGGCGTCCTCGGCGGCATAGGGCGTGGCCTTTTCGATCGGCACTTGCGCGAAGCCGATCTGCTTCGCCCCCTTGCCGCAGACATCCTCGTAGGAAATGGCCTCGTGGCCGAGATGGCGCCGCGCCAGCTCGTCCATGCCGTGGCCGTGGCTGGCGCCGTCGAGCACGTAGGAGAGCAGCATCGTGTCGTCGAAGGGGGTGATCGGCACGTCGTGCCTGGCGAGCACCGCCATGTCGTACTTGAGGTTGTGGCCGATCTTGAGCGTGCCGGGATCGGAGAGCACCGGGCGGAGCCGCTCCAGCACCTGGTCGAGCGGCGGCTGGCCCTCGAGCCTTTGGCCGAAATCGTCGATGTGGCCGAGGGGGACATAGGCGCCGTGGCCCGGCTCGACGCTGAGCGAGACGCCGACCAGCTCGGCCTTCGCCACGTTGAGCGAGGTGGTCTCGGTGTCGATGGCGAGGCGGCCGATGGCGAGGGCCTCGGCGAGCAGGGCGTCGAGCTCGGCGAGGTCGGTGATGGTCCGATAGACCGGGCCGTCCGTGCCCTGCTCGCGCGCCAGGGCCTCGCGCTCGGCGGCGGCCGCGTCGGCGACCTGCTCGATCCGGCCGATCAGCGCACGGAAGTCGTTCTCCTGGAGGAAGGCGAGCAGAACCTGGGCGTCGATCGGCTGGCGGACCGTGCCATCGAGCTCGATCGGCAGGGGCGCGTCGTGGCGAAGGGCCACGAGCTCCTTGGAGAGGCGGGCCTGCTCGGCGAAGTCGATCAGCGACTGGCGGCGCTTGGGCTGCTTGATGGTCTCCGCCCTGGCGAGCAGCTCGTCGAGCGAGCCGAACTCGTTCAGGAGCTGGGCCGCGGTCTTGACGCCGATGCCGGGAACACCCGGCACGTTGTCCGAGCTGTCGCCGGCCAAGGCCAGGCAGTCCTGGACCAGCTCGGGGCCGACGCCGAAGCGCTCCAGGACCTCGGCCGGGCCGATGGTCCGGCTCTTCATCGGGTCCCACATGGCGACGCCGGGGGCCACGAGCTGCATCAGGTCCTTGTCGGAGGAGACGATGACCACCTCGCGGCCGAGGGCGCGCGCGCGATCGACATAGGTGGCGATCAGGTCGTCGGCCTCGAAGCCCTCGACCTCGACGGCGGGCAGGCCGAAGGCGCGCGCCGCGTCGCGGACCAGGGCGAACTGCGGCACGAGCTCGGGCGGGGGCTCGTCGCGATTGGCCTTGTACGCCTCGTAGATCTCGTTCCTGAAGCTGATCCGGCCGGCATCGAAGACGACGATCATGTCGTCGTCGGCATGGTCCTGCATCAGCTTGAAGAGCATCGACGAGAAGCCGAAGACGGCATTGACCGGCGTGCCGTCGCCCCGGGTCATCGGCGGCAGCGCGAAGAAGGCGCGGAAGATGTAGCCGGAGCCGTCGACGAGGACGACCCGGCGCCCGGCCTGCTCGTCCTGGGGGGGCTGCTCGCCAAGGGGGGGCGGCTCGGTCAGGGAGGATTGCTCGCTCATGCCCGCCTGTCTAGCGCAGCGGCCGCCGCCAGCCTAGGTTGCGCGTGTGGCGACAGCGAGGGAGTGAGCAATGGCGGCCGACCTCATCCTGGCGATCGACCAGGGCACGACCAGCACCCGCTCGATCCTGTTCGATGCGGCAGGCACGCCGATCGCCACGGCGCAGCGCGAGCTGCAGCAGCTCTATCCGGCGGATGGCTGGGTCGAGCACGATCCGGAGCATATCTGGGCCGACACGCTCAGGACCTGCCGCGAGGTGCTGGAGCGGGCGGCCGTGCCGATCTCGCGGGTCGCGGCCATCGGCATCACCAACCAGCGCGAGACGGCGATCGTCTGGGAGCGCTCCAGCGGCCGGCCGATCGCCAACGCCATCGTCTGGCAGGACCGGCGCACGGCGCCGCTCTGCCGCGAGCTGGTGGCGGACGGGCTGGCGGAGACGGTGGCGGGGCGGACGGGGCTCGTCATCGACGCCTATTTCTCGGCGACCAAGGTGGCCTGGCTCCTCGACAACGTGCCGGATGCCCGGGCCCGGGCCGAGCGCGGCGAGCTCGCCTTCGGCACGGTCGACTGCTTCCTGCTCTGGCGGCTGACCGGCGGGGCGGTGCACGCCACCGACGCGGCCAACGCGGCGCGCACCATGCTCTTCGACATCGGCCGGCAGGCGTGGGACGCGGAGCTGCTCGAGCGGCTCCGCATCCCGCGCTCGATGCTGCCCGAGGTCAAGGACAATAGCGGGCTCTTCGGCACCACCGACCCCGCGATCCTGGGTGCCGCGATCCCCATAACCGGCATGGCCGGCGACCAGCAGGCGGCGACCTTCGGCCAGGCCTGCTTCGAGCCCGGCATGCTCAAGAGCACCTATGGCACGGGCTGCTTCGCCCTGCTCAACACCGGCGGGCGGATGGTGCCATCACGGAACCGGCTCCTGACCACCGTCGCCTACCGGCTCGACGGCCAGACGACCTATGCCATCGAGGGCAGCATCTTCATCGCCGGGGCCGCCGTGCAGTGGGTCAGGGACGGGCTTCGGGCGATCGGCAATGCGGCCGAGAGCGAGGCCCTGGCGCGGGACCTGCCGGACACCGGCGGGGTCTATCTGGTGCCGGCCTTCACCGGCCTGGGTGCTCCCTACTGGGATCCCGACGCGCGCGCCGCCATCCTCGGCCTGACCCGGGACAGCGGTCTTCGGCACATCGTCAGGGCGGCGCTCGAATCGGTCTGCTACCAGACGGCCGACCTTCTGGCGGCGATGAAGGACGACCTCGAGGCCGCCGATGCCGGGGTGCTGCCGGAGACGCTCAGGGTCGATGGCGGCATGGTCGCCAATGACTGGGTCTGCCAGTACCTGGCGGATATTCTGAACTGCCCGGTGGAGCGGCCGAAGGTGGTCGAGACGACGGCTCTCGGTGCCGCCTGCCTCGCCGGGCTGGCGGTCGGCCTCTATCCGTCCATGGCGTTCATCGCCGAGAGCTGGCGCGCCGATGGCCGGTTCACCCCCAGGCTGGATCCGGCGACGCGGCGACGGCGGCTCGACGGCTGGGCCGACGCGGTCGGCCGCGTGCGCACCCACGGCCGATGACCGACCTCGTCGGCCGCCGGGCCGAGATCACGGCCCTGGTCCAGCGCCAGGGCTTCGTCACCATCGAGGCCCTGGCCCAGGAGTTCGGCGTGACGCCGCAGACCATCCGCCGCGACATCAACGAGCTCGCCGCGGAGGGTGTCCTGCAGCGCTATCATGGCGGCGCCGCGGTGCCGTCGAGCGTCCACAACATCGCCTATTCGAGCCGCCAAGTGCTGCATCTCGAGGCCAAGCGGCGGATCGCCCGGACGGTCGCAAGGCATATTCCGGACGATGCCTCGCTCTGCATCAATATCGGCACGACCAACGAGGAGATCGCCAAGGCGCTGCTCGACCACCGGGGCCTGAGCGTGATCACCAACAACCTGCATGTCGCCGACCTTCTGGCCGGCAACGAGGACTTCCAGGTGGTGGTGGCCGGCGGCCTCGTGCGGGCGCGGGACCGCGGCATCGTCGGCGAGGCGACGATCGATTCGATCGCCCAGTTCCGCGTCGACATCGCGGTGATCGGGATCAGCGCCATCGATCTCGACGGCACGCTGCTCGATTTCGACTATCGCGAGGTGCGGGTGGCGCAGACCATCATCAGCCACGCGCGCAAGGTCTATCTCGCCGCCGACCACAGCAAGATCGGCCGGCCGGCCATGGCGCGGCTCGGCGACATGAGCCAGATCCATGCCTTCTTCACCGACCGCGCACCGCCGGCCGAGCTCGCCGCGGTGCTCGAGGCGTGCGGCACGCGGCTCGTGGTGGCGGACGACTGAGGGGTCGCCCGCCGCTCAGCCGGCGGCTACCGGAATCTCGTGGATGTGGATGTCGTGGGCGGCGTGCTCGCCCAGGATCTCGAGCGCCTTCAGCTCGGCCGCCTCGTCCCTGGTCCGCACCCAGAGCAGGATGCCGCCGCGCTCGAGCTGCTCCTCCAGCCAGTCGGCGTGCCGCTTGTCCATCCAGCGCGCCAGGACCGTGCCGATCATCGCACCGGCGATCGCGGTGCCGGTGATGGCGGCGGCGACGACACCGGCTGTGGCGACCACCGTGCCGGCCGCGACCAGCGTCGGCAGGGTGGTCATCGAGCCCACGACCATGTCCTCGCGCTTGGCGATCGTGCGGGTCGAGACGAAGGCGGCGCGCGGTGCCGCGGGATCGTCCTCGGCCTCCTCGACCTTCCGGTACATGCGGCCGAGCTTGCTTTCGACCGTGTCGTGGCCGGCGAGCAGGCTGATGTCACCGGCGGCGAAGCCGGCTGCCTCGAGCGCCTCGACGGCGAGCTCGAGCGCCGCCACGTCCTCCATCACCGCCACCGCCTCGCGCACCCTGCCCGCTTCACTCATCCGCCACTCTCCCGCTCCCTGGTCGACAGAGGGTTCTGTAGCAGAGACGGGAAGGCCGGGCGATGCGCCGTTGTGGCCGGAATCAGTCGCGCGGCAGGAGGAAGATGGCCGTGCCCATGGCGAGGCTGCCGAAGGTGACGGCGAAGCCTGCGGCGACGAGGACGAGGGCGGTGAGCTCGAGCCCGTTGCCGAAGATCAGATCGCCGAGGCTCGCGACATTGGAGCGGATCAGGCCGGCCAGCAGGAGCCAGCCGGCGAGGATGCCGAGGGCGCAATTCTTGCCGAGGAAGATGAGCAGCCGTCGGTCCTCGCCCATGCCTTCACCTTCAATCGGGCCCGGTCCACACCGTCTCCACATGGGTCGCCCCGGGACCCCGGTCAATCGGCCAGCGCCCGGCCGAGCTCGAGGCGCATGGGCGTGGCGACGATGTGCTGGAGCCTGCCGGCCTCGCCGGTCGGGCGGAAGCCGAGGCGGTGGTAGGCGGGGACCGCGTAGGCCGAGGCGTTGACGGTGAGGTCGGTGACCGGTGGGCAGGCAGCGGCCAGGTGCTCCTGCACGGCCGCGAGCAGATGGCGGGCGATGCCCCTGCCCTGCAGGTCGACGGCGGTGAAGAGCAGGGCCAGATGGTCGATGCCGTCGATCCGGCCGTCCCGGCCGCAGAGCTCGGCATAGCCGACGAGCGCCTCGTCGAAGGTCGCCCGAAAGCCGGTCGCACCTTCGCCGAGGCGGTGGCGGAGCGCCTTCTCGGTGACGTAGAGGCGAAACGCGACACGGCCGACCGAGCCCAGGACCGGCGCTATGTGGCGGGCGAAGGCGGGCTCGATCAGCCGGGCGATGGTGCCGGCATCGGCCGGGCCGGCGCGGGCGATCGAGGGCGGGCGGCTCATGCGGTCCGAGTCTGTCAGACGGAGGCGGTGAGGCCGCCATCGATCCGCAGGTTCTGACCGGTGATGTAGGCGGCGGCGTCGGAGGCGAGATAGGCGATCAGCCCCGAGACCTCGGCGGTCCTGCCGTAGCGCCCCATCGGGATCCGCGCCCGACGCTCCCCGGCTTCGGGCAGGCTGTCGATGAAGCCCGGCAGGACGTTGTTCATGCGCACATTGTCAGGGGCATAGCGGTCGGCGAAGAGCTTGGTGAAGCTGGCGAGCCCGGCCCGGAAGACGCCCGAGGTGGGAAAGAGCGGGTCCGGCTCGAAGGTGGCGAAGGTCGAGATGTTGATGATCGCGCCACCGCCCTGGGCCACCATGATCGGGGCGACCAGGCGGGCCGGGCGGATGACGTTCAGGAGGTAGACCTCCATGCCCAGGTGCCAGTCGTCGTCGCTGATCTCGAGAAGCGGGCCCTTCGGCCCGTGGCCGGCCGAGTTGACCAGCACGTCCACCCGGCCCCAGCGCTCCATGGCGCCCTCCACCAGCCGGCGATGGTCGTCGACCGAGCGGTTGGAGCCGGTGACGCCGATGCCGCCGAGCTCGGCGGCCAGCGCCTCGCCCTTGCCCGATGACGAGAGGATGCCGACCGCGAATCCATCGGCCCTTAGCCGGCGGGCGGCATCGGCGCCCATGCCGCTGCCGCCCGCCGTGACGAGCGCCACCTTGTCCGTCGCCATGCCGCGTTCTCCCATTGAAGCCGAGACATCCAGCATGGACGAGGAGCCATCCCTTCGACAACCCTGCCGAGCCCGCAACCGGGATTGCGGCGGCCGGTGATTCTGCGCATAAGCCGGGATCGTGGCGGGCCCCGGGGGAGGTGCACGCCGGAGCGGGAGAGAACGATGCGGCAGGGAATGGCCATGCTCGCCGGGGCGGCGCTGCTGGCGGCGGCGGCGAGTGCCGAGGCCAGCCCGTTCGAGCGGCAGACGACGGGCGAGCTCCTGGCGATCTGCCAATCGCCGGACGCGCTCGACCAGCATTTCTGCATCGGCTTCATCGTCGGTGCCGGGCAGCTCTATGACGCGATGCTGCAGATCAAGGCGATCGAGCCGCTCGCCTGCCCGAAGCCGGAGCCGACGCTGGCGGAGCTGCGCGACACCTTCGTGAGCTGGGCCGGCGCCCACCCCGAGCATGGTGACACGCGGGCGATCGACGGGATGATGCAGGCGGCCGCCGACACGTGGCCCTGCAAGTGAGCTCGGATGCGACGAAGGAGCGTGCGGTGATGGTCAACAGCAGCGCGAGCCGGCTGATCGGCGCCGTGGCGATGGTCGGCCTGCTCTCGGGGTGCGGCGTGGTCGACGTGGACGAGAAGACCGGCCAGCGCGCCGGCACCGGGGCCGCGGTGGGCGCCGCCGCCGGCGCGGCCGTCGGCGTGCTCTCCGGCAGCCTCCTGGCTTCCACCGTGGCCGGTGCTGTGGTCGGCGGCGCCGGCGGCTTCATCTTCGACCAGGCCAAGCGCGCCGGAGACTGAGCCTGCCGTGGGGCACGGCCGATCGGCGGTGCCCCACGGCGAGCCGTTTCTCAGGCGCTGCCGGCGGCCGGCGTCGAGCCGAGGAGCGAGCGCAGCACGTAGTGCAGGATGCCGCCGTGGCGGTAGTACTCGACCTCGTCGCCGGTATCGAGGCGGCAGAGCAGGCTGGTCCTGGTCTCGCTGTCGTCGGCGCGCTTGATGGTGCAGGCGACCTCCATGCGCGGCTTGAGGCCGGCGGCCAGCCCTTCGAGGGTGATCACCTCGCTGCCGTCGAGCTTCAGGCTGCTGCGCGTCTCGCCTTCCTTGAAGGTGAGCGGCAGGACGCCCATGCCGACCAGGTTGGAGCGGTGGATGCGCTCGAAGCTCTCGGCGATCACCGCCTTGACGCCCAGGAGGATGGTGCCCTTGGCCGCCCAGTCGCGTGACGATCCCGAGCCGTACTCCTTGCCGGCGAAGATGACGAGCGGCGTGCCGCGCTCCTTGTACTTCATGGCGGCGTCGTAGATCGACATCACGTCGCCCTCGGGCATCAGCTTGGCCCAGCCGCCCTCCTTGCCGTCCGCCATCTCGTTCTTGAGGCGGATGTTGGCGAAGGTGCCGCGCATCATCACCTCGTGATTGCCGCGCCTCGAGCCGTAGGAGTTGAAGTCCCTGGGCTGGATCTGGAAGCTCTCCAGGTACTGGGCGGCCGGGCTGTTTCGGGCGATCGAGCCCGCCGGGCTGATGTGGTCGGTGGTGATCGAATCGCCGAGGATGGCGAGCACGCGGGCCTGCTCGATGTCGGGCACCGTTTTCGGCGCCACCGCCTCCATGCCCTCGAAATAGGGCGGCAGGCGGACATAGGTGCTGCCGTCGTCCCAGTCATAGGTGACGCCGCTGTCGCCGCCGCCGATGGCGGCCCAGTGCTCGTCGCCCTTGAAGACGTCGGCATAGCCCTTCTTGAACATCTCGGCGTTGACGGCGGTGCGCACCACCTCGGCGACCTCGGCCTGGTCCGGCCAGATGTCCTTCAGATAGACGGGCTTGCCGTCCTTGCCCTTGCCCAAGGGCTCGGTCGTCAGGTCGCGGGTGAGCGTGCCGGCGAAGGCATAGGCCACGACCAGCGGCGGCGAGGCCAGGTAGTTGGCCTTGACCTGGGGATGGATGCGGCCCTCGAAGTTGCGATTGCCGGAGAGCACGGCGGCGGCGACGATGCCGCCCTCGTCGACCGCCTCGGCGACCGCGTCCGGCAACGGCCCCGAATTGCCGATGCAGGTGGTGCAGCCGTAGCCGACGAGGTCGAAGCCCATCGCGTCGAGATCCTCCTGCAGCCCGGCGGCGGCGAAGTAGTCGGTGACCACCCGCGAGCCCGGGGCGAGCGAGGTCTTGACCCAGGGCTTGGGCTTCAGCCCGAGGGCGCGCGCCTTCCTGGCGACCAGCCCGGCCTGCAGCATGATGCTCGGGTTGGACGTGTTGGTGCAGCTCGTGATCGCCGCGATCACCACGTCGCCATGGCGCAGCTCGGCGTTCATGCCCTCGATCGGCTGGACCTTGTCGGCCGACGCCTTGTCGAGCAGCGAGGGCAGCGCGTGCGCGAAGCTGTCCTTGACGGCCTTGAGCGCGACCCGGTCCTGCGGCCGCCTCGGCCCGGCCAGCGACGGCTCGACGCTGGCGAGATCGAGCTCGAGCACGGCGCTGAAGATCGGGTCGGGCCGATCGTCCGAGTGCCACAGGCCCTGCGCCTTGGCATAGGCCTCGACCAGCGCGATGCGGCGCTCGTCGCGGCCGGTGAGGCGCAGATACCGCAGCGTGACATCGTCGATCGGGAAGAAGCCACAGGTGGCGCCGTACTCGGGCGACATGTTGCCGATGGTGGCGCGGTCGGCGAGCGGCAGCTGGCCGAGGCCGGGGCCGAAGAACTCGACGAACTTGCCGACCACGCCCTTGGCGCGGAGCATCTCGGTGACGGTCAGGACGAGGTCGGTGGCGGTGGTGCCCTCGGGCAGCCTGCCGGTGAGCTTGAAGCCGACCACCTCGGGCAGCAGCATGGAGATCGGCTGGCCGAGCATCGCGGCCTCCGCCTCGATGCCGCCCACTCCCCAGCCGAGCACGGCGAGGCCGTTGATCATGGTGGTGTGGCTGTCGGTGCCGACCAGCGTGTCCGGATAGGCGATCTCGGCATTGCCGTCCTTGCCGGTCCACACGACCTGGGCGAGGTGCTCGAGATTGACCTGGTGGCAGATGCCGGTGCCGGGCGGGACGACGCGGAAATCGTCGAACGCACCCTGCCCCCAGCGCAGGAAGGCGTAGCGCTCGCCGTTGCGATGGTACTCCATCTCGACATTGCGCCTGAAGCTGTCGGGGCCGCCGAAGCTGTCGACCTGGACGCTGTGGTCGATGATCAGATCGACCGGCGAGAGCGGGTTGATCCGCTTCGGATCGCCGCCGAGCGCCACCATGGCCTCGCGCATGGCCGCGAGATCGACCACGGCGGGAACGCCGGTGAAGTCCTGCATCAGGACGCGGGCGGGTCGATAGGCGATCTCCTGGTCGCTACGCTGATCCTTGTGCCAGGCGGCGGCGGCCTCGAGATGGGCGACGGTGACCGAGTTGCCGTCCTCGAAGCGGAGCAGGTTCTCGACCAGCACCTTGAGCGAGAAGGGCAGCCGGTCGATCCCGCCGAGCCGCTTCTGGGCCTCGGGCAGGGAGAAATAGTCGTAGCGCGCGCCACCGACATCGAGCGAGCGCCGCACCTTCAGTGTGTCCTGACCACAAACGCGCACGGCCTTCTCCCATTTCCATTGCTCAACCGACCCTATCGCGGTCGGTTATACCCGCGCCGGCCCTCGACCGAAAGGCGTCCGGCTGTCGCGCGCCGGGCATGCCGCTGCGGCCGCGCGTCACGGCGGCGGCAGGATCATGCGGACAAGCAGGCGGCGGCGTCGATCAAGTCGAGGGGCATCGTCTTAAGCATTTATCTTGTTGGTGAGCAGCGGCTCATAGTTAAAAGCAAGATTAATGACCGCCGACGTTAGTGTCTTCGATGCTGCATGGTATGCATGCTTCCGTTCGTCTGGACGACCGGGGCCGCCGCCTGTGCTAATAAACCGTTAAGCCGAGGGCTCGGAACGCCGCCGTGGCAGCGCTATATGTCGAGGCAGAGCGGTGGTGTCCGTTTCGGCCCCGGCGTGCCGGCCAGCGGCGGCGCACCGCCACAAGCGAGAATGGGAACGCCGATGACCACCCCTTGTCGTCTCGCCTGCCTCGCTGTCGGCTGTGTCGCCGTGCTCGGCGCCACGGGCGCGAGCGCCAGGGTCGATCTGCTCTCGCATCGCGCGGTCTACCGGCTGAGCCTGGCCGACGCCGATCGGTCGATCGGGGTCACCTCGATCGACGGCGGGCTGGTGCTGGAATGGCGGGCGTCCTGCGAGGGCTCGATCAGCAACCAGCGGATCGGCTTCGTCGCCGGCCTCGGCGACGGCCCGGGCTTCGTCTACGACGTGCGCTTCTCGAGCTGGGAATCGCCCGACGGAACGCAGTTGCGCTTCAGCGTGCGATCGTTCGACGACGGCGAGCTGGTCGAGGCCTATCGCGGCGAGGCGGCGCTGGACGCGGCGGGCGGGGGCGGCCGTGCGACGTTCGTCTCGCCCGCGGACGAGACGCTCGAGCTGCCGCGCGGCACGCTCTTTCCGACCGAGCACATGCGCCGGCTGATCGAGAGCGCCGAGCGCGGCGACGTGGTGATCAGCCACGACCTCTTCGACGGCTCGGGCCTCGAGGGGCTGAGCCGGGTGACGGCGGTGATCGGCCGTTCGGAGGTGGCCGAGCGGCCGTCGCCGGAGGATGCCGACGCGACGGGGGCGGCGCGGACCTGGCCGGTCAGCCTCGCCTATCATCCCGAGGCCGGCGTCGACGACATGCCGAGCTTCGAGATCAGCTTCGACCTGACCGAGCGCGGCGTGCTGCACGACCTCGTGCTCGACTATGGCGATTTCGCCCTGAAGGCCGAGATGGAGCAGCTCGAGACGTTCCCCGAGCCGGTCTGCCACTGACGCGCGGTCAGCCGCGGGCGAGGTCGCGGCCGAGCCAGGCGGCGCCGCGCACGCCCGAGCTGTCGCCGTGCAGGGGCGGCAGCAGCCGGGTGTCGACCCGGTCGGTGAAGACGTAGGCCGCAAGGCGGGGCGGCACGTCCTCGTAGAGCCGCGCGATGTTCGAGACGCCGCCGCCGAGGACGATGACCTCGGGATCGAGGATGTTGATGACATGGGCGAGGCCGCGGGCGAGGCGGTCGGCGTGGCGATCGAGGGTGGCGCGTGCCTCGGCCTCGCCGGCCTCGGCGGCGGCGACGACCTGGGGTCCGCCCAGGACCTGGCCGGTGACGTGCTGGTGGTCCCTGGCCAGGCCAGGGCCGGAGAGCCAGGTCTCGATGCAGCCATGCAGGCCGCAATAGCAGGGCGGCCCCGGCCGCTCGTCGTCGCGCGGCCAAGGCAGGGGGTTGTGCCCCCATTCGCCGGCGATCGCGTTGGGGCCGCGCAGCACCTTGCCGCCGACGACGACACCGCCGCCGACCCCGGTGCCGAGGATGACGGCGAAGACGACGAAGGCGCCGGCCCCAGCACCGTCGGTCGCCTCGGAGAGGGCGAGGCAGTTGGCGTCGTTGGCGAAGGCGACGTCGCGGCCGAGCACGGCCTGGAAGTCGCGGTCGAGCGGCCGGTCGTTGAGCCAGACGGAGTTGGCGTTCTTGATCAGGCCGGTGGCGGGCGAGATGGCACCCGGATGGCCGATGCCGACGGTGCCTTGCGTGCCGAGCTCCGCCTCGGCGGCGCGGATCATGCCCGCCACGCAGTCGAGGGTCGCCTGGTAGTCGCCGCGCGGCGTCGGCTGGCGGCGCCGGATCACCTCCTGGCCCCTCTCGTCGAGGGCCACGATCTCGATCTTGGTGCCGCCGAGATCGATGCCGATGGCGAGCGTCATGCTTTCCCCCCGATCAATGCCGCCGACCGGGCGACAGGTCCGGCGAGCATAAGGGGCGAAGGCGACCAGGACCAGCGGCGGAGTCGCTAGGGCAGCACGCGGGCCCGCAGCCGGACCTCGCGCGAGGGGTCGTTCTCGACATAGAGCTCGCTCAGCTTCAACTGGCGCGGGCCGGCATGGGCGGCGAGCCATTCGGCGACCCGCTGCAGCCGCCGCTCGGCCATCCAGGCATTGTACCGCCTGGCCTCGCCCGGATCGGCATCCCGCACGTCGCCGATGCCGACCGCGGCGGCGAGCTCGATCTCGACCTCGGCATCGGCCGGCAACCGGTCGACGAAGGCGCGCAGATCGCGGCTCGCGGCACCGGAGAAGTAGCTGCTGTTGACGGCGAAGACGATGGCCGGGCCGGGCAGCGCGTCGATCGGGGCATCCGGCTCGGCTGTGGCCTCCGGCGCGGCGGGCGGCGCCTCGGCGGCCACGACCGGCTCCGGCTCGGCGGTGAGGACGATCGGCCCCGGTGCTGGGATCTCGGCCGGCGCGGGCGGCTCGACCTCGGCCACGATGGGGGCCGGCTCCACGACCGGCGCTGGCGCCTCGATCGGCGGCGGGGATGCCTCGGCCGTGGTCAGCTCGCGCGGGGCGGCTGTCGCGGCACCGGTCGAGGCTGCGATCGGCTTCACCTCGGCCGGCGGCCGGCTCTCGGCAGATGCGGGCGCCGGCAGCACCGGGGGCGGTGTCACGGCAGCGGCCGCCGGCGCCGCGACCGCGGCGACGGTCGTGTCGCGGGGCAGGCGCTTGCCCTCGCAGTCGTCGCCGACCTCGAGACGGAAGACCCAGAGCGTGACGCGCGATTGCTTGACCAGGAACTGCCAGTCCCAGACGCTCGCCACGGCGGCCAGCGGCATGCCCTGGCCGGCGAGGGCCGCCTGGACATAGTCGGCCCGGGCCCGGGCCAGGCGATGGGCGTTCAGCGTGTCGCCGTCGCGGTTGAGGCCGGGCTCGACATGGCCGATGGCCTGGGCCGTCAGAAAGCAGTCGGTGGCGAGCGGCACGAGGAGGGCGTCGAGCTCGGCCGCACCCTTCGGGTCCAGCTCGCCGGCGCCGGTGGCGAAGGGAATGGTGTGGACGCTGACCTGGGCGATGCGCCCGTCCTTGAGGATCAAGGGCGTCGGCCCGCTGAGCAGATCATCGATGGCGAAGGCGGTTCCCGCCAGCGTCGCGCAGGGCAGCAAGGCGGCGAGGCCGAGAATGCAACGATTGCCGAAACGCGAGAGGGCGCTCTGAGCCACGGGCGATGTCTCCAGGCTTCGTGGCCGGCAGCGCGGCGGCGACGCCGCATCCTTCCGGCCGGCACAATGGCGAACCGGCCCGGATACTACCTGCGGTCGAGCGATATGCCTAGAGACTTTCGACTTACGCGAACAAAAACCCGCCGATTGCCCGGCGGGCCCGTTCGGTCCCTCGCCTTGGCGGGGTGCCCGGCCCCGCGCCCGGCGCTACTTGATCTTGGATTCCTTGAACTCGATGTGCTTGCGGACGCGCGGGTCGTACTTCTTGAGCACGAGCTTCTCTGTGGTGGTGCGGGTGTTCTTCCTGGTCGTGTAGAAAAACCCGGTACCGGCCGAGCTCACGAGCTTGATCAGCACGGTGGACGGCTTGGCCATCGCTGGATCCTCGATAACTGGAATGCGGAAGCCCGCAAGATCAGCGATGACCGCCCGGCTGTCAAGATCGGCGGTGCCCGAGAGGCTCCTAGGGCCGCAGCTCGTTGCCGACGCCCCGGTTGACGAACCGGAGCGTGTAGCCCTCCCGCCACGGCAGGTCGGGCTCGACGATGCCCAGGCGGACGGCCTTATCGAAGAAGCTCTGCCAGCGCGCGTCGGTCATGGCGCCGATGCCGAGCTCGAGGGCATCGCCGGAATCGACGATGCCGTAGGCCTTCATGGCCTCGATCGAGTAGGCGATCTGGCCCTCCGTCATGTCGGGATTGGCCTCGAGGATCAGCGCGTTGCCGGGTCCGGGATCGCCATAGAGGTAGTCCATCCAGCCGATGATCGAGGCATCGACGAAGGCCTGGACGAGCTCCGGCCGCTCTCCGGCCAGCGCGGCGCGGGTCTGGATCAGGGTCGAGTAGCTGTCGTAGCCGGCGTCGGCCAGGAGCATGACCACGGGGTCGAAGCCGGCCGCCTCCCTGATGGCGAAAGGCTCCGCGGTGACGTAGCCCTGCTGCACCGCATTCGGGTCGGCGATGAAGGGCGCCGGGTTGAAGGTGTAGGGTCGGATCTGCGAGTCCAGCAGGCCATAGGTGCTCTTCAGCCAGGGCCAGAAGGTGAGCTGGCCGAACGGGGCGATCAGGAGCGTGCGGCCGGCGAGGTCGTCGAGGCCGTCGATGCCGACGCCGGGATGGGCGAGCAGCGCCTGCGGCTCCTTCTGGAAGATCGCGGCGACCGTGATGACGGGGATGCCCTCGCGCAGGAAATCGAACTGCCCGAACTGGTTGCCGCCCATGTAGAAGTCGAGACGGCCGGCGGCGATGAGCTGGCGATGATTGACCTGCGGCCCGCCGGCGCGGATCTCGACGTCGAGCCCGCGCTCGGCGTAGAGCCCGGTGGCGAGCGCCTGGTAGAAGCCGCCATGCTCGGCCTGGGCCCGCCAGTTGGTGCCGAGCACGACCTTCCCGGCCCCCGCCCCGGCGGGGAGGGCCGAGCCCGCCAGGATGGCCGGGAATGCCCCGAGGCCGGCCAGCAGCCGGCGCCTCTTGAAGGCCATCGCTTCCGTCTCCGTCATTGAGCGTCGCCGTTGAGCGTGGCGCGCCGGCCGGGCCGCTTCAAGCGTCCGGCCTCGAAAAATCGACCTGATGGCCGACCCGGCGAAAGCCCAGGCGGGCATAGAGCGCCTCCGCGGCGTTGCCATGGGCGCCGAGCCAGGCGAAGCGGCCGCCGGCGGCGAGGAAGCCATTCAAGACGGCCTGGCAGACCGCCGTGCCAAGACCGCGCCGGCGATGCGAAAGGGCGGTCCACACCCCGGCCAGCTCGGCCGCGGCGCCACAACCGACGAGGCAGGCGCCGGCCACCGGCAGGCCGTCCTCGAGGACGACGGCGACCCGGCAGTGCCCGGATTCGATCTCCCGGGCGAGCTGCGCCGCCTCGGCGGCGCGGGTGGCATCGGTCATGGCGTGGCCAAAGGCGGCGTTGAGGGCGTCGAGCGTGGCGGCGACGAGCCCGGGCGGACTTTCCGGCGTGAGCAGATGGACGGTGGATGCTGCGACCGTGGTGGCGGACGGCCGATCCTGGACCATGACCGGCAGGCGCTGGCGGCAGACGAAGCCGACATCGGCGAGGGCCCGGGCGAGATCCGGCCAGCGCTCCTCGATCAGCTCCAGCCGGGCCGGGCGGCCGGCCGCGCGGAAGACCTCGTCCATCAGGCGGATCGCCGGCGCCCAGTCGGCGGGCCGGCGCACCGGCACGGCGACATTGCGGTAGAAGGGATCGGGCCGGTGCCAGAGGTGGACGCGAAAGGCGCCGGCCGGGATGGTCTGGGCGCCGCTGTTCGCCAAGGCTCGCTGGAGCTGGGCCTCGATCAGGGTGGGCCAGTCCACCCCCTCACTCATCGAGGTCGAGGACGGCGCAATACTGGTCTTGGGCGGCGATCGGCGCGCAGGCGGCGGCGGCCTCGGCGCGCGTGGCGAACGGGCCGCCGGCGACACGGTAGAAGACCCCCTTGCCCGGAATCTCGACGCGCTCCGGCAGGATCTCCTGGATCTCGGGAGCGAGGTCGAGCTCGGCCGCGAGCCGCGCCCATTCGTCCTTCGCGGCACCGGGGCTGCGCACCGAGGCGAGATGGATGGCGAAGCCCTTGGGGACCGCGACCGGGGCCGGCTGGGCCACCGGGGCTGCCGGCGGGGCCGCCTCGACCCCGGTTTCCGGCTCGGGCTGGGGGGCCGGCTGGTCCGGCCGGGGCTGGGCGGACGCGGTGGGGGTGGCCGGGACCGAGCCCGGGCGCGGCAGCGGGCGCAGCTCGAAGCCGAGCGGATCGCCGTCGACCGCGCCGTTGCCGTCGAGGGCGGCGAGGTTGCGCACGATCCGCTGCGTCGAGGGATGGCTCGGGCCGAGGGTGTCCCCGGCGATCCGCGCGGCGCGCTCGAGGAGCGGCTGGGCGCGCTCCGGGTGGCCGTCCGCCTCGTAGAGCTTGGCGAGGTTGTTGAGGCTCATGGCGACCTGCGGATGGCTGTAGCCGTAGGCGTCCTCGAGCAGGCCGAGCGAGCGCTTGTAGAGCCGCTCGGCCTCGTCGTCGCGGCCTTGCGCCCGGTAGAGCAGGGCCAGGTTGTTGAGGCTCGCGGCGAGGTCCGGGTTGGTGCTGCCGCCGCGGGCCTCATCGATGGCGAGGGCTCGCTCGTAGAGCGGCTCGGCCTCGTCGTAGCGGCCGAGCAGCCGGTAGAGCTCGGCCAGGTTGTTGAGGTCGGTGGCGATCTCGGGCGCGTCGTCGCCGTAGCGCTCCTCGGCGAGATCGAGGGCGGTGACGAAATACGGCAGGGCTTCGGCGTAGCGCCCGGCGTAGAAATGCTCGAGCCCGATGACATAGGGATCGGTCGGCTGCTGCGCCCGTCCGGCGGCCGGCAGGCAGCAGGCCAGGAGCAGGACGGCGACACGGGCCAGGGCCCGCAGCCGGGCGCGCAGGGTGAGGCTTCCTCTTCGGCTACACACGCGGCCGCTCATACCGCGCGGAGGGTGGGCCGTCCATGGCGGTGCCTCACTCGGCCAGCCGGCCGTCGCTGGAGAGCAGGATCGCGACCGGACGGGTCCCCTCGAACTTGCCGAGCACGATGGCGAGAAGTGCCGTGAGCGGCACGCAGAGGAACATGCCGGCGACGCCCCAGATGCTGCCCCAGAAGGTGAGCGACAGGATGATGACGAGCGGGCTGAGATTGAGGGTGCGGCCCATCAGACGGGGCTCGACCAGATTGCCCATCACCGCCTGGATGAGGCTCAGGGACACGAGCACGAGGACGAAGACGCCGACATCGCCGAACTGCAGGAGGGTGAGGAGAGTCGGCAGGAGCACGGCGAAGAGCGAGCCGATGCTCGGGATGTAGTTGAAAAGGAAGATCAAAAGCGCCCAGAAGCTGGCGAAGTCGACGCCGACCGCCGCCAGCACGGCATAGCAGAGCACGGCGGTGATCAGGCTGACCAGCGTCTTGATCCAGAGATAGCCCTCGATCCGCCGCTCGATCTCGCCGAGCGACTGCCGCAGGCTCGCCGTGCGGACCGGATCGGCGAAGAGGGCGCCGAGCTTGCGCTGGAAGCTCGACTGCTCGAGCATCAAGAAGGCGACGTAGAGCATGACGAGGCCGGCATTGCCGACGAGGGCGCCGAGCGCCGCGGTGAGCGAGCCGAGCAGGGCCACGAGATCGAAGCGGCTGATGATCTCGGTGGCCGTGGGGGTCCGCTCGATCCCGAAGGTGCCCATGGCCTGGACGATGAGCTGGTTCAGGTTGGCCTGGTAGACCGGGGCCGCGGCGCGCACCTGGGCGATGTTGCTGGCGCTGATGCCGACGATCAGCCAGCCGAAATAGAGCATGGTGAGGACGGCCAGCAGGCGGCAGAGGCTCTCCGGCAGGCGAAAGCCGCCGATCCCGATCCGCCTGTAGGCGCGGCCGATGGCATTGATCAGAAGCCAGAGGATGACGGCGACCGCGAGCGGGATGAGGAAGCGGCTGCCGAAGACCAGGACCGCGCCGACCAGGGCGAGGCCGACCATGAAGCTGGTCCACCAGATCGGTCGAGCCAGTGCCGTGTCGAGCCCCGCCATGTGCCTCCCTTCGCGCCGGGTCACCGGTTTGCGGCGGTTTGCGATCGCCGGCGCGATCTGCCATAGCACGCCCGCTCGAGACAATGCATGTGGCGGCGTCGCTGGGCATGCGGCGGCCTCGCTGGCGCCGGCCGCGCGAAAGGTGATGCCGAATGCCTCTTGCGACCCCTCCAGGATACCGCGCCCTCGACGAAGCATCGCTCGCCGCCTACCTGCAGACGGTCCCCGCCATCGCCGCACGGCTCGGTGGCGACGCCGCCGACTGGCGGGTCGCCGAGGTGGGCGACGGCAATCTCAATCTGGTCTTCCTGGTCGAGGGCCCGAAGGACGGCGTCTGCGTCAAGCAGGCCCTGCCCTATGTGCGCCTGGTCGGCGACAGCTGGCCTTTGCCCCTGGAGCGGGCCTGGTTCGAGCACGAGGCGACGGTGATCCAGGCGCGGCACGCGGCCGATCGGCTGCCGCAGATGCTGCACTACGACCCGGCCCTCTATCTCATCGCCATGGAGCGGCTGGCGCCGCACATCATCATGCGGCGCGGCATGATCGCCGGCACGGTGTATCCGGTCTTTGTCGACCATATGGTCGAGTACACGGCGAACGCGCTCTACTTCACCTCGGACCTGGCGCTGAAGGCCGGCGAGAAGAAGCGGCTGGTGGCGGCGTTCGCGGCCAACACCGAGCTCTGCCGGATCACCGAGGACCTGATCTTCACCGATCCCTACCGGATCGCCGAGCTCAACCGCTGGACCAGCCCCGAGCTCGACGACATCGCCCTCGCCATCCGCCGCGATGACGAGCTCAAGCGCGCGGTCTCGCTGCTCAAGCTCAAGTTCATGAGCCACGGCGAGGCGCTGCTGCACGGTGATCTGCACACCGGCTCGATCATGGTGACGGCCACCGACACCAGGGTCATCGACCCGGAGTTCGCCTTTTTCGGACCCATGGGCTTCGATGTCGGCAAGCTGATCGGCAACCTGCTGCTGAGCTATTTCAGCCAGTCGGGGCACGAGCGCGAGGCGGGCGAGCGGGAGGGCTACCGGGCCTGGATCCTCGAGACGATCGAGCGCTTCTGGAACGGCTTCGAGCACCGCTTCATCGAGCTCTGGCTCGCCAACCGCACCGGCGACGCCTTTCCGCCGGACCTCTTCGAGCAGGCCGACGGGCCGGGCTCGGATGCCGGCCGGCGGTCGCTCGGCCAGGCGCAGCACGGCTTCATGCGCGAGCTCTTCGTCGACAGCATCGGCTATGCCGGCTCGTCGATGATCCGCCGCATTCTCGGGCTCGCCCACAATATCGACATGGAGTGGATCGAGGACCAGAAGCGCCGGGCCGCCTGCGAGCGGCGCACGCTCGGCCTCGCCATCGACCTCGTCAAGCAGGCCCGCCAGATCCCGTCGATCGAGGCGGTGACGGCGAAGGCCAGGGCCCTTCAGGCGGCGGCATAGATCCGGGGCTCGGCCGGGCGGCGCCAGACCTCGTCCGGGACCAGGGCGTCGCCGATCCGATAGGCTTCGATGAACCGGTCGATGCCGTGCCGGCCGCCATTGACGAGGCGGCGGGCGCGGCCGAGGTCGGCGTCGAGCAGCGCCTCCTTGATCGGCCGGCGGCGGCTGGCGAGGTAGGCGGCGAGCACGCGCGCCGCCTCGACCGGCGAGGCAGCCCGCTCGGGGCCGCGCTCGAGCGCGTCGCCGAGGCCGATCATGTGGCCGATGCGCCGGTAGTTGGCCCGCCCGGTGAGCTGGACGAAGCCCCTGCCCTTGTAGCGGTCGCCGTCCGGCCGGCCGCGATTGCCGAGGTCGGCGCGCTGGTCGTAGAGATCGAAGGGGTGGCCGCCCGGCGAGGTGTTGAAGCGGGACGGCAGCTCGTCCACGGGCTCGAAGGTCTCGGTCTCGGCGCGGATGGTCGCGAGCGCCATGAGCACCATCGGCTTGTCGATGAGCGACTGCTGCCGCAGCGCCTCCAGCACGGCCGGCAGATGCGAGGCGATGCTGTCGAGGCGGGTGTAGGGGAACATCGCCGAGACCAGCTCGAGGTCGATCCGGCCGGTCACGTCGGCCGGCAGCGCGGCGCCATCGCCCTCGAGCTTCGCCCAGGTGATCGGCCCGGCGATGCCGTCGGGCAGGAGGCCGTGCGCCCGCTGGAAGCCGACGAGCGCCGCCTCGGTGCCCGGGCCGAACCGGCCATCGGCGGCGCCCGGGCGAAAGCCCTGGGCACCGAGCACGCGCTGCAGGCGCTCGACCGCCACCCCTTGCATCCCGCGCCGAAGAACCGGTTCCATGCAGCACCTCGCCAGATATAAGATCATAATCCTATATCAGAGGCTCCCATGGCTGGCAAGCGAGGCTCGTGCGGGCCGCCTCGTTGCTCTATCAACCCATCCAGGCAGGTGCAGAGGAGATCTTCATGCTGATCGACGGCAAGCCGCATCGGACCATCTGGGTCGATGATGACGGCGAGACGGTGCGGTTCATCGACCAGACGGTGCTGCCCCACGAGGTGCGGATCCTCGAGCTCGGCGACCTCGAGAGCGCGGCCGTGGCGATCACCACGATGCAGGTTCGCGGAGCACCGCTGATCGGGGCCACGGCCGCCTATGGGGTCGCCCTCGCCATGCGCGCCGATCCGACCGATGCCGGGCTCGATGCGGCGGTCGCCCGGCTGATCCGGACCCGGCCGACGGCCGTCAACCTGCGCTGGGCGCTGGAGCGGATGCGGGCGGCCCTCGCCAACCAGAAGCACGAGCGGCGGGCGGCGCTGGCCATGGCGGAGGCGGCGCGCATCTGCGACGAGGACGTGGCGATCTGCGAGGCGATCGGGGCGCACGGCCTGCCGCTGATCGAGGCGGTGGCGGCGAGGAAGCCCGGCCAGACCGTCAATGTCCTGACGCACTGCAATGCCGGCTGGCTCGCCACCATCGACCGGGGCACGGCCACGGCACCGATCTACGCGGCGCAGGCGGCCGGCGTCCCCATTCATGTCTGGGTCGACGAGACCCGGCCGCGCAACCAGGGAGCGGCCTTGACCGCCTTCGAGCTCCTGCAGCAGCAGGTGCCGCACACGGTCGTCGTGGACAATGCCGGCGGGCATCTGATGCAGCATGGCCGGGTCGATCTCTGCATCGTCGGCACCGACCGGACGACCGCCACGGGCGATGTCTGCAACAAGATCGGCACCTACCTGAAGGCGCTCGCGGCCAAGGACAACGGCGTGCCGTTCTACGTGGCGCTGCCGTCGACCACCATCGACTGGACGATCCGGGATGGCGTGCGCGAGGTGCCGATCGAGGAGCGCGCCGCCGAGGAGGTGACGGTGATGAGCGGGCGGACGGCGGACGGGCGCATCGAGAGCGTGCGGATCACGCCGGAGGGCAGCCCGGCCGCCAATTTCGCCTTCGACGTGACGCCGGCGCGGCTGGTTTCGGGCCTGATCACCGAGCGTGGCGTCGCCGAGGCGAGCCTGGAAGGGCTGAGACGGCTCTTTCCCGAGACGCCGTAGAACCCCTCTGGAACATCACGAGAACGTGAAACTTCGGTCACGTGATGATCCTTTACGGAATTTCGTGCGTAAATGGAGGTGAATAGGGGACCAAAGGCATCCTCGGCCGTTAAGGGCCGAGCGGCGGTTCACCGCGGAGCGCGGCGTGGACCCAGTTGGCAGGAGGAAGCACATGGCATTCGCTGAACGCGGCACCACAGAGCAGGCGAACCGCAAGATCATCCGGGACTCCATGAACACGCCGCTGCTGACGCGCGAGCACGAGCTCCACCTCGCCCGGGCATGGCGCAACGACGGCGACGAGGTGGCGCTGCACGAGCTGATCAAGGCCTACATGCGCCTCGTGGTGAGCGCCGCGAGCCGCTTCAAGAACTATGGCCTGCCGATGAGCGACCTCATCCAGGAGGGGGTGGTCGGCCTGATGCAGGCGGCGGCGCGCTTCGAGCCGGAGCGGGACGTCCGCTTCTCGACCTATGCGACCTGGTGGATCCGCTCGGCGATGCAGGACTACATCCTGCGCAACTGGTCGGTGGTCCGGACCGGCACGACGGCGGCGCAGAAGTCGCTGTTCTTCAACCTCCGCCGCCTGCGCGCCAAGATCGACGACGGGCTCGGCGCCTCGATGACCGACGAGGGCCGGGCCACGATCGCCGAGACGCTCTCGGTCTCGGTCGGCGACGTTGCCTCGATGGAGATGCGGATGATGGCGGGCGACCAGTCGCTGAACGCTCCCATCAGCCCGACCGGCGAGGATGCCTGGCAGGACTTTCTGGCCGATGAGCGTCCCAACCCGGAGGATGTGGTCAGCGAGCGGCTCGACAGCCGGGCGCGCACGGCCTGGCTGCGCGAATCGCTGCAGGAGCTCAACGATCGCGAGCGCACGATCATCCGCGAGCGGCGGCTGCGCGAGGACGGCAGGACGCTCGAGGAGCTCGGCCGGCGGCTCGGCATCAGCAAGGAAAGGGTGCGGCAGATCGAGCACCGGGCCCTGCAGAAGCTGAAGGTGGCGTTGATGCGCAAGGTCAAGGAGCCGGGCGACGAGCTGCTGCTGACCGCCATGCCCGCCTGAGCCCACGGCTTGACCCGCAGGCGCGCAATGCGCAGATAGCGGGTCATGCCGGAGGTCCTCGCCGCAGATGCCACCATGGATGCGCCCGCCGCCAGCGGCGCCGCGCTGATCCAGGCGCTTTTGGCCAATCTGCCGAACGCGCCCGGCGTCTATCGCATGATCGATGCGCGCGGCGCCGTGCTCTATGTCGGCAAGGCGAAGTCGCTGAGGAAGCGGGTCGCCACCTATGCCAAGGCGCACGGCCTGCCGGCGCGGCTGCAGCGGATGGTGGCGCTCACCGCGTCCATGGAGTTCGTGACGACGGCGAGCGAGGTCGAGGCGCTGCTGCTCGAGGCGAACCTGATCAAGCGCTTTCGCCCGACCTTCAACATCGTGCTGCGCGATGACAAGAGCTTTCCCTACCTCTATCTCCGCTGGGGCCACGATTTCCCGATGATCGGCAAGCATCGGGGCAGCAAGCGCGACGGGTCGGACTATTTCGGCCCCTTCGCCTCGGCGGGTGCCGTCAACGACACGCTGAACGCGCTGCTCCGTGCGTTCCCCTTGCGGAGCTGCAGCGACGCGATCTTCGCCACCCGCAGCCGGCCCTGCCTGCAGCACCAGATCAAGCGCTGCTCGGCCCCCTGCGTCGGCCGCATAGGGAAGGAGGACTACGCGCGCATCGTCGAGGATGTGCGTGGCTTTCTCGGCGGCAGCACCCGCGAGGTGCAGGGCAAGCTCAAGGCGGAGATGGAAGAGGCGGCCGGGCGGCTGGATTTCGAGAAGGCCGCCGTTCTGCGCGACCGGTTGAAGGCGATCGCCCACATCACCAGCCGGCAGGGCATCAACACCAGCGCCGTCGAGGATGCCGACGTGATCGCGGCGCATGCCGATGGCGGTCAGGTCTGCGTCCAGGCGTTCTTCTACCGGGGCGGCCGCAACTATGGCAATCGCGCCTATTACCCGGCGCATGCCCGCGACGCCGGGATGCCCGAGGTGATGGCCGCGTTCCTTGCCCAGTTCTACAGCGAGCGACCGCCGCCGCGCCTGGTGCTGGTTGGCACCGTGCCGGCCGAGGCCGGGCTGCTCGAGGAGGCGCTCAGGCTCAAGGCGGAGCGGCGCGTCCATGTCCGCGAGCCCAAACGCGGCCCGTTGCGCGAGCTGGTCGAGCTTGCCCGGAAAAACGCCGAGGCGGCGCTTGCCCGCCGGCTCGCCGACCAGGCCTCGCAGGCCCGGCTGCTCGAGCAGCTGGCGGAGCGCTTCGACCTCGACGCGGTGCCGGAGCGGGTCGAGATCTACGACAACAGCCACATCCAGGGCAGCCACGCGGTCGGCAGCTTCGTCGTCGCCGGGCCCGAGGGCTTCGATCGCAAGGCGTACCGGACCTTCACCATCAAGGATCCGGCGACCGGCACGAAGGACGACTACGCGATGATGCGCGAGGTGCTGGAGCGGCGCTTCGCCCGCCTCGCGCGCGAGGACCCCGAGCGACGGTCCGGGCAGTGGCCCGATCTCGTCGTCATCGACGGCGGCGCCGGCCAGCTTGCCGCGGCCCAGGGCGTGCTCGATGGGCTCGCCATCGATGGCATCGCACTGCTCGGCGTCGCCAAGGGCCCGGATCGCGATGCCGGCCGCGAGCGCTTCTTCCGCACCGGCCTCGAACCGGTGATGCTGGACGCCCGGGACCCTGTGCTCTACCTCCTGCAGCGCTGGCGCGACGAGGCGCACCGCTTCGTCATCCAGACCCATCGCGGCAAGCGCAGCCGGGCGATCGGCCAGTCGGTGCTGGACACGATTCCCGGCATCGGCGGCAAGCGCAAGAAGGCGCTGCTCCAGCATTTCGGCTCGGCCCGGGATGTCGGCAGCGCCTCTCTGGCCGATCTCGAGCAGGTGCCCGGCATCAGCCATGCCGTGGCGCGCGTCATTCACGATCATTTTCACGAGGGTGGTTGATCTCATGCGGGTTCGCTATTTCGCCTGGCTCAAGCAGCGCACCGGCTGCGCCGAGGAGGAGCTCGACCTGCCGGCGGATGTCGTCACCGTGGCCGACCTGATCGGCCATCTGGGCCGGCGCCACCCGCGCTTCGCCGAGGCGGCGGCCGGCCGCGGCGTCGTCCGCTGCGCCATCGACCAGCTTCATGTCGAGCGCGCGGCGCCGCTCGCGGGGGCGCGCGAGGTCGCGTTCTTCCCGCCGGTCACCGGCGGCTGACATGGTCCGGGTGCAGGCCGAGCTTTTCGATGTCGGCGTCGAGCTCGCCCGCTTCACCGCCGGGAGGACCGATATCGGTGCCGTGGCGAGCTTCACCGGGCTGGTGCGCGACCGCCATGATGGCGAGATCGTGACGGCGATGACGCTCGAGCACTATCCCGGGATGACCGAGCGTGAGCTGAAACGGATCGAGGCCGAGGCCCGTGCCCGCTGGCCGCTCGACGACAGCCTCGTCATTCATCGCTACGGCCGGATGCTGCCGGGCGAGCCCATCGTGCTGGTCCTGACGGCTTCCGCCCATCGCGCCGCCGCCTTCGAGGCGTGCGCCTTCCTCATGGACTGGCTCAAGACCAGGGCGCCTTTCTGGAAGCTCGAGGAGACACCCGAGGGCGAGCGCTGGGTCGAGGCCCGGGCCAGCGATGACGAGGCGGCGGCGCGCTGGGGGGCCGAGGGGGCAGGCTGATCAGTCGAGCGCGTCGAGCCGGGCGCGGACTGTCGCCCAGTCGGGGCTGGACGGATCGAGGCCTGCGAGCAGGGCCTCCCAGTGCGCGCGGGCGGCGGCCGGATCGCCATCGGCGAGGGCGCGGATGCCGAGATACCATTGCAGCTCCGGGTCTTCCGGCGCCAGCTTCGTCGCCTGCTGAAGGAGCGTGAGCGCCTCGTCGGGGACCACGGGCAGGCCGTCCGGCTCGGCCGGTGGCTCGAGCAGGGCGGTGGCCAGGCTCTTCAGGGCCACGGGGTCCAGGGGCGCGAGCGCCAGCGCCTCGCGGTAAGCCTTGATCGCCCTGTCGCGCTCGCCGAGGACGAGGCGGGCCTGGCCCAGGCGGTGCCACTCGTCGGCGCTGCCGCCGTCCGTCTCGAGCCGCGTCTGCAGGCGGTCGACCATGGCCCGGACCTGCGCCTGGCGCTCCTCGGGCGGCAGGGCGGCCATGGCGGCGGCAGCCTGCTCCTCGGCGGTGGGCGTGCGGGCGAGTGCCAGGATCGGCGCGGGATCGAGGCCGAGCTCCTGGGCCGCCTCGCGGATCGAAGGCTCGATCTGGGCGCGCCAGGGGGCATCGGCCGGGGCGCTGGCCAGCAGGCCGCGCCACTGCTCCAGGGCCGCGCCGTAGTCGCCGGCCTGGGCGGCGGCGAGGCCCTGGAAGTAGGGTGGCCGCGGGTCGTCCGGCGCCAGGGTGGCGAGGCGGCGCATGAGCGTCTGCACCTCGGGCGTGACCACCCCCTGGGCGTGGACCATCAGCGCCTCGGCGAGGCTGGCGACCGCCTCGGCGTCGTCGGGGGCCAGCTCGAGCGCGCGGCGATAGGACTGGATCGCCTGCTCCGGCCGGCCCAGGGTGAGCTGGCTCCGGCCGAGCATCAGCCAGCCTTCGGGGTCGTTCCCGTCGGCCTGGAGACGCGCCTCGAGATTGGCGACCATGGCCA
The DNA here is from genome assembly GCA_964393275.1 of uncultured Geminicoccaceae bacterium. GTDB lineage: Bacteria > Pseudomonadota > Alphaproteobacteria > Geminicoccales > Geminicoccaceae > SLRI01. The sequence continues at coordinate 13,368 of CAYMTA010000021.1, read as the reverse complement.
GGATCTCCGCCGGCACGGCCGGGCCCTGCCGCTCGTCGGCGCGCGACGCGAAGGGCCGGTCCGGCACGCTCGGCGAGCCGAGCCGGGCATAGAGGGCGACCGCGCCCAGGGGCACGGCCAGGAGGGCCACCAGCACCAGCGACCGGCCGAGCCGGCCGGCGGCGAACTCGTGCGGCCGCGCCCGGCCGGCCGTCCGCAGCAGCCGGCGCTCGATCTCGACCCGGGCGGCCCGGGCCTCGGCGGGCTGGATCAGGCCGCGCTCCTGGTCACGCGCGAGCTCGCCGAGCTGGTCCTCGAGAATGGCGACGGCGCTGTCGGCCGCCGCATCGGTCGAGCGCCGCCGGAGCAGCGGCAGGACCAGAGCCACGACGGCGATCGCCAGCGGCACGAGGCCGGCGAGCAGGAGGGCGATGCTCATCGATGTCCCGGGGAGTGTCCAGGGGGTCGGCCGGGCGTGCCGTCGAGCAGCTCGGCCAGCCGGCGCTCCTCGTCCGGCGTCAGCGGCAGGGCGTCGTCGGCGACGGCACGGCGGCGGCGCAGGCTGACCAGGAGGAGCCCGGCGCCGATCAGGAGCACCACGAAGGGGCCGCTCCAGAGGAGCAGGGTGCCGGCGGTCACGGGCGGCTTCAGGAGGACGAAGGCGCCATAGCGATCGACCATGAATTGCCGGATCTCGGCGTCGCTGTCGCCCGCCTCGAGGCGCTCGCGCACGAGGTGGCGAAGGTCGTGGGCGAGATCGGCGTCGGAATCGTCGATCGACTGGTTCTGGCAGACGAGGCAGCGCAGCTCCTTGCCGATGGCGCGGGCCCGCGCCTCGAGCGCCGGATCGTCCATGATCTCGTCGGGGGCAAGCGCCGCGAAGGCCGGCAAGGCCAGAGCCAGGAGGAGCGCCAGGAGAAGCCCGCGCATCATCGCTTCAGGCTCTCGAGCAGCGGCAGGATCGTCCGCTCGACGTCGCGCGGCTGGAGCGGGCCCACATGCTTGTAGACGATGGTGCCGTCGGCATCGATCACGTAGGTCTCGGGCACGCCGTAGACGCCCCAGTCGATGCCGACCCGGCCGTCCCGATCGCTGCCGACCCGCTCGAAGGGGTCGCCGAGCTCGGCGAGCCAGGCCAGCGCGTCCTCGGGCTTGTCCTTGTAGTTGATGGCGTCGACCGTCACGCCGGCCTCGCCCAGCCGGTTGATGACCGGATGCTCGATCCGGCAGGGCACGCACCAGGAGGCGAAGAAATTGACCAGCTTCGGCTCGCCGCCGAGATCGCTGCTGGCGAAGCCGGCATCGTCGCGGCCCGGCAGGGGCGGCAGGTCGAAAGCGGGTGCCGGCCGGTCGAGCAGGGCCGAGGGCAGGGTCGACGGATCGCGGGTCAGCCCGACCGCGAGGAACCCGGCGATGGCGACGAAGACCAGGGCCGGGACGATGAACAAGAGGCGGCGCATGTTCGGGCTTGGTCCGTTCAGGTGCCGGCCGGGGCACCGAGGCCCGCGCCGCCGCCGGCGCGCCGGGCAGCCGCCGTCCGCGGTGCCCCGACCCGCAGGCGCCGGTCGAGCAGGGAGACGAGGCCGCCCAGCGCCATGATGCCGACGCCGCCCCAGATCCAGATGACGAACGGATTGACGTAGAGGCGGACCGCCCAGGCGCCGTCGGGCGTCTGGTCGCCGATCACGAAGTAGAGATCGCGCCAGAGATTGGTCTGGATACCCGCCTCGGTGGTCGGCTGGCGCTCGACCGGGAAGAAGCGCTTCTCCGAGTGGATCATGGCGACCGGCCGGCCGCCGCTCGTGGTCTCGAAGGTGGCGCGGAGCGCCGAGTAGTTCGGCCCCTGGCGCTCCTCGATACCGCTGAACAGCACCTCGTAGCGGCCGATCGTGGCGACATCGCCCGGCCGCATCGCCAGGATGCGCTCCTGCTGCAGCACGCTCGCGGCGGTGATGCCGACGATCAGGACGCCGAGCCCGGCATGGGCGATGGTGACGGCGAAGGCGCTGGCCGGCAGGCCCCGGAGACGCTGCCAGGACCGGCCGAGCCGGAGGTCGGGCAGGCCGATCCGGACGGCGAGATCGGCGAGCGAGCCGCCGATCAGCCAGACCGCGAGGCCGAAGCCGAGCGCGGCGCCGAGGCTTCGCGGCTCGACCAGCACGAGATAGAGCGCCATCGTGACCAGGGCCGCCGCCACCGCCAGCCGGAGCCGGCGGAAGGCGCCCAGGAGGCTGCCGCGCTTCCAGGCGAGCGTGGCGCCGATCGGCACGGCGAGCAGGAGCGGCAGCATGAGCGGCACGAAGGTGGCGTTGAAGAAGGGCGGTCCGACCGAGATCTTGGCGCCGCCGACGATCTCGAGGGCCAGCGGGTAGAGCGTGCCGAGCAGCACCGTGGCGGTGGCCGTCGCCAGGAGCAGGTTGTTCAGGAGCAGCCCGCCCTCGCGGCTGATCGGGGCGAAATGGCCGCCCGGCTGCATGGCGGGTGCCCGCCAGGCGAACATGGCGAGCGAGCCGCCGATGGCGACCACCAGCAGGGCCAGGATGAACACCCCGCGGCTCGGATCGACGGCGAAGGCATGGACCGAGGTGAGCACGCCCGAGCGGACGAGGAAGGTGCCGAGCAGCGAGAGCGAGAAGGCGAGGATGGCGAGCAGGATGGTCCAGCTCTTCAGCGTGTCCCGCTTCTCCACGACGATCGCGGAATGCAGGAGGGCCGTGGCGGCGAGCCAGGGCATGAAGCTGGCGTTCTCGACCGGATCCCAGAACCACCAGCCGCCCCAGCCGAGCTCGTAATAGGCCCACCAGGAGCCGAGAGCGATGCCCAGGGTCAGGGCGACCCAGGCGGCCAGCGTCCAGGGCCGCACCCAGCGCGCCCAGCTCGCGTCGACCCGGCCTTCGATCAGGGCGGCCATGGCGAAGGAGAAGGTCACCGAGAGGCCGACATAGCCGAGGTAGAGCATGGGCGGGTGAAAGGCGAGGCCGGGGTCCTGGAGGATCGGGTTGAGGCCGGTGCCGTCGAGCGGCGCCGGCACGAGCCGCTCGAAGGGATTGGAGGTGAACAGCATGAAGAGCAGGAAGCCCGAGCCGATCAGCCCCTGGACGGCGAGCGTGCGGGCCTTGAACGGCAAGGGCAGGTTGCGGCCGAAGAGCGAGACGCCGGCGCCGAAGAGCGCCAGGATCCAGACCCAGAGGACGAGCGAGCCCTCGTGATTGCCCCAGACCCCGCTGATCTTGTAGAGCAGCGGCTTGGTCGAGTGGCTGTTCTGGTAGACATTGAGCAGCGAGAAGTCCGAGGTGACGTAGGCGTTGGTGAGGGCGGCGAAGGCGAGCGTCACGCAGGCGAGCTGCCCGACCGCGGCCGTGCCGCCGAGCCGCATCAGCGCCAGGTCGTGGCGCGACGCACCGAGGAACGGCAGCGTGCCCTGGACGAGGGCGAGGCCGAGTGCCACGACCAGCGCGAAATGACCCAGCTCGACGATCATTGGATGGCTCCCCCTGCCGGCGCTCCGCCCCCCTGCTCGTCCGCGGCTTCGTTGTGCTGCCAGTAGCCGGCTTCCTTCAGGGCGTCCGCGACCTCCCTCGGCATGTAGTTCTCGTCGTGCTTCGCCAGGATCTCGCTGGCGCTGAAGACCGGAGCGGCGCCGGCCGTCTCGAGCGTGCCCTGGGCGACGATGCCCTGCCCTTCGCGGAAGAGATCCGGCAGGATGCCGCGATAGTGGACCTCGATCTCGTTCGCCGTGTCGGTCAGCCGAAAGGCGACGCTGCCGTCGCTCTCGCGCCTGATGCTGCCTTCCACGACGAGGCCGCCGACGCGGAAATTCCGATCCGCCGCCACCTCACCGCCGACGATCTGGGTCGGCGTCACGAAGAACGCGATCTTGTCCCCGAGCGCCGTCAGGGTCAGCGCCGTGGCGCCGCCGAGCAGAAGGAGGGCGAGGCCGATCAGCACGAGGCGCTGGCGTTTGCGAAATCGCATCTGTCCTCACGAGCCGGACGGCTGCTCGCTGGCCCCGTCGGCACGGGCGGCGGCCTCGTCGGCACGGACGGCGACCAGCCGCCGCACCGGGCGATCACCGTCCCCGGCCCGAGCCTTCGGCCGGATCCTCTGGCGGAGCAGGGCGAGCTCTGCGCTGCGTCGCCGCTGCAGCCACCAGCTCTGCCAGGCGAGCCCGAGCGTCAGGACCAGGGTGAAGCCGAACGCCGGCCACACATAGCCGCCGTAGCCCCCCATCCGGATGAACTCCAAGCGCGATCTCCCCAGGAGCAGATGCCGTTCACGCATACATGCCAACACACTATAGATGGAATCTCGTGTAAAGGCGTCCAGGCGATGGCGCGAGACGATCCGACGCAGCGCCAGAGCCGAGCCCCGCCTCCCCGATGGATGAAGCCGCCACCAGCCCCGTCATGACGCTGCCCGCACCCGCTCTCCAGCCGAGCCCCGAGCTGACCAATCGCCAGCAGATCGGCGCACCCCTGCCCACGGGCGAGCGGGCGGAATCGGCGGCGGCCGTGCTGACCCGGATGCGCGAGGTGCTCGGCGCCAGCGAGCGCGGCCTCGAGGCGCAATTCGCCCTGGACGGCGACGGCGAGCGGGTGGTGCGGGAGCGGGCGAGGCTTCTGGACGGCCTTCTGGCCGGCGCCCTCGACTTCGCCGAGAGCCAGCTCTTCCGGGTTTCCAACCCGACCCGCGGCGAGGAGATGGCGCTGCTCGCGGTCGGCGGCTACGGGCGCGGCGAGCTGGCGCCGCATTCCGACGTCGACGTGCTCTTTCTCTATCCCTACAAGCCGACGCCGCATCTCGAGCAGATGACCGAGTTCCTGCTCTACCGGCTCTGGGATCTCGGCCTCAAGGTCGGCCAGGCGACGCGCTCGCTGAACGAATCCATCAAGCTCGCCCGGAGCGATCTCACGATCCAGACCACGCTGCTCGAGACCCGCCTGCTCTGGGGCTCGAGGCGTCTTCATGACGAGCTCGAGGCGCGCTTTCGGGCCGAGGTCTGCAAGGGTCGCGAGCCGGAGTTCATCGAGGCCAAGCTCGCCGAGCGTGACGCGCGCCACCGGCGGACGGGCGACAGCCGCTATCTGCTCGAGCCGAACATCAAGGACGGCAAGGGCGGGCTTAGGGACCTGCACACCCTGATCTGGCTCGCCCGCTTCATCTACGACATCGAGGGCTGGGACGACCTCGTCCGGCACGGTGTCCTGAGCCGCGCCGAGCTCAACGGCTTTCTCCGCTCGCGGCGGTTCCTCTGGACCGTCCGCTGCCATCTCCACTATCTCACCGGCCGCGCCGAGGAGCGGCTGACCTTCGACCTGCAGCCGGAGATCGCCCGCCGCATGGGCTATCGCGACCGGCCGCGCACCCTGGGCGTCGAGCGCTTCATGAAGAGCTACTACCTTGTCGCCAGGGAGGTGGGCTCGCTGACCCGGCTGGTCTGTGCTGCGCTCGAGGAGCAGCACAAGCGGCGCCCGCGCTTCGCCCTGCCGCGATTCGGGCCGAGCCGGCGCCGGATCGGCGGCTTCGTCGTCCAGGGCAGCCGCCTGGCGCTCGCCGATCCGAGCCTGTTCGCGACCCGGCCCGTCGCCATGCTCGAGCTGTTTCACGCGGCGCAGGCCCGCGATCTCGACATCCACCCCATGGCGCTCACGGCGCTGGCGCAGAACTTGCGCCGGATCGATCGCGAGGTGCGCGAGAGCCCCGAGGCGAACCGCCTGTTCCTGGAGATGCTGACCAGCCGCAAGGACCCGGCGCAGACCCTGGCACGGCTCAACGAGGCGGGCGTGCTCGGCCGGATGCTGCCGGACTTCGGCCGGGTGGTCGCCCAGATGCAGCACAATCTCTACCACGTCTACACCGTGGACGAGCACACCATCCGGGTGATCGACAACCTGCACAAGATCGAGGAAGGCACGCTCGAGGCCGATCACCCGCTGTCGACGCGCATCTTTCCGCAGACGACGTCGCGCGCCGAGCTCTTCGTCGCGGGGTTGCTGCACGATGTCGGCAAGGGCCGCGGCGGCGATCACAGCGAGGTGGGCGCGCGGATCGCGGAGAAGCTGGGCCCGCGCCTCGGCCTCGACCAGGCCGGCACCGAGACCGTCGCCTGGCTGGTGCGCCACCACCTCGTGCTCAGCAACTATGCCTTCAAGCGCGACAGCGAGGACCCGAAGACCCTGCAGGATCTCGTCGCCATCGTGCAGTCGCCGGAGCGCCTGCGCCTCCTCTTGATCCTGACGGTGGCCGATATCCGTGCCGTCGGCCCGACCGTCTGGAACGGCTGGAAGGGCCAGCTCCTGCGCGAGCTCTACCACGAGGCCGAGGCGGCAATGGCCTCGGGCGACCCGCACGGCAGGCGCAGCGAGCGGATCGAGCAGGCCCGGGCCAGGCTCGCCGGGGCGCTCCTGGCGGAGCGCGGGGAGCGATGGACGCCGGCCGAGGTGGAGGCCTACACGGCGCTGCACGACCCGCGCTACTGGCTGGGCGTGGCGCACGAGGCGCATCTCCGGCACGCCCGGCTGGTGCGTCGGGCGCAGGGCCAGGGCCTGCCCCTGGCGCTCGACTTCCGCGTGGACGAGTTCCGCGCCCGCACCGAGATCACCATCTACGCCGCCGACCATCCGGGCCTCTTCATGAAGGTCGCGGGTGCCCTGGCGCTGAGCGGGGTGAGCATCGTCGACGCCCACATCTTCACCACGATGGACGGCATGGCGCTGGACACGCTGGGCGTCCAGGACGCGGAGCGCCAGTCCGCGGTCGCCGATCCGGCCCGCTTCGACCGGATCGAGCGCAGCATCCGCAAGGTCCTGGCGGGCGAGGTCTGGCTCGAGAAGGAGCTCGCCGGGCGCCGCTCGCTGCCGGCCAGGACCGAGGTCTTCACGGTCGAGCCCCGGGTGCTCGTCAACAACCAGGCGAGCGGCACGCACAGCGTCATCGAGGTCAATGGCCGGGACCGCCCGGGCCTGCTCTTCGACCTCGCGAAAGCCCTGAAGGAACGCGGCCTGGTCATCCACAGCGCCCATATCTGCACCTATGGGGAGCGGGTCGTCGACGTCTTCTACGTCAAGGACGTGTTCGGCCTGAAGGTGACGAGCCCGGCCAAGCTCAAGCGGCTCAAGAGCGAGCTCGAGGCGGCGCTGGCGGAGCCGGCGGGCGCCAAGCCGGGCGACAGGCCTGCCGGCAACCCGGGATGACCAGCGCTTGAACATCGTCAAGGCCACGCTGACCGTGGGGTCGTTCACGGCGGTCTCGCGCGTCCTGGGCTTCGTCCGCGACCTCTTGATCGCCGCCGTGCTCGGCGCCGGCGCCGCGGCGGACGCCTTCTTCGTCAGCTTCAAGCTCGCCAACCTGCTCCGCCGCCTGTTCGCGGAGGGCGCCTTCAACGCCGCCTTCGTGCCGCTCTTCGCCCGTTCCCTGGAGGGCGAGGGCCGGGAAGAGGCCCGGCGCTTCGCCGAGGAGGCGCTGGCGGTGATGGCGGCGGCCCTGCTCGTGGTCGTGCTGGTCGCCGAGCTCGCCATGCCGTGGCTGGTGCGGGCCCTGGCCCCGGGCTTCGAGCCCACGGGCGAGCGCTACGGCCTCGCGGTCGAGCTCAGCCGGATCACCTTCCCCTATCTCATGTTCATCTCGCTCGCCGCGCTTTTCAGCGGGGTGCTCAATTCACTCGGCCGCTTCGCCGCCGCCGCCATCGCCCCGATCATCCTCAACATCGTGCTGATCGGAACACTGCTGCTGGCCAGCCTGCACCCGGCGACCCCGGCGCACGCGCTGGCCTGGGGCGTTGCCGTGGCCGGGGTCCTGCAGCTCGCCTGGGTCGCCGTCGCGGCGCGCCGCAACGGGATGGGGCTGAGGCTCCGCCGGCCGCGCCTGACGCCGCGGCTCAAGCGGCTCTTCCAGCTCATGCTGCCGGGCGCCATCGGCTCCGGCGTCTACCAGATCAACCTGATCGTCGACACCTGGTTCGCCTCGCTCCTGCCGGTCGGCGCCGTCTCCTACCTCTTCTACGCCGACCGGCTGAACCAGCTGCCGCTCGGCATCATCGGCGTCGCCATCGGCACCGCGCTGCTGCCGATGCTCAGCCGGCAGCTTCGGGTCGCCGACTTCGCCGCCGCGTCGCGCACGCAGAGCCGGGCGATCGAGATCGGGCTCCTCTTCACCCTGCCGGCGGCCGTCGGGCTGATCGTCCTGGCGAAGCCGATCATTGCCGTGCTCTTCGAGCGCGGCGCCTTCGGCCCAGCCGAGACGGCAGCCACGGCGGGTGCCCTCGTCGCCTTCTCCCTCGGCCTGCCGGCCTACGTGCTGATCAAGGTGCTGGCCCCGGGCTTCTTCGCCCGCGAGGACACGGCCACACCGGTGAAGGTCGCGGCCCTCTGCCTCGTCGCCAACGTGCTGCTCATCCTCGCGCTGATCGGCCCGCTCCGCCATGTCGGCATCGCCCTGGCGACGGCGCTCTCGAACTGCCTCAATGTCGCCTGCCTCGCCTGGATCCTGCACCGCCGGGGCCACCTCTCGATCGACGAGCGGCTCCGCCGGGTGGTGCCCCGGATCGTCGGCGCCACGGCCGCGATGGCCCTGATCCTCGTCGCCGCGAGAATCGGGCTCGGCTTTCTGCCCGAGACCCTGCGGCTGGCGCTCGCCATGGCGCTCGGCGGCCTGGGCTTCGTCCTGGTCTGCCATTGGACAGGTGCCGCGGATCTCGCCGAGCTTCGGCGCATGGTGTCGCGCCGGCGGCCGGCGGCCCAGCCCGGCGCTTGACAGCGCTTGCCTGCCGTGGCTCCAAACGGCTCCACGTTCGCCCAGCCGAGGTCGCCGAATCGATGCCCGATATCTCCCAAAGCCGCGTCTTTTCCGGCATCCAGCCGACGCACGGCATCCAGCTCGGCAATTATCTCGGCGCCATCCGCAACTGGGTGAAGCTGCAGGACCAGTTCGAGTGCATCTACTGCATCGTCGACCAGCACGCGCTGACCACGGTGCAGGACGCGGCCGAGATGCGCCGCAACACGCGCGAGATGGGGGCGGCGCTGATCGCCTCCGGCATCGATCCGGCCAAGTCGATCCTGTTCGTGCAGAGCCGGGTCGAGGCGCACAGCCGGCTCGCCTGGGTGCTGAACTGCGTGACACCGCTCGGCTGGGTCAACCGGATGACCCAGTTCAAGGAGAAGGCCGGCAAGCATCGCGAGAACGCGCCGGTCGGGCTCTTCGTCTATCCGGTGCTGCAGGCGGCCGACATCCTCGCCTACCGGGCGACCCACGTGCCGGTCGGCGAGGACCAGAAGCAGCATCTCGAGCTCAGCCGCGACGTCGCCGCCTCGTTCAACCGCCGCTTCGCCGAGGGCTTCTTCCCGCTGCCGGAGCCGATGATCCAGGCCGAGGCGGCCCGGGTCATGTCGCTTCGGGACGGCACCAAGAAGATGAGCAAGTCCGACCCCTCGGACATGAGCCGGATCAACCTCACCGACGATGCCGAGACGATCGCGAGCAAGATCAGGAAGGCAAAGTCCGACAGCATTCTCGGCATCAGCTACGATCCCGAGAACCGGCCGGAGGCCAGCAACCTGCTCACCATCTTCGCGGCCCTGGCCGATCGCGAGCGCGCCGATGTGGCGGCCGAGTACGAATCCGCGACCTTCGCCAGCTTCAAGGAGCATCTGGCCGAGCTCTGCGTCGAGCGGCTGGCGCCGATCAACGCCGAGATGCGCGGCCTGCTCGCCAACCCGGATCATATCGACGCGATCCTGGCCGAAGGCTCGGCCCGGGCCGCGGCGCTGGCGACACCCATCGTCGACGCGGCCTACGAGGCCGTCGGCTTTCGCTGACCGCCCCGCTTGCGATGCGGCCATGGTGACGCCAAGTCATGGCATGGCGAGGCCAACTGCAGCGATGCCCTGGCGTTTTCTTGTCGACGACGCCGTGCCCGAGCCCCCGATGCCTTGAGGAGACGAGACATGTTCATCCAGACGGAAGCGACCCCCAACCCGGCGACGCTGAAGTTCCTGCCCGGCCGCGAGGTCATGACCGAGGGCGTGGTCGATTTCACCGAGGTGGACAAGGCGCTGGCGCTGTCGCCCCTGGCTGCCAAGCTCTTCGCGGTCGAGGGCGTCGCCGGCGTCTATCTCGGCGCCGACTTCATCTCGGTGACCAAGAGCTCCGCCGACGACTGGTACATGCTGAAGCCGGCGGTGCTCGGCGCCATCATGGAGCACTTCATGTCCGGTGATCCGGTGCTGGTCGCCGGCGCCGACATCGACGACGGCGTCCGGGTCGACGAGGACGACGCCACCGTGAAGCAGATCAAGGAGCTGATCGACACGCGCGTTCGCCCGGCGGTGGCCCAGGATGGCGGCGACATCGTCTTCCAGGGCTTCGAGCGCGGCATCGTCTATCTGCACATGCGCGGTGCCTGCTCGGGCTGCCCGAGCTCGGTCGTGACCCTGAAGAGCGGCATCGAGAACCTGCTCAAGTACTACGTGCCCGAGGTCGTCGAGGTGCGCGCCGTCTCCTGACACCAGCGGCGGGCAGGTCCGTTGCGGCTTCTGGCTTTCGACACCGCGGGCGACGGCTGCTCGGCCGGCTGCTTCGAGGACGGCGCGCCCCTGTCGTTCGAGCGGCACGAGGGGGCCACCGGCCATGCCGAGCTTCTGGTGCCGATGCTCGCCTCGGTGCTGGCGGATGCCGGCTGGGACCTGAGCGACGCCGGGGCGCTGGCGGTCACCATCGGCCCCGGCAGCTTCACGGGTATCCGCACCGGCCTCGCCGCTGCCCGCGGGCTCGCCCTGGTCCGCCGCCTGCCGGTCTGGCCGGTCACCTCGCTCGCGGCCCTGGCGACGGTGGCGGCGGCCGGCAACCGCGAGAGCCTGCCTGTGGCCGTCGTGCTCGACGCGAGGCGCGGCCAGGTTTTCCTGCAGCGTTTCGACAGCCGCGGCGCGCCCCTCGAGGGGCCTTGGGTGCTGGCGCCGGAGCTGGCAACAGCGCGGCTTCATGGCCGCCATTTGCTGGTCGGCAGCGGCGCGCCGACCCTGCTGCGGTATTTGGACGCGGCTGCCGTGACCCGTGGGGACGCCGTGCTCGATGCGGTCGCGGTGGCCCGCGCCGCGGAGGGCGCGTGCCGGAGAGGCGAGGCGCCGGTTCGGGGAACGGAGCTGGCGCCGCTCTATCTGCGTGAGCCCGATGCCCGGCCCTCCGCCGGCCGGCCGCTTCTGCAGGCCTGAGCCATGCTGTCGTTCAACCAGGAGCAGCAACTGACCATAAAGCCGGTGGGGGCCTTCGATCTCGGCCGGCTGGCGCGGCTCCACCGCCATTGCTTCGAGGAGGGCTGGAGCCGGTCCGACCTCGCCCATCTCTTGGCATTGCCCGGCGGCTTCGGGCTGATCGCCCGGCGGGGTGGCACATTCGTCGGGCTCGAGGCGTCGCGCGGCGTGGGCTTCGCCCTGCTGCGCGTGGTCCGGGACGAATGCGAGCTTCTGTCGCTCGGCGTCCTGCCGGCCCATCGGCGGCACGGTGTCGCAGGTGAGCTTCTGCGCACCGCTATGCAGAGCTGCCTCGACGGCGGCGCGCAGGCGATGTTTCTCGAGGTCGCGATCGACAACCTCTCCGCGCAGGCCCTCTACGATCGCTTCGGCTTCGTTCGGGTCGGCACCCGCCCGGACTACTACGCCCGGCACGACGGCACGCGGATGCACGCCTACACCATGCGCTGCGATCTCGTCGCCGCCATCGGCAGCCGCCAGCCGCGGCCGCTCTGAGCCTGCCGCCGCCGCTATCGCGCCACCCGAATCACCAGCTCCCAGAGGTCATCGGCGATCGCCTCCTCGGCGACGATGCTGTGGCCGTGATCGAGCACCGCGCGCGGCACGTTGGCCAGCGGCTCGCCGGCCCGCAGCCGCACCCGCAGCAGCTCGCCCGGCCGCATTCCTTCCAGCTTGACCTTGGTGCGGACAAACGTCATCGGGCAGGTCTCGCCCGAGATGTCCAACTCTGCGTCTGCCTTCATTCCGCTACTTGATCCCTTACTGCGGGGCCTCGCCGAAAACTTCCAGAATTTTTCGAATCCCTCTTGCATCCCCGGCGCCAGAAAATATATTGCGGAAACCGAGGGCGTCTATGCTTGGGCGAAAGGATTAACGAAGTATGTCGGACCAATTGAGTCAAAATGAGCTGCTGTCGCTGACTACCGAGATTGTGGCGTCGCACGTCTCGAACAACACCGTCGCGGTCAGCGATCTGCCGCAGCTCATCCGGCTCGTCTACACCGGCTTGGCCGAGCAGGGCCAGGTGAAAGCCGAGGAGGAACCGGAGAAGCTCGTTCCGGCCGTGCCGATCAAGAAGTCGATCCAGCCGGATCATCTGATCTGCCTCGAGGACGGCAAGAAGCTGAAGATGCTCAAGCGGCATCTCAAGACGCGCTACGACATGACGCCCGACGAGTACCGTCGGCGCTGGGGTCTGGCCGACGACTACCCGATGGTCGCACCGGAATATGCCGAGCAGCGCAGCAGCCTCGCCAAGAAGATCGGCCTCGGCACCAAGCCGCGAGCCCGGGGGCGCAAGGCCGCTTCCTGACCGTGAGCACGAGATCCTGAGGATCGCTCAGGCTTCGGCGCCTCTTCGTGGAGCGGCATTGGGACGGACGAGCGGGCGGCGTCGAGCGTCGCCCGTTTTGCCGTTCCGGCTTTCCCATGGTAATGAATTGTCAACGAACTGCCGCGACACTATGGGAAGGAAGGCGGGTCCGGTCGATACGGCCCGCGGACGATCAAACGCCGACGCCGAGGTGCATTGCTGAGATTTATCCAGGAGACCCGGAGGCCGGCCGCCGAACGATCGGGCGGATGGTCGGCATGAGGGGTGTTTGTCCCTCATGACGTCCGGGCGGAGCGCATCGGACGGTGTCGACGCAACGGCGAAGAAGCTGTTCGTCAAGACCTATGGCTGTCAGATGAACGTCTACGACAGCGATCGGCTGACGGCGCTCCTGGCCCGGCACGGCTACGCGACGGTGCCGACACCCGCCGATGCCGATCTCGTCGTGCTCAACACCTGCCATATCCGCGAGAAGGCGGCCGAGAAGGTGTACTCGGAGCTGGGTCGACTGCGGGCGCTGCGCGACCAGCGCCACGCCCAGACCGGCCGGCCCATGGCGCTGGTCGTCGCCGGCTGCGTCGCCCAGGCGGAAGGCGAGGCGATGCTCGAGCGGGCCCCCTTCGTCGACATCGTGGTCGGGCCGCAGACCTATCACCGCCTGCCGGAGCTGCTGGCCCGCCGTGCCCGGGCGAGCGGTGGCCAGATCGACACGGATTTTCCGATCGAGAGCAAGTTCGACCTGCTGCCGGAGGACCGGGGCCTGTCGCCCGTGTCGGCCTTCCTCACCGTGCAGGAGGGCTGCGACAAGTT
>CAYMTA010000020.1:0-54609 GCA_964393275.1 uncultured Geminicoccaceae bacterium | reverse complement strand
GCTCGCTCCGGGCCAGGATGTCGAGCAGCCGGATGGCCACGTAGAGCGCGTCGTCATGGCCGTAGAACCCGTCCGCGTAGAAGATGTGGCCGCTCATCTCGCCCGCGAGCGGTGCTCCGGCCTCGATCATCTTGCTCTTGATCAGCGAGTGGCCGGTCTTCCACATCAAGGGCTTGCCGCCCCTTCTGGCGATGTCGTCGAACAGTGCCTGGCTCGCCTTGACGTCGGCGATGATCACCGAGCCCGGCCGCCGCTCGAGCAGGTCCGCCGCCAGGATCTGCAGGATCTGGTCGCCGGCGATGATCCGCCCCCGGCCGTCGACCACGCCGATCCGATCGCCGTCGCCGTCGAAGCCGATGCCGATCTCGTAGCCGCCCGAGCGCACCTCCTCGATCAGGTCGACGAGGTTGGCGGCCACGGTCGGGTCGGGATGATGGTTCGGGAAGCGCCCGTCCACCTCGGCGAAGAGGCAGGCGTGCCGCCCCGGCAGGCGCGCCGCCAGCGCCTCCATGATCGGCCCCGCGGCCCCGTTGCCGGCATCCCAGGCCACGTCGATCGCCCGACCACCCCGATAGTCGGCGAGCAGCCGCTCGACATAGGCCGACGTGATGTCCGCGGTCTCGGTCCGGCCGGCGCCGCTCTCGAGATCACCACTGGCCGCCAGGGCACCGAGGTCCTGGATGCGCTCGCCGAAGAAGGACGCCCGGCCGAGCATCATCTTGAAGCCGTTGTAGTCCGGCGGGTTGTGCGAGCCGGTCACCTGGATGCCGCCATCGGCCGCCAGGTGGTGCACCGCGAAATAGAGCATCGGCGTCGGTCCCATGCCGATGTCGATCACGTCGGCCCCGGCGGCCGCCAGGCCCTCCGCCAGCGCTGCCGCCAGCTCGGGGGAGCTGAGCCGCCCATCGCGGCCGACGGCCACGCGCCGTCCGCCATTGCGGCGAACCATGCTGCCGAAGGCACGGCCGATCGCCCTGGCATCGGCGGCATGCAGCGTGTCGCCGACGATGCCGCGGATGTCGTACTCGCGCAGGATGGTCGGATCGAAGACGTGGCGGTCGGGCACGATGTCGAAATTCCCTCGGCTGGTGAACGGCTCAGGCAACCGGCGTCGCGGCCCGGCCGATGCCGGTATAGGCGAAGCCGGCCTGGGTCACCTGCAGCGGGTCGAAGATGTTGCGCAGATCGATCAGCACGGGCCGGCGCATCTCGTCGTGCAGCCGGCCGAGATCGAGCCCCCGGAAGACGTTCCATTCGGTCAGGACGACGAGCGCGTCGGCCTGCCGGGCGGCCTCGTAGGGCCCCGCGCACCATTCGACCTCCGGCAGGAGCGTCGCGGCCTCGCGCATGCCTTCCGGGTCGAAGGCCTGGACCTTCGCCCCCTCGGCGCGCAGCGCCGGCAGGATCACGAGGCTCGGGCTGTCGCGCATGTCGTCGGTGTTGGGCTTGAAGGTGACACCCAGTATGCCGATCGTCTTGCCGGCGACGGAGCCGCCGCAGGCGTCGACGATCTTGCGGACCATCCGCCGCTTGCGCCCCTCGTTGACGCTCACCACGGTCTCGACGATGCGCAGCGGGCTGTCGTACTGCTCGCCGCTGCGCAGGAGCGCCAAGGTGTCCTTGGGAAAGCAGGAGCCGCCATAGCCGGGCCCGGAATGCAGGAACTTGCGGCCGATCCGCCCATCCAGACCCATGCCCTTGGCGACCTGCTGCACGTCGGCGCCGACCTTCTCGCAGAGATCGGCCATCTCGTTGATGAAGGTGATCTTGGTCGCGAGAAAGCTGTTGGTCGCGTACTTCACCAGCTCGGCGGTCTCGAGCGTGGTGAACATGATCGGCGTCTCGATCAGGTTGAGCGGCCGGTAGGCATTGGCCAGAAGCTCGCGCGCGCGCTCGCTCTCGACGCCGCACACCACCCGGTCCGGCCTGAGGAAGTCCTCGATCGCCGAGCCCTCGCGCAGGAACTCGGGATTCGAGGCGACATCGATCTCGAGGTCCGGCCGCTTGGCGCGAAAGAGCCGCTGCAGCCGGCGGCCGGTGCCGACCGGCACGGTCGACTTGGTGACCACGACCGTCGGCCCCTCGAGGGCTTCCGCGATCTCCTCCGCGGCGGCGAACACATAGGTCAGGTCGGCATGGCCGTCGCCGCGCCGGGTCGGCGTGCCGACCGCGATGAACACCGCCTCGCTCTGCCGCACCGCCGCCTTCAGATCGGTGGTGAAGCTCAGCCGCCCGGCCTCCTTGTGGCGTGCCACGAGCGCGTCGAGACCTGGCTCGAAGATGGGAATTCGGCCCTCCTCGAGCATGGCGATCTTGCGCTCGTCCTTGTCGACACAGATGACGTCGAGCCCGAATTCGGCGAAGCAGGCGCCCGACACGAGACCGACATAGCCGGTACCGATCATCGCGATACGCATTTCAGCACTCCATGGGCCGGGCCGCGCGGGCCGGGCGGCTCAGCGGTATTGATCGAGAATGGCGGCGAACTCCGCGCCGAGGTCCGGCCGGGCCAGGGCGGTGGCGACGATCGCTTCCAGGTAGCCGAGCTTGTCGCCGCAATCGAACCGCCGGCCGGCGAAGCGATAGCCGAAGAAGGGCTGGCTGCCGATCAGCTTCTGCATGGCGTCGGTGAGCTGGATCTCGCCACCGGCGCCGATCTCGTGCCGGCCGAGATGGTCGAAGATGGCGGAATCGAGGATGTAGCGGCCGATCACGGCGTAGCGCGAGGGTGCCGCGTCGGGCGCCGGCTTCTCGACCAGACCCTTGACCTCGACGAGCGGGCCGGTTTCACGGCCCGGATCGACGATGCCGTAGCGGGCCGTATGCTCATGCGGCACCTCCATGACGGCAACCAGATTGCCACCGGTCTCGGCATGCGCCTTCGCCATCTGCGCCATGCACGGCGTCTCGGCATGGATCAGGTCGTCGACCAGCATGACGCCGAACGGCTCGTCGCCGATCATCCGGCGCGCGCACCAGACGGCGTGGCCCAGGCCCTTGGCCTCCTGCTGGCGGGTCAGGAGCACGGTCCCGGCCTGCGGCACGTCGCCCTCGAGCCCGCGCAGCACGTCGTCCTTGCCCTTGGCCGTCAGCGCCTCGAAGAGCTCGACCGCGCGGTCGAAGTGATCCTCGATGATGGTCTTGCCGCGACCGGTGACGAAGATGAAGGTCTCGCAGCCGGCCGCAGCCGCCTCCTCGACCGCGTATTGCATGATCGGCTTGTCGACGACCGGCAGCATCTCCTTGGGCAGCACCTTGGTCGCCGGCAGCATTCGGGTGCCGAGACCGGCGACCGGGAACACCACTTTCTTGATAGCCGTCATCCACTCTCCTTGCGGCGCACGTCCAGGATTGCGCGAACGGGGGCCGAAAGCCGGCCGACATCCCCCAAGGGGCAGGACTCGCCAACGCCGCGGTCCTTCTACCCAGCCCCGAGCCTTCGCCGCAAGGGCCGCGCGGCTTCAAGCCGCGCGGCCCTTGCGGCGAAGTGGAAACTACGCAGGCTTCGTTAAGTTCCGGTTAAGGTCGCCCCGAGCGGCTTGTCGATCCTAGCGGTTTGTGTCTCTATGCGCGCCGATTTGCATCCCCATACGCCCCAAATCCCACTCGAAGGCTCCCCACATGACCCGTCTGTTGCGTTTTGGCCTCGCCCTTGCGCTCGCCCTCGGCACAGCCGGCGCGGCCGCGGCCCAGGACGACCCGGTCGTCGCCAAGGTCGGCGACATCGAGTTCCACCGCAGCGACCTCGAGCAAAGCTACAAGGAATTGCCCGAGCAGTTCCGGCAGATGCCGATCGAGGCCATCTACGACCCGCTGCTCGACCGGCTGATCGACGGCCAGCTCCTGCTCGAGGCCGCCGAGGCCGAGAAGCTCGCCACTGATCCCGACGTCGAGGCGGCGATCGCCCGGGCCCGGGCGGATGTCCTGCGCCAGACACTGATCGAGCGCGCGGTCACCGCCGCCACCGACGAGGCGGCGCTCAAGGCGGCCTACGAGGAGCGCGCCAGCCAGCCCGACTTCGCCGTGGAGGAAGTGACCGCCCGGCATATCCTGGTCAAGACCAAGGAGGAAGCCCTGGCGGTCATCGCCGAGCTCGACGCCGGCGCCGATTTCGCCGAGCTCGCCAAGGAGCGCTCGACCGATCCGGCTGCGGCGCGCGGTGGCGAGCTCGGCACGTTCCGCCGCGGCGCCATGGTCCCGGAGTTCGAGGCCGCCGCCTTCGCGCTCGAGCCCGGCACCTACAGCAAGGAGCCTGTGCAGACGCAGTTCGGCTACCATGTCATCATGGTGGACGCGAAGGAGACGACCAACCCGACCTTCGAGGAGATGGAGCCCGAGTTGCGCACCGAGCTGGCCCGCAAGGCTGTCGAGGACCTGCTGGCCCAGGTCCGCGAGGGTGCCGAGGTGGAGCGCTTCAACATCGACGGCACGGCGCGCGAGTAGGGCGGCGACGCAGCGCCTCGATCCGTCCATGGCCAAGCCCCTCAAGCCGTCGCCGCTCGCCCCCCGGGCACCGGCCCCGCCAGCTCCAGTCGCCGGTGCCCGCTTCGCCACGCTGGCCGCCGGCATCCGCTATGCCGGTCGGCCGGATCTGCTGCTGATCGAGGTCGGGTCGGGCAGCACCGTCGCCGGCGTCTTCACGCGCTCGCTGACCGCCGGCCATCCGGTCCTCTGGTGTCGCCGGGCGCTCGCCCAAGACCCGAAGCCAGGGGATCGGGCGCAAGGGGGCCGGGCGCGGGCGGTCATCGTCAATGCCGGCAATGCCAATGTCTGCCGGGGTGCGGAGGGTGACGCGGCGGTGGCCCGCGAGGTGGCGGCGGTGCGGGCCGCCCTGGATTGCGCGGCCGAGGAGGTGCTCGTCGCCTCCACCGGGGTCATCGGCGAGCGCCTCGCCGTCGAGAAGATCGAGGCGGCGGTGCCTGCATTGGTGGCCGGCCTCCGTGAGGATGGGATCGAGGCGGCGGCCCGGGCCATCATGACGACCGACACCTTTCCCAAATGGGCCTCGGCCAGGACCACGATCGACGGCAAGGATGTCACCATCACCGGCATCGCCAAGGGCTCGGGCATGATCGCCCCCGACATGGCGACCATGCTGGCCTTCGCCGTGACCGATGCCGCCCTGCCTGCCCCCATCCTGCAGACTCTCCTGAACCGGGCCACCGACCGCTCCTTCAACGCGACGACCGTCGACGGCGACACCTCGACCTCGGACACGCTTCTCCTGCTCGCCACCGGCCGGGCCGGTAACACGCCGCCCCGGAGCGCCGACGACCCCAGCCTCGCCGACTTCGTGAGCGCCCTCGACGGCGTGATGATCGACCTCGCCCAGCAGGTCGTGCGCGACGGCGAGGGGGCGCAGAAATTCATCGAGATCGGCGTTGGCGGCGCCGCCGACGATGCGGCCGCCCGGCGCATCGGGCTCGTTGTCGCCAACTCGCCTCTGGTCAAGACGGCGATCGCCGGGGCCGACGCCAATTGGGGGCGGATCGTCATGGCCGTTGGCAAGGCCGGCGAAGCGATCGAGCTGGCGAGGCTCGGCGTCGCCTTCGGCGGCCACAGCGTGGCCCTGAACGGCGCCGCCGTGCCCGATCTCGACGAGGCGCCGGTGGCGGCCCACCTCGCCGGCCAGGAGATCCGCATCGATATCACGGTTGGCGGCGGGCCGGGCCGGGCCACCGTCTGGACCTGCGATCTGACGCACGGCTACATCGACATCAACGCCGACTATCGGAGCTGATGCCGATGCCTGCTCCGACCGGCGACGCCGCCGGAGCCCTGCCGATCGTCCTGGTCGCAGCCGTGGCCTTGATCGACCCGGATCACCGGGTGCTGGTCGCGACCCGGCCCGAGCAGAAGAGCATGGCCGGGCTCTGGGAGTTCCCGGGCGGCAAGCTCGAGCCCGGCGAGACGCCGGAAGCCTGTCTGATCCGCGAGCTCGAGGAGGAGCTCGGCATCGTCACGCGCGCCGCCTGCCTGGCGCCCCTGGCCTTCGCCAGCCACAGCTACCCGGACTTCCATCTGCTCATGCCGCTTTACGTCTGCCGGGTGTGGGAGGGCGAGCCTCTGCCACGCGAGGGCCAGAAGATTCGCTGGCTCAGGCCCCAAGCCCTCTTCGACCTGCCGATGCCCGAAGCTGACAAGCCGCTCTTGCCGTTCCTCCACGAGCTGCTCTGACGGCCCGGCATGGCGGCCCTGGTCGATGTGGCGCTGCCGTTCTTCGGGCTGATCTTCTGCGGCTACGCGGCGCTCGCTGGGAAGCTCGTCGGCCCGACGGCGGTCGAGGGTCTCAATGCCTTCGTCTACCATTTCGCCCTGCCGGCGCTGCTCTTCGTCAAGGTCGGCACGACGCCCCTGGCGGAGCTCTTCGACTGGCGCTTCTTCGCCGCCTTCTACGGCGTCGCCTTCGCCTTGTGGATCGCCACCTCGGCCCTGGCACGCTGGCGCTTCGGCCTGCCCTTCGCCGAGGCCGCGGTCGCCGGTGTCGGCGGCATCTGGACCAATTCCGGCTACATGGGCATCCCGCTCCTGATCACCGCCATGGGCTCCGACGCGGCGCTGCCGGCCGTCTTGGCGCTGACCTTCGACAACCTGATCACGGCACCGATCCTGATCATGATCCTTGAAGCCCGGAGCGGTCTCGGCCGCGGCCGGCTTGCCACGCTGCGCAACGTGGCCCGGAACCTCGCGCGCAACCCCTTGGTGCTCGCCGTCTTCGCCGGCTTCGCCTGGACGCTGACGGGGCTGCCCGTGCCGACCCCGCTCGGCAATTTCGCCGGGCTGCTGGGTGCCGCCGCCGCACCCTGCGCGCTCTTCGCCCTCGGCGCCTCGCTGGTGGGAGCGCCCATCGCCGCTGCCCGCGCCGAGATCCTGACGCTCGCCACGATCAAGCTGGTCGTCCACCCGGCGCTCATGGCGCTCACCGTGCTCTGGCTCCTGCCGCTCCGCCCCGAGCTCGCCCTGGCCACGATCGTCACCGCCAGCCTGCCGACCGGTGCCTCGGTCTTCGTCCTGGCCGAGCGCTACGCCACCTACACCATCCGCGCCTCGTCGCTGGTGCTCGTCACCCATGCCGCGTCGGTGGTCACGGTGACGGCAGTGCTGGTCTGGGCCACGGGCTGACCTGTCGCCGATTCCGGTTGCTCGAACAAGCGGCGGCCTGCATCTCCACGGCCTCGGCATGCATGTGGCCCTGGCCGGCCCCGACCAGGCCCGCGATGCCGCCCATCGGTACCACGACCGCAACACGGGCGGTTTAACGGCCGCCAAGTCGACGGCCGCCTCGATCGCGCGCAAGCTCGGCGTGCCGCAGACCGAGGCGGACATGGCCGACATGACCGTCTACCTCGCGACGGCCGCCCACGTCACCGGTCAGGCCTTCGCCGTCGACGGCGGCGCCTCGCACTGAGGGCGAGGCCGCACGCCGCTGACGGCGGGCTCAGCCCTTCTTGGCGGGCGCCGCGCCGGGCTTGGCGGGATTGGTGGCCGTCGCGACCTTGCCGGCAGGCGCCACCGACGCCGTCTTCTTGTCGGCCTTCGGCTTCTTGATCTCGCGATTGCTGCGTTTTTGACCCTTGGCCATGGCAACTCTCCTCGTCTGCGCATCCAGGCACAGCCCGTGCTTCTAGCACCCGGCCAGCCGGCGAACGAGGGGATTCGCGCTCGAGGACGCCGCGCCTTTTCGTGGCCGATCAGCCTCGGCGTCGCAGGCGGCGGCTCGCCTCGATCACGATGAGACCCAGCGCCGGCCAGCCGACCCAGAGCGTGCCGGACCAGGTGGCGAGGTTGATCAGGGCGAGGCCGGCAATGATGATGGCGAGCCTCGCATAGGTCGCATCGAACCAGCCCCGCGTGAGCAAAGGCGCGGCCTCGAGGCCGAGCAGCGTCAGCATGGCGATGCCGGGCCAATGCGCCCAGAAGCCGCTGCCGGTGAAGATGTCGATCGCCACGAGGGCCAGCCAGACGACACCCAGGAACTGCGCGTGGCGGCGGATGCGGACCCACCCGTCGCGCTCCACCGGCTCGCCTGCCGGCCGTTCGGGTGCCGGCCGTTCGGACGTTGGCGCCGCGGCCCTGGCCCCCGACCGCGGTCCGCCCCCTTGCGGGCCGCGCCGCGAGCCGCCATCGAGCGCGACTCGATAGACCGGCACCTCGGTCCCGAGGTTCTTCGGCCGCTGCTGGCCCAGATAGTCGAAGCCGATCTCGAGCTTGGTGTGCACCTGGTCGTAGACCACCTGCGAGATCAGAATGCCGCCCGGCTCGACCATGCTCTCGAGGCGGGCGGCCAGATTGACGCCGTCGCCGAAGAGATCGTCGCCGTCGACCATGACGTCGCCCAGATGCACGCCGATGCGGAACTGGGTGGCGCCGGGCGCGGCATGCCGGCCGGCGAGCTCGCGCTGCACCTCGATGGCGCACTGCACCGCCTCGACCACCGAGGGGAACTCGGCGAGCAGGCCGTCACCGGCCTTGCTGAAGATGCGCCCCCGATGGCGCTCGATCAGCCGGGCGAAGACGGCGCGCGCGGCCCGAAGCGCCGTCAGCGCCGCCGCCTCGTCGGCCGCCATCGCCCGGCTGTAGCCGACGGCGTCGGCGACCAGGATCGTGGTCAGCTTGCGTTCGACCCTGGCCGAATCCACGGGTCGCTACATCCAGACGCCGATCCGCCCCAGGGCAGCGGTCACATGACCGCGCCGATCTGCCAGGGGATGAACTCGTGGTCGCCGATGCCGAGCGCCTCCGACTTCGACTGCTCGCCCGAGGCAACGGCCAGGAGCAGGTCGAGGATCTCGCGGCCCTTGCTCTCGATGGTCGCCCCGCCATCCAGAATGTCGCCGCAATTGATGTCCATGTCCTCGACCATGCGCTCGTACATGGCGGAGTTGGTGGCGAGCTTGATCGACGGCGCCGGCTTGAAGCCGAAGCAGGAGCCGCGGCCGGTGGTGAAGGCGACGATGTTCGAGCCCGACGCGACCTGGCCGGTCACCGAGCAGGGATCGTAGCCGGGGCTGTCCATGAAGAGGAAGCCACGGGTCTTGGCCATCTCGGCATAGCGGAGCACGCCGGCGAGATTGGTGGTGCCGCCCTTGGCGGCGGCGCCCAGGGATTTCTCGAGGATGGTGGTGAGCCCGCCTGCCTTGTTGCCGGGCGAGGGGTTGTTGTTCATCTCGCCGCCGTTGGAGGCGGTGTACTCCTCCCACCACTTGATCCGGTCGATCAGCCTTCGGGCCACCTCCTCGCTCACGGCACGCTGGGTCAGGAGATGCTCGGCGCCGTAGATCTCGGGCGTCTCGGCGAGGATGCCGGTGCCGCCCTGGGCCACCAGGAGGTCGGTGGCGTAGCCCAAGGCCGGGTTGGCCGTGATGCCGGAATAGGCGTCCGAGCCGCCGCACTGCAGCGCCACCGTGAGCTCCGAGGCCGAGACGGTCTGCCGGCCGAACTCGTTGGCGTGCGGCAGCATCTCGATGATCATCTGCGTCGCCCGCTCGACCGTCTTCCGCGTGCCACCCGTCTCCTGCATGGTCATGGTGCGGAAGAAGGGGCCGCGCTCGATCTGGTAGGCCTCGAGCAGGAAGTCGATCTGGTTCACCTCGCAGCCCAGGCCGATCATCAGGATGCCGGCGAAGTTCGGATGCCGCGCGTAGCCCCAGAGTGTGCGCTGCAGGGCGGCGAAGCCCTCGCCCCGGTCGGCCATGCCGCAGCCGGTCGAATGGGTCAGCGCCACGATCCCGTCGACGTTCGGGTATTTCGCCAGCACCTCCTTCGGGAAATTCTGCTGCAGGAAGCGGCAGACCGAGGCCGAGCAGTTCACCGATGAGAGCACGCCGATATAGTTGCGCGTGCCGACCTTGCCGTTCTCGCGAACGAAGCCCTCGAAGGTGTCGCGCTCCGCCTCGGGCACCATGGCAACGGGCTTGGCCCGGCTGCCGATGGCGTAGTCGCGGTCGAACTCGCCCATCAGGCAGTTGTGCACGTGGACATGGTCGCCGGGCAGGATGTCGGCGCTGGCGAAGCCGATGATCTGGTCGTACTTGCGGACCGGCTCGCCATTGGCGATGCGGCTCGTCGCGATCTTGTGGCCGGGCGGGATCTTCGCGGTCGTGGTCACACCCTCGCCGTCGAGCGTGGTGCGCTCGCCGATCGCCCGGCGGGCGACGACGACGTTGTCGTGGGCATTCAGCCGGACGGTGAGTGCTGGGTCGGTCATGATGAGGCTGCTCCGGGGCGCGGGCGCGGGCCAGGAAAGCACCGCCGCCCGCCTTGTCTGTCAGGTTCAGGAGTTTCGCAGAACTCCGCTCGGACTGCCAGTGCTCGACGCCGGCGGCTTCGCAGGTTAAGCACAAACGGCTCCGCATTCGCACCTCCATATCCAGCCGCATCGGGTCGAGCGATGCTCTCCTCGCCTCGGGTCACGCTGCCGCGTGCCGCGCCCATGACCAAGGGCCGCCTCTTACGCCGCGAGGTGGCGGCCCTGGCGGGCATCGCCCTGCCCCTGGTGATCGCCTCGATCGGCCAGATCGCCATCACGACGACCGATCTCCTGATGCTCGGCCGGCTCGGCCCCGAAGCGCTCGCCGCCACCGCTCTGGCACTCAGCGCCTTTCACCCCGTGATGCTGCTCGGCATCGGCATCGGCACCGCGGTCACCCCGCTCGCCGCCGCCGCCCTCGCCCGCCGCCAGGTGCGCGAGATGCGCCGCGTCGTCCGCCAGGGCCTGTGGGCCGCCGTGCCGTTCAGCCTCGTGGCCTTGCCGGCGCTCTGGTGGATCGGCAGCGTCTTCATCGCCATCGACCAGGACCACGATCTCAGCCTCCAAGCCCAGAGCTACATGCGCGGCGTCGCACCCGGCCTCGTCGCCATCCTCGTCTGGAACGTGCTGCGCTGCTACGCCACCGCCCTCGAGCGGACCCGCACCGTGCTGGTCGTGACCCTCGCCGCCATCCCGCTCAATGCCCTCCTCAACTACGGGCTGATCTTCGGCGAATTCGGCCTGCCCAGGCTCGAGGTCATGGGCGCCGGCATCGGCTCGTCGGTGACCAACCTCGTGCTCGCCGGCGTCATGGCGCTGATCGTCGCGACCAGGCACCCCTTCCGCCGCCACCATGTGCTGGGCCGGCTCTGGCGGCCGGACTGGGCGACCTTTCGCGCCATCCACCGGATCGGCATCCCCATCGGCCTCTTCATCCTGCTCGAGGTCGGCATCTTCGCGGGCTCGGCGCAGATCATGGGCTATGTCGGCACGCTGCAGCTCGCCGCCCACCAGATCGCCCTGCAGCTCGCCTCAATCACCTTCATGGTACCCCTGGGCCTGGGCCAGGCGGTGACGGTCCGGGTGGCGGTGGCGGGCGGCCGGGGCGAGCCGTCGGTCGCCCGCACCGCCGGCCAGGCCGGCATGGCGCTCGCCGCCGGCTTCATGAGCTGCACCGCCCTCGCCTTCTGGCTGGCCCCGGGCCCGCTCATCCGCCTCTTCCTCGACGAGGGGCCCGAAGCATCCAAGGTGCTCGCCTTCGCCACCGCCTACCTCGCCATCGCCGCCATCTTCCAGATCGTCGACGGCCTCCAGGTGACCGCCGCCCATGCGCTGCGCGGCCTGCAGGACACGAGGGTGCCCCTCTTCATCGCCGCCATCGGCTACTGGGGCCTCGCCTTCCCGACCGCCGCCTTCCTCGCCCTCGCCACGCCGCTCGAGGGAAGAGGCGTGTGGCTCGCCTTCGCCCTCGGCCTCCTCGTCGCCGCCGTCATGCTGATCCGCCGCTTCATGCGGCTGACACGCGCGCCCGGCTGACCGAGGATCCGCCCACTGTTAGGACTTATAGCCTATTTCGGCTGCAAAGGCAAGGTCGGCCCGGTTCGTTCGGCAATCAGGCCATCTGGCCGGCGCGCCATCCCGAAAAACGCCTGATGGCACGAAAAAACCCTGCTTCGACAATCACCTGGACACCGCCGGGTTGGTTCGCTCCGGCTCGGGTTCGTTCGTCGATTGGCGGCGTTCTCGGCCGATTCCCCGGGTTCGATCGTCGATTCGGCGGGTTCGTTCGTCGGCGCCTGTTGCGCGGGATGCAACAATCGGCGGGAAATGGTGCGGTATACGCAACATCACGTCTGCTTATGGTGCATCCGGCGCAACAACCCGAGCGGAATTGTTGCATCCGATGCAACAACCCAAGCGAGATTGTTGCGCCGGATGCACCAACCCGAGCGCCTCGACGGCCAATCCGGCCAACGGCGGCGCCGCCGAGGCGAAGGCGCGGCAGGCCGCATAAGCGTTCGTGATGGTGGCGGGTCGAGGCCGGGGAAGGCGGCGAGAGCGGCGCTTGCCGGGCGCAGGATCGCCCCCTCGACCCCTTGTCGCGGCCAATCGGGGAGACCCGGCTTTGCCTCTGGCGGTTGTCGACCGGTCGTGCTGGTTGATGGGCGAGCAGAGGACGAGGAGCAGCGCATGCCCAAGATCGATATCGCCGCCGTGCCGGTTCGCCAGGGCTCGGACTATCCGCCGCCGTTCGACGCGCCCTGCGCGGCGCGCACGCGGCGACGCCTGGGCGAGGCGGGCGGGCTTCGGGATTTCGGCGTCAACCTGATGACCCTGCCGCCGGGGGGCTGGTCGAGCCAGCGCCACTGGCACAGTCACGAGGACGAGCTGGTCCATGTGCTCGAAGGCGAGGTGACCCTCGTCGAGGACGATGGTGAGACGGTGCTGCGCGCCGGCGATTGCGCGGCGTTTCCCAAAGGCACCGGCCCCAGAGGCACCGACAATGGCCATCATTTGGTCAACAAGTCATCGAGAACGGCGATTCTTCTGGAGATCGGCTCGCGCCACCCGAGCGATGTCACCACCTACGCCGACATCGACATGATGATCGCCAACGCCGACGGCCGGTTCGCGCGCAAGGACGGCACGCCCTATCCGGCACCCTAGCGGCGGGCAGAGGACCGCGCGAGCGCCGCCGACGTGCTCGCGGGCGACATCAGGCGAGCGTCGAAAGGCCGGACCGGACGCGCGGGCCATCCGGAAATTTGTCCTGACCCCTTTTGGGGGCGCACGGAACGGAGGCGGCCCCCGGACGTTTCCGATTGGCGGAGGGTTCCCTGATGCCGCAATGGGTCCAGGATCTCTG
The DNA here is from genome assembly GCA_964393275.1 of uncultured Geminicoccaceae bacterium. GTDB lineage: Bacteria > Pseudomonadota > Alphaproteobacteria > Geminicoccales > Geminicoccaceae > SLRI01. Next base: position 41,494 of record CAYMTA010000020.1, on the reverse strand, counting down.
GTCCGCCGATATCGCTCCGGGCGAAGCCTTGCTGCGCCTCGTCGTCGCGCTGGTCCTTTGCGGGCTCGTCGGCTTCGAGCGCGAGCTGGTCGGCCGCGCCGCCGGGCTGCGCACCCACATGCTGGTCGGGCTGGCCGCGGCGCTTTTGACCATCATGGCGTTCGAGATGTTCGCCTGGGTGCGGTCGCTCGAGGAGCGGCCGACCGCCGATCCGCTGCGGCTGCTCGAGGCGATCACCGCCGGTGTCGCCTTCCTCGCCGCGGGCTCGATCTTCCGCGAGCGCAACCGGGTGCGCGGCCTGACCACCGGCGCCGGGCTCTGGATGGCCGGCGCCATCGGCATCGCCGCCGGCCAGGGCCTGATCGGCCTCGCCGCCCTCGCCACGGCGCTCGCCGTCATCGTCATCGCCGTGCTGCGCCGGCTCGAGCCCTAGGCTCCCGTCCGCAGCCTCGTGCGGAAGGCCAGGAGAGCCACGGCGAGCCAGATGGCGAGGGTGAGCACGCCGAGCGTGCCGGCGATCGGGCGGGTGAAGAAGGCGATCAGGTGGCCGTCCGCCTTGATGATGGATTGCATGAAGCTCTCCTCGATCCGCGGGCCGAGGATGAGGGCCAGGATCATCGGCGCCAGGGGATAGCCGTTCTCCTCGAGGACGAAGGCGAGGAGGCCCACCACCAGCATGATCCAGATGTCGAAGGAGGCATTGTTGGTGGCGAAGGCGCCGATCGCGCAGAAGAGCAGGATGACCGGGAAGAGCACGTTCGCCGGCACGGCGAGCAGCCGCTGCGAGAGGAGGATGGCGGCGAGGCCCAGGGGCAGGAGCAGCACGTTGGCGACGACGAAGATCGCGAAGATGGCGCCGACCAGCCCCTGGTCCATGACGAAGACCATGGGCCCGGGCGTCACCCCCTTCATCATCAGGACGCCGATCAGGATGGCGGTGATGGTGTCGCCCGGGATGCCGAAGACGAGGGCCGGGACGTAGGCGCCGGAGAGGGCGGCGTTGTTGGAGCTCGAGGCGCTGACGATGCCTTCCGTGTGCCCGTGGCCGAACCTTCCGGGCTCGCGCGAGAAGCGCTTGGCGACGGCATAGCTGATCCAGGCGGCGATATCGGCCCCGGCGCCCGGCAGCGCCCCGATGAAGGCGCCGAGGACGGACGAGCGGGCGACACCACCCTTGTAGCGCCAGACCGTGCCGCCGACGCCGGCGAAGAGCTCGCCAAGCCGAAGCGGCGGCGGCTTCGAGGCCGGGGCCGGCGTGGCGCATTTCCGCAGGATCTCGGTGATCGCGAACATGCCGATCAGGACCGGGATGATCGACACTCCGGCGATCAGCGGCGTGTCGCCGAAGGTGAAGCGCGGGATGCCGGTGACGATGTCGATGCCGATCATCGAGATCAGGAGGCCCACGCAGATCGAGAGCCCGCCCTTGGCCGCCGAGCCCCGGCTCACCGCGGCAGCGCAGGACAGGCCGAGCAGGGTCAGCCAGAAATACTCGTAGCTCGAGAAGCCGAGCGAGAAGCGGGCGATCCGCGGCGCCGCGAGCACCAGGATGGCGACGCCGATCAGGCCGCCCAGGACCGAGCAGGCGAGGTTGGTGCCGAGCGCCAGCCCGGCCTGGCCCTTTTGCGTCAGGCGGTAGGCGTCGTCGGTGTAGGCGGCCGAGGCGGGGGTGCCCGGAATGCGCAGGAGGGCGCCCGGGATGTCGCCGGCGAAGATCGCCATGGTCGAGGCGGCGACGATGGCACCGATGGCCGAGAGCGGATCGAGGAAGAAGGTCAAGGGCACCAGGAGGGCCGTGCCCATGGTGGCGGTCAGGCCCGGCACGGCGCCGATGAAGAGGCCGTAGACGGAGGCCGCGATCACGACCAGCAGCACCGGCGGCGCCAGGGCGGCGGCGAAGGCCGCCACAAGCGCTTCCATCAGCGGGGCATTCCGCTCGGGCGATCGGGCGGCATCAGTAGACGACCTCGGTGAGCAGGCCGAGCGGCAGCGGCACGCCCAGCAACCTCGCGAAGACGAGCCAGATGCCCGCCGTCGCGGCGACGGCGACGATGAGCGCGGTCACCCACCTCACCGACATCGCCAGGAGGAGGGCGAGGAGCAGAGGCGGCGTCGCCAGCGGGAAGCCGAGCGGCCGCAGCAGGAGGACGAAGGCGGCGACGAACAGCGGCACGGCCGCCATGCGCCGGGCGGCGCCCGGTGCCCGCATCCAGCCGTCGAGGCGGATCGGCGGGATGCGGCTCCTGAGCCCCGTCACGATCTGCGCCGCGCCCAGGAGGAGCATCACCGCCGCCACCAGCGTCGGCAGGGTGCCGGAGCCATAGGCCTGCCCCGGCAGATCGGGAAAGCCGCGCGCGTCGACAGCGACCGCGAGGGCGATGATCACGAAGACCGCGCCCAGCACCGCGTCGTTCCCTTTCACGGCCGCGGCTCCGCCTTTGGCGGATTCGAGCTGTCGACCTCGGCTATTGCCGGAGCCCGAGCTTCTCGATCGAGGTCGCGGCGCTTTCCTCGGCGCGCTCCATGAACGGCCCGAACTCCGCGGCCGGCAGCCAATTGCGGCCGAAGCCGCGGCCGTCCATGAAGGTGACATAGGCCTCGCTCTCGGCCACCTCGTGGAGTGCTGCCTCGAGCCTCGCGACGATCTCCGGCGGCAGGCCGGCCGGGCCGACCACGCCGCGCCAGGAGCCGCCGACCGAATCGGTGCCGACCGCCTCGATCGCCGTCGGCACGTCGGGATAGGCAGAAAGGCGCTCGGGCGCCAGGACGGCGAGCGTGCGGATCAGGCCGCTCTGCAGCATGGGCGCCGCTTCCGGCAGGGACGAGGGAACGATGTCGACGCCGCCCGAGACCAGCTCCTGGAAGCCCGGTGCGGCACCCTGGCTGGGGACGACGGCGATGCTCCTGGGATCGATGCCGTTGTCGGTCAGGAGGCCGGACAAGGCGAGATGGTAGCCGGCGCCGACCGGAAAGCCCGAGGCCTTGTAGGTGCCGGCGGGGGCCGCCTTGATCGCGGCCAGCGCGTCGGCGAGGGTCGCCCACTCGCTGTCGGCCTGGACGCTGAAGGCGGCGGCGTCGAAGTTCATGAGGGCGATCGGCGTGACATCCGCCGAGGAGAGGTCCGACGTGCCCATGGCCCGATAGGTGACGAGCTCGATCGTGGCGAGGCCGATCGTGTAGCCGTCGGGGTCGGCGTCGGCCATCTCCTTGTGGCCGACGATGCCGCCGGCCCCGGTGCGGTTCACCACGTTGACCGGCTGGCCGAGATCCTCCTGCAGGCCCTGCGCGATCATCCGGCCGATGGCATCCGTGCCGCCGCCGGCGGCCCAGGGCACGATCAGCGTGATCGGCCGCTCGGGATAGGCCGCGTCCGCGCTGCCCGCGAAGGCCGCGACCATTGCCGCCGCAACGAGCAGCCTGCTGAAGCTCTTCATTCCTTCCTCCCCCGTGCGGCGGCCATGCCGTCGATCGCGGCAGCGGCTCCGATCCGCTGCGCGCGAGGATGCACGGGCGCCGGCTCGCCATGCAAGCACTTTGACGAAGGCCGGCGCGGCTGCGTCGGCGATGGGCGATCCCGACGGTTGCCTGGAAAAGAGTCCTGACCCCATTGATTGACACGGGGCTCGGCCGGCTTCACCCTGGGGGGTCGGCTTGCTAGGGTCGAGGCTCCCATGAAGCCTGTCGGGAGAGTTCCGGTGAATATTGTCGTCGTCTCCACGCCCCTGCTGTCGCTGCTCGCGGGCATCCTCATCCTGATCTTTCCGAAGGTGCTCAACTACGTGATCGCGATCTATCTCATCCTGATCGGGCTGGTCGGGCTGGCGCCGCATCTGTTCCGCTGACCGGTCGCGCTGCCCGGTCGAGGCGGCAGGCGGTGCTGCCGATGATGCCGCTCAGCGGCGCCGCGCGCGGGCGAGGTCCTCCATGATCTCGAGCTGCACCTGCTGGATCTCGGTCAACCGCTCCCATTGGTGGAGCAGGACGTGGTCGAGCTTCTCGTGCAACTGGCGGATCTCCAGCTCGGCCCGCAGATTCACCTTGTAGTCGTTCTGGGCGCGCAGCCGGTCCTTCGCCTCCTGCCGCCGCTGGCTCATCATGATGAGCGGGGCCTGGAACGCGGCGACGCAGGAGAGGGCGAGATTGAGCAGGATGAAGGGATAGGGGTCGAAGCGGTCGACGGCGAAGAGCGCCACCAGATTGAACGCAATCCAGACGATGATGACGCCGGCGAAGCCGAGGATGAAGGTCCAGCTCCCGCCGAACTGCGCCACCCGGTCGGCGAGCCGGTCGCCGAAGCCGATATTCGCCTGGAACATCGCCTCGACATTGCCGACGGTGGTCTCGTGGCGGGCGAGGCTGTCGATGACCGTCTGGTCGAGCGCGTCGAGCTCGCCACGCTCGGCCGTGAGCAGCGCTTGCACGTGCGCGTGTCGCGCCGCCGCGATCTCGTCCTGGCAAACGAAGCCGGTCCTCCGCCAGTCGGCCGCCCGGCGCTCGATCTCGCCGGCGACCTGGGGCCGGATGGCGTCGACCGGCACCATCTGGGATCGCGCGAAGCTGCGGCCGCAGACGCCACAGGTCTCCCTGGCCTTCCTCTCCCTGGCTCCCGGCGACGCTTTCATGGCCGCTTCGTCCGCCGCGACGGCCGAGGCAAGGTGGCCGGTGCCCGCATGACGAGGGCCACGCCGGCGGTGGCGATGGCCATGCCGACGAGGGCCACGGGGCCGAAGCGCTCGTCGAGGAGGAGCCAGGCGACGAGGGCGGCGCCCGGGGGGACGAGGAAGAAGAGGGTGGCGACGCGGCTGGCTTCGCCGCGGCGGAGCATGAGGTTGAGCAAGGCTATGGCGATGATCGAGGAGACGACGACGAGATAGCCGAGGCCGGCGACGAAGCCCGTGGTCCAGGTGACGGTGTTGTCCTCGAAGGCGAGGGCGGCGAGGCCGGTGACGGTGGCGGCGGTGGCGAACTGGATGGTGCCGCCGGTCCAGAGATCGAAGCGGGGAGAGAAGCGCTTCTGGTAGAGCGTGCCGCCGGTGATCGCGACTAGCGCCAGGAGGGAGAAGGCGACGCCGGCCATGGTGCCGATGCCGGCGGAGAGCTTCTCGTGCAGGACGAGGACGATGCCGGCGACGCCCATGGCGAGGCCGATCAGCTGCACCGGGCGCAGATGCTCGCCGAGCAGCGGGACGGCGACGATGGCGGTGAGCACGGGCTGCATGCCGACGATGAGGGCGAGGCCGCCGGCCGTGATGCCGGCGCCGAAGGCGAGGTAGGAGCAGCTGAAATAGATCGCCTGCATGACGAGGCCGAGGACCACGAGATGGCGGATCTCGCCAAAAGTCCGGGGCCAGGGGGCGCGCATGGCTCGAACGATCGCCAGCATCAGGGCGGTGACGATCAGAAAGCGCAGCGCCAGAAAGGTCAGCGGGGCGGCGCCCTCGAGCCCGGCCTTGGCGGCGACGAAGCCGGACGACCAGAAGACCAGGAAGAGCGTCGGTGCTGCGCGCTCGACGAGGCCCTTGGGCGGCAGATCGGTGCGAGCGTCGGTCACCTGGGCGTCTGTTCCCGAATGCGGGCGGCGAGCGTCGCCCCCGCCGCACTCCTAGCACAGGCGCAAGCGAGCGGCAGGGTCACAGTGCGGCGGATTATGGGGCATCCGACCGGTTTTCGTGGACAGCGGGAGAGTTTTCGACCTATACAACCCTGAGTTTAATTAAGCTGCGCTCGACAGCGACATGGGCGGCTGATGCAGCGATTGCAGGGCTTTTCGGGCCTGCTTGCGGCCTATTGGGTCTCGGAGCGATGGCTCGAGGCCTGGGCGTTGACGGCGGCGGTGCTGGCGTTGACCACGGCCCTGAGCAAGGCCTCGGTCTGGGTGGCGACGGCGTCCGGCGATTTCATCGGCGCCCTCGCCGGCTATCATGCGCCCGAGGCCGGCGTCGATCCGGCGACGCTGCTCCTGACCAGCGCCTTCATGTTCCTCGCGCTGCATGTCGGCCGGGCGGGCGGCGGCGCCTTTCGCCATCTGCTCTCGACCACCCTGCACCGCCGCGCCAGGGCCTGGCTGGTCGGCCGGTTCGACAGGGCGATCCTGGCGGACGAGCGGATCGCCTTCGACCTGATGAGCGACAGGGCCGATGACGGGCCGGTGCCGGCGCGGCTGCCGGATGCCATCGACCAGCGCCTCGACGATTGCTCGGCCGGGCTCTACGCAGGGCTGATCGGCCTCGCCATGGGTCTCTGGGGCGCTGTCGCCTCGGTGTGGTTCGTGGCGGCGGCCCTGCTCGAGCGGAGTGTCGCCGTGCCGCTGCTCGACGAAGGGGCGGCGGCGCTCGCGGCGCTGACCCAAGCGAGGCTCGGCTTTTCGGTCGACCTGACGCCGGGCGAGCATGGCTCGGCGCTGCTCGCCTTCCTCCTCATCCTCGTCTACGTGCCGGCGGTGACCATGATGGCCTGGCTGATCGGGCGGGTGCTCGAGCGGCTGACCCTGGAGCGGCAGAAGCGCGACGGCGCCTGGCGCGGCGAGCTCGGCGCCATGCTGCACCGGGTGGCCCAGCTCGCGGCGTCCAGGGGCGAGCGGGCGCAGCGGGCGATCAACACCCGGCTCTATGCCGGCGTCGACCGGGCCTGGGCCCGGCAGAACGTCTGGGGGGCCGGCATGATGCTCTTCAACGACGTGCACGGCTTCCTGGCGCGGCGGCTCATCGCCTACGTGCCGGCGCTGCCGGCCTTCACCTCGGGCGCCATCGGCTTTCGCACCTTCGTCGCGAGCTCGGAGCTGACCGCCGAGCTGATCTCGGACGTCTCCTGGTTCATCAACGTGATGCCGGCGATCGCCACGCTGCGCGCCAATGCCGGGCGGCTGACCGACCTCGCCCGGGCGATCGAGCGGGTGCGGGAGCGCGATGCGTTCTACGCGGAGACCGGGATCAGCCGCTTTCGCCAGGTGCGCGCCGCCGGCGTGGCCGGCCTGCGGCTGCATGGCGTGGCGCTTCGCCATCGGGGGCATCTGGCACCACCGTTTCTGGGCGTGCCGACGCTCCGGCTCCGGCCCGGGCAATGGGCCTGCCTGCGCGGCCAGAACGGCTGCGGCAAGAGCTCGCTGCTCAAGGCCGTGGCCGGGCTCTGGCCCTATGGCGAGGGCGAGATCGCCACGGCACCGGGGGCGCGCCTCTTCTTCGCCGGGCAGGAGCCGGACCTGCCGGACCGGCTGACGCTGAAGGCGCTCGTGGCCTATCCGGAGGCGGCGGACGATTTCGACGATCTGGCCGTGGCCGAGGTGCTGGCTCTGGCCGGGCTCGGCGGCTTCGTCAGGGCGCTGCACGACGAGCTGCACCAGGGGCACAACTGGCGCCACGTGCTCTCGGGCGGACAGAAGCAGCGCCTGGTGCTGGCGCGCATCCTCCTGCACCGGCCGGACGTGCTGCTGCTCGACGAGGCGACCTCGGCCCTCGATGCCGAGGCGGCGGTGGCCTTCCACGAGACCTTGCGGGAGACGCTGCCGGAGGCGGTGGTGCTGGCCGTGCTGCATGGCGAGCGCATGCCGGCCGACCCCCAAGGGGCACCCTTCTACGACACGGTCGTCGAGATCGAGGACGGCCTGGGACTGCCCGGGCCGGCCAGGCCCCCGCGGCAGGTGGCAGCACTGCCCAGGAGAAGGCCTGCGGCGGCGATGGCGAGCCTCTAGGCCGACGCCGATCCTAGGGGCGCCACGCCGGCCAGCCCCGCCTCTTCAGGTGGATGCGCGTGACGAGGCCGTTCGGCGTGCCGGTCTCGCTGCTGATGATGAAGACGTCGTCGTTCGTGCCGAGGAAGATCGTGCCGATCGTCGGCAGCGAGGCGTCGAGGCGCACCCGCGCCAACTCCTCGCCGGTCGAGAGTCGCAGGATGACGAGCTCGTCGCGGTCGCCGGCATAGTCATCGATGTAGAGAAGATCGCGATCGGGGGCGATGGCCGGCGACGCGCTGACCTTGTACCCGTCGTGCTCCCATCTGCGCGTGAGCGTTCCATCCTCGCCCACATCATGCGCCGACAAGAGGTTGTTGATGGGATCGTAGTACACGACCATCTGCTGCACGAACGGATCGGCCGCCACCATGAAAAAATTGAAGCCGGGAACGTCCTCGGCGAAGGCCGGGGTCCGCGGCAGCGCACCCGGTGGCGCTGGACCGTCCGTCGCCTGCGCGTAGAGGTGGATGCGTTGGCTCGGGTCCGCCACCGTGTTGTCGGCGAACACGACCTGTCCGATCTCTCCGAAAAGCAAGGGTGAGCTCGCCTGGGTCGTGCCGTCGCCATCGACGCGGTAGGGGCGCGTCCACAGCTCGTCCAGCACGAACGCATCCCGGGTGATCTCGAACCGCAAGGATTGCGTCGCGTTGACATGGTACAGCCAGGCTTTGCCATCCTCGCGCTGATCGATCGTCAGGCGCGCGGTTGCCACGGTCTTGCGATCCTTGACGTCGATCCTGAGATCGTCGGGATCGACGAGGAGCAGCCAACTCGGCATGCTGTTGTCGAAGAGATTGATGCCCTTGAGGACGATCTTGCCCGACGCCAGCACCTGCATGCCATTGTAGGTCGTCTCGAGCTTCTCGGTCGGCGTTTCTCCGACCAGCGGCAGGTGCACGCTCCGGACGATATTCATGAAGTAGGGATGAATCTTGTAAAGCACGGATTGGGCGACGGCATAGATGAACCCGTTCTGGTGCATCAACAGGCCGCCGGTATAATTGATCGTTCGTCCCCGATTGAGATACAGGATCTTGTCCAGCCACATTGCTTGCGGCCGGATCCTGGCGATATAGGGGGTCGAGGGATTCTGGAGATCCTCCTCGATCGACTCGAGCAGCTCCTCCTTGGTCAAGGGCGCGCCCTTCTTGATCGCCTGCGTGAAGCTGTTCAGGGCAACCGGACTGCCACCGACAATGAAGATCTCGTTGTCTCGACGCGTGTACCCCCAGGTCGGCAGGTTGAGCCGGACGGAGGAGGCGGCCAGATGCCTTGGATCGAACCTCGCCGGCAGCCCCGCGTCCAGCACCGCGTGAGATCGCCAGAGGTCGGTGTGCTCGCTGGGCCAGGCGGTGTCGAAGTAACCCGCCCGTGCCGGCTGAAACGGCTTGTAGCGGCCTTTCCGCGCAAGGACGGCATCGAGGTCGAAGTCGGCGACACGCCTGTGCTCGAGCCAGGTGTTGGCGGCCAGATCGAAACCATCGGCGGAGCGGACGTATCCGGCAGCCGTGCTCGACGGCGTGTCCGCCCTCCCGCCCGCACATGCATGGCCCCAAGCCAGGAGAGATGCAGCGATCACCAAGACGGCGACCATAGGCCAGGTCAGTGCATCGGCTTTGCGGATCATTGCGATCGAGCGTCCCTGCCGGATGTTATTGCAGGGAGATTGCCGAAGACCGTCAATGCGGGCAAGCCGCAATCAGGGCACGCAGGTGACGAAGGTCGGGCGGTCCGGTTGACCGCTCCGCCTCAGGCGGCGGCGGCGTCGAGGGCGGCGGCCAGCGCCCTGTCGTAGGCGGGACCTTCCGGGCAGTGATGCTGGCCGGGGAGCGCCATATAGAAGCAGGCGCCGGCGGAAGCGCGAAACCAGGCGCGGGCGACGGCGGGCGGGACGATGCCGTCGCTTGCCCCGGTGACGACCGCGACGGGAGCGGTGACGCGGCGCAGGGCCGGGGTGGCCTTGATGGTCGAAAGCTCGGCCAGCATGGCCGGCGCCTCCCGGCGGAGCGCGTGGACCGCCGGCGCACCCATGGCACGGCGGGCGGCGAGCAGCGCCCTGCCGGAGAAGACCGGCGAGACGCCGAGCAGATGGTCGAGCGCTGGCGTCGCGGCGGCGAGCCGGGCGGCGGCCCAGGCGCCGACGCTGTGCCCGGCGAGGGCCAGCCTCCTGGCATCGACCGGCCAGGTGTCGCGGGCCCACTGGAGCACCGCGGCCGCGTCCTCGAGGTGGCCGCTCATGGTGTAGAGCTCGGGCGGTCCGGAATCGGCTGTGGCCCTGGAATGCGGCAGGTCGGGGGCGACGACGCGCCAGCCCCGGGCGAGATAGGCATCGGCGATGGGCACGATATGCGGCGAGCGGCCGGCGCCATCCCGACCGTGCAGCAGGAGGACGAGGCCGGTGGCGGGACCTTCCGGCGCCAGGACGTGGCAGGGGATCGGCTGGTCGCCGCGCCGCGGCGGCGCGTGAACGAGTGTCGGGCTGGCGGCGCTGCTCATGGCCGCTTCAGAAATGCCGCCAGCCGAGGCCGTCCGGCTCGATCGCCTTGCCGCTGGCGTCGGTGACGGCGAGGCCCTGGCCCGCCTCGATGCGGCCGATGGCGGTCAGCGGCAGGTCGAGCTCTTGGGCCAGCGCCTCGATTTTCGAGGTGGCGGAATCCGGGGCGGTGAAGAGCAGCTCGTAATCGTCGCCGCCGACCAGCGCCGCGTCGTGGCAGCCGGGCAAGCCCCGGGCGACGGCTGAGAGCGGCAGGGCGTCGGCGTCGATGTTCGCCGCCACGGCCGAGGCCTCGAGGATGTGGCCGAGGTCGGCGACGAGGCCATCGGAGACGTCGATCGCGGCGTGGGCGAGGCCGACGAGGCGGGGGCCGAGGGCGGTCCGGGGTTGCGGGCGGCGGTAGCGCTCGACGAGGTAGAAGGCCTCGTCCTCGGTGACGGCGAGGCCCTTGAGCACGCGCAGGCCGAGAGCCCCGTCGCCGAGCGTGCCGGAGACCCAGATGCGGTCGCCGGGCCTGGCGGCGCTCCGGGTCAGGGCACGGCCCCTGGGCACGAGGCCCAGGATGGTGCAGGAGAGGAGCAGCGGTCCCGGGGTCGAGACCAGATCGCCACCGATCAGGTGCAGGCCGAAGGCCTTTTGGTCGGCGGCGAGGCCGGCGGCGAAGCCCGCGAGCCAGGCATCGGTCAGGCCCTTCGGCCGGGCGATGACGGAGAGGTAGGCGAGTGGTGTCGCCCCCATGGCGGCGAGGTCGGAGAGATTGACGCGGAGCAGCTTGGCCGCGACCGTCTCGGGCGGATCCGTGGCCAGGAAATGCACGCCCTCGACGATGGCGTCCTTGGCGATGGCGAGCGAGCGGCCCTGTGGCACATCGACCAGGGCCGCGTCGTCGGTGAGGTCGAGGGCGCCCGGGAAGCCCTTGGCGAGCGGCTTCAACAGGCGGTCGATGAGGTCGAACTCGCCCATGTGGTCGGCTCCCTGCATCGGCTGGCCGGGCGACATCAGGTCACCGCGCTCGGGGCGGGGCGGAGCACGGGTGCGAGGCGGTCGAGCACGGCATTGATGAAGGACGGCTCGTCGCCGCTGAAGAAGAGATGCGCCAGCTCGACATACTCGTTGAGCACGACCCTGACCGGCACGTCGGTGCGCTCGGCGAGCTCGAAGGCGCCGGCCCGAAGGCAGGCGCGGAGGAGAAAGCCGCAGCGGGCGAGGGTCCAGCCAGAGGCGAGGCAGGCCTCGATCGCGGGATCGAGCCGGTCCCGGGCCTGCCAGGCGCCGCCGGCCAGGATCGCGAACCACTTCGCATCGACCGCGGGCGAGGGCTGGTCGAGCTCGAGCGGCTCGAAGATCTCGGCCAAGCGATGGGCCTGGAACTCGGCCACGACGCGGTCGATGGCGACATCGCCGGCATCGGCCTGGTAGAGCGCCTGGACGGCGGCGAAGCGGGCGGCACGCCGTTTGTTGAGGACGGGCTTGATCGCGGAGGGCCGGAGCGGGGCTTCGCTCATCGGCTCGCGAACCGGCGCCGGAAGGCGATAAGGGTCAAGGCGGCGAGGGCGGCATGGCCGCCCTTGTCCTGGCGGGCGGGATCGGCGCGCTCGATCGCCTGAACCTCGTTCTCGACGGTCAGGATGCCATTGCCGATGGCGAGGCCGTGGGCCGTGCCGAGCTCGGTGATGCCGCGCGCGCTCTCGCCGGCCACCAGCTCGTAATGGGTGGTCTCGCCGCGGATGACGCAGCCCAGCGCCACGTAGCCGGCAAAGCTGCTGTCCCCCGATTGGGGGCCATGCAGATGCGCGATGCGGATGGCGGGCGGAATCTCCAGGGCACCGGGCACGGTCAGTTCTTCGACCTTGGCACCGGCGGCCCGGAGCACGGCGTGCGCGCCTTCGAGCAGCATGTCGTTGATGGCCGCGTGGTAACGGGCCTCGACGACGAGGATGCGCACGCCCCACAGGTTCGGGACCTCGGTCGTGGCGGAGACGCCGGCCATCAGCGCGCTCCTTCGGCGGGGATCGGCCGGGTCTCGACGACCCGCAGGTTGTAGCCTTCGAGGCCGACGATGGTGCGGCCGGTATTGGAGAGGAGGATCATGTCGGTGACACCGAGATCGCCCAGGATCTGGGCGCCGATGCCGTAGACGCGAAGGTCGGCCGGCGGCTGCGGGTGGTGGCCGAGGGCGACCTTGACCCGCTCGGAGATGCTGGTGGGCGAGGGCTCGCGCAGCAGCACCACGACCCCCCTGCCCGCCTCGCCGATCATCCGCATCGCCTGGTGGAGCTGGTCGCCGCGGCCGCTCTCGCCCTCGCCGAGCAGGTCCTGCAGCATGTTGACGGCGTGGACGCGCACCAGCACCGGCCCGCCCGCGCCGACGTCGCCCTTGACCAGCGCCACGTGCTCCACGCCGTCGAGGACGTTGACATAGATTTGCAGGCGGAAATCGCCGCCGAAGCGGCTGGTGAAGGTGGTGGCGATGTCGCGCTCGACCAGCCGGTCGTGCTTGAGGCGATAGGCGATCAGGTCGGCGATCTTCGCGACCTTGAGGCCGTGGAGCTGGGCGAAGGCGACGAGGTCGGGCAGCCGCGCCATGGTGCCGTCGTCGTTCATGATCTCGCAGATCACGCCGGACGGATCAAGCCCGGCGAGGCGCGAGAGATCGACCGCGGCCTCGGTGTGGCCGGTACGGACGAGCACCCCGCCGTCCCGGGCCATGAGCGGGAAGATGTGGCCGGGAGCGACGAGGTCATTGCGCTCGCTCTCGGGATCGATGGCGACCTTGATGGTGTGCGCCCGGTCGGCCGCCGAGATGCCGGTGGTGACCCCGTCCCGCGCCTCGATGCTGATGGTGAAGGCGGTCGAGAGGCGGGGCTCGTTGCCCTGGGCCATGAGCGGCAGGCCGAGCTTCTCGCAGCGCTGGCGGCTCAGCGCCAGGCAGATCAGGCCGCGGCCGTGCTTGGCCATGAAGTTGACGGCGGCGGCGTCGCAGAACTCGGCCGGGATGACGAGGTCGCCCTCGTTCTCGCGGCTCTCGTCGTCGACCAGGATGAACATCTTGCCCTGGCGCGCGTCCTCGAGCACGTCCTCGATCGACGAGAGGAAGTCGGCGTCGCTCAAGGGTGATCTCCGCCGGACACGAACTGGAGCTGGCGGGCGACGTAGCGGGCGAGCATGTCGGCCTCGATGTTGACCGCGTCGCCGGGGCGGCGGTGGCGGAGCGTGGTGACGGACCAGGAATGCGGGATGATCATGAGCCCGACGCCGGCCTCCGTCACCTCGTTGACGGTGAGCGAGATGCCGTCCACGGCGATCGAGCCCTTGACCGCGACCAGCGGGCGCAGGTCCGATGGCAGATCGAGGACGAGGCGAAAGCTCTCGCCCACGGGCTCGATCGTGGCGATCCGGCCCTGCCCGTCGACATGGCCGAAGACGAGATGGCCGCCGAGCTCGTCGCCGAGGCGAAGCGAGGTTTCGAGATTGACCGCGTCGCCCACCCGCCAGGTGCCGAGCGTGGTGCGCGCCAGGGTCTCCGGCGAGGCGTAGACGGCATAGCCGTCGCCCGTCTTCCCCGCGACGGTGAGACAGACGCCGGAATGGGCGACGGAGGCGCCGATGGCGAGACGGTCGAGGTCGAGGCCCGCCGCGCGGATCTCCAGCCGGCGGCCGCCATCCTTGTCCTCGACCTTCGAGATCAGGCCCTGATGGGTGATGATGCCGGTGAACATCGACCTGTCTTTGCTAACCTTCGGGCTCGAGCACGCTGTACCGGTCGGGGCCGAGCAGCCTCGTATCGGCCACACGCCAGCTTCGGACCTCGGCCATCCGCTCGACGCCGAGGCTCTGGATGGAGGCCAGGCCGTCGCCGCCGATCAGCGAGGGTGCCGAGAAGACGTAGAGCCGATCGACGAGGCCGGCCCCGAGCAGGCTCGTGGCGAGCGTGGCTCCGCCCTCGACCAGAAGACGTGTGATGCCTTGGTCGGCGAGGCGGGTCAAGACGGCCGCGAGCGAGGTGTCGCCGTCGGTGGCGGTGACGTGGACGAGCGGCAGGCGGTCGGCCGTCGCCTTGAGCCGGCTTTGGGGTGAAAGGCGGCCCCGGCGGTCCATGACGACGCGCACCGGCGAGCGGTCCTCGAGCCCGGGCAGGCGGCAGGAAAGCAGGGGGTCGTCGGCCAGCGCCGTGCCGCTGCCGATCATGATGGCGTCGTGGGTCGCCCGCAGCCTGTGGCCGAAGGCGCGGGCGGCCTCGCCGGTGATCCATCGGCTGTCGCCGGTGCGCGTGGCGATGCGGCCATCGAGGCTCATCGCCAGCTTGAGGCCGATCATCGGCCGGCCCAGGCGAATGCGGCGATAGAGGCCCAGATTCTGCGCCAGCGCCTCGGCCTCGCGCACGCCGACCCGGACCTCGATCCCGGCCTGCTCGAGCCCGGCGATGCCCTTGCCGTCGACCCGCGGGTCCGGGTCGACGCAGCCGACGACGACGCGGGCGATGCCGGCCTCGATCAGGCCCTTGGTGCAGGGGGGGGTCTTGCCCCAGTTCGAGCAGGGCTCGAGCGTGACATAGGCGGTGGCACCTTGGGCTGCCTCGCCGGCGCGGGCCAGGGCCTCGGCCTCGGCGTGCGGCCGGCCGCCCGGCTGGGTCCAGCCCCGGCCGACGACTCGGCCGTCCTTGACGATGACGCAGCCGACCGAGGGGTTGGGGGCGGTCAGGCCCAGATGGCGCTCGCCCAAGGCGAGGGCCAGGCCCATGAAGCGGGCATCGGTCGGATCGGACATGATGGAGGTGGTCACGGTTCGGCTTCGTCGGCCTCGGGCAGGCGACTGATGAACTCCTCGAAATCGCGCGCATTGGCGAAATCGCGATAGACCGAGGCGAAGCGGACATAGGCGACCTCGTCCAGCTTGGCCAGGGATTCCATGGCGAGCTCGCCGATCCGCGTGGTCGGCACCTCGTGCTCGCCGCTGGTCTCGATCCGCCGGACGATGCCGTTGACGATGCGCTCGATCTGCTCCTGGTCGACGCCGCGCTTCCTGACCGCGATGGCGATCGAGCGCGCCAGCTTGTCGCGGTCGAAGGGCACGCGCTTGCCGTCCTTCTTCAAGACCACGAGGTCGCGGAGCTGCACCCGCTCGAAGGTGGTGAAGCGCGCCCCGCAGGCCGTGCACTGCCGTCGCCGGCGGATCGAGGTCCCGTCCTCGACGGGCCGCGAATCCTTCACCTGCGTATCCTCGGAACCGCAAAACGGGCACCGCATCGGCTCTATCCCGCCCCATCACGCTGACTGTTGGCGCTCATATAGGGGGTAATGCCACATCGGGTCACTAGGGCTTGTCGCGCCGCACGCTCCGCATGGATCGATGGCGGATGGAATTCAACTTTCAGCGGAAATTGAACAGGCTTATCAACCAGCTCAAGTAAACTTTTCTGTTCTTTGGCGATATCAGCTCATATTGACAATGGACACAATTAAGAATAATTTCTCTCCAAAAGGGTCGATATTCTCTCAGCGCCGTCGGTCAGCAGCAAGCGGGAGAAGCGGCGATGTCCAGACTGCTTGTCGGAGCTTGTGCCGTCCTCTGTCTGTCGAGCCTAGCGGCCTGCAATAGAAATGACAGGCCACCAACGCTCGAAGAATATACCGGAAGTAGTTATTTAACGAAATCCGCGGTGATGAGCACACTGTCCAGCGACGCCGCCTACCGGTCAGCCTATATTTTACTGAGCGGCAGCGCCGGCCGTGGGTACGAAGGCAAGGGGCTGCGATTTAGTGGTCAATTCTGTCCCGAGCCACCGCCGGACGTGTCCCAGTCGGTGAGCTCCGCCATCACGGCGGCGCTGAACGCCAATGTCGAGGCACCCGGCGCCCTGCTGGGGCCCCAGAGCATCACCAGCACCGCCAAGGCCGGGCTGGGTGGCGACTATGGCCAGGCCGTCGCGTCGGCCGTGGCACCGCTGATCAAACGCTCGCAGGGCCTGCAGTTCTACCGCGACCAGGCTTTCTACACCTGCGTCGCCTTCCTCAACGGCGTTCTCGGGCCGGACGAGTACGAGCAGAAGCTCATCGATTCCGCCAATCTCGCGGCCACCATCCTCATGCTCGAGATCGTGAAAGGCGGCACGGCCCCGGATGCCAGCGACTTCCAGAAGGTCGAGGCGGACCTCAAGAAGGCGGTCGAAGCGCTGCAGCCGATACGAGAGATCCTGAAGGAGCTCGCGCCGCCGGCCGAGACAAAGTGATCGATCGCCGAGAGCCGGTCAGAGGAGCTTTCATGGTCCGGCCGCTGGCGTCCCCTCCTCCGCCTGCTGGCGCTGCCAGAGCGTGGCGTAGAGGCCGTCTTTCGCCACGAGCTCGCTGTGGGTGCCGCGCTCGACGACGCGGCCTTCGTCCATGACGATGATCTGGTCGGCGTCGGTGATGGTGGAGAGGCGGTGGGCGATGACGAGGGTGGTGCGGCCTCGGGCGGCGCGGGCGAGGGCTTCCTGGAGGGTGTGCTCGGTGGTGCTGTCGAGGGCCGAGGTCGCCTCGTCGAGGATCAGGATCGGCGGGTTCTTCAGCATGACGCGGGCGATGGCGACGCGCTGCTTCTCGCCCCCTGAGAGTTTCAGGCCGCGCTCGCCGACGGTGGTGGCATAGCCGTCCGGCAGGCTTTCGATGAAGTCGTGGATCTGGGCGAGGCGGGCGGCGTCCTCGATGGCTTCCATGGAGGCGCCGGGGCGGCCGTAGCCGATATTGGCGGCGATGGTGTCGTTGAAGAGGACGGTGTCCTGCGGCACGAGGCCGACATGGGCGCGCAGCGACGTCTGGGTGACGTTCCTGATGTCCTGGCCGTCGATGGAAACGCTGCCGCCGTCGGTGTCGTAGAAGCGGAAGAGCAGGCGGACGATGGTCGACTTGCCGGCCCCGGTCGGCCCGACGATGCCGAGCTTCCGGCCGCCCTCGAGGGTGAAGTCGAGGCCGTCGACCAGGTGTCGCCTGGGGTCGTAGGCGAAGCGCACCCCCTCGAAGCGGACAGCGCCGTCGGTGACGACGAGCGGCACGGCGTCGGCTGCGTCGGCGACCTCGGGCTCGAGCTCGAGCAGCGCCTCGATCTGCTCGAGGTCGGTCACCGACTGGCGGATCTCGCGATAGATCACGCCGAGGAAGTTCAGGGGCTGGTAGAGCTGCCAGATGAAGGTGTTGAGCAGCACCACGTCGCCGATGGTCATCGAGCCGTCGACCACGCCCTGGCCGGCCATGACGAGGAGGAGGGTGACGCCGATGGCGAGGATCGCGGCCTGGCCGCCGTTCAGCCAGGCGAGCGAGACCTCGGAGCGGACGGCCGCGGTCTCGTAGGCGGCGAGCTGGCCGTCCAGCCGCTGGCGCTCGAAGCTCTCGTTGCCGAACGCCTTGACCACCTCGTAGTTGATCAGCCCGTCGACCGCCGAGGCGTTGAACTCGTTGTCGGCGCGGTTGAGCTCGCGGCGGATCACCGTCCGCCAGTTGGTGGTGAGGATGGTGAAGCAGGCATAGCCGACGATGGTGACGAAGGTGACCAGGGCGAAGCTCGGCGGGTAGTTCCAGAGCAGCACGCCGATGACCATCGAGAACTCGAGCAGGGTCGGGCCGAGGCTGAAGAGGCCGGTGCGCAGCAGGAAGGAGAGCGCCTTGACGCCGCGGTCGATGGCCCGGGCGAGCTCGCCGGTGCGCCGCTCGAGGTGGTAGCGGAGCGAGAGGTCGAAGAGGCGGGTGTAGACCTGGAGCGCCAGCCGCCGGCCGGCGCGGGCGCCGACCCGGGCGAAGAGGCCGTCCCTGAGCTGCTGGAAGGCCGAGGCGAGCAGCCGGGCGACGCCATAGCCCACGATCAGGGCGAGCGGCACGGCGGCGAGGTTGGCCACGCTCAGCGCGTCGATGGTCCATTTGAGGAAGAAGGGGACGTAGACGGTGAGGATCTTGGCGGCGAGCAGGCAGGCGAAGGCGAGGACGACGCTCAGGCGCAGGCCGGGCTCGCCCGCGGGCCAGATATAGGGCAGGGCGAAGCGGGCGAGATCGGCCCAGCTCCGTTCCGGCCTCGTTGTGGCGCCGAGGGTCGCGGACAAGGGTGGCGGCACGCCGCGACCGCGGCTCAAATGCCGGCCTTCCCTCTGGTCGATCCCGCCATGTCCCGCAACGAGCGCTCCGTCCTGGACTCTTTCCAATGAAGCTCCAAGGTGGCCTTCGAGCGCTTTCGGGGCAAGCGGTTGCGGCGTTCCCGGCCCACCGGTAACGTTCCGGGCGTCCGTCAGGGAGACGCTTCGTGAACGGCTTCGACTACGTCGTCATCGGCGCCGGCACCGCCGGCTGCGTGCTCGCCAACCGGCTCTCGGCCGACCCGCGAAGCCGGGTCCTGCTGCTCGAGGCCGGCGGCCGCGACAACTGGTTCTGGATTCATGTGCCGATCGGCTATCTCTACACCCAGAACAACCCCCGGACCGACTGGTGCTTCAAGACCGAGGCCGAGCCGGGGCTCGGCGGGCGGGTCCTGAACTACCCGCGCGGCCGGGTGCTCGGCGGCTGCTCCTCGATCAACGGCATGATCTACATGCGCGGCCAGGCGGCCGACTACGACCACTGGCGGCAGCTCGGCAATCCGGGCTGGAGCTGGGACGACGTGCTGCCCTGGTTCAAGCGCTCCGAGGATTTCGCGGGCGGTGCGGACGAGCTGCACGGGGCCGGCGGCGAGTGGCGGGTCGAGGAGCCGCGCGTCGCCTGGCCGATCCTCGACGCGTTCCGCGCCGCGGCGGCGGAGGTCGGCATCCCCAGGACCGACGACTTCAACCGGGGCTCGAACGAGGGCTGCGGCTATTTCCATGTCAACCAGCGCCGGGGGGTGCGCTGGTCCGCCGCCAAGGCGTTCCTGCGGCCCGTGCGTTCGCGGCCCAATCTGATCGTGGTGACGGGTGCCCAGGTCTCCGGCCTCAGGCTCGACGGGCGGCGGGTGACCGGCGTCGACTATGTCGAGAACGGCCTGCGCAAGTCGGTGGCGGCCGGACGCGAGGTGATCCTCGCCGCCGGGGCGATCGGCTCGCCGCAGCTCCTGATGCTGGCCGGCATCGGCCCTGCACCGCATCTCGAGGAGCACGGGCTCGAGGTCCGCCACGCGCTGGACGGGGTCGGCCACAATCTCCAGGATCACCTGCAGATCCGCACCGTCTTCAAGGTCGAGAACGCGCTGACCCTGAACGAGCAGGCGGCGACCTTCGCCGGCAAGGCACGCATGGCGCTCGAATACGCGCTGCATCGGCGGGGACCCCTGAGCATGGCGCCCTCGACCTTGGGCGCCTTCGCCCGGACCGATCCGAGCTTCGCGACGCCCAATGTCGAGTATCACGTCCAGCCCCTGAGCCTCGACCGCTTCGGCGAGCCGCTGCACGCCTTTGCGGCGATCACCGCCTCGGTCTGCAACCTCCGGCCGACCAGCCGGGGTGCCGTGCGGCTCAAGTCCACCGATCCAGCGGCGGCGCCGGCGATCGCCCCCAACTATCTCGCGACCGACGAGGACCGCCGGGTGGCGGCCGACGCGATCCGCCTGACCCGGACCATCATGGCGGCCGAGGCGCTGGCCCCGCACAGGCCCCGGGAGCATCTGCCGGGACCCGAGGTCACGGGCGAGGCGGAGCTGGTCAGGGCGGCCGGGGCCCTGGGCACAACCATCTTCCATCCGGTCGGCACCTGCCGGATGGGACCGGCGGAGGACCGACATGCCGTGGTCGACGCCAGGCTTCGGGTGCACGGGATCGGCGGGCTTCGGGTGGTCGACGCCTCGATCATGCCGACCATCACCTCCGGCAACACCAACTCGCCCGTGGTCATGATCGCCGAGAAGGCCTCTTCCATGATCATCGAGGACGCCCGGGCCTGACTTGTGCTCGGGCATCTTGCCCGCCACTATCGGTGCCACGGGAAACGGTGAACTCGTGGCGGCCGGCGCGGCCGACCGAGCTTGGGGAGGAAGAGCGCATGGGCTGGTTCTTGATGTTCGTCCTGGGCATCATTGTCGGCGTCATCGCCGCCTGGTGGTTCTTCGAGCGTCGCGACGCGACGAGCAGGATCGCCATCGAGGAAGGCTGGAAGAAGAAGCTCGCCCATGTCGAGCAGGAGGTGCGCCGCGCGGATGTGGCGCACGAGGAGACCAAGGAGCGCCTCAGGCTCCTGCAGCAGGAGAAGATCGCCCAGCAGATGACCCCACCCGCGGCACCGCCAGCCCCAGTGATGCCGCCGGTGGCCGCTTCGGTCCCGCCGTCCGCGGCCCCGCGGCCTCCGGCCACGCCGCCGAAGGACATGCCGGTCAAGGACATGGAGCCCGGGCGGCCTTCGCCCGAGAGCCAGGCGCCCGTGAGCCAGGCCCCCGAGAGCCAGGCAAAGCCCCCGGTCCTGAGCGGGCCGAGCGAGGCCGAGCGGCGGGCCCAGGCGCGGCGGCGGATCGATGCGAAGCTGGCGCAGCTTCCAGCCGGCTCGTCGGCCAGGGCGCGGCTGGTGGCCGAGCGGGCGGCAATCGGCGAAGGCGAGATTCCGGCCAACCCGGCGGCGGCCGCGTCGGCACCCGTCCGGCTCTTCACCCCGCCCGCCGACAAGCCGGACGACATCGAGATGATCCGCGGCATCGGCCCGGTGCTGCGCGTGAAGCTGAACGAGCTCGGCATCACCACCTTCAAGCAGATCGCCGCCCTCTCGCCCGAGGACATCCAGCGGATCGACGCGGTGCTCGATTTCAGGGGCCGCATCGAGCGCGAGGACTGGATCGGGCAGGCGCGCACGCTCGGCGGGCTGGACTGAGGGCCGCCCTTCAGCGAAGCGCCCCGCACGGGGCGGCACCGGCGATCGATCGCCGCCGTGATCCAGTTTTGATCAGCCTGCGTAACCATCCCTAGCCAAAGGGCTGCGAAGCCAGTGGCGAAGGCCCGCCGACCCATCCTCCCCCGGGGTCGGCGGGCACCGCCCCTGCCGCCTCGATCACGTCCCCGCGACGGTGGTCGAGGCCTGCCTGACCCGATGGCGAAGGACACGATCGCGCAGTCTCATGGTTCCCAGAGGCCAGAGCCGCGACCAGCCAGCGGAGATCTCGCTTGCATATCGGCGTCGTCGGCACCGGCATTGCCGGGCTTTCCGCTGCCTGGACCCTGGCGCACCGCCATCGGGTCACTGTTTTCGAGAAGGAGCGGCGGCTCGGCGGGCACAGCAACACGGTGTCGCTCGCCATCGGCGGCCAGCAGGTCGACGTGGACACCGGCTTCATCGTGTTCAACGAGCCCAACTATCCGGGGCTGACCGCCTTCCTCGACCATCTCGGTGTCGCCACCGAGGCGAGCCTGATGTCGTTCTCGGCGAGCATCGCCGGCGGCACGCTCGAATATAGCGGCGCCTCGCCGGCGGCTCTCTTCGCCCAGAAACGCAATCTCGTGCGGCCGGTCTTCTGGGGCATGCTCGGCGACATCCTGCGCTTCAACCGACTGGGGCGGGCGCATCTGGCGGCAGCGGAGCGCCACGGCTGGAGCCTCGGGGATTTCCTCCGGGCACACCGCTTCGGCGCCGCCTTCACCGGGGGCTACCTCCTGCCCATGGCGGCCGCCATCTGGTCCTGCCCGACCGCGACCATGGCCGATTTCCCGGCAACCAGCTTTCTGCGCTTCTTCGCCAATCACGGCCTCCTCTCGGTGACCGGCCAGCCGAAGTGGCGCACGCTGCGCAACCGGTCGCGGGCCTATGTCGATGCGATCGCGGCACGGCTCGACGGCCAGGTGCGGACGATGGCACCGGTCGTGGCGGTGCGCCGGACGGGTGACGGCGTCGAGGTGGTCGACGGGCGGGGCGGCAGGTTTCGCTTCGACGCCGTCGTCATGGCGGCCCATGCGCCGCAGACCTCGGCCGTGCTGCTCGATGCCGACGCCGAGGAACGCCGCATCCTGGCCGCCTTCCGCTGCCAGCCGAACCGGGCCGTGCTGCACAGCGACCCTGCGCTGATGCCCAGGCGGCGCGGCGCCTGGTCGGCCTGGAACTACACGGCGCCCGGCCTGCTCGAGCCCGGCGGACGGGTCGCGGTCACCTACTGGATGAACCGCCTGCAGAACATCGACGAGCGGCTGCCGCTGTTCGTCTCGATGAACCCCCTGACCGAGCCCGATCCGGCGCTGGTGCACCGGGAATTCTCCTACGATCATCCGATCTTCGACGCGGCAGCCGTGGCGGCGCAAGGCGAGATCGGCCGGATCCAGGGCCGGGGCGGCATCCATTACGCCGGCGCCTGGCTCGGCTACGGGTTTCACGAGGACGGGCTGCGGTCCGGGCTCGAGGCGGCGGCCCGGCTCGGCGTCGATGCCCCCTGGAGGACCAGCGCCCGGCCGGTCGCCATTGCCAGCGCCGGGGCCAGCGTCGGGGCCAGCATGGGGGCCAGCGTGGGCGTCGGGGCCGGCCACGGCCTGCCCGAGCTGGCGGCGGCGCAGTCCGCATGACGGGTCGCACCAGGCGTTCGCGTCTTTACGAGGGAGCGGTGATCCACCAGCGGCTGCGCCCCGTCAGGCACCGCTTCCGCTACCGGGTCTTCTCGCTCATGCTCGATCTGGACGAGCTGGAGGAGCTGGCGCGCGGCCCCCGGCTGCTCGGCATCGAGCGCAAGGGCATCCTGGGCTTCCGGGCCAGGGACCACGGGGCGCGCGACGGCTCCGCGCTCAAGCCCTGGGCGCTTCAGCGCTTCGCCGAAGCCGGTCATGGCGCGATCGAGCGGGTCGAGCTCCTCTGCTTCCCCCGGCTCTGGGGCTACGTCTTCAACCCGCTCAGCGTCTATTTCGGCCATGACTCGCAAGACCGGCTCGCCGCCGTGCTCTACGAGGTCAAGAACACGTTCGGCGGCCAGCACGTCTATGTCCTGCCGACCGACCCCGACCGGGCCGCGGCGGGCGGCTGGCTGCGCCATTCGACGCCGAAGACCTTCTACGTCTCGCCCTTCATCGACATGGCGGCGGCCTACGAGTTCAGCCTGAAGTCGCCGGGCGAACGGCTCGACCTCGTGATCCGCGAGACCGACAAGGACGGGCTCTTCTTCGCCGCGAGCCAGACCGGCCGGATGCGGCCGCTCGACGACCGCAACCTGGCCCTCTGCCTCGCCCGCAATCCGGCGATGACGTTGAAGGTTATCGGTGGCATTCATGTGGAGGCGCTGCGGCTCTGGCTGAAAGGCGCACCGTACCATCCACCAACCGCCGACCCGATCGACGGATGAATGTGCCGAACGATCGGTCGCCAGGGGCGATCATGACCATGGGCACCGATAAGGGATCAAGGGCAGCCGGGGCCGGCACCGGCAGGGCGGTCGACCGTGTGCGGCTCGAGGCCATCTTGCGCGTGGTCCGCCAGTTGCGCCGGGGCACGCTCGACCTGACCCTGCCGGACGGCGGCACCGAGACGGTCCGGGGTGGCGAGCCCGGACCGCGGGCGGCGCTCCAGATCCGCGATGCCAAGGTGCTCGACCGCTATCTCAGGCACGGCAGCGTCGGCTTCGCCGAGGGCTACATCGCCGGCGAATGGGACACGCCGCATCTGGCCGATCTCCTGGAGCTGCTCGACCGCAACTGCGATGCCTGGGGCCGGGGCTATTTCGGGCCGGTGCTGACGCGCTTCCTGGCCCGCCTGCAGCACTGGCTGCGCCGCAACTCGAGGACCGGCAGCCAGCGCAACATCCATGCCCATTACGATCTCGGCAACGACTTCTTCGCGGCCTGGCTCGACCCGTCCATGACCTATTCGGCCGCCCTCTTCGACGAGCGGCAGGCGTCGGAGCGAGCTGATCTCGAGGCCGCCCAGCAGGCCAAGTACCGCCATCTCTGCCGGATGATCGAGCTGCGGCCCGGCCAGCATCTGCTCGAGATCGGCAGCGGCTGGGGCGGCTTCGCCCTGACCGCCGCCGGCGAGTTCGGCGCGAGGGTGACCAGCATCACCATCTCGAGGGCCCAGCACGAGCTGGCCAGCGCCAGGGTCGCCGCGGCCGGGCTCGGCGAGCGGGTCGAGATCCGCTTCCAGGACTACCGGGACGTCCAGGGCAGCTTCGACCGGATCGCCTCGATCGAGATGTTCGAGGCGGTCGGCGAGGCCTACTGGCCGACCTTCTTCAAGAAGGTGAGCTCGACGCTGGTGCCGGGCGGCGTGGCCGGGCTGCAGATCATCACGATCGCCGACCGGCACTTCGAGAGCTATCGCCGGGGCAGCGACTTCATCCAGCAATACATCTTCCCGGGCGGGATGCTGCCATCCACGGGCGCTCTGGCCGAGCACACGCGGCGGGTCGGGCTCGAGATCACCCGGAAGGTCGCCTTCGGCGGCGACTACGCCCGCACGCTGGCGCTCTGGGGGGAGCGGTTCGAGACGGCCTGGGACGGCATTCGCCAGCTCGGCTTCGACGAGCGCTTCCGCCGCGTCTGGCGCTACTATCTGGGCTATTGCGAGGCCGGCTTTCGCTCGGGCAGCACGGACGTGGTGCAGCTCGCTTTGCGGCGGAGCTGAGCCGCTCGATGCCCGGCGCTCCTGCCTGATGGCGGCAACCGGCGCCGGGAGACGGCTGGGCTTTCGGGATCTGCTGGCGTTCGGCGGCCTGGCGCTGCCGCTGGCGGCGCTCAACCTGCCGTTCTACGTCTATTTGCCGACCTTCTATGTCACCGGGCTCGGCCTCGATCTCGCCACCGTCGGGTCCGTGCTGCTGGCGGCGAGGCTGCTCGACGTGGTCACCGACCCGCTCATCGGCACGCTCGGCGACCGCACGCGCTCGCCCTTCGGCCGGCGGCGGCCCTGGATGGTCGGCGCCCTGCCGCTGCTCCTGGCCTCGAGCTTCTTCCTGTTCCTGCCGCGCGAGGGGGCCGGCGGGCTCTATCTCTTCTTCTGGGCGAGCCTCGCCTATCTCGGCTGGACGATGATGCTGCTCGCCTACAGCGCCTGGGGGGCCGAGCTTTCGAACGACTACGACGAGCGCTCGCGCATCTTCGGCGCGCGCGAGGGCTTCGTCATCCTCGGCATCATCCTGGCGGCCGCCCTGCCGACCCTGATCGGCGCCGAGCCCGGCAATGCGGCGACCATGGCGGCGATCTTCTGGTCCATGGCGCTGCTCCTGCCGATCGCCCTCGCCATCCTGCTCTGGCGCATCGGCGAGAGGGTCCATGCCGAGACGCGGCCGCTGAAGCTCGTGGCCGGCCTCAAGGCGGCGTTCGCCAACCGGCCGTTCCGGCGGCTGGTCTTCGCCTATCTCCTGAACGGTGTGGCCAACGGCCTGCCGGCCACGCTTTTCCTGCTCTTCGTCCAGCACGTGATCCTGGCGCCCGAGGCGAGCGGCCCCTTGCTCCTCGTCTATTTCGCGAGCGGGCTCGTCGCCATTCCGGCCTGGCTCCGGCTCAGCTACCGGATCGGCAAGCATCGCGCCTGGTCGCTCTCGATGCTCTGGGTGTCCCTGGTCTTTGCCTTCGTGCCGCTGCTCGGCGCCGGCGATCTCTGGTGGTTCGTCCTGATCTGCGTCGCCAGCGGCCTCGGCCTCGGCGCCGACCTCGCCTTGCCGACGGCGATGCAGGCGGACGTGGTCGACGCCGACAGCGCCGTGACCGGCAACCGCCGCGCCGGGCTCTATTTCGCCCTTTGGAGCATGGCGACCAAGCTCTCCTTCGCGCTCGCCGTCGGCATCGCCTTCGGCGCCCTCGATCTCGTCGGCTTCGAGGCCGAGGGGGCAGCGAACGCGCCCTCGGCGCTCCTGGCGCTGGGCGGGCTCTACGCGCTTTTGCCGGTTCTCATGAAATTCGCCTCGATCTTCCTCGTCTGGGACTTCGAGATCGACGCCGCTCGCCTGGGCGAGCTGCATCGCAGCCAAGGGAAAAACCTGACGTGATGATCCGCGCCCTGCTCGCCGCCGTAATGCTCAGCGTCATTGCGGGCTGCTCGAGCATGAAGATCGACGATTTCGACGGCACCGGGCCGGTCTTCGTGCCCGAGGACTACTTTCTCGGCGAAACCCGGGCCTGGGGCCTGTTCCAGGACCGCTTCGGCACCGTCAGGCGGGAGTTCTCGGTCGATATCGAGGGCCGGATGGAAGGCGATGTGCTCGTCCTCGACGAGGCCTTCCTCTATGCGGACGGCGAGCGTGACCAGCGCACCTGGCACATCCGCCCCCTCGCCGACGGCCGCTACGAGGGGGAGGCGGACGACATCGTCGGCACCGCCACGGGCAGGCGCGAGGGCAAGGCCATGCGCTGGAGCTACCTCTTCGACCTGCCGATCGGCGAGCGCACCTGGCGGGTCAGCTTCGACGACTGGATGTTCCTGCAGGACGAGGCGGTGATGATCAACCGCGCCACCGTCTCGAAATGGGGCCTCACCCTCGGCGAGGTCTACATCTTCTTCAAGAAGCCCGAACTGTCAGGGGCCGTGGGCGAGACGCCGGCGGAGCCGTCGTAGCACGCCGCCGAGGAGCGGGAGCCGCTCGTAGAGCTGGCCGGCCGCGTCCCAGTGGTCGACATGCTCGACAACCAGCTCTGCCGCATCGAAGCGGACCTCGCTCACCCCATCGATCGCCAGCGAAAGCGGCGCGAGCCGGCAGGGCACGCTGCCGGTGAAGCGCCAGCGCAGGAAGGCGATCCGGCCGGTCGTGGCGATGGCGCCGGTGGCGAAGCGCGGGTTCGTCGTCGTCCGGAACATGTGGTCGAAGAGCGCGATCACGCGCTCGACGCCCCGAATGTCGTTGAAGGGATCGCGAAAGCGGAGCTCCCTGGCGGCGAGGTGGCGGAGATCGCCCGTGGTCGCCGGCGTCAGCCCGTCGAAGTAGCGGGCATAGGCCCTGGCGGCAGCGTCGATGGTCACTTGCCGGTGCTCCGGCCGACCAGGGCGAAATAGAGGCGGTAGGGCAGGAGACCGACGAGCTTGAGGAGCCAGACGAAGGTCCTGGGGAAGGCGATCTCGAAGCGGTCGCTCGCGAGCCCCCGAGCGATCGCCGCCGCCGCTGCCTCGGCCGGGATCAGGAAGGGCATGGCGAAGTCGTTCCTGTCGGTGAGCGGGGTTTTGACGAAGCCCGGGTTGACGAGCTGCAGCACGACGCCGGTGCGCCGCAGGTCGAACCTGAGCGATTCCACCAGGTTGATGAGGGCGGCCTTGCTGGCGCCGTAATAGGCGCTGGTCGGCAGGCCATTGTAGCCGGCGACCGAGGCGACGACGGCGATCCGCCCCGCATCGCGCCGCAGCATGCCCGGCAGCACCGTCTCGATGCCGTTGGCGGTGCCGAAGACGTTCAGCTCCATGACCTGCCTCAGGCCATCGGTGGTGAAGTCCTTGGCGGCGACGGGCTGGTGCGTGCCGGCATTGAGCACGACCGCGTCCGGCGGGCCGCTTGCCGCCTCGATGCTGGCGAGCGCTGCCCGGACAGCCGCCTTGTCGGTGACGTCGAGCGGCAGGGCGTGGATGCGGCCTGGGTGCTTCTCGGCCAGGGCCGCGAGCTTGTCGGCGCTCCGGGCGCTGGCCCAGACCTCCTTGCCGTCGGCCGCCAGGCGTTCGGCCAGGGCGGCGCCGATGCCGTAGCTCGCACCGATGATCCAGACGCGCTCAGCCATCGCCACCCTCCGGCCGCCAGGGCTCGAGGCTGTCGAGGAAGCGGTCCGCATCCTCCACGATCCGCGCCTTGCGCTCGTCCGACATGCGGGCGAGGCTCGTGAAGACGGGCCGCATGCGCCGGTTCTTCTCCAGGTGTTCACGGTTCTCGATGAGGAAGCTCCAGTAAAGGTAGTTGAAGGGGCAGGCCCGCGGCCCGAGCTTCTCCTTCACGTCGTAGGTGCAGTCGCCGCAGAAGTCCGACATGCGGTCGATGTAGTTGCCGGAGGCGGCATAGGGCTTGGAGCCCAGATAGCCGCCGTCGGCGTGCATCACCATGCCGAGCACGTTGGGCAGCTCCACCCACTCGAAGGCGTCGGCGTAGACGGCGAGGTACCAGGTGCAGATCTCGTCGGGGATCACCCCGGCGAGGAGCGCGAAATTGCCGGTCAGCATGAGCCTTTGGATGTGGTGCGAGAGGGCTTCCCTCCTGGTCTGGCCCAGGGCGTGGGCCATGCAGCGCATGGCGGTCTCGCCGGTCCAGTAGAAGGCGGGGAGGTGGCGGCGGTTGCCGGCCCGTTCAGCTTCGCGTAGCCCGGCATCCTGAGCCAGTAGATGCCGCGCACGTACTCCCGCCAGCCGAGGATCTGGCGGATGAAGCCCTCGACGCTGTTGAGCGGCAGATGACGCTCCGCATGCGCTTGCAGCACGGCCTCGCCGACCTCGCGGGCGGTGAGCAGGCCGCAGTTCAGGTATTGCGAGAGGGCCGAATGGCAGAGCCAGTCCTCGTCCGCGAGCATCGCGTCCTGGTGGTCGCCGAACCCTTCGAGCGCCGTCCGCACGAAATGGGCGAGCGCCCGCCGCGCCTGGCCGCGCGTGACGGCGAACCAGAAGGGGTCGGTCTCGCCGAAGCGGTTGTCGAAGCGGCGGCGGACGAGGTCGAGCACGGCCTCGGTGGTGGCATCCGGGGTGAAGCGCATCGGCCGCGGGAACTCCGTGCCGGGCGCCGCCGGCTTGCGGTTCTCCGCGTCGTAGTTCCAGCGGTCGCCCAGAGGCTCGCCCGCCTCCTCCATCAGCCAGCCGGTGCGTCGCCGCATCGAGCGGTAGAAGTGCTCCATGCGGAGCTGCTTCCTGTCGCCCGCCCATGCGGCGAACTCGGCCGTGGAGCAGAGAAAGCGGTCGTCGTCCCTGATCTCGACCGGCAGGTCGAACTTCTCGCTCCAGCGCCGGATCCCCTCCAGCACCCGGTATTCGCCGGGCTCGGTGACGACGACGCGGTCGATCTCGACCTCCTCCAGGGCCCGGGCGAGCTCGCCCTCGAAGCTGCCGCGGCTCTTGGGGTCGTCCAGCTCGACGTAGCGGACCTCGAGACCGCGTTCCCGCAGCTCGTCCCTGAAGTGGCGCATGGCGGCGAGGAGGAAGGCGATCTTCTTGGGGTGGTGCGGGACGTGATCGGTCTCGGCCCGGACCTCGGCCATGAGGACGAGATCGCGCTTCGGCCTCGCATCGGCGAGCGAGGCCAGCTCGTGGCTGAGCTGATCGGCGAAGACGAAGCGAAGGGTTCGGGCCATGGCGCGATCAGGTGCGACCCGACCCGCCCGGCCGATAGGTGAGGTCGCGGTAGGCGTCGTCCTCGGTCTGGCGGTAATCGATCCTCGACCCGTCCGGCCAGGCGAAGGCGAGCTTGACCCAGCGCTCGTCGGCATACCAGAGGTCGAGGTCGATATCGCCCGCGAGCCGGAACCGCTCGGCGGTGACGGACCTGCCCTCCGCCTCGACCGTGTCCTGGCCGAGCGGGGTCACGGACGACCGGATGATCTCGCCGGTCTGGGTGTTGATCCAGGGCTTTCGGGTGACGAAGCCGGGCTGCCAGTAGGTGGCGGGGAGCAGGCTTCCGGGGGCGGTGATCCGGCCTTCCTTGCCTTCGATGACCAGATGGTCGCCGTCGCGCGCCGCCTCGACCCGATAGGGCGTGCCGTTGTCGTCGGTGCGGCTGGAGAAGCCGGCGAGCCGACCATTGGCCCAGGTCTCGCGATTCCTGTGCGTGTAGCGGTAGGCGGTGATGAAGGCGAAGCGGACCTCGAGCTCGATCTCGATGTCGACGGTCAGATGCTCGCCATCCGGGGTGAAGCGGAGCGCGTGGTGGCCGATCTCACTGTCGTTGCGAAAGACGGCGAAGCGGAGCTCGCCAGGGGACTGGGCCCAAGCCCGCCCACCGAGTGCCGCGCCGGCCATCAGTCCCAAGCCCCGTTGCAGCATGTCGCGTCGTCGCATCGCCTCTCTCCCGCCATCGACAGGAGATACGCGGCCGGAACGGCGCGGGATCAGTCGAGGGGTGTGGGCTCCGGCAGCTCGCCCAGACGTGCCTCGATCCGGGCCGCATCCGGCTGGGCCGACTGGGCGCCGATGGCGAGGCAGGAGAGGCCGGCGGCGAGGCTCGCCCGGTGCAAGGCATCGGGCAGCGCGCGGCCCTGGTCGAGGGCGGCGGCGAGCACGCCGACGAAGGCGTCGCCGGCGCCCGTCGTGTCGACCGGCTCGATCCTGAGGCTGCCGACCCGCCAGCCGCCCCTGGGGCCGACCGCGATCGCCCCCCTGGCACCCAGCGTCACCACGCAGACGAGGTCGTGGTCCCGGGCCAGCCGGCGGGCGAGATCGAGCGGCTCGCCGGCCGCGTCGCCCGCCGCCATGCGCGCCTCGATCTCGTTGACGATGAGGTAGTCGAGCGTGTCCAGCATGCCCGCCGGGAGCGGGCCCGCTGGCGCGAGATTGAGCAGGGTGCGGGCGCACCTGGCCTTGCCCCGTGCGAGGATGGCCGCACTCTCGCTCATCCGGATCTCGTTCTGGCAGAGCAGCGTGGTGGCCGGGCCGAGCAGCCGGTCGTCGACCTGCCCGGCATGGGTGTCGAGATTGGC
The DNA here is from genome assembly GCA_964393275.1 of uncultured Geminicoccaceae bacterium. Classification (GTDB taxonomy): domain Bacteria; phylum Pseudomonadota; class Alphaproteobacteria; order Geminicoccales; family Geminicoccaceae; genus SLRI01. The sequence continues at coordinate 10,807 of CAYMTA010000020.1, read as the reverse complement.
GCCGCTGGCGACGATGATCGCGTTCTCGCCCTCTGCATCGACGCCGATCACCGCGATCGCGGTCGGGCGCCTCGAGACGTCGAGGCCGCTCGTCTCGATGCCCGCCTCGACCAGGAGATCGCGAACGACGGGTCCATAGGCGTCATCGCCGAGATGGCCGACGAAGCGCGTCTCGGCGCCGGCCTTGGCGGCGGCCGCCGCCTGGTTCGAGCCCTTGCCGCCCGGCGCCATGGCATAGGACGGGCAGAGCACGGTCTCGCCCGGTGCCGGCAGCTTCTCGACCTTGAACAGGAGATCGGCATTCACCGAGCCCAGGATCACCAGCATCGCCGCCCTCCCCGCTTCGCCATGCCAAGGCGGCCGATATGCGGCCTCGAGGCCGGGCTGTCCAGCCGTGCGGGCTCAGGTGGCGAGGCCGTCCAGGGCCTCGGCCAAGGGTGCGGGACGGCCGAAGAAGAAGCCTTGCGCCTCGTTGCAGTGGAGCTCGTCGAGAAAGGCGAGCTGGACACCCTTCTCGACCCCCTCGGCGGTGGTCTTCTTGGCGAGCGCCGTGCTCAGCCCGACGATGGCGCGGACGATCGCCTGGGCGCCCTGGTCCCGGTCGATCATGTCGACGAAGGAGCGGTCGATCTTGATCCGGTCGAAGGGAAAGCGGTTGATGTAGGCGAGCGAGGAGTAGCCCGTGCCGAAATCGTCGATCGAGAGATGGAGGCCGAGCTCGGCCAGGCTGGCGAGCCGGCGCCCGAGCATCGGCAAAGACGGGTCGAGGAAGAGGCTCTCGGTCACCTCGAGCTCGATCCGGCCGGGTGCCAGGCCATGGTGCGCCAGGGTGTCGCGGACGAAATCGACGAAGCCGGAATCGCGCTTGAGCTGCACCACCGAGACGTTGACCGAGAGCTGCAGGTCGCGGTCCCGCAGGGCAGGTCCGGCGAGATCGGCGCAGGCCCGCTCCATCACCCAGCGGCCGAGCTCGACGATCGAGCCGGTCTCCTCGGCGAGGCCGATGAAGCGCGCCGGCGGCAGGAGGCCTTCCTCCGGATGGCGCCAGCGGACCAGGGTTTCGAGTCCGGCCGGCCGCCGCTCGGCGAGATCGATGCGCGGCTGGTAGTGCAGCACGAGCTCGTCATCCAGGATCGCATCCCTGAGCGCCGCGTCGAGCAGCAGGCCGCCACCGGCCTCGCCGTGCAGCTCGGGATCGAAGGTCACCACCTGGTCGCGGCCGTCGCGCTTCGCCCGGTACATGGCGGCATCGGCGCGCCTGAGCAGGCTGTCCGGGGTGTCGCCGTCATCGGGAAACACGGCGACGCCGAAGCTCGCCCTGATCGGCAGCGGCCGGCCGCCGACGATCACCGGCCTCGCGAAGGCGCCGCGGTAGCGGTCGATGGCGGCGGTGATCTCGGCGCGGCTCTCGAGGCCGTCCAGCACCAGCACGAACTCGTCGCCGCCGAGCCGCCCGACGGTGTCGGTCGAGCGGCCGAGCTGGCGCAAGCGCGCGGCGACCTCGACCAGGACGGCGTCGCCGACCGCATGGCCGAGCGCATCGTTGATGGTCTTCAGCCGATCGACATCGAGGAAGACGACGGCGACCCGGTTGCCGGCGCGACATGCCCGGTGGAGCGCACCGCCGAGGCGATCGGTCAAGAGATGCCGGTTGGGCAGCCCGGTCAGGCTGTCGTGCGTCGCCCGGAACGCCACCTCGTCGAGCAGCCGCTGCTCGTCGGTGACGTCGTTGAGCGCCAGCACGAGCTGCGCGCCGGAGGACGGCCCGAAACGGCGGGCGGTGGCGCGCACCGAGCGCCGGCGGCCGTCCGCGGCGGTCAGGCTGATGGCACCGAGGGCATCGCCGCCAGGGCGCGGCCGGGCGAGCTGGGCGGCGAGCAGCGCCGGTGCCGGGGGCTCCGGATCCTCGATGACTTGCCGGGCAAGCTCGCCGATCGGCGGGGCCAGCGCCTCGAGATGCTGGCCGATGAGCGCCTCGGCGGGACGGCCGAAGAGCCGGGCCGCAGCCGGGTTGACGTAGTCGACGAGGCCCGTGCTGTCGGTGGTGAGCACCGCGTCCGCGACATGCGTCAAGGCGGCATGGGCGAGGCTGCGCTCCACCTGGGCACGCCGCAGGTGCCGGGCCCCCTCGCCGAGCCGGACCAGGGCGAGCAGGGCCAGGAGCGTCGCCGTGACGGCGGCGAAGGGCAGCATGAGCCGGGCCAGGAAAAGCGCGCCAATCCCGGTGAAGAGCGGCAGGAGCGGCACCAGGAGCAGGGTTTTGCGCGCCAGGGCCGGCCGGCGCCAGCCGGTGAGGAGCCAGGGCAGGAAGGCGCCGCCGGCGAGGCCGGCTGCCGCCAGCTCCGGCCAGCGAAACGGGGCGATGGTCCGGCCCTGCAGCAGGGCCTCGACGGCCCGCGCCTGGAACTCGATCGGCGGGGCGGCGCTCTGGCGGTCGCCCGGTCCCATGCGGACTGATGAAGCGAGCCCGCGCGCCGTCACCCCGACCAGGACGGCCGTGCCGGCGAGCGCGTTGGCAGGCAGGCCATCGAGCAGCTCCAAGGCGGAGTAGTGACGCAGCCGCCGGCGATCGGCCGCGATCGGCACCAGGGCCTCGCCATCCTCGACCCACCCGAGGCGGATGCCGGGCGGCTGATCGGCGCGGTAGGTGGCGGGTGCGGCAACCTGCGGCCGCATCTGGCGCTCCACCGCCAGGGCGAAGGCCGGCCAAAAGGCCTCGCCGACGCCGGCCTCGAGCCGCAGCCGGCGCATGCGGCCGTCGGCATCCGGCCGGAGATGGGTATGGCCGAGCGCGCGTGCCAGCTCGGGCAGACGGCCGAAGGGCAGGATCTCGACCGGCGGCTGGCCGGCGGCCGGAGCCTCGGCGGCGACCGGCAGGACGACATTGCCGGCACGCGCCACCGCTTCCTCGAGCGCCTCGTCGCCCGCCGGATCGCCCACTGACGGCTCGGCGAGGAGCACGTCGTAGCCGATGACCTGCGGCCCGGCGGCGGCGATCCGGTCGATCAGCCGCGCCTGGACCCGGCGGGGCCATGGCCAGGGACCGATCCGCTCGAGGCTCCGCTGGTCGATCTGGACGACCGCGACCCGGTCGCTGCGCGGCCCCGCGAGCCAGGGCTGCAGCGTGTCGTAGGCGAGCGCATCGAGGGTGTCGCCCGGCCCGAGACGGACAACAGCCACGGCCAGGACCGTCGCCAGGACGGCGAGCCCGACGCCGCGGGGGATCGGCATGCCCGCGTCCGCCGTCATGTCAAAGGAGCAGGAACAGCAGCGCGAAGGGTGCCAGCAGCACCGGCCACCAGCGGGCGGGCTCGACCGTGATGCGCTGCGGGGTCGAGAAGTCCGAGACGTAGCCGTCGGCCTCGATGATCTGGGCGCGGAACCAGTAGTCGCCTGGCATCAGCCCGGGCACGACCAGCACCGCATCGTCGGCGACCGCCTCGTGGCGGAGCTCGGCGAAGTCCGGCTTGTCGGCGATCTCGAAGCGGATGCGCTGTCCGGGCTCGAGCGCCGCGAGGCGGATGGTCAACCGGCCGCGCTCGGTTTCGACCTCGTCGATCTGGGGATCGGCCGGCGGATCGACCCGCTCGAAGCTCCAGGCGTCGCTCCACGGTCCCACCTCGCCCTGACGGTCGACCGTTCGAAGCCGCCAGAACCAGGTGCCGAGCGCCAGGTCGGCCGCGGGTGTGAACGTCGGCTCGGTGAGGTCGTTGGCGCTGATCACCGGTCCGTCGAAGTCGGCGCCTCGGGCGAGCTCGAGGCGGACGGTCGCGGCGTCGAGCGGCACGGACCAGCCGAACTGCGGCCGGGGCTCGCGGATCCTGCCCTCGCGCTTCGGCTGCAATGGCGTCGGCGGCTCGGGCCGCGCGTCGACCACGAGCTGCCAGACCTGGTCCCGGCCCTCCAGCCCATCCGCCTCGATGCCGCGCAGCCTGGCGAAATAGCTGCCCTCGGCGAGCTCGAGCCGCGCCGGCTGGCCGGCCGGCACGATCGCCTCGCTCAGCAGCCGCTCGAAGCTCGGGTCCGAGGCGATGGCGAGGCGAAAGCTCCGGGCGCCGGCGAGCGGCGGGATCGGCATGCGGAGCGGCAGACGGTCGAGCCGGGTCGGCAGGAGATTGGCGTCGGGCGGCTCGAGCAGCGGCCTGGGCGGCAGCGGCGGCGAGCCCTGAAGGGTCACCGTGCCCATGCCGGCGCCGACGCTCCGGGTGGTTTTCTCGGCCCTGACCCGAACGGTGCCGGTGAGCACTTCGGTGGCGCTCCGCTCCCCGCCCTCGTCGAGCCCGACCCGGAGGTCGGTGCCGCGCACCGAGCTGACCGCCGGCGGGGTCCAGACCTCGAACCGCGAGCCGGCGCCAGTCGCCGGCTCGACCCGGGTCTCGAGGCGGCCGCGCTCGAGCCTGAGGCGCGTGTCGACCATGCCGGTCCGGCGGTACTCGCCGAGCCGGTCCAGCTCCAGCCGGGCGGCTTCGCCGAGCACCACGCGCGAGCCGTCGGCGAAGCCGACGACGGCGGTGGAATCGCTCCCTGTCTCGAGCACGTCGCCGATCTCGAGCCGCATGCCCAGGGCGGGTGCCGGATGCGTCGAGCCACGGCTGAGCTCGACGCTGCCCTGGAAGTCCTCGAGCACCGCCGCGGCCGGCTGCAGGCGCAGCCAGGCGAGCGGGATCGAGAGGCGGGTGCCGGGCGGGATCGACCGCGGCTGGGCGATGCCATTGAGCGCCTGCATCTCCGGCCAGCGCCGCCAGTCGGCGAGGTAGCGGCGCGCCAGGTTCCAGATATTGTCGCCCGGCCGCACCGTATACCGCCAGACCGGACCGGCATCGGCGCCGGCCGCTGTCCGGGCCGCCGCCGGAAGCGGTGTCGCCTGGGCCGGCGCCGTCTGGGCGGCCGCCGGCATGGCCGCATGAAGGCAGGCGAGCAGGACGAGGGCGCCGGCCAGGAACCGTGCTGATCTCACGCAGACTGTCTGGATCGACAAGGTCCACCTCGATCAAGGGTAGGAAGCCGGCGGCTCGCGCGCAGTGGCTGGTTGTTAGCTTCAGAATGACAAGAAACCAGGGGCTTTTCTACCCTCGATTAGTCGGGTGGGACGCCGGGCACGAAAAAGGGCGCCGGACTTGCTCCGGCGCCCTTTCGTTCGGGTGCGGGTGGGAGGCGGCGGGGCTCAGCGCTTCGAGAACTGGAAGCTGCGCCGCGCCTTGGCCTTGCCGTATTTCTTGCGCTCGACCTCGCGCGCGTCGCGGGTGAGGAACCCGCCAGGCTTGAGGGCCGGGCGCAGCGCCGGGTCGTAGGCGATCAGCGCCCTGGCCACGCCGTGCCGCACGGCGCCGGCCTGGCCCGAGAGGCCGCCGCCGGCGACGGTGCAGACGATGTCGTACTGCTGCAGGCGGTTGATGCTCGCGAGCGGCTGGTTGATCACCATCTGCTGGGTCGGCCGGGCGAAATAGGCCGGCATCTCCTTGCCGTTGACCGTGAAGCGGCCGCTGCCGGGCTTGACCCAGACCCGCGCCGCCGATTCCTTGCGGCGGCCGGTGGCGTAGGAGCGGCCGAACTTGTCGATCTTCGGCTGGGCGACCTCGACCTCCGGCTCGGCGGCAAGGCCGGGCCGCAGCTTCGAGAGGTCCTGGAAGGAGGAGACGGTGTCAGCCATGCGCGGTTCCGGGCTTGCTGTTCTTCGGGTTCAGGGCGGCGATGTCGAGCGGCTGCGGGCTCTGCCCCGCATGCGGGTGCTCGCTGCCGGCGTAGATGTGCAGCTTGCGCATGACCTGCCGGCCGAGCGGGCCGCGCGGCACCATGCGCTCCACCGCCTTCTCGATCACCCGGGTGGGGAAGCGGCCGTCGAGCACCTTGTCGGCGGTGATTCCCTTGATGCCGCCCGGATAGCCGGTGTGGCGGTAGTAGGTCTTCTGCGTGCGCTTGTTGCCGGTCAGGACGACCTTCTCGGCGTTGAGGACGACGATGTGGTCGCCGCAGTCCATGTGCGGCGTGAACATCGCCTTGTGCTTGCCGCGCAGCCGGTTGGCGACGAGCACGGCGAGACGGCCGAGGACCAGACCCTCGGCGTCGATCACGGACCAGTCGCGCTTGATGTCGGCGGGCCTGGCGGAATAGGTCTTCATGGAGCTGCTCACGAGGCTGCGCCACGCAGGGGGAACGGGCCCCTTCGCGGGCGGGCGGCCGAAGGTGTCGGACAACACGGATCGAGCGAGCACCGGAGGCACCCGCCGACAACGGCGCCATCTAGGTGAGGCGACCCGGTGCTGTCAACGATCAAATGGCGGCAGGCGGCGCCAGAGCCAGACGAAGGCCAGGGTGAAGACCAGGGCCGCCAGCAGCAGGGCGGCCCTGAGGCCGAGCGCCTCGGCGATGGTGCCGACGGCCAGGGCACCGAGGGCCGGGACGCTGCGGAAGACGAGGCCGAAGAGGCTCATCACCCGGCCCCGGAGCGCCGGCTCGACCCCCATCTGCACGGCCGTGTTCATGGCGACGCCGCAGGCGACCAGGGTGAAGCCGAAGCCGGCGACCAGCGGCACCGCCAGGACGAAGCCGGGGCTGAGCGCGAAGAGCGTGGCGAAGAGGGTGACGGCGAGCTGCAGCAGGAGGGTGCGGCGCAGATCGAGGGTGTCGGCCCTGAGCGCCACCCAGAGCCCGCCCAGCACGGCGCCGAGGCCCATGGCGGCACTCAGGACCGCGAATCCCTTCACGCCGCCGTCGAAGACGCCGCCGGCAAAGCCCGGCAGGAGATCGCCCAAAGGCCGGACGGTGAGCGAGAGGGCGATGAAGAAGGCGAAGAGCGTCGCCAGCACGGGGCTGCGGCGGATGTGCGTCAGGCCCTCGAGGAAGGCGCGTCCCGCCCCCTGCCAGGCGCTGGGCTGCACGGTCTCGCTGAGCACGAGGCGCGGCAGGATCAGGATGATGGGCAGGTAGCTCAAGGCGTTGACGAGGAGCGCCGCCGGCACTCCCGACCAGGCGATGACGATGCCGGCCGCGGCCGGGCCGATGAACCGCGCGGTGTTGAAGACCACGCTGTTGAGGGCGATCGCCGCCTGCAGATGCGGCCGGCGGACGAGGGCCGGGACCAAAGCGAGACGGGCCGGCTGGTTGAGGCCGATCAGGAGGCCGGAGAGGCCGACGAGCAGCACCAGCCCGATGATCCCGACCAGATCGAGCCAGAGCAGGAGTGCCATGGCGAGCGTGACCAGAGCCAAGGCGCTCTGCGTCCAGAGCAGGATGCGCCGCCGGTCGTGGCGATCGGCGAGCACCCCGCCGAAGGGGGCGATGAGCAACGCCGGAAAGAGATCGGCGAAGGAGACCGCACCGAGCCAGAAGGGTGAATGCGTGAGCTCCCAGGCGAGCCAGCCGACAGCGATGCGCTGCATCCAGGTGCCGATCAGCGACACCGAGTTGGCCGCGAGATAGGCGCGGAAGGCGGGCTCCCGGAGCGCCGCCCGGACGGGTTCGGTGCGCAGGGGCAAGGTGGCGGTCGCTCCACGGGGTGCGGCGGTGGACCGATCGCCGCCGGCCCGGAGATCTAGCCCCGGACAGCGGCGAGGGAAACCGCCCTGGCCCTTGGTCGAAAGGTCGGGCACGCTATCTGCCGGTGGTCCATGGCTTGCCACAGACTGGAGCAGGGAGACGGATGCTCGACCAGAATCTGATCGACGAGCTCTTCGCCCGTCTGGCCCGGGCGGACCCCGAGCAGGGCCGGGAACCCTCGGCGAAGCTCGGCCGGGCACCCTTCGAGAGCCTGGTCGGCGTCATGCTGAGCGCCCAGTCGCGGGACGCGATGACCGCCAGGGCCAAGCGGCAGCTTCTGGAGCGGGCGCCCACGCCCGAGGCGATCCTCGCCCTCGACGAAGCCACGATCGCCGCCCTCATCAAGGATTGCGGGCTCTACAACATGAAGGCGCGCAACCTGAAGCGGATGTGCGCGGCGCTGCTCGAGCGGCACGGCGGCGTCGTGCCCCAAACGCGCAAGGAGCTGATGGCGCTGCCCGGCGTCGGCCGCAAATGCGCCGACATCATGCTGCGCTTCGTCTACGGCGAGGCCGTGGTGCCGGTCGACACCCACGTCTTCCGCGTCGCCCGCCGGACCGGCCTCGCCGCCGGCCGGACCGAGGCGGCGCTGGCGGCCGAACTGGCTTCGCGGGTGCCCGAGCGCTGGCGCTGGGGTGCCCATATGTGGCTGCTCAACCACGGCAAGCGGATCTGCGTCGCGAGAGTGCCCCGCTGCTCGCAATGCCTCCTCGACGACCTCTGCGAGCACAATGGAGTGACGACGAGGGGATGATGATCATCCCCTCGGACCCCTGCATCATTTTCGGGTGTCGCGTGTGCTCGCGCCTCAGCGGCCCCGGCTGATGGCGACGACCACCCGGTCGAGCGCTTCGAGGAAGCGCGAGCGCTCGGCCTTGCCGAAGGGCCGGCCACCGCCCCGGATGGTGCCGGCCTCGCGCAGGTCGGTCAGGAGGTTGCGGGTGGCGAGCACGTCGCCGATGGTGCGCGCATCCAGCACCCGGCCGTCCGGCGTGACCACCCGCGCGCCAGCCTTGATCGCCCGGTCGGCGAGCGGGATGTCGCTGGTGACGACGATGTCGCCGGGCCCGACACGCTCGGCGATCCAGTCGTCCGCCTCGTCCAGCCGGTCGCCGACCGTGACCCGCTCGATCGCGGCGCTCTCGGGCACCCTGAGCCACGCATTGGCGACGACGAAGGTGTGCAGCCCGTAGCGCTCGGCGACCCGATAGGCCTCGTCCTTCACCGGGCAGCCGTCGGCGTCGAGATAGAGGGTGGTCAATCAGAGATCCTCCGGGCGCAGGCCGGTTCGCTTGGCGATCCGGGCGAGCATGCGCGGACCGATCTCCTCGCGATCATGGAACGCGAAGACGTAATCGGCATGGCCGGTGCGCTCGAGAACGACGTGCGATCCGGTGCGGCGCTTTTCGCGCCAGCCGAGCCGCAGAAGCGCCGCCAGCACACGCCGGGCACGGGTCGAGCCGAAGGCGCTCAAGCCGCCTCGAAAAGGCCGTCGAGCTCTGGCACCGGCTCGCCGTGCTCGCGGCGATCGGCGAGGATCCGCAGCGCCAGCGCCTCGACCTTCGCCCGCGCTTCCTCCGGCGTCGCACCATAGGCCAAGGCGCCAGGCAGAGCCTCGATCTCGGCGATCCAGCGCCCGTCCTCCTCCTGCTCCAGCACTATCGCGAGTTGCGCCATGAACTACTCCGATCTCGTCCAGCTCGTCGCCGCGACCGGCCATTCCTCGTCGAGCAGCTCGTCGAGCGTATAGGGCAGCGCCTCGGGAAGGTGCTCGGCTGCCGCCTGCTCGCCGTGGCTGGCGAGCGCCAGGACGGCGCGGGCGCGGGCCTTGGCGTAGTCCCTGGCGAGGCCGGCCTCGATCTCGGGCCGCATCGATGGCGTCAGGTAGTCGTCGATGTCCTGGCGCGCTTCCAGGATGGTTGCGTGCCAGCCGCCCCGAGGCCCGGTCGCGGGCGAGCATTGCAGCTTCAACAGGTGCTCCATGATGCGGCGGAGCTGGCTTCTCACCCGGCGGAGATCGGAGCGGCCCAAGCTTTCGATCTCCTCGGCGAGATTGGCGAGGTCGAGCGGCGAATTGAGCCGTGCCGGCTCCAGCCGACGCAGCTCGGCCGCCTGCTGCCGGGTCCAGGCGTAGTAGTCGGAGCGGTAGAGATCGTCGAGGGCGGTGCTCATGGACTGCAGACTAGCACAGCTCACGCCACCGGCGGCAGCTTGGCCTTGAGGATCTCGCCCACCACCTGCGGGTTGGCCTTGCCGCCGGAGGCCTTCATCACCTGGCCGGTGAACCAGCCGATCACCTTTGGGTTCTTCTGGTAGGTCTCGACCTGGCCCGGATTCTTCGCGATCACCTCGTCGACGATCGCCTCGATCGCCGCCGTGTCGGTCACCTGCTTCAGGCCCTTCGCCTCGACGATGGCTTCGGGGTCGCCGCCGGTCTCGAACATGATGGCGAAGACGTCCTTGGCGATCCGCCCGGAGATGGCGTCGGTGTTGAGGAGGTCGAGCAGCCGGCCCAGGTGGCCCGTGGTGATCGGGCTCTCGTCGATGGTCTTGCCGGCCTTGGCGAGCAGGCCGAAGAGTTCGTTGATGACCCAGTTGGCCGCCTGCTTGCCGTCCCGGCCCCTGGCCACCGCCTCGAAATAATCGGCGGTGGCGCGCTCGGCGACCAGCACGCCGGCGTCGTAGGCCGGCAGGCGATACTCGGCCATGAAGCGCGCCTTCTTGATGTCCGGCAGCTCGGGCAGGGTCGCCTTCAGGCGGTCGACGAAATCCTCCGGCAGGACCAGCGGCAGGAGGTCGGGGTCGGGGAAGTAGCGGTAGTCGTTGGCCTCCTCCTTGTCGCGCATGGAGCGCGTCTCGCCCCTGACCGCGTCGAAGAGGCGGGTCTCCTGGACCACCTTGCCGCCGCCCTCGATGAGCTCGACCTGGCGCTTCGCCTCGTGCTCGATGGCGCGGGCGACGAAGCGCATGGAGTTGACGTTCTTGACCTCGCAGCGCGTGCCCAGGCTCTCGTCGCCCACCCGGCGGACGGAGACATTGGCGTCGCAGCGCAGCGAGCCCTCCTCCATGTTGCCGTCGCAGGTGCCGAGATAGCGGAGGATCGAGCGCAGCTTCCTGAGGTACAGCACGGCCTCCTCGGGCGTGCGGATGTCGGGCTCGGAGACGATCTCCATGAGGGCGACGCCGGAGCGGTTGAGGTCGATCAGGGTCTCGCCCTCGCGCTGGTCGTGGAGCGACTTGCCGGCGTCCATCTCGAGATGCAGGCGGGTGA
>CAYMTA010000019.1:0-55555 GCA_964393275.1 uncultured Geminicoccaceae bacterium | reverse complement strand
CAACCTCGCAGATCAGGCTGCGCCGCAGAAGGCGGCCCAAATCGGCCGGTTACGCTCGTCCGCAGGATCGACCATGAGATCACCTCGATGGAGGCCCCTGGAGGGGCATGGCCACATGCAAATCGTGCGATTTTGGAGATCGAGGTCATTGCGGGATGTTGAACGGTCCCGCCGTACCGGGGACCGTTCAACTCCGGCATTGTCTTCGAAGGTCAGGCGGGCAATTCATCCGGCGTCAGCGATATTTTTCGATCAATGACCAGCGCCCAAAGCATATTGGTGTTGCCCTGCCCCCAGCCGGCCGGACTCCAGCTCGATCCGCCGTTCGTGCTGATCTCCGCCAGCCCGCTCCATTTGTGCGGCTCGATAGGCAAGACCTCCGAGCTCGGCGGAGGGTTGACGGTTCTCGCCGACGCTACTCCCAGGTTATAATTACGGTACATATGTGTTTGATAGCGCTTCGCCTCGCTCGTTCCCGGTGAGTAGAACTCGACCATGTAGACCGTGCTCGGAGAAAGCACGAGATCGCTCGGCAGATCGAAAACCTGGTGCGTGTACGGCAGAGTTGCACCAGATGTCGTAAAATCGAACTGCTGCACCTGAGCCGGTTGAATATTTAGTGTCATCGTTGATATGTCCGGTCCGGAAACGCGCACCGTCAGGGCACTCTCAGGCCTCTTATCCGGGAACCAGTAGGCGGCGAACGCCATTTTCGATGCTCGGCGCCAGTAGGGGGAAGACCACTTCTGTCGGAATCTTGTGTTGCCCCAGATCGGCGCAATGTGAGCGTTGGGGGTGCCGTCGAGAGCAACGCTGCCCACCTCCATGCCGTTCGAGTACCGAAGGCCGAAATTGTACATCCGCTGGGACGGTGTGGACAGCGTGCCGCCGAGCGAGCTGGAAACAAAGAGACGGGGCTCGTCGCCTGCAAAGAGCGATTGGGCGCGGGAAGGGTTCTGGCCGAATGACGGCCGACCGAAGTTGCTCAACATATTGAGCGAGCAATAATTATTATTTGGGTTCTCTTCACGATTATAGACAAGAAAGAGCAAACGCTGACCAGCTGTGACAGACATATTGTCAAGACTGAGTTGCATTAACATTCGCGAACTGTTGTTGGCATTGCCATCTGGATTGGTATATGTCCAATTTAAATCGCGCAACGCAGAGCCATTAATCTGCCAATTATTATCAGCCTTGAATACGCGCAAGCCAAGCGCCCATGAAGCCGGGAAGCTATGATTGTTGCTGCCGTTGATGGCGCTTTTTGTAGTTTCTCCCGACTTGTTGCTGGTGTGTTGAAATTGTATGACATCGATATCGCCAGTTCTTGGCATCGTCATGCCAAATCCATAGTAACCCGCCTTAATTTGAAATGTATTGATGTGCGTGCAACAGAATTCGATGCCGCCCTCATAATGACCGTAATAAGGCACAAAATCCAGGTTCAGGTCGCGTACCTCTGAAGGTTGCACCGGGTCGGTGGCTACATATGCTCTTAATTCAGGTGTTTGGTCCAGCATCGGTCGCTCAAGGGTGACATCGCCCGGCCCGTCGATTCCCAGGATCAGCTTGAGGGGGCCGGTTCTGGTCGCGCTGAACACGTAGTGGTAAAGCTGTCCGGGAGCCATATCGGCGAGCGTGGGTCGCGCTTCCGGACCGTCGAGCGGCGCGGCTGAGCTGAATGGTGCGTGGTTGATGACGACACGGGTCGAAGAGGTCGCGGCGCCGATCGCGGCGCAATGGACGCTGAAGACGTACTGTTTGCCGGCCTCTACGTCGTGGATCTGCTCGATCGCCGCCCGGTTGGTCGGACCGGTGGACTGAAAGCGGACCTTGCGATGTCCTTCGGTGCTTGCGGCCGAGAAGATGATCGTTCCACCCTCCTCCGGCCAGCGACTCGCCCAGTTGTCGGCGGCGGAGGTCGATTCTCCCAGAAGCTTGCTGTTGGCCAGCAGATTCCGGCCCGGTGGCAGAAAGGTCTGGTCCTGTGGCGTGCTGCTGGGATCGATGGTCGTCACCACGATTCGCCCGACGCTTTGCGTCTCGCCATTGCTGATCGTATAGGTGAAGTGGTCCTCACCGTCAAAGCCACCGACCGGCGTGTACTGCACCAGGTTGCCGACGACGGAGACCGAGCCATTCATCGGCTGGCTGACGCTCGAGATCTCGGCGGATTGGCCACCCTGGGGTGTAAACACGTAGCTCAGGACGTCGATGTCGACCCGTTTGCCGGAATTGGTCGAGACCACAAAGGGCACGGCCACCACCGGCGGCTCGCCGGTGTCCGCCCTTTCCTCCTGGCCGAGGCCATAGGACAGTTCGGGCGCGAGCATATTGCGCGCCTCGAGCGTGATCCAGCTGGTCGGCAGCAGGCGATCGGTGATCCGGATCTCGTCGATCAGCCCGATCCAGTCGCGGCCGATATCGAGGGGGCCGGTGCCGTTCCTGACAGTGCCGGCGCGCGCCTCGCTGCGCGACGGCGTGGCGCGCACGCCGTTCAAGAAAAGCTGCGGTGCCGTGCTGCTCTGCCAGTCGGCATGAATAAGCTGACGATCGCTGGACTGCCGGCCGCCACGGCTGACGACGAGCGCCTCGCCCTCGGTGCCGCCAATGGCGGCATAGACGACATCGGCAACGCCGTCGTCGCTTTCGTGAAGATAGCCCAAGGTGATGCCGGACGAGCCGTCATGGCCGAGGATGCGCACGTTGCTGCCCAACATGGCAGCGTCCGGCTTGACCAACGCCTGGACGGTCAGCCGCTCGAGGCCCCCGAGCCAGCTCGTGTCGTCCAGGCTCAGCCGCCCGGTGCCGTCGAAGCTGGCAGCGCTGCCCAGAAGCTCGCCGGCCAAGACGCTCTGCGGCGTGAGATCACGGCCGCTGCCGGTCGCGTCACCCCCGTCCGGCAGGCGCCAGCGGGCGAGATAGCCCTGCCAGACGCCGGCGGGATTGGCCTCGCTCGCGCTGGTTGACGGGTTGCCATAATACACCATGATCTGGATCTGCTGCGTAAGCGTCCAGCTCGGCAGGCGGATCCAGGCGAGCAGCTTGCCGCCCGCCGGGTCGTAGTGCTCGATCTCATGATCCAGCTTGCTGCCGTTGGCGAGCTCGAAGCGCAGGTCAAGACCTTCCGGCGAGGCGACCTTGCCGCCGTTCTCCACCGATCTCAGCCAGACCGCCTCTTCGGCGAACAGGATGACGGCATCGTTGACCGTGCTCTGGTCGGCGCCCTGGGCCGGCACGACGATCCGCCGCCGATAGCCGTAGCCGTTGGGATAGCTGTTGGCGACTGTCGCCGAAGTCACCTCGATCGTCACGATCGCCTTCGAGGTGCCACCCTCGCCGTTGCCGACGGTGTAGGTGAAGTCGTCGAAACCGGTGAAGCCCGCATTCGGTGTGTAGGTGATCGTCCCGTCCGGGTTGAAGGCGATCTTGCCCTTGAAGGGCAAGGTGACGGCGACGATCCGGTTCTGCTGGTCCGCCGGCAGGTCGTCGTTGGCGAGAACGTCGATCGTGACCGGCACACCCGCCTCGGTCACGACGTGATCGTCGATGGCGTTCGGTTGTTCGGCAATCTCGATGACGGTGAGCGTCACGCCGGCCGCGGAGCTGCCACCGCGAGCGTCGCGGATCGCGTAGGTGAACTGGTCATCGCCGAGAAAGCCGGCATCGGGGGTATAGGAGAAAGTCTTGTCGGGATTGAAGGCGAGGCTGCCGTGGCTCGGCATCGAGTAGCTCACGACCTGTAGCGGGTCGCCATCCGGATCGCTGTCATTGGCCAGGATGGCCAGCACGGTCGTCTGGCCGGCCTCGAGGATGAAGACATCGTCATGGGCGACCGGCGCGCTGTTCGCGGCCAGAACCTTGACGGTCACGGTGGCGCTGGTGGTCGTTCCCGCCGCGTCGATCACCGTGTAGGTGAAGCTGTCGATGCCGACGAAGCCGGCTTGCGGCACATAGCGGATGGACTGGCTCGCCAGCACGTTGGCGGCGCCGTGCCCGGGCACACCGACACCGACGACCTGCAGCGGGCCCGAGGCGGTCAGGTCGTTGGCGAGGACCGGGATGATGACGGCACCGCCCGCGATCGTCTCGATATAGTCGTCGGTCGCCCGCGTCGCCCCGTCATTGGGTGCCACGGTGATCGTGACCTCCGCGCCGGATGGCGTGCCCTGCGCATCCCGCACCGTGTAGGCGAAGCTGTCGGCGCCGGCGAACCCCGCCGTCGGCGTGTAGGTGAAGGACTGATCGGCATTGAAGGCAACACTGCCGTGCGCCGGGTTCGAGAAGCTCGTGACGGTGAGGCCACTGCCGCTGTCATTGGCCAGCACATGGATCGTCACAGGCGTGCCGAGGGTGGTGACGACGGCATCGGGCAGAACGCTGAGCACGGCGCGGTTCCTTCGAACGGGTCATAAAAAATAGGTCCTAAAGCCGCGTATAACGCAATAATAGGATTATAGTCAACAATCCTGTCAAGCGTCGACCTTGCCGCCCGACCGGGTCGCCTCCCCTCCCCGCCATGCGCGCACCATGCCGCCGCAAGGCTTCGGGTCGTCGAAAGACTTCGGGCAGCGAGCGATTTCCCGCGTTGCCGCGACCGGAAGGCTCGGGAACGACTGTTGCAACGTCCCGTCGAGCCGGCGGGCGCGTTCCGCTGTCATGGCCCGCCGTCATGGCGGGGCCCGCCCCCTCCCCTACCCTTGCCCGGGGCCTCGCCACATGGCGCGATGTATGGGGCATCGGTGGGGGGGCACATCGGTGACACCGGATCGGCCACCTCGAAGGGCAGCTTAAGTCTATGCTGCTATCAAGTGATCAGCGTATACCCGTATAATGGTATTGATCGTCCGCTCACGCCGCCAGCGCAACCCGTCGCGCGGACGAAGCCCGCCGGTCAGCCGGACGACCGCAGCGGCATCCAGACATCGCGGAACCAGCGGGCGAAATGGTCGATGCCGTCCTCGATCGAGGTTTCGGGCAGAAAGCCGGTCGCTTGCGTGAAATCGTCGATATCGGCATAGGTCGCGGGCACGTCGC
Organism: uncultured Geminicoccaceae bacterium; assembly: GCA_964393275.1. Classification (GTDB taxonomy): domain Bacteria; phylum Pseudomonadota; class Alphaproteobacteria; order Geminicoccales; family Geminicoccaceae; genus SLRI01. The sequence continues at coordinate 50,515 of CAYMTA010000019.1, read as the reverse complement.
CCGGCTGCATCGGCGCCATCTCGCGCTCGATCGTCATGCTCAGGCTGCGCTCCAGGCAGGCGATGACGTGCAGGAGCTCGGCCGGCTGGTTGTTGCCGATATTGTAGAGCCGAAACGGCGGCGCCCCCTCCCGCCGTGGCTCGCCCGATCCCGGGCCCGATCCCGGCGGCAGGTCCATGACCCGCCTGATGCCGCCCACGATATCGTCGATATAGGTGAAGTCGCGCTGCATCCGGCCTTCGTTGAAGACCTTGATCGGCAGGCCGCTCGCGGCCCGCTCGGCGAAGACGAACGGCACCATGTCCGGCCGCATCCACGGCCCGTAGACCGTGAAGAAGCGCAGCCCGGTGGTCGGCAGGCCGAAAAGATGACTGTAGCTGTGCGCCATCAGCTCGTTCGCCCGCTTGGTGGCGGCATAGAGGCTGACCGGGTGGTCGGCGCTGTCGGCCGTCGAGAACGGCCGCTTGGTGTTGGCGCCGTAGACCGAGGACGAGGAAGCGTAAACGAGATGCCGGACGGCATTGTGGCGGCAGCCCTCGAGGATCGTCATGAAGCCGACGAGATTGCTGTCGACATAGGCATGGGGGTTCTCCAGGCTGTAGCGGACACCGGCCTGGGCGGCGAGATGCACGACCAGCTCGAACCGCTCGGCGGCGAACAGCGCCGCCGTTCGCTCGCGATCGGCGAGATCGAGCTCGACGAGCCGGAAGCCGGCCCTGCCGGCGAGCCGGGCGAGCCGGGCGTGCTTGAGCCGGCGATCGTAATAGTCGTTGATGTTGTCGACGCCGACCACCGGCAGCCCTTCCTCCAGCAGCCGATGGGCGAGCGCCGCGCCGATGAAGCCGGCGACGCCGGTAACCAGTATGGCCTTTGTTGTCATCGCGTCCATCCGGCATGGAGCTGCAGCGGCGACCGACCCGAAGCTGCCGGGCGGCCAAGGCCGTCATAGTCGATCGGCCGCCCTACCTGAAGGGCAGCCGCGGCTATCCCGAGGACCGGCCGGCGCCGAGGCGGGCTTCTTTCCCAAAACGACCCCGAAGGATGCCTCAATTGTAACGCGTATAACTGTTTACGGTTAGACAATGATACGAGCTTACCGGCTTTTATCGGGATGAACGACCCCCTTCCCGGACCAAGGCGGCTCGATCGACGAGCGCCTCGAACCCTGCTACATGCGGTCTTATGTATCTCCATATCTAGGCTGCCCTGTATGGCCCTGTCGCTGTCGCCGACGATCCCCGCCCCACCGGTGGAAGCGGACCGCAAGATCACGCTCAGCCTGCCGGCTCCGGTGGTCCGGGCTCTCAAGGCACGGATGGCCGCGGAGGACACCACGATGCGCGCCCTGATCCTCGAGGCCTTGGCCAGCACCGGCTACGACGTGGCAGCGGACGAGATTCGTGACCGTCGCCGGCGTTGACGCCGCGATCCGCCACCCACTCACGGTACATCGTTCACAGTTCGCCACGGACAGCCGAGCATGAGCGGGAAGCAGGTGGATCTCTTTCTCGACAGCCTGATCAACGCCCCGTTCAAGGACGACCGGGCGCTCATGGAGTTCCCCTTCTTCTCGCTGCAGAAGACGCCGAGGCGGCGGCCTCTGGTCTATGACGACGGCAAGGTGAAGATCGAGATCCGCCCGGGCGATCGCGGCATCGCCACGATCTGGGATAAGGACGTGCTGATCTATATCGCCTCGATCATCAACGACCGCATCGAGCGCGGCCTGCCGGTCGAGCGCAGCATCCGCTTCAACGCGTATAATCTCCTGCGCGTAACAGGGCGCAGCACCGGCAAACGCGCGTACGAGCTCCTGCTCGACGCGATCTTCCGGCTGCGCTCCACCACGATCGTCACGACGATCGAGGCGGGCGAAACGAAGGAGCGGCGCGGCTTCGGCTGGATCGAGACGTTTCGCATCCTCGAGAAACGGAGCAAGGGCGGCAAGCAGATCATGGCGGCCTGCGAGATCACCCTCAACGACTGGATGTTTCGGGCCATCGTCAAGGATCGTCGTGTGCTGACCATCGATTCGGGCTATTTCAAGCTGACGATGGGGCTCAAGCGCCGTCTCTACGAGCTGGCGCGCAAGCATTGCGGGCGGCAGCACCGTTGGGTGATCAGCCTGCCGCGGCTGATCGACAAATGCGGATCCGTGCTCGAGCCGCGCTTCTTCAAGCCGCAACTGCGCAAGGTCATCAACGACGACGACCTGCCGGAATATCACATCGCCATCAGCTTCGACCCCCAGGACAAGCCCGATGCCCTCGATGGGGCTTTCGAGAGCCGGCGATGGGCGAGCAACGAGCGGATTCTCGTCTCCTTCTGGCCACGCGGCCAGGGCCAGCCCGACACCCGGGCCGCCGGCGCCTAGGCACGGTACATCATTCACATTCGACGGCCGGGGCCGCCGCGGCCGACGCACGGTACATCGTTCACATCCCGACGCCTCCCATCCCCGCCGAGCCGAGGCACGGTACATCATTCACACAGGCACGGTACATCGTTCACATTTCGTATCGGTACATCATTCACGCAGACACGGTACATCATTCACAAAATTGCCCATAACCTCTTGATCCATAAAGCCGACTCGGCCCTTTAACTCTTTAACAGAATCCTATTAACTTTCTAACGACGCCCCGGGCCCGGCGGCCTGTGGATAAATCGTTCGGGTTCGCCCTCGCCGACCCTCCAAAAGCCGACCAAAAAAGGGCCCAAAAAAACAGTAATGAGCCTGCCCTGGCAGACCCGATCTCGGAGCGGGCAGCCTGCAGGGGTGAGGAGCAGGGCATCAAGAGATCACGGTGGGGCTCGTCCTTGCTATCGCCTTGTGGAAATCGCAGATGTCATCGAGGATGGCCGATAGATGCCCGAGATCGGGCGAGGGACCGTCCCACCTGTCGGGCGGGGAGAACCGCTCGAGATACAGCCGGAGCGTGGCCCCGACGGTGCCCGTGCCGGAAAGCCTGACGACCAGTCGCGCACCGCTCGAGAAGACGAGGCGAACGCCCTGATGCTCGGTGAGCGAGCCGTCGACCGGGTCCCGATAGGAAAAATCATCGGCGAGATCGATTGTGTCGCCTCGCCAGCTCGTGCCGGCGAGATCGGGCAGCTTCTCGCGCAGCTCGGTCATCAGCTTTTGGGCCTTGGTGGCATCGACCTCCTCGTAGTCGTGGCGCGCGTAGTGATGCCGGCCGAACCGCTGCCAGTGCCGCCGCATGATCGTCGCAGCGTCCTCGCCCCGTGCCGCGATGATGTTCAGCCAGAAGAGGACGGCCCAGATGCCGTCCTTCTCGCGAACATGGCTGGAGCCGGTTCCGGCACTCTCCTCGCCACACAGGGTGGCACGGCCGGAATCGAGCAGATTGCCGAAGAACTTCCATCCGGTCGGAGTCTCGTAGCAGGCGATCCCCAGCTCCTCCGCCACCCGATCGACGGCGCGGCTGGTCGGCATCGAGCGGGCTACGCCTGCAAGGCCATCCGCGTAGGCGGGGACAAGCGTTGCATTGGCGGCGAGCACCGCGAGACTGTCCGAGGGGGCGACGAGGAGGCCAGGCGCATGAATCAGATTGCGGTCGCCGTCGCCATCCGAGGCGGCGCCCAGATCGGGAGCGTCCGGCCCGTTCATTCGGGCGACGAGCTCGTGGGCATGGACCGGGTTGGGATCGGGATGGCCGCCGCCGAAATCGGGCAGGGGCTGACCATTGACGACCGTGCCGGGAGCAGCACCCAGGATGTTCTCGAACAGGCGCACGGCATAGGGGCCGGTGACCGCATGCATGGCGTCGAAATGCAGGCGAAAGCCGGCGCGGAAGAGGCCCGCCATGGCGTCGAAATCGAAGAGCCGGCGCATCAGCTCGGCATAGTCGTCGACCGGGTCGACAATCGTGACCCGCATGGCGCCGCAGCGCTGCTCGCCAAGCGTCGAAAGGTCGATATCCGGCCCGGCAAAGCGGCGATAAGCCGTGATTCGCCGGCTCTCGGCAAAGATCCTGTCGGTCAGCCGCTCCGGGGCGGGGCCGCCGTTCGCCGCGTTGTACTTGATCCCGAAATCACCCTCGGGACCGCCGGGATTGTGGCTGGCGGAGAGGATGATCCCGCCGAACGCCTGGTTCTTGCGGATCAGGTGCGAGGCTGCCGGGGTGGAGAGCAGGCCATTGCAGCCGATCAGCAACCGGCCGACCTCATAGGCCGCGGCGAGCTTGATGATCGTCTGGATGGCCTGGTCGTTGAAGTATCGCCCGTCACCGCCGAGCACCAGGGTCTGGCCGGCGAGGCCGGGCAGGGCGGTGAAGATCGAGGCGACGAAATTCTCGAGATAATGCGGTTGCGCGAAGACAGAAACCCGCTTGCGCAGGCCGGAAGTGCCGGGCTTCTGGTCATCGAAGGGTCGCGTGTCGATCGTCTCGATCATGGTCGTTCACTCCCTGCGTCCCGATAGGGCTGCGCCCCGATATGGCCAGCCATGGCATAGCGCGCGATGGCGACAAAGAGAATGGCGCAGCCCTGGTGGCGGTTGCGGTCCGAAGGTGGTCAGCCCGAGGCGAGGTCGCCGATCGGCACGAGACGCCGGAGGATCCGTTCCTGCTCCCCGGCATTGAAAAGGCTCTGGAACTTCTGGCCCCGCGTATCCACGATCCGATTCTCGCCGCGAATCTTCCAGGCCTCCTCGGGACGCACGATGTCGGGCCGATAGGAGGTGATCCGCTCGAGCGACAAGGCGCCGGGCTCGAGGTCGAGAAACCGGGCCAGACCATCCAGAATGGCCCTGTCACCCTCGACCAGATCCGCGTAGCGGACCACGAAGGTATCCGCGCAGCCGCTGTTCTTGCGGGTCGCCCGGCAATAGCGATTGTAGAGGTCGACCATCTGATCCAGGTCGCCGAGCCAGCCCCAGTGATCCGGATACTTGATCCTGGCATCGTGGAGCGAGGCGACGACATCCCGGCCATCGCGCAGGATGTGGACGAACCGCGCCGTCGGCAGATGGCGGCGGATCTCGTCGATGAAGAACATGTGCTCGGGGCTCTTCTCGAGCCAGCCACGGCACCGGCGCAGGCGCGTCTCGTCGGTCATCAGGCGATCGAACGATCGGCAGGCATCGGCGAGCCGGCGCACCTGGGTCCAGTCGTGGCTGCCCTCGAGGGCGTTGTTCTCGGTGATGAAGCGAAAGGCGGCATCGACCCGCTTCGGATCGAGGCGCAGACGGTCCAGCCAACGGACCGGCCGCCAGCGATGCAGATGGCGAAAGAAGTGGGTTTCCTTGAGGGTGAACAGGTCGGCCTGGCCGGTCAGGATGGTCTGCAGCAGCGTCGTGCCGGAGCGCGGGCTGCCGACCAGGAAGAGCTTTCTCATGGGGTGGCCGGCTCGCGGGCGGTGGCCATCTCGCGGGTGATGGCCAACTCGTGGGTGATGGGAAGCGGCGCGGCGGAGGAGGGGGCAGGGGAGGGAGCGGCGAGGCGGCCAGCGAGGCTCTCGATCATCGCACCCGCCCGGGCCTGCCAGGTGTGCTCGGCCGCGACCAGGGCCCGCGCGGCCCGGCCCATGAGGGGCAGGCGGTGGCGTTCGGCATGGACCTGACGCAGCGCGGCCTTCAGGCTGTCCGGCTGGTCGGCGGCGAAGAGGAAGCCGGTATCGCGGCCCTCGATCAGCTGGCGCGCGTCGGCGAAATCGGAGGCGAGCAGCGGCTTCGCCATCGCCATGTACTCGTAGAGCTTGATCGGCGAATGGTACATGGTGCCGATCCGCATCGCCGCGGCACCGGCATAGCCGATGTCGAAGCCCGCCATGTGGCGGCCGACCTCGGTCGCCGGCACCCGGCCGAGAAACCGAACCCGGTCGGCGATGCCGCAGCGCTCGGCTCGGGTTTCCCAGGATTCGCGCATGACACCGTCACCGACGACGACGAGCCCGAACCGCAGCCCTTCCCTTGCCAGATCCCCGAGCGCCTCGATCAGCCGGTCCAAGGCCTGCCAGCCGATCAACGCCCCGACGAAACCGATCGTCGGATCCTCAAAATAGCGCATGCTAGGAATTTTTTCAAGATCGAAGCGCTCGAGCTCGACGGCGTTGGGCACGACCAGGATCTTGCCCGGCGGCACGCCGCATTCCTCGACGATCAGCTTCTTCAGGGCCGGCGAGATGCAGATCAGCGCGTCGCAGTCGCGATAGGCGGCCTTCTCGATCCGCTCGGCCAGCCCGGAGAGGCCGACGGTCGAGCGCTCGACCCGGGTCTCGTAGTAGAACAAGCCCTGGGTCTCGAGAATCCAGGGGATTCCCTGCTGCTTGAAGCGGCGGCCCAGCACCTGCATGGTGGCGAAGCGCTCATAGACCCAGTCGACCCGGCCGCCGAGCTCGGCCCAGGCGGCACGGCGATTGCGCTCGGCCAGGAGCAGCCGGGCGGCATCGCCGGCGAGGCGAAGCGCCGGCCAGCGCTCGAGCCCGGCCTGCAGCGTGCCCCTGGTGACCCTTCGGCCCACCCGGTCGCCGACGATGAAGGGCTCGACCGCCCAGCCCCGGGCGCGAAAGCCGTTGACGACGCCCAGGATATGGGCCCGCGGGCCGGCCGAATAGGCGTCCGGGCGGGTCGAGACGGTGGGCGCGGCAGAGAGATAGCCGAGGCGGGGCGGGCTCGGGCAGGGCAAGAGCGGTCTCCGGGGCAGGGCGGCCTGGCCCGATCTCTACGCCCTGAACCTCTAAGTTTCTCTTAATCCGGCCCCCGCCGGGTCCGTTCGGCAATCCGCGGGTCGCCTCGGCAAAGGAACTCGAAAGGGCTGCCGAGCCCAGGGCCGGGCCGGCTTCGGGCTTCGGGTTCGTTCGTCGAAGGGCCGGGTTCGATCGTCGATTCCTCGGGTTCATTCGTCGAATCGGCGGGTTCGTTCGCAGGCCAGCGATGCATCCGGCGCATCATTGGTCATAACAATGATGCGCTCGATGCAACAACCCGACGAAACTGTTGCATCGGATGCAACAACCCGAGGCCGACTGTTGCATCGGATGCAACAACCCGAGCGGCGCTGTTGCGTCAGGCGGCACGAGAGGCCGCCAGGCGCTCGAACAGGGCCTCGTAGCGGGCGGCGGCGAGTTCGGCGGTGAAGGCGCCGGCAGCGGCCCTGGCGGCCCTTCCCATGCGGCGGCGGGCCGGGAGATCGCCGGCGAGACGGGCGAGGGCCCCGGCCAGGGCCGCCGGGTCGCCGGCATCGACCAGATGGGCGCTCACCCCGTCCTCGAGGAAATCCTCCTGCCCGCCCGGCCGGGTGGCGACGATCGGCAGCCCGGCGCGCATCGCCTCGAGATAGACCAGCCCGAACGCCTCGTGCAGGGAAGGCAGGGCGAAGATGTCGCAAGCCCGCAGAAGGGCCTCCTTCCCGGCCTCGTCGACGAAGCCCTTGAAGAGGATGCGGCCGCCGAGGCCGCGCGCCCGTGCCAGCCGCTCGAGGGCAGGGCGCTCCGGTCCGTCGCCGAGCAGCAGCAGCCGCACGCTGCCGTTCTCGATGGCGGCGCAGGCCTCGACCAGCGTCGCCAGGTTCTTGCGCGGGACGAGCCGGGCGAGGCTGACGACGTAGACGGCATCCGGCTCGAGCCCGAGCGCCCGGCGATCCGGCGAGGCCGCGTCCGGCATCCCGGGCAGGATCCCGGGCAGGGCAGGGGCGAGGCCGAGCGGCACCACCTCGAGCGGGGGCGGGCAGCCGTAGAGGGCGACGGCCCGCCGCGCCAGGTCGCTCGAGACGGCGACCCGCTGGTCGGCCGCCCGGAGCACGCGCCGCACGATGGCGGCGAGCAGGCGGCTCTTGTCCGGCGTATGCCGCTTGATCGGATCGTAGATGTCGCCGCCGGCGAGGGTCAGGACATGCGGCACCCTGGCCTTGGCGGCGAGATGCACGCCGGTCGGCCCGCTCGGCACGGCGAACCAGGTGTTGATCAGGTCATACCTGTATCGCTTTAAAAGCTTATACCCGTGCCATGTTCCGAACGGCCAGAAGCCGACCAGCGAGGCGAGCGAGCTGTGGCTGGCGTGCCGCCGCGGCCAACCCAGTGCCCGAAAGACCCGGACGGCGCCGTCCCGGGTCTCGGCCGGCTCGCCCCGGGCGGCGCCGGCCAGGACATGGACGGTGTGGCGCCGGGCCAGCTCCCGGGCGATGCCTTGCAGGGCGATCCCGCCGCCCCCGGAGAAAGGTGGGTACTCGTAGCAGACGATGAGCAGGCGGATCACCCTGCTCCTGGAAAGCTGTTCAGTTCACGTAGTATTTCTGGCTCTGGGTATAGTACTGGCCGACGTCGCCATAGCCGTAGCGGGCGTGCTTCTTCATGTCGACCATGGTGAGCACGGCGCCGGCCGGCTCGATGCCGACCTCGGCCAGGGCCTGGACGCTGTCCTCGGCAGCACCGATCATGGTCTGGCCCCAGCGCAGGCAGAACAGCACCTTGTCGGCGAGGAGCGCCGCGACCCGCGTGTCGGTGACGCTGGCGAGCGGCGCCGAATCGAGCACGATGTAGTCGTAGGAATCGCGCAAGGATTCGATCAGGAGCCGCATCCTCTGGCTGTCGAGGAGGTCGGTCGGGTTGGTGGTCTGGCCCTTGATCGGCAGGAAGTGCAGGCCGGTCTCGAGGTCGTGATGGATGACCTCCTCGAGGCCGCGCTCGTTGGCCATGTACTCGACGAGGCCGGCGGACACCTGCCAGCCCAGCTCGCGATGCACGCTCGGATGGCGCAGGTCGAGATCGATCAAGAGGACGCGCTTGTGCGAGCGGGCGGCGAAGGTGGCGAGGCTGACGGCGAACGTCGTCTTGCCTTCCTGGGGCAGGGAGGAGGTGACCAGGACCACCTTGGGCTCGCGGTCGACATTGGAGAGCTTGACCGCCATGTAGATGCTGCGGATCGCCTCGGCATAGGCCGAGAGCGGCTTCTCCATCAGATACTGATAGGGCTTCTGGTTCTTCTTCAGGCGGTCGAGGCGGGGGACCAAGGCGAGGGTGTGGAGGCCGAGCTTGCGCTCGATCTGCCGGCCGCTGCGAATGCCCCGGTCGAAGCGGTCGAGGATGATGGCGAGCAGGGTGCCCAGGCCGAGCGACACGACGAGGCCGGCCGCCGCGAAGAGCTTCTTGCCCGGGGTCGTGGGCTGGGTCGGCGGGCTGGCCATCGAGACGATGCGCACATCCGGCTGGACGATCTCGAGCTGCTCGCGGGTCTCCTTGTAGCGATTGAGGAAGGCCTCGTAGAGGGCGCGGGTCGATTCGGCCTGCCGCTCGAGCTGGGCGAGCTGGACCCCGGCCGCCTGGTCGGTGACGTTCTGCGTCTTGACGTCACCGAGCTGGCTCTCGATCGAGGCGATGCGCGTCGAGGTGACGCTCACGTCGTTCTGCAGCGTGAGGATGATGCGCTGGACCTCGGAGTCGATCTTGTCCTCGAGGTTCTTCTTCTCGTTGCGCAGCCAGATCATGCGCGGGTGGCGCTCGCCATAGAGGGAGGAGAGCTCGGCTTCCTGGCGCAGGAGCTCGGTCTCCTGCTGCCGGAGGCTGATGATCAGGGGCGAGCTGGTGACGTCGGCGATGGAATCGAGGCTCTGGCCGGAGCCGCGCAGATCCCGCACGAGCCGCAGCTTCGCCTGCTTCTCGGCCAGCTCGCCGCGGGCGACGATGAGATCGCGGTTGAGGTCGGACAGTTCCTGCTGGGTCAGGGTCATGCCCTCGCTCTCGCCGACGAGGTTGTGCGAGCGGAACTGGCCCACCTTCTCCTCGGCGTCGCGCAGCTCGACCTCGAGCTCGGTCAGGCGGTCCTGGAGCCAGGCCGACGTCCGGTCGGTGGAGAAGATCTTGTTGTTGAGCTGGTCGTCGACATAGATCTCGGCGATCCGGTTGGCGATGCGCGCCGCCTTCTGGGGATCGGGCGAGTTGAAGCCGATGGTGATGATGTAGGCGACCGGGTCGTTCAGGAACTCGACGCTCTTGCGGAAATTGTCGAGCGCCTTCTCCCGGATCCGATAGGGGGCGTCGCTCTCCGGCGCCGGCTCCTGCGCGGTGCCGCTGGTGATCAGCCATTCGCTCGGCAGCCAGCCGAGCACGGTGTCGAGCGGCTGCTCGAGGAACGTGGCGAGCGCGCTCTTGGGCGGGGCGTCGGGATCCACGATGGCCGTGTTGAAGTCGGGATCGTCGAAGAGGCCGAGATCCTCCATGACCCGGGCCTGGTAGTTGTGCGACTGGAGCAGGCGGATCTGGGTGGCGATGTCATTGAAATCGGCGCTCAGGTCGGCGCTGACCGAGTCGAGCTCGGCGACGCTGCTGTCGCTCGGCTCGACGAGCAGGGTCGCCTGGGCATTGTAGATCGGGGTCAGCGAGCTGCCGAAGAGATAGGCGGCGAGCGTGCCGGTGGTGGTGATCGCGGCGATCAGCCACTTGCGCCGGCGCAGGATGCCGAAAAGACCGGTGATGTCGATCATCTCGCTGTCGGCGAAAAGCCCCTTGGCGGGGTCCTTCGCCTGGTCTCGCGCTGTCTTCGTCTTGCTCATCGACTGTCCGACCTGCCGGTGGTTGCCGGGAACCATCGGGCCGTGGCCGGGCATTCTAGCCCCCTCTCACGGCCGACTGAAGAAATGGTGTCCGGGTAGCGGGTGCCTGCCATGGCAAAATCATGGCCGGGCAGCACCAGCGCCCGGCTCGACATACCTCGATTGCCGGCTCTTCGCCAGCGGCGCAAGGCGCCACATGAGCTTAGATTGCGTTGTTGTGGTTCCGTGTCAATCATCGGGCGGTCGAGGATCGGTCGAAAGTGATCGAGATCAAGGAATTGCCCCGGGTTTCGTGGTCAGGGGGCGACAGGAAGAATGGACAAGCCGCGAGGGGACGGGAATGAGCGGAACCTATCTGGAGCTGGAGAAGCGCTACCAGGCATACAGCAAGGCGCTGCACAAGGATGGCGGCGAGCCCTTGGCGGCGTTTCGGGCGCTGGTCAGGGCGGCGGGCACCGACGGCGCCCTCGACCACAAGGCCAAGGAATTGATCGCCCTCGCCATCTCCGTGACGGTGCGCTGCGAGGGCTGCATCGTCTTCCACACCCGCGCCTGCCTCCGCCTCGGCGTGAGCCGGGCCGAGCTGCTCGACATGCTCGGGGTCGCGGTCGAGATGGGCGGCGGCCCCTCCTCGATCTACGGCGCCCAGGCCCTGGCCTGCTACGACGAGATGGCCCAGGCCGCCTGAGCGCCCGACTCGGTACATCGTTCACAATCGCGCGGGATCGGCATGCAGGCTGAGGGGATACGGGCACGGGGTTATGAGCTGATGCCGGTAGCGGCGCCGGCGAGGGCGTCGAGCACGAGGCTCGGGGTCAGGATCTGCGGCAGGACGACCGGGGAGCCTGCCCGCGGATAGACCACGTAGAGCGGCACGCCGGAACGCTCGAAGCCGGCGAGGAAGCTGGTGATCGCCGGATCCTGGCGGGTCCAGTCGCCGATCAGATAGGCGATGCCGTGACGCTCGAGCGCGGCCTCGAAGGCGGGCCCGCTGAGGGCCGTCTGCTCGTTGACGAGGCAGGTGAGGCACCAGGCGGCGGTCATGTTGACGAAGACCGGCCGCCCCTCCCGGCGCAGCTCGGCCAAGAGCCCGGCGGTGAACGGCTCGGCCGGGCCCGCCTCCGCCTGCGCGCCGCTGGCCGGGTCGGCGGCCGGCAGCCGGCCGGGCAGGGCGGCGAGCAGGAGGGCGAGGGCCAGGGAGGCCATGCCGGTGGCGCGCGCCAGCCGGCCGCTGAAAGGCAGCAGCCAGCAGGCGAGGCCGAGGGCGACGAAGCCCAGGAGCACCAGCAGCAGCGCCCGGTCGCCGGCCTGCTGGGCCAGCACCCAGACGAGCCAGGCGGCGGTGGCGAACATCGGGAAGGCCATGAGCTGGCGAAAGCGCACCATCCAGGCGCCGGGCCGCGGCAGCCGGCGCTGCAGCCAGGGGCTGGCGCTCAGGGCGAGATAGGGCAGGGCCAGGCCGAGCCCGAGGGCGGCGAAGATGGCGAGCGCCGTGGCCGGGCCCTGGGTCAGGGCGAAGCCGATGGCGGCGGCCATGAAGGGTGCCGTGCAGGGGCTGGCGACGAAGACGGCGAGCACCCCGGTGGCGAAGCTGCCGCCGAGGCCGCTGCGCGGCAGGTGGTCCTGGCCGAGCCCCATGACCCGGCCGAGGAGCCCGGCCGGGGCGAGCTCGAAGGCCCCGATCAGCCAGAGCCCGATGGCGAAGACGAGATAGGCGAGCAGGGCCACGACCAGCGGCTGCTGGAGCTGGAAGCCCCAGCCGACGAGGGCCCCGCCGGCCTGAAGGGCGATGAGCAGGCCGGCCAAGGCGAGGAAGGTCAGGAGGACGCCGGCCGTGTAGGCGAGGCCGTGCGCCAGGGCGCGCGGGCCGCCGGCATGCCGGACCAGCGCCAGCGCCTTGATCGACAGCACCGGAAAGACGCAGGGCATGAGGTTGAGCAGCATGCCGCCCAGAAGCGCCAAAAGCGCGGCCCGGGCGAGCCCCAGCCGGCTGCCCCCGAGCGCGCCGCTGTCGAGCGCGATGGTCGGATCGAAGGCGGCCTCGACCAGGAAGGCCTGGCGCAGCGGGCCGTCCGGCAGGTCCTCGGTCAGGACCAGGACGCCGGTCAAGGGGTCGGGGAGGGGCCGGGCCTCGGCCGGCCGGGCGAGGTCGAGGGTCAGGCCATCGGGGCCGCCCTGCCAGACCGGGTCGGCGGTGCTCGAGACGAGGCCGGGCTGGTCCGGAAAGAAGCGGATGCCGCTCACCTGCCCCTTCACCTGGTCGAGGGCGGACCCGGCGTCGACGGCGAGGCGCAGCGTGCCGCCCTCGGCCTTGAAGCCGACCGGCCAGGGGACCTCGCGGGGCAGGGCGGCCCGGGCGGCATCGACGAGCGCGAGGGTCGGCGGATCGGCCGGCACGGGCACGGCGCCGACCGGCAGCTCGAGGGCGAGGCTGCCGCGCTCGGGGATGCAGATCTCGGCGCAGACCAGCCAGTCGGCCTCGAGGCGGATGAGAAGCGGCGTGCCGACCGGCCAGGCGGCGGGAATGTGGAGCTCCTGGAGCAGGACCAGCCGATCCTGGTGGCCGAAGGTCATGAGGCCGAAATAGGGGATCGCCTCGGGCGCCGGCCACTGGATCGGGCCGATGGCGACGCCCGCCGCGAGGTCCTGGGGGGCGAGGTCCCAGGCGAGGGTGGCCGGCGCCCCGGAATCGCCCGGGTTGCGCCAGTAGGTGTGCCAGCCTTCGCGGATGTCCTGGACGAAGGCGAGGGTGACGGTGGAGCCCGGCGTGGCGGCGGCGAGGTCGGCCACGAGGCGGGCCGTCACGTTCTCGGTGCGCGCCTCGCTGGCGATGCCGGTGCCGGTATCGTCGTCCTGCAGCCGGGCGATGGTCGCGAGGAGATCGCCGGCGGGCGAGGGGCTGCCCTGGGCCGCCGCCAGGGAGGGCCCCAGGGCGGCGAGGAGAAAGACGACGATCGTGAGGAGGCGGATCGGCAAGGAGCGGGTCCCGGATGCGCGAAGCTCCCTGCAAGCTAAGGCTTGCGGCGGGATGCTCAAGTCACTTCAGCGGTGCCGCGCGGCCTCGTGAAGGCGGCGCGGGCGGCCTCGATCTCGGGGCGGACGCAGCAGCCCTCGAGATGGTCGTTGACGATGCCGGTCGCCTGCATGAAGGCGTAGATGGTGGTGGGCCCGACGAAGGTCCAGCCGCGGCCCTTGAGCGCCTTGGCGAGGGCCCTGGATTCGGCCGTCTGGGCGAGGGTGGCGAGGGTCGCCCGGTCGAGCTTTCTGGGGCGGCTTTCGGGGGTGGGCTCGAAGCGCCAGAGGAAGGCGGCGAGCGAGCCGGCCTCGGCCTCGAGCTCGAGCGCCCGGGCGGCGTTGTTGATCGCCGAGACGATCTTGCCCCGGTGGCGGACGATGCCGGCGTCAACCAGCAGCCGCTCGATGTCGGCGGCGTCGAAGCGGGCGACCGCCGCCGGGTCGAAGCCTTCGAAGGCCCGGCGGAAGCTCTCGCGCTTCCTGAGGATGGTGAGCCAGGAGAGGCCGGCCTGGAAGCCCTCGAGGCAGAGCTTCTCGAAGAGCCGCCGGTCGTCGGCCTGCGGCCGGCCCCATTCGCTGTCGTGATAGGCCCGGTAGAGGGGATCGCTGCCGTGCCACCAGCAGCGCTGCCTGCCGTCCTCGCCGAGGATCAGGCCGTCGGGGGTGGTCATGGTCTGCATGAGGCTTTTGTCGGTTGGCGCATCGATGCTCCGTCATGGGCCGCGGATCGCCCGGCGATGGCAAGGGTGGAAACGATGCCGATGCGGGAATCGGCCGGCTGGACCGGCGGCACGAACGGGGCGATGATCGAGCGATGACCTACCGGCCGTTGTTCATCGAGGCCCTGCGACGGATCGAGCAGGCGGGCCGTCTGGCGGCCGCCGAGGGCAGCCGCCTGCCGATCATCATCGTCGGCGGTGCCGCGGTCGAATTCTACACGGCCGGCGACATCATGTCCGGCGACATCGATCTCTGCGAGACCGATGAACGGCTGGAGGCAGCACTTCTCGCGGTCGGCTTCGAGCGGGAGACGCGCCCCGGCCGCCTGCTGCGCGGCCTTCATTTGACGACGCCGCTTGGCGAGATCGGTGTCGAGGCGGTGTCCGGCCCCTTGTTCCACAACAGAACCGATCGGCGGCGCCTCAAGGTCTTCGCGGTCGACGGTGGCGCCGAGGCGATACTCGCCATGCCACCGATCGAGGACCTGATCGCCGATCGTCTTGCCCAATACGAAGCCAATCCTTCTGGGCATGACGATATGCTCGAGCAGGCGCGTATCCTGGTCGATCTTGCGGATCGGCTTGATTTAGAATACCTTGGCAAGCGTGTGCGAGAAGAATGTGTCGCGGTCGATTTCGTTCTTCGAGCATTGAACGATCGAGGTTCCAGCACAGCGGATGGTAGGCCGATCCGGCATGATTAAGATCGACCTCATGAAAATGGGCGAGGCGATCGCCGCGCGCAAGGCGGCGATCGGCGGGCTGTCGGCGGAGCGTGTCGAGCGGGCCCGGAACAAGGGGCTGTCGCGCACACCCGAAAAGCGCGCTCTCCTGGCCAAGATGGATTCGCTCGCCAAGGAGGCGGACCGGGCACCGTCCCGCAGGCGCTCTTGCTGAGAGCATCATCGCGCGTTGATCTCCGCCCCCATCCGCCGCAAGAGACGGAGGCAGGACAACCGGGGCGGGGAGAGCGATGATGGCGGGGCGGTCGGAGCTGGCGGCGTGGAAGGCCTTGGCGGCGCATGCAAAGACGCTGCGGGGCGTGCATCTGCGCGAGCTCTTCGCGGCGGATGCCGGGCGGTTCGAGCGGCTCTCGGGCCGGCTCGACGATCTTCTGGTCGACTGGTCGAAGCAGCGGCTGACGGTGGAGACCATGGATCTCCTGGTCGACCTCGCCCGCGCCTCTGGGCTCGAGGCCCGGCGCGACGCCATGCTGCGCGGCGAGAAGATCAACGTGACCGAGGACCGGGCGGTGCTGCACACGGCCTTGCGCAACCGGAGCGGCGGTCCGGTCCTGGTCGACGGCGTCGACGTCATGCCGGAGATCAGGGCCGTTCTCGAGCAGATGCGGCGGTTCAGCGAGGCCGTGCGCGACGGGAGCTGGCGCGGCCATACCGGCCTGACGATCACCGATGTGGTCAATATCGGCATCGGCGGCTCGGATCTCGGCCCGCTCATGGTCTGCCGGGCGCTCGAGCCCTATGCCCGCGCCGACCTGCGGGCGCATTTCGTCTCGAATGTCGACGGCGCCCACCTGCGGCAGACGCTGGCCGGGCTCGATCCCAGGCGGACGCTCCTGATCGTGGCGTCGAAGACCTTCACCACCCAGGAGACCATGACCAACGCCCATTCGGCGCGCGACTGGCTGCTCGCCGCGATGGGCGACACGGCGGCGGTCGGGCGGCACTGCGTCGCGGTCTCGACCAACCGCGAGGCGGTGACCGCCTTCGGCATCGACCCCGCCAACATGTTCGTGTTCTGGGACTGGGTCGGCGGGCGCTACTCGCTGTGGTCGGCGATCGGGCTCTCGATCGCCGTCCATCTGGGCTTCGAGCGGTTCAGCGAGCTGCTCGAGGGCGCCCATGCCATGGACCGGCACTTCGCGACCGCCCCGCTCGAGACGAACCTGCCGGCCATCCTGGCGCTGATCGGCGTCTGGAACAGCAACTTCCTCGGCGCCGAGAGCCTGGCGATCCTGCCCTACGACCAGCATCTCGACCGCTTCCCGGCCTATCTCCAGCAGGGCGACATGGAGAGCAACGGCAAGTCGGTGACGCTCGACGGCCGGCCGGTCGACTACCCGACCGGGCCGATCATCTGGGGCGAGCCGGGCACCAACGGCCAGCACGCCTTCTACCAGCTCATCCACCAGGGCACCCGGCTGGTGCCGTGCGACTTCCTGGCGGCGGCCGAGAGCCAGACGCCCTTGGGCGACCACCACATCAAGCTTCTGGCCAATTTCTTCGCCCAGAGCGAGGCCCTGGCGTTCGGCAAGACGGCGGCCGAGGTGCTGGCCGAGCTCGAGGGCCAGGGGATGGAGCCGGCGCTGATCGAGCGGCTCGTGCCGCACAAGGTCTTCACCGGCAACCGGCCCTCGACCTCGCTCCTCTACCGCCGCCTCACACCCCATCGGCTCGGCTCGCTGATCGCCCTCTACGAGCACAGGATCTTCACCCAGGGGGTCGTCTGGAACGTCAACAGCTTCGATCAGTGGGGCGTGGAGCTCGGCAAGCAACTGGCGGGCCGCATCCTGCCGGGGCTCGGCGGCCCCCATCCGGCCGCCGACCGGGACAGCTCGACCGCCGGCCTGATCAACCATTTCAAGGCGCTGCG
Source organism: uncultured Geminicoccaceae bacterium (assembly GCA_964393275.1). Taxonomy (GTDB): domain Bacteria; phylum Pseudomonadota; class Alphaproteobacteria; order Geminicoccales; family Geminicoccaceae; genus SLRI01. Next base: position 33,660 of record CAYMTA010000019.1, on the reverse strand, counting down.
TGACGGCTGACTTCCTGGTTGCCTGCTTCAAATAATAAGATTATAGTCCTATTCCTGACAGATCATTCCGTGGGAGCAGGACAATGGGGCATGGGCGACACGGGCTTCTGGCGCTGGCGGCCGGCCTGCCGCTCCTCGGGGCGTGCAGCGACCTGCAGACCCTGGGGGCGGCGGCGGTCGAGCAGCGGCGGGTGATGAACGACATGCAGGCGAGGGCCACCATGGCGGCGGTCTGCGACATCTCGCTCGGCGCCTATCTGCGCGAGCTCAACCAGCTCGAGCGGGCCTATGCCGGCCTGGTGTGCGGCGATGCCGCCGCGATGGGTCCGGCCCCGCTGCCGGCCCCGCTGCCGGAACGCCTGGTCGCCGCCGAGGCGGCGCCGCGCGGCTGAAGCATCCGGGCCAGGCTTTCGCGGGCGGCCGGGCAGGGGGCTCAGGCGTGCAGGCTCTTCAGGTGATCGGCGAGCCTGAGGCCGAGGGCGATGATGGTGAGGGTCGGGTTGGCGAACCCCTCGGTCGGGAAGACCGAGCTGCCGGCGACGAAGAGATTGCGCATGCCGTGCACGCGGCAGTCGCGGTCGACCACGCCGGTCCTCGGGTCGTCGCTCATCCGCGTCGTGCCGACATGGTGGTAGGAGCCGTTGCCGGGAATGGCGAAAGGCTCCTCGAGCAGCCAGTCGGCGAGCTGGAGCCGGCCGAATCCCCGGGCACCGAAGGCCGCGCCGACGATCTCGAGATTGCGGCGCAGGCTCAGCCGGTCGAGCTCGGTGAGCCGCCAGTCCAGCCGCACGCGGTTGAGGCCCAGGGCGTCGCGCTCGCCGATCAGGGTGACCCGGCTCTCCGGGTTGGGCGCCACCTCGATATGGACCCGCAGGCGCAAGAGCTCGGGGCTGGCGAAGAAGCGGTTGTAGAAGCCGCTCGTCGTGCCATCGAGATCGGCGAGGACGGTGCCGAGCCGGCCCATGAGGTCGCTCGGCCAGATGCCCCGGCGAAGGTTGCGGGTGAGCTCGCGCAGCGCCACGTAGCCCGCCTCCTCGCCCTCCGGCGGCGGCACCGGCTGGACCGCGGTGACGAAGCGCAGGAGACGCTCCCTCTCCTCGACCTCGAGATCGATGCCGCAGAGCACGTCGATGATCTGGTCGGCGGGTGCCCGGGCGATGGCCGAGGGCTGGTTGAGCAGGATGGTGGCGGCCGGGTAGGCCGGATGGTCCATGAAGTAGCGGCCGACCAGGTCGTGGCCGTTGCCGAGCCCCGCCTCGGCCCGGCGGTTGGAGCAGAGGAGCAGGCGGGCATTCTCGACGCCGCCGGTCGCCAGCACCACCTGGCCGGCCTCGACGGTGAAGCGGCGCCCGTCGAGGCAAGCCATGGCGAGGTGTTGGACCTGGGCACCCCCTTCATCGGTGACGATCTCGGTGAGGTTGGCCCAGAGATAGACGGCGAGATTGGCGGCCTGGTCGAGCTCCCCCCGGTAGGTGGAGCCCAGGCGGGTCGGCGGGCTCTGCTGGAAGATCACCGGCCGCAGCGGGTCCCGCATCACCGGCGAGGTGAAGATGGGCGGCATCTGCGCCGTCCATTCGGCCGGCCGATAGTCGTCGCTGACCAGCTGCAGGACCGGGTGCGCCCGCCGGTAATAGGGATCGAGGCTCGCCCGGGTGATCGGCCAGCCGCTGTGCGGCACCCAGGGGCGGGGGGTGAAATCGGCCTCGTCGAGGGGGCGGCAATAGCCGGCCCAGTGATTGCTGGTGCCACCCAGATAGCGGAGCCGCGAGGCGTCGAGGGCGATGCTCGGGTTGCCGGTGACCTCGCCGACATAGAGGTCCTGGGTGTCGTCGTCGTAGTCGAGGCCGCCGGATTCGAGGAGGGCGACCCTGAGGCCGCCGCCGATGAACTCGCGGGCGATGGCGATGCCGGCGGCGCCGCCGCCGACGATGGCGATGTCGGCCTCGATGCGGGCCGCTTCGGGCAGGGTGCGGGAGTCGATCAGCATTCAGGGCCTCTGGCCGGCGCTCAGGCGAGATGGACCAGGGCGCAGAGCTCGGCCTCGCTTCGGCTCAGCACCCAGCCGGTGACGGTCAGGGTGCGGTGCGCCGCGAAATCGGCGGCGATGGCCTCGGCGAGAGCCGGGGCGAGGACGGGTGCCGGCGGCCGGTCGGGCGTGTCGTCGAGCAGCTCCCGGAGCACCGCGTGCCGCTGCCGCAGCCGCTCCCTGATCGCCTCGGCCGAGCCGAGATCGGGATGGCTCTCGAGCACGGCCCGGCCGATCAGGCGGGCGCTTTCCAGATCATGGAAAAGCCGGGTCCAGGCCGCGGCGTCGGCCGGCTGGCCGACGCCGAAGCTCGCCGCCGGAGCGAGGGCGAGCAGGGCGAGCAGCTGGCGGCGGGCGACGGGCGACATGGCCGGTTCCTGGGCTGGGGCATCCGGCCGCAGGAATAACGCAATACGGGAAAGTCGGCAATTTTTTTAACGTAAAAAGGGATCCTTGCCGAACGTCAGGCAACCGCCCGGCGCATGGCGACGGGCGGCGGGCCGTCCGCCAGGAGCCGGCCGGCGAGCTGGTTGCGCAGGATCTGGGCGGTGCCGCCGCCGATCGTGAACATGCGCGCGTCGCGGACCATGCGCTCGAGCGGCAGGTCGCGGCCGTAGCCGTTGGCGCCGAAGAGCTGCAGCGCGTCGTTGGTCACCTTCTGCGCCATCTCGGCGGCGAAGAGCTTGGCCCGGGCGGCGGCGGCCATGTCGGGAAAGCCGTGGCGATCGGCGACAGCGCTGGCCGCCGCCTGGTGGACCAGGAGGCGGGCCGCCTCGAGCTGGACCGACATGTCGGCGAGCATCCACTGCAGCCCCTGGAAGGCGGCGAGCGGCCGGCCGAACTGCCGGCGGTCGCCGACATAGGCGAGGGCGAGGTCGAAGGCGCCCTGGGCGATGCCGAGGGCGACCGCGGCGGCCCCGGTCCGCTGGCTGTTGTAGGCGCGCATCAGGGCCCGAAAGCCGTTCTCGAGGCCGTCCGGCGGCACGAGCAGGCGATCGGCGGGCAGGGTCAGGCGGTTGAGGTGGATCTCGGTCTCGGGCAGGCCGCGCAGCCCCATGGCCGGCAGGCGACGGCCGATCTCGAGCCCCGGCCGCTCGCCGGCCACGGCGATGAAGCCGCCGATGCCCTGCTTCTGGCCGGCCTCGTCGAGCACCCGGGCGAAGATCAGATGGAGCTTCGAGACCCCGCCGCCGGTGATCCAGGTCTTGCTGCCGTCGAGCACATAGCTGTCGCCTCGGCGGCGGGCGGTGGTGCGCATCTCGGTCGCCGCACTGCCGGCCTCGGGCTCGGTGATGCAGATGGCGGGCTTGTCGCCGGAAAGCACGAGATCGGCGGCGAGCTTCTTCTGCGCTTCGGTACCGTAGGCCATGATCGCCCCCACGGCACCGAGATTGCCCTCGACGGCGATCCGCCCCGTGACACCGCAGACCCGGGCCAGCTCCTCGACCACGAGCACGGCCTCGAGCACGCCCAGGCCCTGGCCGCCGAAGGCGGTCGGGATGGTCATGCCCATGAGGCCCGCCGCCGTCAGCGCCTCGACCGTGGCCCAGGGATAGGCCTCGGTCCGGTCGAGCTCGGCGGCCCTGGGCGCCACCACGTCCCGGGCGATCCGGCGGGCCAGGCTCTGGAGCTCGGTCTGGAGGGCGGTGAGATCGGACATGGGGCTGAGCTCTTCACGGTTGCGTGAGGTCGGGTGACGAGCATGTGATAGCCTCTGGCAACCGGCTCGACCAACCCGGCAGCCGCGCGCCTTTCGCCGCATGCGGCCGGGCGTGGCGCCGGCCCGGACCACAATGATTTGTCATAATATACCTTATCGGATCATCTGGGATGGCGATGCGCCGGACGGTCGACCGGGGCCTTCCCCGGAACGGGCGGGCGAAGGGCCTGGTCTCCTGCGTGCCGACCCGGGCGCAGCCGACGAGCCTCACCGCTCCTCCATGGCAGGCGTAAAGGGATCCACCACAAGGATGCCTGTCCCCGCGAAGTGGCGCAGATTGCGGGTCGCCACCGTCAGGCCGTGCTCGAGGGCCGTGGCGGCGATCAAAAGATCGGCGCCGGCATGGCCATGCGCGGCGGCGAGCCGCCCCCAGCGGCGGGCGATCCTGACATCGATGCCGAGGATCCGATCGGCGAAGCCGCGCAGCACGGCGTCGAGCCAGGCCTCGAGGTGTCGGGCGAAGGTTGCGTCGCGGCCGGCGACACGCGCGATGCCCTTCTCGATCTCGCCGATCGTCACCACGCTGAGATGGAGGCTGCTCTCCGGCACGGCGCCGAGCCACGCGACCAGGTTGGGGTCGCGCTGCCGCTTGCGGAGCTCGGAGAGCACCATCGTGTCGAGAAGGAACACCTAGAGCTCGACCGGCCCGGGCTCGATATCGATGCGCTCGAGCTCGCCATCGTCCTGCGGCATGGCCAGCAGCAGGTCGCGAAAGGAAGGCAGCGCCCGGTCTTCGAGGCCCTTCAACCGTTCATAGCTCTCGAACGACAGCACGACCGCGGCAGGCTTGCCATGTCGGGTCACGACCTGCGCCTCGCCGGCCCGGGCGGCATCGACCACCCGGCTCAGCCGGTTCTTGGCATCCTGCAGCGACCAGCGCTTTTCCGACATGGTGGAGGTTCGTCTCTGGCTATTTCGCATGGCCAGAATATCGACACTACAGCGCTCCTGGAAGCACGATCTCCGGGCCGAAATCGCCAGATGTCATCCTCTCCCGGGCACGAGGGAAGCGAGCCCTTGCAAGGGCTTGCGTCCGGCCGCCGCCCCGCTCAGTCGACGATCCGCTCGACCTTGTAGTCCTTGTGCTCCCTGGTGAAGGAGAAGGTGATGATCTCGCCGATCAGGCCGACCGAGATGATCTGGATGCCGAGCACGATCATCAGGGAGGAGAGAATCAGCGCCGGGCGGTCGACCAGGGCCTCGCCCAAAAACAGGCGGGCGAAGACGAGATAGGCGGTGACGAGGCCGCCGAGGGCGAGCACGGCGAAGCCGAAGCCGCCGAAGAAGCGAAAGGGCTTCCTGATGAAGCGGATCAGGAAGAACGCGGTCAGAAGGTCGAGCACGAGGGCGAGGTTGGGCCTTGAGGGCGGCCTTCTGGCCGAGCGGTCGGCGTCGACCTCGACCTCGCGGACGGTGAAGCCGTGGGCCTCGGCGAGCAGCGGCAGGAAGTGATGCTGGTCGCCATAGAGGGTGATCTCCTCGAGGACGGCCCGGCGCATCACCCTGACCCCCGAGCGCAGGTCGTGGAAGCGGCCGCCGAAGAGCAGGCTGGCGGCGAGCTCGAACTTGCGCTGCCTGCCCGGGCCGCTGCCGTCCGGCGGCATCCGCCTGGCGATGACGAGATCGTCCTCCTGGACGGCGGCGAGCAGCTTCTCGAGCTCGCCCGGCTTGACCTCGACCTCCTCGGTCAGGGTCATGACCAGCTCGCCCTTGGCATGGCGAAAGCCGGTGGTCAGCGCCGCCGCCTCGCCGAAGCCGTGGGCGTGGTGGATGATCTCGATCGGCTCGCCGGCCTGCTTCAGGCGGCGCAGGGAATCGAGGCTGGCCTGGAGCGGCCCGTCGACGACATAGATGAGCTGCAGCGCGTGGCCCGAGGCCTCGAGCGTCGTGCGGTAGGTGGCGTGCAGCCGATCGAGGCTGGCGTGATCGCGCCGGATCGGCACGATCACCGACAGGAGGGCCTGCGTGCCCATGCGATTTGGCGTGCTCATGCCGGGCGCTCCCCGGCCGGGGCGGCGACCGGCCGGGCCGCGAGGCGGCGGAACGGATCGAAGCGGCGGGCCATGGTGCCGTAGATGAGCTGGCTGAGCAGGCCGAGCACCATGAGGAAGATGGCGAGGGCGCCGAACAGCACGGCGAGCCCGCTGAAGACGATGCCCGGCTGGTCGTGCGCCGTCAGGCCGTAGACCAGGGCCGAGCCGAGGCTGACGAGGCCGATGCCGGTGGCGACCGTGGCGAGCCCGGCGAAGGCGAGCATCGGCCGGCGATTGAAGCCGAGGATCGTGCTGATCGCGAGCAGATCGAGGAACACCTTGTAGATCCGCGAGAAGCCGTATTTCGAGTGGCCGAAGCGGCGGGCGTGGTGGCGCACCTTGATCTCGGCGATCCTGGCGCCGGCGAGCGAGCTCATCGCCGGAATGAAGCGGTGCATCTCCGCATAGAGCGGGATCTCCTTGATGAGCTCGGCCCGGTAGGCCTTGAGCGAGCAGCCATTGTCCTTGATCGGCACGCCGGTCGCCTTGCCGATCAGCCAGTTGGCGACCCTGGAGGGCAGGACGCGCGACCAGTGGTCCTGGCGGGCGTGGCGCCAGCCGACGACGAGGTCGAAGCCTTCGTCGATCTTGGCGAGAAAGAGGGGGATGTCCGCCGGGTCGTTCTGCAGGTCGCCGTCCATGGTGATCAGGATGCGGCCGCGGGCGTGCTCGATGCCGGCGGCCATGGCGGCGGTCTGGCCGAAATTGCGGCGGAACTTCACCAGCCGGAGGTGGACGTTCGCCTGGTGGCGCGGGAGGGCCTGGGCGAGCGCGAAGGTCCGGTCCCGGCTGCCGTCGTCGACGAACACGACCTCGACGCTGCCGGGCAGGTCCGCCACGGCGGCGCGGATCGCCTCGTGCATCGGCCCGATGCTCTCCTCCTCGTTGTAGAGGGGAACGATGATCGAGAGATCGAAGGTGCGGGTCATGGTGGCGGGCGGAGGTCCGGTGGGGCGAGGCCATGCAAATCGGTTGCGGCCGGCCGAGGCGGGTTGCATCGTCGAGCGGCGGGGTCGAGCGGCGGCGGGCGCCGCTGTGCCGATAGCGGTCCGGACGGACCGCTGTCCAGAAGCCTGTCCGGGAAAAGGCCCCGAAAAAGGGTCGGGGCCTGCGTCAGCGGAGCGCGGGCGAGGCAAGGGGCGGCGGCGGAGAGGGGGGACGATGGCGGAGACGACCGAGCTCGACGGCATCGTCCTGCTGCGGAGCCTGACGCCCGAGCGGCGCGCCGCCCTGGCGCGGCGCTGCGCCTGGCGGAACTTTCGCCCGGGCGAGGAGATCCTGGCCCGCGACGATCCGGGCGACGCGGTGCTGCTCATCGCCAGCGGCCGGGCCCGGGTGGTCAATTTCTCGGCCAGCGGCCGGGAGGTGGCCTATGCGGTGGTCGAGGCGGGCGGCCATGTGGGCGAGCTCGGCGCCATCGACGGCGCCCCGCGCTCGGCCTCGGTGCTGGCGCTCGAGCCGTGCCGGGTGGCGAGCCTCGGGGCGGCCGCCTTCATGGAGCTGGTCGAGGCCGAGAGCGGCGTCGCCCTGGCGCTTCTGCGCCGGCTCGCCCGGATCATCCGCGACAACGACGAGAAGATCACCGAGCTCGCCACCATCGGCGCCATGCAGCGGGTCTACCGCGAGCTTCGCCGCCTCGCCGCCCCGGTCCCGGGCAGCGGCCGGCTCGCCATCGACGCCCTGCCGACCCAGGAGGCGCTGGCGGCGCGGTTGGGGACGACCCGCGAGACCGTCGCCCGGGTGCTGGCCCAGCTCGCGCGGACGCGGATCACCGAGCGGCAGGGCCGCCGGCTGCTGATCCACCGGCCGGATGAGCTCGAGATCCTGGCCGGGCTGGAGGTCGATGACTGAAGGCTCTCAGGGGGAGCGCTGGCGGAGCTGGTGCCAGGCGGCCCGCACGCGGTCCTGGACGGCGCGGCCGTGGTAGAGGGCCTGGGCCGCCAGGGGGGCGAGCGGCCCGCCGGTCCAGGCGAGGGCGAAGGGGGCGAGCAGCCGCCAGTCGTCGGCGGCCCCGTCGAGCAGGGCGTCGGCGAGCATCTCGCCGGCCATGGTGGTGGTGTTCAGCCCGTGGCCGGCGAAGCCGGTGGCGGCCCAGAGGCCCGGCTCGAGCTCCTGGATCACCGGCATCCGGTGGCGGGCGAAGCCCATCCGGCCGGACCAGGCATGGGCGACGCGGATCCGGCCGAGCTCCGGATAGACCAGCGCCAGGTCGGCCCGCAGCCGGCGGGCCAGCCCAGGGGGCGCCTCGGCGAGGCCGATCTGGCCGCCCCAGAGCAGTCGCGGGCCCGCCTCCCGGCCGGCGCCGACGAGGCGGTAGTAGCCGGTGGCGAAGCGGTCGTCGAAGACGGCATAGGGGGCGCGGATGCTGTCGCGCTCGACCCCGGCCAGGGGCTCGCTGACGATGATGTAGGTGTGGATCGGCAGGAGCCCCCGGCCGAGCGCCGGATGCAGCCCCCGGCCGTAGGCGCTGGTGGCGAGCACCAGGCGGTCGACCTCCAGCCGGCCACCTTTGGTGGTGACGCGCCAGCCGCCGCCGTGCCGGGCGATCTCGAGGGCCGGGCTCCGCTCGAAGAGCCGGGCACCCGCCGCCCGGGCCAGCCGGGCATGGCCCCGGGTCAGGGCCAAGGGATCGAGGTGGCGGGCCTCGGGATCGAAGATCCCGTCGAAATAGCGCCTCGAGCGATAGAGCTGGCGGAGCTGCTCCCTCGGCCAGAAGCGGAGGTCGCGGGCGAAGAGCTCGTTCTCCAGGGCGATGGCGGCCTGCAGCTCGGAGGGCCGGTCGAGCCAGGAGGCCTCGAGGACGCCGTATTGCGGCCGGCAGGCGATGGCACCCTGGGCGACGCGCCGCTCGACGCGGCCGACGGCGGCGACGCTCAGCCGGAAGAGGCGGGTGGCGCTCGCGTCCCCCAGGCTCCGGCGCAGGCTCGCGAAGGAGCGGGTGAAGCCGGCCGAGAGCAGGCCGCCATTGCGCCCGGAGGCCCCTGCCCCGACCGCGTCGGCCTCGAGCACGACCGGGGCGGCGCCGCGCTCGGCGAGGCCGAGCGCCAGCGCCAGCCCGGCGAGGCCGCCGCCGACGATGCCGATCCCGGCCGTCACCCGGCCCTCGAGCGGCGGCGTCCCGAGCGGCGGCTCCTGGCAGCTCGCCGCGTACCAGGTCGGCTCGTGCTGTGTTCCGGCCGCATCCGTCATGGGCGGAGCATACAGCCGGCGTTTGCGGAATCGCCATTCCCCGGGATCGCGGCTATTGCTGAGGGCGGAACCGGTCTCGACTATCGGGGAGGACGCCATGGCGGATCAGGTGCCGCGCAACCTCGCGCGCAATGCGATGGCCTACGTGCTGGCCGGGGGCCGCGGCTCGCGGCTCAAGGAGCTGACCGACCGGCGCGCCAAGCCGGCGGTGTTCTTCGGCGGCAAGAGCCGGATCATCGACTTCGCCCTGTCCAACGCGGTGAACTCCGGCATCCGCCGGATCGGCGTGGCGACGCAGTACAAGGCGCATTCCCTGATCCGCCATCTGCAGCGCGGCTGGAACTTCTTCCGGCCGGAGCGCAACGAGAGCTTCGACATCCTGCCGGCGAGCCAGCGCGTGTCGGAGACCCAGTGGTACGAAGGCACGGCGGATGCGGTGTACCAGAACATCGACATCATCGAGGCCTATGGCGTCGAGCACATCATCATCCTGGCCGGCGATCACATCTACAAGATGGACTACGAGCTGATGCTGCAGCAGCACGTGGCCTCGGGCGCCGACGTCACGGTCGGCTGCCTCGAGGTGCCGCGGCTGGAGGCGACCGGCTTCGGCGTCATGCACGTGGACGGCACCGGGCGGATCCTCTCCTTCCTCGAGAAGCCGGAGGATCCGCCGGCCATGCCCGACAAGCCCGACATGGCGCTGGCGAGCATGGGCATCTACGTCTTCTCGACCGCCCTGCTCTTCGACGAGCTGCGGCGCGACGCGGCCGACCCGCACTCGCAGCACGATTTCGGCAAGAACATCATTCCCCACCTGGTCGCCCACGGCAAGGCGGTGGCGCACCGGTTCATCGATTCCTGCGTCAAGAGCGTGGGCGAGCGCGAGGCCTACTGGCGCGACGTCGGCACGATCGATGCCTATTGGGAGGGCAATATCGACCTGACCCGGGTGATCCCGGCCCTTGATCTCTACGACCACGACTGGCCGATCTGGACCTTCGCGGAAATCACCCCGCCGGCCAAGTTCGTGCACGACGCCAAGGGCCGCCGCGGCGAGGCGGTGAGCTCGCTCGTCGCCGGCGGCTGCATCGTCTCCGGCGCCACGGTGCACGATTCCCTGCTGTTTACGCGTGTCCATGTACACTCGTACAGCGTTCTCGAGGGGGCGGTGATCCTGCCGGATGTCGATATCGGCCGCGACGCCAGGCTCAAGAACGTGGTGGTCGATCGCGGCGTGCGGATCCCCGCCGGCCTCGTCGTCGGCGAGGACCCCGAGCTCGACGCCCGCCGCTTTCGCCGCAGCGACAAGGGAATCTGCCTGATCACCCAGCCGATGCTCGATGCCATCGAGGGCTGACCGGGTGGGGGGCGAGCCGGCCATGATCCGGATCGAGGCCGATCTCGAGGCGGCCGGCATCGCCGTCACGCTCGGCTGCATCACCGCCGAGGTCACCGTCGCCGACGCCGATGCCGGGCTTGCCCAAAAGCTCGCCGCCGCCATCCCGGCCGGCGGTGGCGCGCGGCCGCAGGACCGGCCGGCGGTGGCCGCGACCCGGGCCGCCTATCGGGCTCTCGGCAAGGATCCGGCGCGCTACCGCCCGGCCGCGGAGGCGCTGCTGCGGCGCGTGCTGCAGGGCAAGGGGGTGGGCGCCATCAACACGGTGGTCGACTGCAACAACCTGCTCTCGCTGGAGACCGGCCTCTCGATCGGCACCTACGACAGGACCCGGCTGACGCCCCCCCTCGCCTTGCGCCGCGCGCGGCCGGGCGAGAGCTACGCCGGCATCGGCCGGGGCCCCCTCAACCTGGACGGCCTGCCGGTGCTGGTCGACGCGGAGGGGCCCTTCGGCAGCCCCACCTCGGACAGCGCGCGCACCAGGGTCGAGATCTCGACGGCCGTCATCTTGATGGTGCTCTTCGGCTTCGGCCCGGTGCCGGTCGAGCACGCGCACCTCGAGCGCGCCCGCGCCCTGCTCGAGGCGCATTGCGCCGCCCGCCTGCTGGACTGCCGGCTCGTCACGAGCGAGCCGAGGGTGGCGGCCTGATGCGGGTTCTCTCCGTCGCCGCCGAGCTCTTCCCCCTGCTCAAGACCGGCGGGCTCGCCGATGTCGCCGGGGCCCTGCCGGGCGCCCTGGCCCCGTTCGGCGTCGACATGCGCCCGCTTCTGCCCGCCTACCCGGCCGTGCTGGAGAAGGTCGGCAGGGGCAGCGAGGTGGCGAGGCTGCAGGCCCTGCCGGGTGGCCCCGGCCGGCTGCTCGCCGTCGAGCACGACGGCCGCACCCTCTATCTGGTCGACGCCCCACGGCTCTTCGACCGGCCCGGCAATCCCTATGTCGGCCCGACCGGCACGGACTGGCCGGACAATGGCCTGCGCTTCGCCGCCCTCGCCTGGACCGCGGCCCGGATCGGCCGGGGCGGCGATCCGGACTGGCGGCCGGCCATCGTGCATGCCCACGACTGGCAGGCCGGCCTCGCCCCGGCCTATCTGCGGCTCGGCGATGCGGGCACCGGGGCCTCGCCCAAAACCGTGATGACCATCCACAACCTGGCGTTCCAGGGGCAGTTCCCCCCTGCCCTCCTGGCCGAGCTGGGCCTGCCGGCCACGGCCTTCCGGACGGACGGCCTCGAATATTACGGCAGCCTCGGCTTTCTGAAGGCCGGGCTCTACTACGCCGACAAGCTGACCACCGTCAGCCCGACCTATGCGATCGAAATCCAGACAGCAGGCCAGGGCATGGGGCTCGACGGGCTCTTGCGCGCCCGGGCCGCCGATCTCCTGGGCATCGTCAACGGCATCGACGAAGGGGTGTGGAATCCGGCGACCGATCCGTTCCTGCCGGCCCCCTATGACGCGGCCGGGCTCGGGCGCAAGGCGGGCAACAAGCGTGCCCTGCAGGAGCGGCTCGGCCTCGGGCTCGACGAGCGGGCCCTGCTCTGCGGCGTGGTGAGCCGGCTGAGCCACCAGAAGGGCATGGATCTGCTGCTCGAGGCGCTGCCGGAGCTGCTCGCCGGTGGCGGCCAGCTGGCGCTGCTCGGCAGCGGCGAGCCCGGCCTCGAGGCGGCCTTCCGGGCGGCGGCCGAACGGCATGCGGGGCAGGTCGCCTGCGTCTTCGGCTATGACGAGCCGCTCTCCCACCTCCTGCAGGGCGGGGCGGACGCCATCCTGGTGCCCTCGCGGTTCGAGCCGTGCGGGCTCACCCAGCTCTATGGCCTGCGCTACGGCACCCTGCCGATCGTGGCCCGCACGGGCGGCCTCGCCGACACGGTGATCGACGCCAATCACGCGGCCCTGGCGGCCGGCGTCGCCAGCGGGCTGCAGTTCGCGCCGGTCACGGCCGAAGCGCTCGGCTTCGCCCTGCGGCGGGCGCACGAGCTGTTCGAGGCACCCGATCGCTGGCGGGCCATGCAGCTCTTCGCGATGCGCCAGCCGGTCGGCTGGCGCGCCTCCGCCGAGCGCTACGCGGCTCTCTATCGAGCGCTCGTCGCGGCGCCTGGCGACATCCCTCGCCGATAGCCTGCGTCAGTAGGCGCCGGCCTTGGCCGGGACGGTCAGCGCGGTCCTGAACAGGATGAAGATGTCGTACCAAAGCGTCCAGTTGCGGACGTACCAGGTGTCGAGGCTGACCCGCCGCTCGTAGTCGAGATCGTTGCGCCCGCTGATCTGCCAGAGCCCGGTGATCCCTGGCCGCACCTCGAGATAGTAGCGCTTGGCGTCGCCGTAGCGCTCGAGCTCGTGGGGCACGACCGGGCGCGGCCCGACCAGGCTCATCTCGCCGCGGATGACATTGAGCAGCTGGGGCAGCTCGTCGAGGCTGCTCTTGCGCAGGAAGTGCCCGAGCCTGGTGATCCTCGGATCGTTCTTGAGCTTGAAGCTCCTCTCCCATTCGAGCCGGGCCACGGGATCCCGCTCGATCAGCTCGGCCAGGACCTTGGTGGCATTCGGCACCATGGTGCGGAACTTCAGGCACTTGAAGAGCTGGCCGTGGCGCCCGATGCGGGTATGGGCGAAGAAGACGGGCTCGCCCTCCCGGCGCACCAGCAGGGCGATCAGCGCCAAGAGCGGTGCCAGGAAGACGATGATGGCGCTCGCCGCCACGATGTCGAACCAGCGCTTCATGAGCTGCGAGTAGGGTCGCGCCAGATTGTTCGAGATGCGCAAGGACAGGATGTCGTGGGTGAAGAAATGGGACGCCCGGGCGTTGTTGATGGGCAGGCCGCGCACCGGCGAGATGATGTCGAGGTCGCCATGATAGAGGGAGAGCTTCTCGATCAGCTCCTCGCGGGCCGGCAGCTCGCTGAGCTCGAGGGCGACCACGATGTGCGGGCGGCCGAGCCAGGATGGCAGCAGCTGTGAATCGGGATCGAGCGGCTGGACCGGCACCTGCTTCGTGCCGACACCCAGCTCGCGCCAGCTCGAGGGCTTGGCTTCCGGGTCGATGAAGGCGATCACGTCATAGCCGAGATGGGTGTCGCGCAGGTAGGCCGCGGCCGTCTCCATGGCGATCGGGCCGATGCCGACGATCACCGTCGGCTTCTTCCAGCCGCCGAACCTGAGGCTCAGCCGCTTGACGGCGAGCCGGGTGAACGGCACGGCCAGGGCGATCAGGAGCCAGCCGGCCAGCACCCAGGCCCGGGAGAAATTGACCTTGAACAGATAGAGGAGGGCCGCATCGATGACGAGCGCCATGGCCACCGCCGCCGCCACGTCGCCGGTCTCCTGCCAGAGCTGGCGCCGCCGGCTGTAATGGCCCATCTGCTGGAAGAAGATCACGCAGCCGGCGGTCAACAGCAGCAAAATGAGGCCGCGCTGCTCGGTCATGTTCGAATAGGAGAGATTGACCAGGCCGCCGACCGAGAAGCAGACGAAGAAGGTCAGGACGTCGACGCCCGGCAGCAGGAGCGAGCCGAAGCCGCCGGATTTGCCAAAGGTCGGTCCTGCCTGTGCGTGGGTCAGCATGCGAGCTCTCTAGGTCGGCCGACGCGTAGCCCGACCTTCTGTCGACGACAATTCATACCGATGACAGCGAACCCCTTCCGGCACCCGATGTCGGCATTTGCGCAACAGTCGATGCGTGGCCGACAGCCGCGAAGCCGGTCCGCCACCTGACCGTCGGCGAGGCAACCGCCCCCATCGGGCGAGCCGTCTCCGCTACCGGGTCCAGGAACTCGGTCTCGTTCTGCCGATTCCCTCTAGCCGGTGCGGGTGGTTTGGTAAAGAGTCTTCTCAATCTTCTGATTTTCCAGCTAGAAAGGGGTTTTGGCGGCCACTCCCCACAGCCGGCTCGTTTCGAGCTGCTGGCCGAGATCGGTGGCCACGTCGAAGTGCGGGGACGGCTTTCGCGCCCCGGCACAGTGCATCGACCGTCTTCCCTCGGGCAGGCTCTCAACGTCCCGCCGAGAGTTCGGGTTCCAGCCCGGTAAGGCGTTCCAAGTGCTCGGCGGTCACGAAGAGGCTGTTCACCCGGCCACCCCTGCTCATGCTCAAGCGGCCGTGCTCGAAGGCGCAGATCGTATAGCCACACTCTCGCAGGAAGGCCGTCTCGGCCCCCTCCCCGGTATTCTCGATCATCAGCAAGGGGCGGCAGCGGCGCAGCGTCTCCTCGGCGCCGCGGAGCACTGCGAGCTCGTGCCCCTGGACGTCGATCTTGATGAAGGCGGGCGAGAGAGCCAGCTCGTCCAGGCGTCGAATCCTGCAGGATTGCTCGTGCAACTGCAGGTGTCTCGCATCAAAGAAATAGAGCTGATCGCTGTCCAGCCATTCGGCCGCCTTCCGACGGTCGAGCGAGCCCAGCCCGTCGAAGACCCAGTTGCGATAGACCGGCACCCAAAGGACGGCGTCGGTCGAGGCATTGCCGAGAGCGATATCCATGCAGCTGACCGTCGTGACGGCACTGTAGATCCTGGTCAGCTGGCGATAGAGTAGCGGGTTGGGCTCGAAGGCGATGATCCGTGCGTCCGGCACCAAGAGGCGCATGGCATCTGTCGCCAGACCACGGTTGGCACCGATATCGAGAAAGAGCGGCGCCGCGCCCCAATCGAACAGGCGCAGCGCACCGAAATCCGGCTCGACCAACCGCTGTCCAGCTTTTTGCCGGTAGCGTTCGAAGGCAAAACGTGCGTCCTGAAGGAACGGGAAAAAAATCTGAAGCGACCGTAAAAGTTTGCGCAGAGACATGTTGTTCGACCTCGGCATCCTCAATAGAATTCAAGCGGCCGGCTTCGCTGGCTGAAATCAAGCCGCATGCCCTGCCACTCCAGTTTCGATTTTGCCCCTTAAATCATAGGATTGGCGGCTGTGCAAAGGGCTCTCAGCGTGGTCTAGAAAGCCGGGAGGAGGCCACTCGCCGCCACAGCCTGGAGCCCGGGCCGCCGGCCGAAGCTGCCGGGAACATGAGCAATGCCCGGATTCCGCCCGCGGCCTGCTAATCGTCGTCATCGGTCTCGGGCGATGGCGGGGGCATGGCGAGAAGCCCGAGAAAGAAGAACAGGGGATAGTAGGTTATCGTATCCGACGCCACCATGAGATGGAAAATCACGGTAACGAAGGCCATTGCCAGGGTGAACTGCAGTGGATCCCGGCGCAGCCTGGCGAGACCGAGGTGGCGGATGCCGGTGAAAAGGAAAGCCAGGAACAGCAACAGGCCGACCAGCCCCAGGTCGGCCATCACCTGCAGAATCGCATTGTGGGGATAGCAGGGATTGATTTCACGGCCACAAACGAAATCGAACGAGCCGGCCAGCCCTTGGCCGAGCCATGGCGCATCCAGCCACGCCCGATACGCGCCGGCGAGGGTGTCGAAGCGGTTGGGACCGTCACGCAGCAGCGGATCATCGGCTTCGGCGAACAGGCTCAGCAGACGATCGAGGGTGTGCGTCGACTGTCCGGTGGCCAAGAGGTAGGCGACATAGCCCAGGAGAACGATGACGAGCGCAGCCAAGAAGAGCTGGGTCTTGGCGATCTCGATGCGGCCATCGCGGATGCGTGGCATGTCGACCGCCAGAGCGAGGAAACCCGCAACGATGATGGCCAGGGTGGCGCCGCGGGCGCCGCTGATCAGCACGAAGAAGAAGCCGGCACCCAGGATGCCGATGGCGAGCAGCTGCCTGAAGCTGCCGAAGCGGACATGGGCGGCGATCGCAAGGGCGATTGCCATCCCCGTGGCGACGATGTTCGCCCAGGCCAGATAGGTTCTCTGATGCCAACCTTCTTCGCCATAACGGTAAAACCGGAAATCGCCATAGACAAAATTGATGTAGATGCCATCCAGGCTGACTATCGAGGCCAGAAAAACGAGCAGCAGCAAGAAGCGCATGATCCGCTCGCGTGAGCGGGCGACGACGCAGGCGCCGATGAGCAAGGCCCAGAGATTGATGACGAGAATGAAGACGATGCTCTCACGGGCGACCAGTGTCGATGGTGACCAGCCATAGGAGATGACCACCCAGGCCGTGAAGAGCAGGCCAGCGACAACGATGGGCAGGCCGCGCTTGTAGATCCCGTCGCGCAGGATCAGCCAGCTGCCGATGGCGACGCTCAACGCACCGTAGAAAAGTGTCTCCGGAACCGGTGTCGCCGGCAAGATGCCCTTGAGATGCCGGCCATAGAGGAAGAGCACGAGCACCGTCTCGAGCGAGAGCAGATGGTGGATTGCCCAAGACAGCCAGCCGAAGCGGAAGATCGCCGGGCGTGGCGCGGGTGATCGTGTGGTGATGGCCAAATAACACCTCGGGCAGAAACCGGCATCGACGATGCTGATATCATTCGCTGCAACGAGCCGGCAAGGCGCCTGCCGACCTCTTGCTTGATCGGCGGGTGAAACTTGCTAGATCCTCTGCGCACCCACCGGCGACCGGCCGCCGACCCATGTCCGCCGACCCACGCCCCTGGAGATCGACCGTCTTGCACATCGCTATCATGGGGCTCGGCTATGTCGGCACGACGACGGCCGCCTGCCTGCTGAACGACGGCCATCATGTCTACGGCATCGACATCAATCCGGCAAAGGCCGAGGCGATCGCCGCCGGACGATCGCCGGTGATCGAGCCCGAGGTCGAGGAGCTGCTGGAGAATGGCCGGGCCGCCGGCCGGCTGTTCAGCGGATCGAGCCTCGAGCCCTGGCTCGATCGCCTCGATCTCGTGCTGGTCTGTGTCGGCACGCCGTCCAGGGCCGATGGCAAGCTCGAGCTGGTGCATCTCCTGGAGGTGACCCGCCAGCTCGGCCGCCAGCTCGAGAAGCGCCGGGCCCAGGCACCGCTCCTGCTCGTCTTCCGCAGCACCATGGCGCCGGGCACGATGGAGCGCCTGGTGCTGCCGACCCTGGCGGCGGCCGCCGGCGAGTCGCCGGGGCGGCTCTACGAGGTGGCGTTCAATCCGGAGTTCCTGCGGGAATCGACGGCGGTCAGGGACTACTACAACCCGCCCAAGATCGTCGTGGGCGAGCGCGAGCCGGGGGTCAGCCGTCGCCTCCTGGGCATCTATGACGGGCTCGATGCGCCCTTCTTCGAGGTCGGCTTCGCCGCGGCCGAGATGGTCAAGTTCGTCGACAACTGCTTTCACGCGCTCAAGGTGGCGTTCGCCAACGAGATCGGCCGGATCGCCATCGCCAGGGATGTCGATCCGCAGCTCGTGGCCGACATGTTCCTCGCCGACACCAAGCTCAACGTCTCGCCGGCCTATCTTCGGCCGGGCGGCCCGTTCGGTGGCTCCTGCCTGCCGAAGGACCTGGGCGCCATGCTCGCCCTGGCCCGCGAGGCCGGGGTGCAGGCGCCGGTTCTGGGGGGCGTGCGGGAGAGCAACGCGGTGCATGCGGCCTGGCTCGCCCAGCGGGTGCGCGGTCGGCTGGCGCCGCCCGGGCCGGTGCTGCTCATGGGGCTGTCCTTCAAGAGCGGCACGGACGATCTCAGGAACAGCCCGCTCTTGGAGCTCGCCGAGGCCTTGCTCGATGCCGGCTACGATCTGCGGGTCTTCGATCCCGACCTCGACCCGGAGCGGCTGGTCGGCGTCAACTTCGCGCTCGCGGCCGAGCATCACGAGATCCTGCGCGCCTACCTGACGCGCGACCTGGCCACGGCGGCGACGGGGGTCGGGCTGGTCGTCATCGGCAAGCCGATGCCCGCCCATCTGGCGAGCCTGCCCGCGTTGCTGCCGCGGCTGGATATCACGCGTCTTCGGGGGGGCGATGGCTGAGCCGGCGGCGCCGGTCGCCACCGGGACACCCTGGACGTTCGAGGGCTACCACCGGGTGCCTCATCCGATGCGTCTGGAGCCGGCGGCGAGGCGGCTGCGGATACTCTTTCTCTACAGCCGCCCGCCGCTGCCGATGACCCGTGGCGACGAGCTGACGGTCGCCCATCTCCTGGAGTTCCTGGCGGCGCGCGGCCATACGGTGGATTTTCTCTCGGTCATCGGCGAGGGGCAGCAGCTCCGGCCCGAGCACCGGGCCTGGCTCGAGGCGCGTTGCCGGAAGGCGCGGTTCGTCGAGCAGGGCCGCTTCGCCGCGTTCTGGCACGGCATTCTCGGCTTCCTGCGCGGCTGGCCCTTTCAGATCGGCTATCTCTACGTGCCGGATCAGCTCGAGGCGGCCTGCCGGGCGGCCACCGAGGACAGCTACGATCTGGTCTATGCCTACTACATCAGGAGCGCCGAGGCGTTGCGGCGGGTCGCGGGGCTGGTGCCGACCCGCTTCCTGGCGCTGCAGCTCTCGCAGACCCTGAACACGCAACGGCTGGCGGCGAGCGCCGCGAGCCTTTGGGAGCGATGGTTCTATCGCCTCGAGAGCCGCCGCATGGCCGCCTACGAAGCCCGCATCTGGCAGATCGCCGATCGGACCGTGCTGATCGGCAGGAAGGACCTCGAGACCATCGAGGACTGCTGCCGGCAGCACGGGCAGCCCGCGATCGACAATGTGGTGTTCGGCCCGCACGGCGTCGACACCGAGCGGTTCGCGCCATGTGCCGAGACCGAGGAAGCCGACCTGGTCGTCATGTCGGGGGTCATGCGCTACGCGCCCAATGTCGAGGCGGCCTTGTGGTTCCTGACGCAGATCTGGCCCAGGATCCGCGAAGCCCGACCGGCCGCCCGGTTCTGCCTCGTCGGCCGCGATCCGGCGCCGGCGCTGGTGGCGCATGACGGGCGGCACGGGGTCACGGTCACGGGCACGGTCGAGGAGCCGGCGCACTGGCTCGCCCGGGCGACGGTATGCGTCGTGCCGATCCGGGCGGCGGCGGGGCTGCAGAACAAGCTGCTCGAGGCGCTCGCCATGCAGAAGGCGGTGGTCGCCACGACCGCGGCCAATGAAGGCATCCAGGCCCGTCCCAATCGGGATCTGGTCATTGCCGACACGGCCGAGAGCTTTGCCCGCACGGTTCTGGCGCTCCTGGACGAACCGCAGAGGCGCCAGGCGCTTGGGGCCTCGGGCCGGCGCTTCGTCGAGGACAGGTGGACCTGGGAAGGGCCTTTCCTGGCGCTCGAGGAAAGCTTCTTCAAAGCCGAGCGATCGCTCGCGACGGCTCCGGCTCGAGCAGGCGTCGATAGAGTGCCACCAGATTCCGTGCCTGGGAACTCCAGTTGAATCGCTCGACGACCAGCCGCCGGCCACGGTCGCCCATGGCGGCGGCCTCCTCGGGCCGCTCGGCCAGCCAGCGGATGGCCGCCGCCGTGGCTGCCGGGTCCTCGGGATCGACGCAAACGCCGATCTCGTAATCGGCGACGATCGCCCGCCAGGTCGGGAAATCCGAGCAGATGATCGGCAGGCCGGCGGCCATGTACTCGAAGAACTTGGTCAGCTCCTTCTCGCGGTAATGGGGTGTGTCGGGGAAGATCGCGAGACCGGCGGTCCATTCCCCGGCATAGGTGTCGACGATGCGGGCGTAGGGCACCCAGCTCCGGCTGACGGCGAGCACGAGGCGCGGGTCACGGGCGGCACGGTCCTCGAGCTCGGCGAGCTCGGCACCGTTGCACTGGCCGACCAGATGCAGCTCGGCGGTCTCGGGCAGATGGTCCAAGAGCCGTATGTGATGGGCGGCGCCGCGGCTGTTGGTGACGCTGCCGGTGTAGAGCAGCCGGATCCGGTCCTGCCGTCGCGGCGCCCGCTCGATGCCGATGATTCTGCCATAGTCCTCGAGATTGGCATAATTGAGAACCTCGACCGCGTTGGGGAAGGTGCGCGCATAGTAGCGTTCGGCGATGACGATGACGAAGGCGCGCTCGGCCAGCCGGTCGACCAGCCGAATGGTGGCGGCCAAAGGTGAGCGCAGCCAGGCCGGCAGCCAGGACCGAACGCCGGCGGCCTGGCTGAAGTCCTCGTGGACGTCGTAGATCACCCGCTTGCCCAGCAGCCTGAGCAGCAGACCCCAGGGGATCAGCTCCGGATCGTGGAAATGGTAGATGGCGGCGCGGCTGCGGAGCGCTCGCCAGGCGACGCGGGCGGCGGTCAGCGTCACGCGCTCGAGGCGGTTGCGGTAGCGCGGCACCGCCAGGATATCGATCCCGTCACGCCGCTCGTCGCGGTCGTGCTGGGCCACGAGGACGACCGCGAAGCCGGCCTCGACGAGCGAGCGGCATTCCCGATGGAAGATGCGGTTGTCGAGGATGGGGTGGTGCGAGGTCAGATGGGCGATCTTGACGGCCGTCACCGGGTTGCGTCCTTCTCGCCGGGGCCACGAGCGGTTGGCGCGGCGCGGCCCGCCTCTTGGTGGTCGGGTGGCTTCATCGCCGTAGGGCAGCATCGAGGGCCAGCATGGGAAAAGCCTAGGCAGCCCGGGCCGGAGTGGCAAGGCCAGCCGCGTCGCCCCACGCCGCGGGTCGAGAACGCGCCGGCCGCCCGGGAGATGCCGCCGCGCCGCCAGGGAGGCCGGGAGGACATGTCGGATCGATGCCAGCCTCGATGTGACGAGGCTACCTCGAGGCTGTCCGATGTGACTTCGGGTGCCCGGAATGAATGTCGTTCTCTCTTCTCGTTCCGCGCAAGATGAGGCTCATGGTTATCAGGCGTCCCCAGAATCTTGACGGGATCGTATCCAGTGTAGCCGCCTTCGCTATGAATCCCAATTCCCGCAATTCTTCCAGGGCGACAATCATCCGCTCCCTGACCTGGTTGTTGAGCGACGCCATGTCGCCGCTTGGCGATGCCTCCTGAAAATAGGTCTTTCCGACAATTCTCTGGGCCATCTTTTTTATGAGCCGTTTCGACAGATCGATCGTGATGTTCGGAAGGCTCAAGAACAACTCCAGCACGCCGCCCCTGGAGCGACGCCCGTCGGCGGTGGGAATCCTGCCGACCTCGGGGCGCAACCTCGTTATGATGCCGCGATGAATGCCTGCAGCCAGTCGGTGCAGCCGGGGCGCCTCAAGCCCGAACTTGACCACCTTCGGGTCCAGGTATGGGCAAATCGTTCTCAATCCAAGACGTGCGTTGGCCGAAACGAATGCGCCGAAAATTGGTGGAACCCGATATCTATAATAAATCATGTCGTATGTTTTTGTGTTTGTTTCCTGCGTGAGTAGAGACATTTCATCGATTTTCTTTTCGACAAAGGTGACATTGATGTTTCTGTATTTTTCAGCCATCCAATGATCGGGGAACGTGATCGTTTCCATCCGCAGGCGGTACAGGCGCCTGATATTGGCCTTGCGACTCCACCAGAACGGGAGGTCCTGGATCCACCAAAAATCCTTCAAGAGCTCGCCCGCTGTGCCCGAAACGGAAAGGCGCATGCCGCGGGACACCCGGTCTCGGGCGAGCTTGGCCAGCCGGTCATAGGCGATCACGTCGCATTGCCCGTCCGTCACCGACAACAACACCTCCAGATCGTTGGCCAGTTTGGTCGGTGTGTAATCCGAGAGGACAAAGGGAACGCCGAGCTCTTGCGCGACTCGCTCGGCAAAAGAGATCTCTTTCAGATCGCTGGTGCCGGACAAGGCAGTTTCGAATGATAATCCGACGGATGAAAAGATGACGGCATTCAAACGACTGTCAATGCCTCCAGTCAAGTCAATCGAGATGGACTCATCATCGAAGCAACGTGCATAATTCTGAAGATAAAGCTCAAGGGCATCGGCAGATGTTGGGTAATTGGAGCATTGATTCAGAGGGATGTCTTGTTGCACAACAACGACTTTCCCGGTATGGCGATTTAATAGCAATGATTCACTACCTGACAGGCGACGAATATGTCGAAAAACAGTTCGACCTTGACTTGTTGAGCCAAATCTAATGAATTCAAGACACCCGAAATCGTCGAGATCGTGAGCAGGATTTATGCCCATGTAAGAAGCCAATGATAAGAAACTAGTTGAAATGATATCTTCAGAATAGAATACATAGCGCAATCCGGCATGATCAGACATGACATGAATGTTGTCATGATCTTGTATTATCAGCACGTACGTGCCAATGAGCCCTTCGGCGCAACCGCGCGGACCGGAGTTGGCATAGCGCTCGGCAACCTGCCGTAGGGGATCGATGCGCTGCCAGTTGCTGTCCATGGCGCGGGCGCCGCCGGTCAGAAAAATGGACAGGTCGCCAAATGTACGGGTTTCATAGCCCTGGCCGCTCAACTCCGAGAGATCGGACAGCTTATGAATGAGCACTGGAATTGTTCCTGGCTGACAGGTTGGCGGGCGATCCGGCTTCGGCGAGCGAGCGGCATTCCCGGTGGCGGGGGTGGCTGTCGAGGATGTGGTGATGCGCGGTCGGATGGGCGATCCCGGCTGCCGTCACCGGGTTGCGCCCTTCTCGCCGGGCCGGTCAGCCGCTGCCCGGGGCGAGCGCCTCGCGGACCGTGGCGCATTCGGCCGCGGTGCGAGCGGGGGCATGCGCCCAGGTGAAGACGATGAGCTGCATCGCCGGCGACAGGTCGACGCGCGTCATCTCCTGCTCGATGAAATTCACCGTCTCGGCATCGATGAGCTGCGGTGTGCGCCAGCGGGACGGCGTGGTCACCAGGAGGCCGCTCGCGGTGCAGTCGACGAGCCGGGCGAGCGCCTCACGGGTGCTGATCACGGGTCGGCCGGTGCGGTAGTCGAGGGCAAACTCTCCCTGCCCGTCCAGCTCGCTCAGCCGCGACGGGCTGAAGAGAACATCGTAGCGCCCCCAGAAATAGAGGGTCTCGAGCTCGGTCATCGTGACGACGACATCGACCTCCTCCAGCAGGGCCTCGACGCTCGATCGCGCCGCTTCCCATTGGCTGGTCGGCTGCTCGGGCGGCACGGTGATGCCGGCGAGCAGGGCCACGGTCCGCAGGAACGCGGCGTTGGCCAGGAGCAGGAAAGCGAGAGAGCCCCAGATCATGGCTTCCGGCAGGCGCCAACCGGCAAGACCGATGGCGGCGAGGTGGGTCTCGATCTGCCGCCTCAGGGACGAGCCGGCGCTCGCGATCCAAGGTAGAGTTGCGACGAGACCGAGCCCCAGAAGGACGAACAGGAACGGCTGGGCATAGGCCATGTAGCGCAGGCTTTTCGGACCGGCGACCGAGTTCAGCAGAAAGCCGACGGCAAAGACGCTCATGGCGAACCAGGCAACCCTGGGGCGATACGCCAATGCCGCAAAGCTGAGAAATCCGACCAGCGGCCATAAGGTTGGATAATAGATAATATAAAAGAAATGATAGAACCAAAATTCATTAACGCGGGGTTCCATGAATGCAGGAACCCAGCGAAATTTAATCCATAGCTCGGCAACAATGCCGGTCGCCAGCAGGATGGCGAGCACGGTGGCGGCGGCAACGAGAACGAGAAAGCTCGCCAGGATCTTCGGTCTTCGCGGCACTCCATCGTCGGCCAGCCACGGCACCGCCACAGCCGAGGCCAGCCAGAAGCCGAGCCCGGCAACGCCGAGGAGCGTCGTCGGTTGCAGATAGAGGGCGACAGCGAGGCACGCCAATGCCACGAGGCACCGGATGGTCGCCCGGGCAGCCGCCGCCGGTCCCGGACGAGCCGGCCGAACGGTCACCTCGTAAACGGCCAAGCAGCCGGCCACGAAGAAGAGGCTCTGCAGAGCGTAGAAACGGGTGAACTGGGCGATCTCCAAGGCGAACGGCGAAACGCCGAAAAGCCCTGCTGCCAACGTCGCCGTACGCCATCCGGCTTCCCGGCGGAGCCAGACGAAGAGGAGCGTGTTGAGCGCCGCCTGGGCGACAACCGAGGGAAGACGTGCCGCGGCCAGGCTTTCGCCGAAGAGCGCGAACATTCGGCTGACCAGCCACGTATAGCCGACGACCCGCTCATACAACCCATCCGCGATCCTCGGCTCGCCGTATTCGAGCAGCCCTCTGGCCGCCAAAATATGATAAATCTCATCCGGATGCGGTGCTCTTCCCAAATTGATGGAATAAAAGAGACATGAAACGACAAAAACTAATAAAGCGGCGGCTATCGATCTGTTTCGATCGTCCAAGATGGACTCGAAGTATTTCAACATCTATGCATCCATTTTATTGAGTTGATCTGTATTGACGGCATCGTCGCCAAGCGATCACAGCAGCGCCATGCATTGGAGAGCACGGTGATTGTCCAGGCTCGGCCCAGCGGGAGGCCAATTGGACATTCGCCGAAGCGCGGCGCCGGACCATCGACAAAATGAGGCGCCATGCGCGGTGCTACCGGTCACCATTTCGGGCCGTAATAAAAACCTCGCCATATCGGATTTCATCGTCGCCATACCGGTTCCGGATGTCCGGGTGTATCCTGGTGGGCAAGGGCAACGGCAGGTAAGGCTCGCATTCCATTATATGGAACCCGTGTTCTTGAAAGATTTTCATATAATCGGTGTGCCGCAATCGATTGACATAAAAAATACTTCCGCTGGTCAGCGAACGCCATTTTTTGTCCGAATACATATAAAATCCTAGAGGATTCAAAGGATTTATGTGATCCTTGAGATCGATGCCGTGGATCATGACACCGTTCGGCTTCAAGTAGCGACGGCAATTGGCCAGCGTGGCTTCCAATCCGTCCTCAGTCAAATGTTCAAAAACAGAATTGGAAAAAATCAGATCGAACTGGCCTTCGAGATTGGGCATGAAAACCGTCGCGTCCAATTTAATGAATCTGAATATTGATTCAAATAATATTTTATTATCCTCGATACGGATCGACTCGAAGAGGTCGGGGTGGTCAGGAAGAAGAATTTTTCTGGATAATTCGTGCTCATCCCGAGCGAAGCGGGTATTGCCGCCAAATTTCATAATGGGGTCGGATGCGGTCCATCTCGAGATGCCGTGACGAGCAAAGAAGTAGCCGATGCCGATCGAGTTGCCGGCACCGATCTCAAGAATGGATTTGCTCGCCAGGGCGATGCCGTG
Source organism: uncultured Geminicoccaceae bacterium (assembly GCA_964393275.1). Lineage (GTDB taxonomy): Bacteria > Pseudomonadota > Alphaproteobacteria > Geminicoccales > Geminicoccaceae > SLRI01. Next base: position 8,387 of record CAYMTA010000019.1, on the reverse strand, counting down.
CCGGTCGATTCGTTTCATGAAGCGATGATAAATGCCATCGCAGTGGGCGAGAGATTGTCGATTCCAGGCAATCCGATTGATGAGCGGGCGAAGGCCGGGAAGTGTGCTGACGCGCAGGAGGAGGCTGTCCACGCCGAGTTTCTGGGCCAGATTCAGAAGTCGCTTGGTGTTGGGTGTCAAGCTCGGGGCTCCTCAAGGGGACGCAGGAAAGAGAGGTGGGTCGATTCCTGCTGTGGGCCGGGCAAGAGCTCCGGCGGGAGCTTCCCGGCGGGCTCCGGTTCCGGGATGCCGTCGCCGCGTGTCGTTCGGTGGCGAGCGGCCGGGCCGGGAAACACGCTGGAGGGCGCCGACATCATCGGGATCCCAGCAGCGGCTCGAGCCAGGGAATGACGGCGGTGGCGGCAAGGCGGTTCGCGAAGGCGCTCGGGTGAGGGTCGAAGCGATTGACGACGAGCGATGCATCGGGGGGGGCTTGGCGCAGCGCCGGCCGCAGGTCGAGGCAGGGCAGATCGCGCTCCTCACAAACCGCCAGAACCTGCTCGAACAGCGGATCGAGGCTCACGCCGCCAGGATCGCCAGCGGCAGGATCGGCGGCGACATCGGCGGCCCTCGCCCAGAGGACCATGGCGAGCGGCACGCCCGCTTCGGCGGCGATATCGAGCACCTGCTCGAGGCGTTGGCGGGCGCGCCGCGCCGGCTCGCCCTCGGGATCGAGATAGGGCCGATACGAGGTGTTCGGCGGTGGCAGGAGGCCGAGGTCGTCGCGCAGGGCGGTGAAGGCTTGCCGGGCCATGAAGTAGAGTGCCGAGCGCGGCTGCAGCCAGCCGTGCAGCGTGGCGAGCAGCGGCTGCGAGCGGAGACGTCCGCCATCGTCGCCCGGCTCCCGCACGTCGTTGAACAGCCACTGCAGAATCAGGAAATCAGGCTCGGCGACCTCGAGGGCGAGCGCCAGGTTGGCCGCATGCTCCGGATAGTCGGCGCCGGGAACGCCGAAGTTCAGCACCTCCACCTCGGGGCCGAGCGCCTGGTCGAGGAGGTCCGTCAATCGGTCCTCGCGGGCGATGCCCTGGCCGTAGGTGTAGGAGTCGCCGATCACGGCGAGACGCAGGACACCGGGTGTCCTGCCGGCGATCTCGTTGTCGCGAAACCCGTAGTGGTTGAGCCCGCCCTCGTGCGTCGCTCGCCATCGTTCGGCGAAGTAGCTGGTGTTGTCGGCGGTCGATCCGAGGTCGACGAAGAGCCAGCGGGTGGCGAGCTCGAGCACGCCCAGCATCAACAGCACCGTCGCGATCGAGAGCACCAGGCCAGTTCGCATGGCTATCGGGCCTTTTTCCGGAGAGGTTCGAGAAGAAGCGACGTCTGCACGCCGTTCCGCCGAGAGGCGCCGCATCGTGATCGACGGGATGGCACGTCAGTCGAGCTCGAAGGCTGCCTTGTAGTCGAGCTTCAGCTCGGGCTTCTGGGCTGCCTTGTCGAGGCGGCAGTTGGCGACGACGAGCATCTCGATCTCGGTGCCCATGAAGCAGCGGAAGGCGTCCGCCGGCGTGCAGACGATGGGCTCGCCGCGGACGTTGAAGCTGGTGTTGACGACGACCGGGCAGCCGGTGCGCTGCCTGAAGGCCTGGATCAGGCGCCAGTAGCGCGGGTTGGTCGCCTCGTGGACCGTCTGGACCCGGGCCGAGTAGTCGACATGGGTGACCGCCGGGATCTCGGAGCGCACCGTGTTCAGCTTGTCGATGCCGAAGAGCGCCTGCTCCTCGGCGGTCATCGGCCGGCGGCGGCCCTCCACCACGTCGGCGACGAGCAGCATGTAGGGGCTGGGCTCGGCGAGCTCGAACCAGTCGGCGACGTCCTCGGCCAGCACCGAGGGCGCGAACGGGCGGAAGCTCTCGCGGAACTTGACCTTGAGGTTCAGGATCTTCTGCATGGCGGGCGAGCGGGGGTCGCCCAGGATCGAGCGTCCGCCCAGGGCCCGCGGGCCGAACTCCATGCGGCCCTGCATCCAGCCCACGGCCTTGCCTTCGGCGAGCGCATCGGCGGTCGTCGTGATGATCTCGTCGTCGTCGAGGATATCGAAGACGGCGCCGGCCGCCTCGAGCGTCGCCGCGGCTTCGTCGGTGGTGAAGGCGGGTCCGAGATAGGCGCCCCGCATGTGGTCGAGATGGCCATTGAGCGCCGGGCGGGGCCGGTCGGCGAGCTGGTGGTAGCCGGCGAGCGCCGCACCGAGGGCACCGCCGGCGTCGCCCGCCGCCGGCTGGATCCACAGGCGCTCGAACGGACCATCGCGGAGCAGCCGGCCGTTGGCGACGCAGTTGAGCGCGACCCCGCCGGCGAGGCAGAGATTGCGCTGCCCGGTCTCCTCGGCGATCGACCGGCCGAGCCGGAGCACGACCTCCTCGGTCACCTTCTGCACCGACGCGGTCAGGTCCATCTCGCGCTGCGTCAAAAGCTGCTCGGGCTGTCGCGCCGGGCCGCCGAAGAGCGCGTCGAACCTGGCGTTCGTCATCCGCAGGCCGGTGCAGTAGTCGAAATAGTCCATGTTCAGCCGGAAGGTGCCATCCGGCTTGAGATCCATGAGGTTGTCGAGGATCGTCTGGACGAAGCGCGGCTCGCCATAGGGGGCGAGCCCCATGATCTTGTACTCGCCGGAATTGACCTTGAAGCCGGTGTAGTAGGTGAAGGCCGAGTAGAGCAGGCCCAGCGAATGCGGGAAGTGCTGCTCCTTGACGATCTCGAGGCTGTTGCCCTTGCCGATGCCGAGCGTGGTCGTCGACCATTCGCCGACGCCGTCCATGGTGAGGATGGCGGCCTCGTCGAAGGGCGAGGGAAAAAACGCGCTCGCGGCATGGCTCTGGTGGTGCTCGGTGAAGAGGACCCGGCCGTCCCAATGGGCGCCGCCGGGCAGCTCACGGATGGCATCCCTGAGCATCGACTTCTGGAAGAGCTTCTCCTTCAGCCAGATCGGCAGCGCCATACGGAACGAGGCGAAGCCCCTGGGCGCGAAAGAAAGATAGGTCTCCAAAAGCCGCTCGAACTTGATGAACGGCTTGTCGTAGAAGACGACATGGTCGATGTCCGCGATCGAGCAGCCGCCCGCGGCGAGGCAGTAGTCGATGGCATGGCGCGGGAAGCCCGGATCGTGCTTCCTGCGGGTGAAGCGCTCCTCCTGCGCCGCCGCCCTGATCTCGCCGTCGACGACGAGGGCCGCGGCGCTGTCGTGGTAGTAGGCCGAGATGCCGAGGACCCGCATGGCCGGCTCAGAACAGGGTGTAGATGAACGGGGCGACGGCCGAGCCCTGCGCCACCACCAAGAGCCCGCCAAACAGCGCCATCAGGAGGATGATCGGCGCCAGCCAGAACTTCTTGCGGACCCGCAGGAACTGCCAGAGCTCGGACAGGAACTCCATCAACGCTTCTCCGTATCGTCGTGATCAGGGCTGGCTCAGAACGGGTTGCGCAACTCGTCGGGCGCCGGGCCGGGCGGGTCGCGCTCGATCCAGTACGTCGTGGCTTCAGGGTCGAAACGCCGGCGCATCGGATCGTGCCCGGCCAAGCGCATGACAAGGCCGGCGGGGACGATGACGACGGCGAACAGCAGAAGCATGACGACGGGGTTGACGACCTTGAAGAGCACGAGGCCGAGCTTCGTCCAGAGCCGGTTCAACGGCGCCAGGACCGCGGCATTGATCAGCGCTGCGGCGACCAGGGCGAGACCGACGACGAGAAAGGTCAGCATCGGCCATGACAGGTGCGCGACCCAATACCAGCGCACCAGGGCGATCGCGGCGAGGATGCCACCCACTGTCAGGCCGAAGCTGCGATCGCTCGCAGCCTTGATCTCGGCGTGTCCAGTATAGCTCTCGTGCGTCGACATAACGCTCCTCCAGGCCGCCAAAAAAAGCCAAGTCCGCTCCGGAGCTCCGATCCTTGCCTCGTGCCGTTCGGGGAGTTCGGCAACAGTCACGGCAAGTCGGCGCCCTCGCTCACCTCTTTTGAATGAAAATGTGAAGCATCTTGCGAGCCGGAGGGGGCATGAAGAGCTCGTAGAGCTGCCAGAGGCGGGCCAGCCAGAGGCGGTTTGCATGATAGGACGGCGGTCCAGAGAAGGCATAGGTGGCATGGCGGAACGCCGTTTCCGGAAACAACCGGCGCAGCGCCGCGCCGGTGTTCATCTTGTAGACCGTCGGGAAAACGTCCTGATCCTTGCGGGTCGGCTCGAGGTGGCGGAGCACCGAGGCGTGCAGGCGGTTGGGCACCAAATTGGCGCCGAGACCGACGATGCCCCAGCGGCTCGGTGTCCAGGCGCAGAGCCAGCCGCCCGGCTTGAGCACGCGGCCGAGCTCTCGGGCGCAAGCGACAGGATCGGCGATGTGCTCGAAGGTGGCACGCGAGACGATGACGTCGAAGTGGGCATCCGGAAACGGCAGCGGCTCGCCGACCGCGCCCAAGATCGCCTCGTCGAGCTGCGGGTTGCCGTAGATCGCCGGATCGACGTCGAAACCGACGACCTTGGCGCATTTGCCTTTGAGGTCGAGCAGACGGCGCTTGAAGGGAATCGGCCATTCGGCGCTGCTGCCGCGGCCGGCCCCGAAGTCGAGAACTGTCATATGCGGCTCCAGCAGCGCATTGACCTGAGTGAAGAACACGACGTGCTGGTCGTTGCGCGCGAAGCCGGCCACCTGGATTTCCGGGTAGAGACGAGCCAGCAACCCGAGCGAGGACGCGCCCGTCTCGGGCGCGGCGCCGCAATGCGTGTCTTCAATCGACGATTGCATCTTCGCGTGTTGTCCAGTCGTGATCTCGGCTCGTGCGCACGCCACCCGACGGGCCTGCGCCTGGCGGTCGCCCGATTCTCGAAGGCGCTCGGCGCCGAGCGCCTCATCCGTGCGACCTCCTAGCACGGCCGGCCGAGCCCCGAAAGCGCCTGCGCCTCGGGCGGCAGGACAGCCTCTCGCAGCCGATCTGCCGAACGGCGTGCGTCCGCGACGGCCGCGGGTTCCGGCAACCGAGGCGACGCCAGCACCGACGGGCGGAAGACCCCCTTTCCGTTTTTCGGTCGGTCACGGAATATTTCGGGGAAAATAACGTCTAGATAGCATCAGTTGGCGCATGGCACTTCCCTTGCGTTTATCGTATTGCCTCGTCCCGGCTTTCGGGAAGGCAATCCGGCCGAGCATCCCTCCACTCCATCCAAAGACAGCTCTCGCAAGAAAACCAAAAAACTTCGACGATCAGCAAGGAGGGTGAGCATCGGATGCCCAAGTCCGGATCATGAAGGCAATCCGCACGTGTGACGGATTCCATTTCCGTCGCGTCGTCCGCTACTTTCTGGCGAAAAAAACAATCGATGAGGTAACAATGCAACGAACGACTGACGTTATTCTTGCTGCAGTCGGCTTGGCCGCAGCCTTGCTCCTCGCCAATGCCGGCGATGCCCTGGCACAAAGCGCCACCAAGTGCTCGAGCCGATATCAGCTCGCCTGGGAGATGCCGCTCCGCAGCTCCGACGTCGGCCGTTCACCTGGCGAAGTCCTCGAACGTCCCGAATTCCACACGGCCAATGTCCACTCTCTGCATGGTATTTCGATAGGCCGTGCCCCGGACGGCACGGTCGGCCTCCAGGTGAACGTCAAAAAAGGCAAATCGAGCACGAATAAAAGCAATACCTTTTTTCTCAGCCAGCTGGGCAACCCGGGTGCCGATGCCGCCTGCCTTTCGCTGCGCATCTTTCTCGAGAACGGCTTCGAATGGCCGGACAAAGGCGGGGGAAAGATGGGATGGGGCCTCTGGGGGGGAGAGAAGAGCAACACCGTCGGCGGCGGCGCACCTCCCGCGACGCAGACCGGCTGGTCGGTGCGGAATGTCAATTCCAAGTACGGCTTCCGATTCTACTCGTACCATCTCAATCGGTCCGGCAACGGTCAATATGGCGAGTACGGTCGTCATTGGAGCCCACGCTTCGGCAGCAGCGACTGGAGGGCCGGTAGCTGGACCGATATCGAGGTCGAAATCGTAATGAATGATCCCGGAAGAGCCAACGGCTATAGCCAGCTCTGGGTGAATGGCAAGAGAGTTGATACCATGAGCAACCTGCAGTTTCGACGTGATGCCGGATGGGCAATCCGTGGACTCATGTTCAACGACATGTGGCAAGCGCCATCACCAAAAGATCAGAAGATGTGGTACGCCGACTACAAGTTGTACACGTCCGGCAAATCGACATCGGGGCAGCAGTCGTCTGGCCGCACGGCCTCCACTTCGTCTGGCGACAAGGCCTCCACTTCGTCTGGCGGCAAGACCTCCAGCAATACGTCGGCCGTGAGCAGCGGTGCAGGGTTCGGTGCCGTCGAGCCGAATGGAACGATCAGCGGCAGGAACGTGGTCCTCACCTGGAATCGTGATGCGCGCGCCGAACGCTACTATGTAAAGCTGCTCACCGATCGGCCCAAGTGGAGTGATCGATCGATCATCTACAATGGCACGGTTTGGCCGGCGAAATCGTGCAGCGGGTCGACGTGTAGGCTGAGCATCGGCAACTTGAAGGCGGATAAGTACGAATGGATGGTCCGTCCACGATCCGGATCAACGATTGGATCGTACAGCACGATGGCGTTCCGCGTCCGCTGACGACACTATCAAAAATATGAGCAAAAGGGTAGCGGGTGAGGCTCGAGCTTGTCTTTTATCGAGCGAGCCGAGCCCGCCGCCCTCGAGGAAATTGCTCAAGAAATTTAGATATCGCGCCAAATATTGTGAATAAAAGTATTTATATTATGTTGATCAAGATTTAATGGGCACAAGCATTGTTGTTTTGTCGACCGCTCTTCTTTTCAGCATTCCCGCAGCTTCGACTGCTCGGCCGATTGGCCGGTGCGATCGCTGCGAGATCGGACGACAGACGGCTGGACAGGCTGTCCGTACCTGATATGAGGCGGCAGTGCATGTTCGCAACTCGTCCGGAGCAACGGCGCTGCGCCAATTTTCGGCCAGATTACTGCGAAGCCGGTTCCTCCGTGGGTTAAGCATCCTCTCGGGTGGAATGGTGTTCGGGCAGGCTCTGCTCATCATGAGCACGCCGCTTCTGACCCGCCTCTACACGCCGGAAGAGTTTGGTCTGTTTGCGATTTTCGGGACCTTCATGTCAATCGGGGCGACGATGATCGCCTTGCGCTACGAGCTCGCCATCCCATTGGAGCGGAACGAGCGAGCGGCGGCGGCGCTGGTGGCCGGGGCCGGGCTGACGAGCGCGTCGATCAGCCTGTTGTCCTGTCTTCTGCTCTGGCTTTGGGGCGCCGAGCTGGCGACCTTTCTCGGCGTACCGGATCTGGCACCGTTGCTCTGGCTATTGCCGCCCTGCCTGATGTTCTGGGGTATCGGAAGCGGCTTGAGCTTCTGGCTGGTCCGCAAGAGCTCGTTCCGCTTGAATGGAATCAACCGGATCGTCCATTTTGGCACGCAGGCCGGCGGGCAGCTGGCATTTGGGCTGGCGGGCGCCAGTGGTTCCGGACTTATTCTCGGTTATGCCGCAGGCTATCTCGCCCGTTTGATCCACCTGCTTCTGGCACTACCGCAAGTGGAAATTCGGAAATTCTGCCGTCCATCGCTCGCCGAGATCGGCCGGGAACTGCGTTCCTATTGGCGCTATCCGGTTTTTTCAGCCAGCTCCGCGGCACTCCAGGCAGCCTGCATCATGCTGCCGGCGGTGCTGGTCGCAACCCTGTATGGGCCGGCCATGGCCGGCTTCTTCGCGCTGGCGCAGAGAGCTGTCGCGCTGCCTTTGCGGTTGCTCGGCGAAAGCGCGAGCCAAGTCTTCCTCGGCGAGATTCGAGACCGCGATCACGCCGGGCTGATTCGACTTTTCAAGCGGGTGGCAGCGCTCTTCGCCGGACTTGGCCTGATCGTCCTTCTGCCCCTCGCCTGGGTCGGACCCTGGCTGTTCTCCTTCGTGTTTGGCGAGGCCTGGCAGGAGGCCGGAATCATCTTCCAGCTTCTCGCGCCGCTTTATCTCACCCGCCTTCTGGTTACTCCGATCTCGCAGACCTTGAATGTGCTCAATCGCCAGGATCTGCATCTGTGGTTTGCCGTAATCAATGCTCTGACATTGATCATGAGCTTCACCGCCGGCTGGTGGCTCGAGCTCGGCGTCCACTGGACGATCGGCCTGTTCAGCGTGATGTCGAGCATGACGTTCGTCTTCACTATCGCCGTCACCTGGCGGGTGCTGCGAAGGGGGGGCTGGCAAACCCTGCATCGTGAAGATCGACGAAACGAAGCCCTGACCACCATCGGCACCGCGTCGAATGCCTGAGAGCCTGGCCGAGAACGGCTCGTCCGTAACCGGCCGCCCAATACCCGTGGTCAAGCGGCCTTGGCTGTTGCCGGCTGTT
>CAYMTA010000018.1:0-60175 GCA_964393275.1 uncultured Geminicoccaceae bacterium | reverse complement strand
TGGGCGCACCCGTCAGGGCGACCATGGCGACGGTCGAGCTCGGCCGGACGAAGGAGGGCCTCTCCTGCCGCCTCGATGCCAACGCGGCCGCCGCCGACGCGATCGTCGTGATCGCCCGGGTCAAGCCGCACACCAGCTTCGACCGGCCGATCGAGAGCGGGCTCTGCAAGATGGTGGCGGTCGGGCTCGGCAAGGAGGAGGGGGCGAGGAACGTCCACCGCCAGGGGCCGCGCGGCTTCACCGAGACGATCCCGGCCCTCGCCGCGATAGCGCTCGCCAAGGCGCCCATCGCCTCTGGCCTCGCCGTGGTCGAGAACGCGACGCACCGGCTCGTGACCATCGAGGCCGTGCCGCCCGCCGCCTTCGCCGCCACCGACGAGCGCCTGCTCCGCCGGGCGAAATCCCTGATGGCACGCCTGCCGTTTCGCCGGGTCGATGCACTGCTCTGCGAGGAGCTCGGCAAGGAGATCAGTGGCTCGGGCATGGACTATGCGGTGACCGGCCGGACCGATCTTCGCGGCATCGCCAACCCCGACCACATCCTGGTCAACAAGCTCGCCGTGCTGCGCCTGACCGAGGCGACCCACGGCAACGCCATCGGCATCGGCCTCGCCGACTACGTGCCGCGCGCCATGGCGAACGCGGTCGATCTCGTCGCCATGTACCAGAACGCCATCACCGCCGCGATCGGCGAGAAGGCGCGGCTGCCGATCGTGCTGCCGACCGAGCGCGAGACGGTGCAGGCGCTGGTGCTGACGAGCTGGGCGGACGAGCGGGCCGGCTGCCGCTATTGCCAGATCAGGAGCACGCTCGCCCTCGACGAGGTCTTGGTCTCCGCCCCGCTCTTGGCCGAGCTGGGGCAGGAGGCCGAGGCCGAGCCGCTTTGCTTCGACGAGGAGGGGCGGCTGCTCACGCTCGTCTAGATGGCCCGCAAGACCTGCCGGACGACTTGATGATCACTCTACAGCGTGACGCAATGTCGCGGCTCGTGTATATTCCTCCGGTTTTGGTCGAGTGTGATCCTGATGGAGGTGACACCATGCCGACCTGGCAGCCCGATCCGTCGTTCTATCCGTCGCCGCGAATGGCCACCAAGGCGCCGAGGGAGACCCTGGCGTTCGTCGCGGCCTTCGACCCCGAGCGAAGGAGGCCGGATGCGCTCGCGGTGGTCGACGTCGATCCGGGCTCGCCGAGCTACTCGGAGATCGTCGGGCAGGTGGAGATGCCCAATCTCGGCGACGAGCTGCATCATTTCGGCTGGAACGCCTGCTCGTCCTGCCTCTGCCCGAACGCGCCGCACCCGCATGTCGAGCGTCGCTACCTGATCGTCCCGGGCCTGCGGTCGTCGCGCCTCCACGTCATCGACACCAAGCCGGACCCGAGGAACCCGAGGATCGTCAAGGTGATCGAGCCCGAGGAGATCGCGGAGAAGGCCAACTACTCGCGCCTGCACACGACGCATTGCGGACCCGAAGGCATCTACGTCAACGCTCTCGGCGACGCCGAGGGCAAGGGGCCGGGCGGCATCTTCCTGCTCGATCACGAGAGCTTCAACGTGCTCGGCCGGTGGGAGATGGACAGGGGGCCGCAGGAGCTGGCCTACGACTTCTGGTGGCATCTGGGCCACGATACCATGGTGACCAGCGAGTGGGGCCTGCCCGACACGTTCGAGAACGGTCTCGTGCCCGAGGTCCTGCTCGGCAGCAAGTATGGCCGGCGGCTGCACTTCTGGGACCTGCACAAGCGCAAGCACCAGCAGGCGATCGACTTCGGCGAGGAGCACCAGCTCGTCTTCGAGCTGCGCCCGGCCCACGATCCGACCAAGGCCTACGGCTTCGTCGGCTGCGTCATCAGCCTGAAGGACCTCTCGGCCTCGATCTGGACCTGGTATCGCGACGGTGACAAGTGGGCGGTCAAAAAGATCATCGAGATCCCGGCCGAGCCCGCCGACCCGGACGATCTGCCGCCGCTGCTCAAGGGGTTCAAGGCGGTGCCGCCGCTGGTGACCGACATCGACCTCTCGATGGACGACCGATTCCTCTATGTCGCCTGCTGGGGCACCGGCGACATGCAGCAGTACGACGTCTCGGACCCGTTCGACCCGAAGCTCACCGGCAAGGTTCGGATCGGCGGCATCGTCGCCCGGGAGACCCACCCGAAGGCCAGGAACGGTGCTCTCAACGGCGGCCCGCAGATGGTCGAGATCAGTCGCGACGGCAAGCGGGTCTACTTCACCAACTCGCTCTACGGCGCCATCGACCCGCAGTTCTACCCGGACGGCATCGACGGCTGGATGGTCAAGCTCGACGCCGGCGAGAACGGCGGCATCGACTTCGATCCGAGGTTCTTCGTCGACTGGCCCAAGGGGCACCGGCCGCATCAGGTGCGGCTCGAGGGCGGCGACTGCTCGTCGGATTCCTACTGCTATCCGTGAGCGGGCCCAACGCCTGACGGGGTGCCATGGCTGAGCTGGCGCCCTGGCTGGCCGTCGCCGGGCTCGGCGCCTTCCATGGCGCCAACCCAGCGATGGGCTGGCTCTTCGCCGTGGCGCTGGGCCTGCATCGGCGGAGCCGCCGCATCGTCGGGGTCTCGCTGCTGCCGCTCGCCATCGGGCACGGGCTGTCGGTCGCCGTCGTGCTCGCCCTGGTGGTGACGCTCGGCCTCTTCGTCGACCAGCGTGCGCTCGAGATCGGTGCCGGGCTGCTGCTGCTGGGCTGGGCCGGCTATCATGTGCTCCTCGGCCATCGCTCGCGGGTGCGGGTCGGGATGCGGACCGGCATGGCCGGGCTCGGCCTCTGGTCGTTCCTCATGGCGACGAGCCACGGCGCCGGGCTGATGCTGCTGCCGGTGGTCATGTCGCTCTGCCTCGCCGCCACCCCGGCGCACGAGCTGACCGCGTCCGGATCGCTGCCGGTGGCGCTGGCGGCGCTGGCCGTGCACACCCTGGCGATGCTCGCGGTCACGGCGGCGATCGCGTTCTGCGTCTACGCGTTTTTGGGCGTCGGGTTCCTGCGCCGCGGCTGGATCAATCTCGATCTCCTCTGGACGCTCGCCCTCGTCGCCACGGGGCTGATCCTGCTGCTCTGACCGCGCGGACTCAGGCTTCGACGGCGGCGCGGCGGCGGCGCCATTCGCCGACGAGGGGCCAGACGAGGAGGATGACCGCGATGACGAGGAAGGCGAGGGCGATCGGGCGGGTGAACATGGGCGTGATCGACCCACCGGTCATCATCAGGCCGGTCCTGAGCTTCGCCTCCATCAAGGGGGCCAGGACGAAGCCGATGATGAAGGGGCCCAAGGGGTAGCGGGCGCGCTCGAGGGCGAAGCCGATGACGCCGAAGATCAGCATCACCCAGACGTCGAACATGACGTTGTCGAGGCCGAAGGAGCCGATGACGCAGAAGACGATGATGACCGGCAGGAGGTAGGTCCTGGGCATGTAGGCGATCCTCGCCACCCAGCCCGTGCTCGCGACCATGACCGCCAGCATGACGAAGTTGGCGACGAGGCAGGCGGCGATCATGGCGTAGACGACGCTGCCGTGGGTGATGAAGAGGGCGGGGCCCGGGGTGATCGAGTGGATCATCAGGGCGCCGATCAGGATGGCGTCGATGACCGAGCCCGGGATGCCCATGGCGATCAGCGGGATGAGGGCGCCGCCGATCGTGGCGTTGTTGGCGGTCTCCGAGGCGACGATGCCGGCCTCGGCGCCCTTGCCGAACTCCTCGGGGTTCTTCGAGAGGTTCTTCGCCGTGGTGTAGGCGATGACCGAGCCGATCGAGGCGCCGACGCCGGGCAGGATGCCGACGAAGGTGCCGATCAGCCCCGAGCGCAGCATGTTGCCGCCGTGCCTGATCCAGTCCCGGAAGGGCAGCATGAGGCCGGCCCGCTGCGCCTCGACCCGCTCGATCTTGCGGCCGAGGTCGAGCACGTCGCTGATGATCTGGCTCACCGCGAAGACGCCGATCAGGACCGGCAGGAGCTTCAGCCCGCCATTCAGCATGTACCAGTCGAAGGTGAGCCGGGGCTGGCCGGCCGAGGGGTCGACGCCGGGCATCGAGACCAGCATGCCGAGGAGCCCGGCGACCAGGCCCTTGACCAGGTTGCCCTGGCTGACCGAGGCGATCAGCACCATGGCCATCAGGATCAGCGTGAAATACTCGAACGGGCCGAAGCGCGTGGCCCAGATCGAGAGCGGCTTGGCGAGCAGGAGGAGGAAGATCCAGGAGATCATGCCGCCGGCGAAGGAGGCGGCGATGCCGAGGCCGAGCGCCCGGCCGGGCTTGCCGGCGCGGGCCATGGGGTAGCCGTCGAAGGTGGTCATGACGTTGGACGGCGTGCCCGGCATGCGGAGCAGCGTGGCGGTGATCAGCCCGCCGGTGATCGAGCCCACATACATGCCGATCAGGAGGACCACGGCGTCGGTCGGCACCATGTAGTAGGTGAGCGGCAGCGTCAGGGCGATCAGCATGGCGCCGGTCAGGCCCGGGATGGCGCCGACGACGATGCCGAGCACGGTGCCGAGCACGACGAAGAAGAAGGCCAAGGGCGTGAAGACCAAAGCGAGGCCGCCGCCGAGGCCGGTGAGCACGGCTTCCATTTCCTAGAGCCTCCGCACGCTCAAAGGCCGGGCAGATCGACGACGAAGACGCGGGTGAAGAGATACTGGCAGCCGAAGCCGACGACGAGGGCGACCACCGCCACGATCGGCATCTGGCGCGGCTTGAAGCGGATCAGGAAGCCGATCGTCAAAATGAGATAGACGGTGGTCATCAGCGCGAAGGTGGTGAGCCGATAGTGCATGACGGTGACATAGAGCAGCGTCAGCAGCAGCACGGCGCCGGCATCGAGCAGGCCGTCCCGGGGCGGGCGGGCGACCGGTCGCCGGTCGAGGCAGGCGCGGACGATCAGGCCGAGCGCCAGCAGGATGATGATGCCGGCGGTCGCCTGCGGCACCGGGGCGGAGCCCAAGGGCTCGAAGGTGCCGGGCGGGATGCCGCGGGTTTCGAACAGGGCGACCGCGGCGATGACGATCACCATGAGCGCCACGCCAATCTCGACGCGCGGGTCGACACGATCCTGCAAGGTTCGAGCTCCTGCGAACGGCAGCGGCCGACGGTGCCATGACCGCCGGCCGCGTGCCTTCTCCTGCTACTTCTGGGCGGCCTGCTTGGCCACGGGCTCGATCCTGGCCCAGGTCTCGTCCAGGCTCTTCTGCAGCGCGTCGCCGCGCAGGAAGATCGGGCCGAAGGCCTTGTCGGTGAAGAAGGCCTGCACCTGCTCGGTGTCGGTGGCCTTCTCGAGCGCGTCGGCGAAGCCCGCGACCGCCTCCTCGGGCGTGCCCTTGGGCGCGAACCACCAGCTGTCGACGCAGAACTGCATGTCGTAGCCGAGCTCCTCCATGGTCGGCAGATCGGGCAGCTTCTCGGCCCGCTCAGCACCGGTATAGGCGAGCGGCTGGATCACGCTTTCCGGGTTCTCGCTGCCGTCGGGCAGGCGGGTGAAGTTCAGGATCTCGGCCGCCGAGAGCACCGACGCGTCGGTCTGGCCGCCGGTCAGGGCGGTGAAGTTGGCGGTGCCGCCGCCGATCTGGACGAAGCGGAACTTGGCCCCTTCCTCGAGATTCTGCAGCATGATGCCGGCCATGTGGTTGATGGCGCCGAGATTGGCGCCGAAGAGCAGGGTGTCGGGCTCGGCCTTGGCCTTGGCGAGGAGGGCCTCGATCGAATCGATGCCGCTGTCCTTCCTGACCACGGGCACGAGGCAGAAGGTGCCGGTCGTCGCCACGGGCGTGAAGTCGCGATAGCCGAAGTCGAACATGCCGCCGGCCTCGCCGCCCATCAGCGCGATATGCAGCGTGAGGAAGGTGTAGCCGTCGGGCTCGGCCTCCATCACCTGCCGGGCGCCGATCGAGAAATGGCCGCCGACATTCACGACGGTGATCGGCTCTGGCAGGATATTGTTCTCCTGGATCGCCATTTGGTAGGCGCGGGTCACCTGGTCCGAGCTGCCGCCGGGCTGGAACGGCACGATCACCTTGATCGGCTTCTCCGGCCATGCGGCCTGGGCGGCACCGCTGCCCAGAAGCGCCAGCCCGAGCGCCAGGGCGGCGCCTCCCAGAGCAGCTCTCTTGGTCAGGGCGGTCCTCCTGGTCGAGGTCGTCATGGTTCGTGCCTCCTCGGTTTCTTCTGGTGATCGGGTTCGCCGGCGACTTTGCCAGCACTCGGCCGAGCCTTCAACGCCCCTGCCGGATCGCGCCTCACCCGACCGGCAGCCGCCTGGTGCCGGCAGCCCGGGCGGGCTTGGCCGGCCGTTCGCGGTCGCGGCGGCAGAGCTCCTCGATGAGGTCGGCCAGATGGGCGGCGGCCGGATTGGCCTCGACGCCGCGGCGGGTGATGATGCCGGCCGACCGCTTCCAGCCGGCGGCCTCGAGCGGCAGGGGACCGATCTCGGGCACGCCCGAGCTGCGCAGGTGGTCGACGGCGTGAAAGCTCAGATACGTGCTGTCGCGCATCAGCGCGAGCTTGAGCTCGAGGATGTCGGTCTCGATCATCGGCCGGGGCGGCGTCAGGCCGTGCGAACGCATCAGGACCTCGAGGCGGCGCACGAGGTAGGTCTCGGGGTTGGGCAGGATCCAGGGATAGTCGAGGAGGTCGGCGACGGTGCTCTGGCCGGCGGTCCGCAGGGGATGGCCCCGGTCGGCGATCACCCGGTACTCGTCGACCAGGAGGGCCCGGCCCTCGAGGTCCGGCGCCTCCTCGCCCTCCGGCACGGCGGCGACCACGAGATCGAGATGGCCGGCCCGCAGCTCGGCCTTGAGCACATTGTCGGTGCCGCCGATGACCCGCAGCCGCACGCCCGGCCGATGGCTGCGGAAGAGGCGGACCGCGTCCGGGATCACCCGGCTCTGCCAGGATGGGCCGGCGCCGAGGCGGACGAGGCCCGAGGTGCCGTCGCGCAGCGCTCGGATCTCGCTCTCGGCCTCGGCCATGCCGGCACGGATGGTCCGCGCGTGCCGGCGGAAGCTCTCGCCGTAGACGGTGAGCGAGACGCCGCGCGAGCGCCGGTCGAAGAGGCTGACCCCGGCCTCGGCCTCGAGCCGGTGCATCGCCTTGGTCAGGGCCGGCTGGGTCAGGCCGAGCTTCTTCGCCGCGGCCCGCATGCTGCCCTCGGCGGCGACCGTGAGAAAATACTCGATGTTGCGCAGCTCCACCGCCCCGCCGCCTCGCCCCGCTGCCCCGGCTAGGAAATTACCGCCAGTTATCAATAGTCTTCTTATTGGCTCTTGCTCGATCGCGCAACATCTTGCCAGTATGCGGGCGCTTCGAGCGTACCGGCTGGCGCCGTTTCGGGTGTCCGGCAAAGGGGAGGCCAGACCATGGCAAATCGGATGAGCCGCGCGCGACGCGCGGTCCTCGGCGGCGGCGTCGCGATCCTCGCGGCGGCCACCTTCGCGAGCCTCGATCCGGCGCATGCCGCCTATCCGGAGAAGCCGATCCGCGTGATCGTGCCGACCCAGGCCGGTGGCGGCATGGACAGCGTGGCGCGCATCATGCAGCGCTATTTCGACGAGCACGGCGACGTCCTCGGCCAGAAGATGGTGGTGGTCAACATGGATGGCGCCGGCGGCACCGTCGGCACCCGCGCCATCAAGGACGCCGAGCCCGACGGCTACACCATCGGCATGTGGCACGAGGGGCTGGTCACCTCGAACGTCATGGGCGTCGTCGACTACGATCACACCGCCTTCGAGCTCCTGGGCGTCACCGGCTACGGCGATCTCGGCTTCGGCGTCGGCAAGGACTCGCCCTACCAGACGTTCGAGGCCCTGCTCGACGGGGCCCGGGCTGCCCCGAACACCGTCAAGTGCGCCACGAACATCGGCCTGCCGGTGCATTTCGTGCCGCTCATGGTGCAGGACGCGGCCGGCGTCGAGTTCCGCTACGTCCAGGTCGGCGGCGGGGCCAAGCGGTTCCCGTCGGTGGTGGCCGGCCACACCGACTTCGCCATCTTCGGCGCCATCGAGCTGGTCAAGTGGCGGGATGCCGACCTCGTGCCGATCGTGATGTTCGCGGACCAGCGGAACGCGCTCCTGCCCGACGTGCCGACGGCGCGGGAGCTGGGGATCGATGTCGTCGCCCGCAACAACCGCATCTGGCTCGGCCCCAAGGGCATGCCGCCCGAGGTGGTCGAGCACCTGAAGAACGCCTTCCGCACCGCCATGGAAGATCCGGCGATCCAGGAGCAGATGGTCGATCAGGGCCTGGTGCCGGCCTTCGTCGAGCCGGACGCCCTGCTCCTGGAGCTGAACTGGTGGGCCGAGAAGGCCGGGCCGCTGGTCGCCAAGGCGCGCGAGCTGCAGCAATAGCCAGCGGGCCTTCGCGCATGAATCTCCGGCGCCGGCTCTGGGACGACAAGGCGGGGCGGGGAGACCTGCTCCTCGCCCTCGCCGTGATCCTGCTCGCAGGGGTTGTCTACTGGCAGGCCAGCCTGCTGCCGCCGCCCTTCTTCGATCCCGTGGGCTCGGCGGCGGTGCCGAAGGTCACGGCCCTCGTGCTGATGCTGCTCGCCATCGGCGTCGTCGTCACGAGGCTGCGGGCGAAGCCGGGTGCCGTCGATGCCGGCTTCTCGCTCCAGATCGACGAGGAGCCGGTGCCGGGCGCACCCTGGACGGCGCTCGCCAGCATCGTCCTGCCGGTCCTCTATGTCGGGGTGATGCAGGCGGGCTGGCTCGCCTTCGCCCAGGCCTCGACCCTCTTCGTCTTCGGCCTCGGCGCCCTCTTCGGCCGCTTTCGGCCGCGGCTGCTCCTGCTCCTGGTGCCGGTCGCCGTCATCGCCGGCTACGGCCTCGACTATCTCTTCACGGAGATCCTCTACGTGGACCTGCCGCAGCGCTCGCTTCTCGGAGGCTTCTGAGCCGTGCTCGCCGACCTGGGCGCGGCCCTGCTCTACATCGCCCATCCCTGGCCGTTCTTCTTCGTCCTCCTCGGGACCTCGCTCGGCGTCTTCGTCGGCGCCATTCCGGGCCTGACCGGCGGCATGCTGATCGCCCTCGTCATGCCGCTGACCTTCTACATGGACAGCACGCTGGCTCTCGTCATGATGGTGGCGATGTATGTGGGCTCGGTCTCGGGCGGGCTGATCAGCGCCACGCTGCTCCGCATGCCGGGCACGCCGTCCTCGATCATGACGACCTTCGACGGCTATCCCATGGCCCAGCAGGGGCAGCCCGAGCGGGCGCTGGCGCTCGGCATCGGCTCGTCCTTGATCGGCGGGCTGATCGCCGGCGTGGTCCTCGTCCTGCTCTCGCCGCCGCTCTCCAAGTGGGCCATGACCTTCAGCCCCTGGGAGTATTTCACCATGGTGCTGATGGCGATCGTGCTGATCGCCTCGATCAGCCAGGGCAGCATGGTCAAGGGCCTGATCGCCGGCTTCCTCGGCATGGTCTTCGCCATGCCCGGCCTCAACCCGAGCGACGGCCAGCTTCGCCTCACCTTCGGCATCGACGCCTTCGCCGACGGCTTCAAGCTCCTGCCGGTGCTGCTCGGCGCCTTCGTCATGAGCCAGGTGATCAAGGACGCGCTCGAGATCAACAAGCGGCCGGTCCTGCTCAAGCTGGGTGCGGCCCGCGTGCTGGTGTCCTGGCGCGAGTGGCGGAGCCACTGGGTCAACATCCTGCGCTCGGGGCTGATCGGCACCTGGATCGGCATCCTGCCGGGTGTGGGCGCCTCGATCTCGTCGATGGTCGCCTACGTCACCGCGAAGAATCTCTCCAGGACGCCGGAGAAGTTCGGCACCGGCCATGCCGAGGGCATCGTCGCCTCGGAGGCCGCCAACAATGCCAATGT
This sequence comes from uncultured Geminicoccaceae bacterium, assembly GCA_964393275.1. Classification (GTDB taxonomy): domain Bacteria; phylum Pseudomonadota; class Alphaproteobacteria; order Geminicoccales; family Geminicoccaceae; genus SLRI01. The sequence continues at coordinate 50,327 of CAYMTA010000018.1, read as the reverse complement.
CGGCGGTGCCCTCATCCCGCTGATCACCATGGGCATCCCGGGCAGCCCCATCGACGCCATCCTGCTCTCGGCGCTGATCCTCCACAACATCCAGCCGGGGCCTCTGCTCTTCATCACCAATGGCGAGTTCGTCTGGGCGCTGATGGCGGCCTATCTGGTCGCCAACGTCCTGATGTTCGCCATCATGACCCTTTCGATCCGCTGGATCGCGCGGGTGGTGACGGTCGAGAAGGCCTTCATCCTGCCGGTCATCTTCGTCTTCTGCGTGATCGGCGCCTACGCGCTCAGCAACCGCATGTACGACGTCTGGGTGGTGATCGCCTTCGGCGTCATCGGCTTTCTGCTCGACCGGGTGAAGGTGCCGCTCGGCCCCTTCGTCATCGGCTTCGTGCTCGCCGGCATCTTCGAGTCCGAGCTGCGCTCCAGCCTGCAGATGTCGGACAACGGCATCCTCGGCATCCTCGAGCGGCCGATCGCCCTGACCTTCGTCCTCGTCTCGGTCGTCATGCTGGTCTGGCCCTTCGTCCAGGGCTGGCGCCGACGGCGGTCCGCCACATCGTCGGAGATTTCCCCATGAAGCCCCAGAACGTCCTCTTCATCATGTCGGACGAGCACAGCCGGCGGCACCTCGGCGCCTATGGCGACCCGGTCGCGAGGACCCCGCACATGGACGCGCTGGCGGCCAAGGGCACGCTCTTCGAGAACGCCTACTGCAACTGTCCGATCTGCGTGCCGTCCCGGGCCAGCTTCGCCACCGGCCGCTACGTGCATGAGACCGGCAACTGGGACAATGCCGCACCCTACCGGGGCGAGCCCGAGAGCTTCGGCCATGCGCTGGCGGCAACCGGGCATCGCTGCGATGCGATCGGCAAGCTGCATTACCGGAGTGCGGAGGATCCCAACGGCTTCGACAACGAGATCCTGCCGCTGCATGTGCTGAACGGGAAGGGCGACGTGCGGGGCATCCTGCGCAGCCCGCCGCCTGTCCGGGACGCGACGAAGCAGCTCGCCGCCGACGCCGGCAGGGGCGAGAGCACCTACACCCGGTACGACCGGCAGATCCGGGATGCCGCCATCGATTGGCTCGAGGCCACGGCGGCCGCACCGCCGGAGAAGCCCTGGATGCTCTTCGTCTCCTTCGTCTGCCCGCATTTCCCGCTTCGCGCCCCCGAGGAGTTCTTCGATCTCTACCCGCCCGAGGAGGTGCCCCTGCCGCGCCTCACGAGGCCCGAGGACTTCCCGGACCACCCGGTCCTGCAGAAGCTCCGCGAGGTGCAGAACTTCCATGACCATTTCCGGGACGAGGCGCATGTCAGGACCGCCATCGCCGCCTATCTCGGCATGGTGAGCTTCCTCGACGACAATATCGGCCGGATGCTTCGGACCCTCGAGGCGACCGGCCTCGCCCGTGACACCGTCGTCGTCTACACCTCCGATCACGGCGACAATCTCGGGACCCGGACCTTCTGGGGCAAATCCAACATGTACGACGAGAGCGCCGGCGTGCCGCTGATCATGGCGGGGCCCGGCGTCCCGGTGGGCCGGCGCGTGACGACGCCGGTCTCGCTGGTCGATGCCTTTCCGACCATCCTCGAGATCATGGGCGAGACGCCCGATCCGGGCCTGCCCGGCCGCTCGCTGCTCGAGATCGCGGAAGGGATCGACCCCGACCGCACGGTCTTCGCCGAGTACCATGCCGTGGCCTCGATGACCGGCATCTTCATGGTGCGCTTCGGCCGCTACAAGTATGTGCATTACGAAGGCTACCGGCCGCAGCTCTACGACCTCGAGGCCGATCCCTTCGAGACGACCGACCTCGCCGGCGATCCGGCCCATGCCGCGACCCTGGCCGAGGGCGACAAGCGCCTTCGGGCGATCTGCGATCCGAGCGACGTCAATGCCCGGGCCTTCGCCGACCAGCGGGCCAGGATCGAGGCCGCCGGCGGCGAGGCCAGGGTGCGCGGGCTCGGCAGCTATCCCTACACGCCGGCGCCGGGCGAGGCGCCGCGCATCTCCGGAGGCACCGGCCCATGAGCGAGACCCGTCCAAACGTGATGCTGGTGATGGTCGACCAGTGGGCCGGGCCTTTGCTCGGTGCTGCCGGCCATCCCTTCATCCAGACCCCGACGCTGGATCGGCTCGCCGCCATGGGGGTGCGCTACAGCCGGGCCTACAGCGAGTGCCCGATCTGCATCCCGGCCCGGCGCACGCTGATGACCGGGACCACCACCCGCACGCATGGCGACCGCATCTTCGGCACGGTCAACCGGATGCCGGGCCTGCCGACCATCGCCCAGAGCTTCCGCGACGGCGGCTATCAGGCCTATGCGGTCGGCAAGCTGCACGTCTACCCGCCGCGCGACCGGATCGGCTTCGACGACGTGCTCTTGAGCGAGGAGGGGCGGCCGCATCTGGGGGCGGTCGACGACCACGATATGTACCTCGCCGACCGCGGCCACGCCGGCAAGCAGTTCATGCACGGCATGAACAACAACGACTACATGCACCGTCCCTGGCACCTGCCCGAGGACTGCCACGTGACCAACTGGGCGTCCGAGCAGATGTGCCGGGTGATCAAGCGGCGCGATCCCACCCGCCCGGCCTTCTGGATGCTCTCCTACACCCACCCGCACCCGCCGCTCGTGCCGCTCGACTGCTATGTCGATCTCTACCGCTCGCTCGGCGTCGACGAGCCGCTCGCGGCCGAGTGGTCCAGCGATCCCTCGAAGCTGCCCCGGGCGCTGCGAATGATCCGCGACTTCTACCCAGCCTATTCGCCGGCGGTGATCGCCGGAATCCGCCGCGCCTACTATGCGCTCTGCACCCATATCGACCACCAGCTTCGCACCGTGCTCGGCACGCTGCGCGAGGAGGGGCTGCTCGACGACACGATCATCCTCTTGGCGGCCGACCACGGCGACATGCTGGGCGACTTCGGCCTCTTCGCCAAGCGCACCTATTTCGAGCGGTCGGCCAACGTGCCGATGATCCTGGTGGGCCCGCCCGGCCATCCGCGCATCCAGGCGGGCCGCACCGACAGCCGCCTCGTCGGTCTGCAGGACATCATGCCGACCCTGCTCTCGCTGGCCCGGATCGCCGTGCCGCAGAGCTGCGACGGGCTCGACATGACGGCCGACAAGGTGCGCTCGGAGCTCTATGGCGACTGCCTCGAGAGCGCCGGGGCCAGCCGCATGCTGCACGACGGCCGGCACAAGCTGATCTGGTACCCGGCCGGCAACGCCTTCCAGCTCTTCGACATGGAGAACGATCCGCACGAGATCACCGATCTCGCGCACGATCCGGATCATGCGGCGACCATGGCCGGCCTGCAGGAGCGGCTCGCCGAGCGCTGCTACGGCGCCGATCTGGACCAGGGCTGGGTCGTGGACGGCAGGCTCACGGGCTTCGATCCCGGCCCCTACACCAAGCGGATGGACCGCAGCTTCTCCGGCCAGCGCGGGCTGCACTACCCGCAGCCGCCCGAGGCCGGCATGGAGCAGATGGTGGGCTTCCCCCAATAGCGACGGAGGATTCCTCTTGACCCCACGCGCGCCGGACCCGCGATGAGCCGGCTCCTCGGCATCACGGTGATGCCCGAATGGATCCAGTCGGAAGGCATCGATCGGGTCCTCGACAATCTCGGGGTGGCCGGGGCCAACGCGGTCGCCACCTCGCCCTACGTCATGGCGCCGAGCGACGATCCGGCAGCGGGGCGCGAGCCGCCGATCGACGCCGGCGCCGGCAAGGTGCGCCTGCTCGACCGCGACCTCTGGGGCCGGCGCGAGCTGCGCTGCGTGACGGCGCCGAGCTTCGTGCCCGATACGTCGCTCTATGAAGGGCTCCGCTACCAGCCGGCCGAGGCGGGCGAGCTGACCCGGCGCGAGGGCTCGAAGGTCGGCGCCTTCATCGAGGCGGCGCAGAGCCGTGGCATCGAGGTGCATCTCCAGGTGCAGGCCGCCATCCCGCCCGGCTACCGGGTGCAGTTCGGCGGGCCCGTGGCGGAGGACCAGCCGCTCCTGCCGGACGGCAACCCGCACGAGGGCCGGGTCGACAGGAACGGCAGCCTCGCGGCACCCGAGGTCACCGCCTATCTCGAGGCCCTGCTCGAGGACGTGGCCCGGGCCTATCCGACCGTCGACGCCATCCGCCTCGACTGGCCGGAATACCCGCCCTACACGCTGGACAGCTGGCTCTTCGACTTCTCGCCCCATGCCGAGCGCGCGGCCTCCGCCAAGGGCCATGATTTCGCGGCACTCCGTGAAGTGGCCCTCCGCTATCAGGCCGAGCCGGCGCTGTTCTTGAAGGATGGCCTCGCCCCCCTGGCGGCGCTCGGCCGCTTCAAGGCCGATCTCGTGGTCGATCTGCTGGGCCGGGCCAGGGCTGTCCTGCCGTCCCGTATGCGGCTCGTGGCCCATGCCTTCCCGCCCCCCTGGAACGAGCTTTCGGGACTCGACTACGGCAGGGTCGGGGCCATCGCCGACGACATCGCGGTCAAGCTCTACACCATGCACTGGCCGATGATGCTCAGGGGCTATCTCGAGCGCATGGGCCGGCTGGACGCGGCGGGGGCCGTGGCGATCCAGAAGCTCTTCGACACGGGCGACGCCCCGCTCGACGCCATCCGCTACCCCGAGCCGCACGAGCCGCACCCGGTCGGTGCCGAGGCGCAGGCGCGAAAGATCAGGAAAGCCGCCGCCGAGGCGCCGAGCATCCACGCGGCGGCGCATGCCTATGGGCCGGAGGGCGACGTGCTGGCCCGCGCCCGGATCGCCTGGGAGGCGTCGGGGAGACGCATCTGGCTCAACCGCTACGGCTATCTGAGCGACGCGAAGCTCGAGGCGCTCGGCACGCTCGACTGACTAGAGCATTGTCACGGTGACCGTAGACGAGGAAGGCAAGGCGATCGGCGCGCAGCGTCGTCAAGCTACGTGAGCACCGATCGTCCGCAGCCTGACGAAGTATGCGGTCACCGTGACAATGCTCTACGCCGGGGCGCCGGCGCGCTCGAGCAAAGCGAGCAGGCCCTGGAGGAGGGCGGTCGGCGAGGGCGGGCAGCCTTCGATGTGGAGATCGACCGGGACGACCGCGTCGACCCCGCCGGCCACCGCATAGCTCGCCTTGAAGATGCCCCCATCCCTGGCACAGTCGCCGACCGCGACCACCCATTTGGGATCGGGCGTGGCTTCCCAGGCGATGCGCAGCGCTTCCGCCATGTTTTTGGTCACGGGTCCGGTGACCATGAGCACGTCGGCGTGGCGCGGCGAGGCGACGAAATGGAGGCCGAAGCGCTCGACGTCGTAGAAGGGGTTCTCGAGCGCGTGCATCTCGAGCTCGCAGCCATTGCACGAGCCGGCATCGATGGCCCGGATGGCGAGGCTCCGGCCGAGCCGCCGCCGCGTCGCCCGCTCCAGGGCGCGACCGAGCTCGGCGAGCGCCTCGTCCGTCGCTGAGGGGGCGGCCTCGGTCAGCGGCGGGCGGAAGAAGTTCGTGAACAGGAACTTGCGCATTCAGAGATCGTGTCCCGAGTACGAGCAATTGAAGGATTTGTTGCAGATCGGGAAGTCGGCGATGATGTTGCCCTCGATCGCGGCCTCGAGCAGCGGCCACTGGAACCAGGACGGGTCGCGCAGATGGCAGCGGGCGATCCGGCCGTCCGCGCCCAGCCTGAGCCAGGCCATGACGTCGCCCCGAAAGCTCTCGACCAGCGCCATGCCCTCGCCTTCGGCCAGCGGCAGGTCGACGAGCGTCGGGCCATCGGGGAGGGTGGCGAGGAGCTGGTCGACCAGGCCCAGGCTCTGCTCCACCTCGCGGATGCGGATCCAGACCCGGGCATCGACGTCGCCCGCCTCGAGCACTGGCACCTCGAAGTCGAGCCGGTCGTAGGGGGCGTAGCCCGGCACCTTCCGGCTGTCGAAGTCGCGGCCCGAGGCGCGGCCGACATGCCCGCCGGCGCCGTATTGCCGGGCGAGGGCCGGGCCGAGGATGCCCGTGCCGACGGTGCGGTCCTGGAGCGAGGCCGTCGTGTCGTAGAGCTCGACCAGGGTCGGAAAGCGCTTGCGAATGGCCAGGACCAGCGCGCGGATGGCGCCGGCGCCAGCGACGTCGAGGTCGCCCAGGACACCGCCCGGCACCACGCGGTCGCGCATCAGCCGGTGGCCGAAGGCGGTGTCGGCGGCACGCAGGCAGCGCTCGCGCAGGATGCCGCATTCGGCCAGCATCAGCGCGAAGGAGGCGTCGTTGCAGACGCCGCCGATGTCGCCGAGATGATTGGCAAGCCGCTCGATCTCGGCCATCAGCGCCCGGAGCGCCACGGCCCGCGGCGGTGCCTCCGTGCCCGACGCCGCCTCGGCGGCCCGGGCGAAGGCGATGGCGTAGGCCACCGTGGCGTCGCCCGAGCGGCGGTTGGCGAGCCTGGCGCCATGGGCCAGATCGGCGCCTTCCATCAGGCTTTCGACGCCCTTGTGGGTGTAGCCCAGCCGCTCCTCGACGCGGACCAGGGTCTCGCCCGAGGCGGTGAAGCGGAAATGGCCGGGCTCAATGATCCCGGCATGGATCGGCCCGACCGCGACCTGGTGCAGGGCCTCGCCCTCCGCCCCGAGGAAGTCGTAGGCCGGCGGCTCGCCCACCCTCGGCCGGGCGGCGCCGAGCGGATGGACAACGCCCCAGCGGCCATGATCGAGCCAGGGGCGCGTGTCCGGCAGGCCCTCGGGCTCGAGGCCGAAGAGGTCGCGGAGCGCCCGCTCGAGCCGGATGGCCGGCGGGTGGAAGCGGGCGACCGAGGGATAGCGGCCGTCCTCGCAGGCGACGCTGACCACGCCGATGGTGCCCCGCTCGTCGTCGAGGAGCGCCATGTGGACGGTGTCCGGCTCGCTCGGGCCGCGCTCGCCCCAGAGGCCCATGAGCGTCCAGTTGCCCTCGGCGAGCTGGGCGATGGCGAAGCTCCAGCGGGCGGGCTCGAGCCGGGTGCGCGGCCAGGGGCGATGGCTCGAAACCGGGTTGCCCTCGGCCAGAAGGTCCTTCAGCGCCGGCATGGAGGCTCCCTCATCCGAGCAGGACCCCGACATGCTGGAACCAGGCGACGAGCGGCGGCGGCAGGTAGATGCCGGCGACCAGCACCAGCGCCAGGTGCGCCTGCATCGGCAGGTTGGTGCCGATCGCCGGCTCCTGGCTGCCGGTCGGCTCGCCGAAGGCGACGCCGGTCAGGCGCAGGAGCAGGGCACCGAGGGCGAGGAGGATGCCGAGCACCAGCGGGACGGCGAGCAGCGGCATCCGGGCGAAGCTCGACGTGACGACCAGGAACTCGCTCATGAAGATGCCCATGGGCGGCAGGCCGGCGATGGCGAGCACGCCGATCACGAGGCCCCAGCCGAGGGCGGGGTGGCTCTGGGTCAGGCCCTTGATGTCGGCGATGCGCTGCGTCCCCTTGACCTGGGCGATGTTGCCGACGGCGAAGAAGATCGCGGACTTGGTCAGGCTGTGCATGACCATGTGCAGGAGGCCGGCGAAGTTGGCGAGCGGCCCGCCCATGCCGAAGGCGAAGACGATGATGCCCATGTGCTCGATCGAGGAATAGGCGAAGAAGCGTTTGATGTCGCGCCGGCGGTACAGCATGAAGGCGGCGAAGACGAGCGAGCCCAGGCCCATGGCGACCATGAGCGGTCCCGGGGCGATCGCCAGCGGGTTGGCCGCGAGCAGGATCTTGAAGCGCAGGAGCGCGTAGAGGGCGACGTTGAGGAGCAGGCCCGAGAGCACGGCCGAGATCGGGGTCGGGCCCTCGGCATGGGCATCGGGCAGCCAGGCGTGCACCGGGGCGAGGCCCACCTTGGTGCCGTAGCCGAGCAGGAGGAAGACGAAGGCGACGCTCAAGAGGGCGGGGTCGAACTCGGCGGCCCGGCCGACCAGCACGGTCCAGATCATGGCGTCCGCCCCCTCGCCGACGACCGGCTGGGCGGCGGTGTAGAAGAGGATGGTGCCGAAGAGGGCAAGGGCGATGCCGACGCTGCCGAGGATGAAGTATTTCCAGGCCGCCTCCAAAGCCTCGTGCGTCTGGTAGATGCCGACCATGAGCACGGTGGTCAGCGTCGCCAGCTCCACCGCGACCCACATCAGCCCGATATTGTTCGAGACGAACGCGAGGTTCATGCCGAACATCATCATCTGGTACATGGCATGGTAGAAGCGGAGCTTGGTCGCCGTCAGCCTGCCGGTCTCGAGCTCGTGCTGGATGTAGCCGGCGCTGAAGACGCTGGTGGTGAAGGCGACGAAGCAGTTGAGCACGATGAAGACGATGTTGAGATCGTCGACCAGGAGATAGGCGCCGGGCGCGGGGCGCTCGAAGGCCAGCAGCAGGAGCGCCGCGAGAAGGGTGAGGAAGCTCGCCGCCACATTGAGCCGGGAGGTGAGCCGGTAGCCGGGCAGGGCGGCGAGCAGGGCCGCCGCGACGAGCGGAATCCAGAGGACGGCGGCGACCGGGCCCTGGCTCACGGGCGCTCGCCCCGGAACTTGTTGAGGGCGCTCGTGTCGACCGTGTCGAAACGCTCGCGGATGCGGAAGAGGAAGACGCCGATCACGATGAAGGCGATCAGGATCGAGAAGGCGACGCTGATCTCGACCACGAGCGGCATGCCGCGTGCGCCGGCGGCGGCGAGGATCAGCCCGTTCTCGAGCGACATGAAGCCGATGACCTGGCTCACCGCGTTGCGGCGGGTGACCATCAGGAGAAGACCCAGCAGCAGCACGGCGAGGGCGAAGGCCAGATCCTCGCGCGCCAGCGGGTCGGCATCCGGCGTGATCTCGAGGATGACCGCGAGCGAGAGGGCGACCAGCCCCATGCCGGCCAGCATGGTCGGGCCGATGCCGACCACGGTCTCGATCTCCCGGTGGATGCCGAGCTGGCGGATGATGCGCTGCAGCGCCACGGGCACGATCAGCGCCTTGAAGACCAGCGTGATCAGGGCCGTGACGTAGAGATGCGGCGCATCCTGGGTGAGCGCCTGCCAGGCGACCGAGAGGGCGAGCACCAGGGCATGCAGCGCGTAGACGTTGACCAGCGCCGAGAGCCGGTCCTGGTAGAGCAGCATGAAGCTGACGAGCACGAGGCCGCCGGCGAGGAGATGGGCGATGTCGAAGGCCAGGTCGCCCATCAGATGCCCCGGGAGACGAAGAGCAGGAGCGTCGCCAGAAGACCCAGCATGAGGGCGGCGCCCAAAAACTGCGGCACGCGGAAGACCCGCATCTTGGCGATCGAGGTCTCGAAGAGGGCGAGGAGGGCTGCCAGCACCACGAGCTTCAGGGCGAAGAAGGCGAGCCCCTGGAGATAGGCCAGGGGTCCGGCACCGGCGTGGGCGAGGCCCACGGGCAGGAAGACGGAGGCGATCAGCGAGAAGAAGAGCAGGAGCTTGAGCCAGGCGGCGAGCTCGATCATCGCCAGGTGCCGGCCGGAATACTCCAGCACCATGGCCTCGTGGACCATGGTGAGCTCGAGATGGGTGGCCGGATTGTCGACGGGAACGCGCGCGTTCTCGGCGAGGGCGACGATGACGAGGGCGATGAGTGCCAGGCCCAAGGAGACCCGCAGCCCGACCTCGTCGGAGCCGAGGAAGGTCGCGACCGTGACGAGCTGGGTCGAGCCCGCGACCAAAGCGAGGGTGAAGATGATGAGCAGCATGGCGGGCTCGGCCAAAGACGCGATCATCACCTCGCGGCTGGCGCCGATGCCGCCGAAGCCGGTGCCGACGTCCATGCCGGCCAGGGCCAAAAAGAAGCGCGCGCCGGCGAGCAGTGCCACGATGACGATGAGATCGGCGGTCCAGCTGAAGAGCAGGCCCGAGGCGAAGGTCGGCACGAGGGCCGTCGCCACCCAGGTCGTGGCGAAGATCAGATAGGGGGCGACGCGGAAGAGCCAGGAGGCGTTCTCCGCCAGCACCACCTCCTTGCGCAGCAGCCGGGCGAGGTCGCGGTAGGGCTGCAGCACGGGCGGCCCCCGACGCCGCAGCAACCGCGCCTTCAGGACCCGGACGAGGCCGGTGAGCCCCGGTGCCAGGAGCAGCACCAGCGCCATCTGCGTCCCCTGCAAGGCGAGGCCAAGGATCAGCTCCACCGGGATCAGCCCCATAGCGCCAGCGCCAGCAGGAGGAGGACGAGGGCGCCGAAGACGAGGCCGAGATAGCGGCGGATGGTCAGGAACTGCAGCGCGTTGAGCCTGCCGGCCGTGGCATCGACGAGGCCGGCCAAGGGTGCGTAGAGCCGGTCCCAGATGACGTCCTCCTGGTGCAGCTCATGGCGCGCCGGGCGAAGCTCGCCCGGCCTCGGCAGGTCGACGGTCTCCTTCGAGCGGAGCAGCAGCGGACCCAGGACGCGCTGGATCGGCTGGACCAGGCTGGCCCCGCTGTACTGGTTCGCCGGCACGGCCCGGTCGAAGCCGCAGCCCCAGGCGGGACCGCGGCGCAGGTTGCGCGAGGCGAAGCGGTGGATGGCCCAGGCCATGAGCCAGCTCGAGGCGAGGATGAAGAGGAAGACGAGCAGCCCGTTATAGGAGCTCCGGCTCTCGGCGATCGGCACGATGGTGAGCCAGGCGAGCGCGTGCTGGGTCGGCATCGCCCGGTCGAGCAGGCTGGTCGCGACCGGCGAGAGCGCGTCGATCACGAGCCCGGGCAGGATGCCGGCGAGGAGGCAGAGGGCGGCGAGGCCGATCATGGCGGCGAGCGACAGCCGGTCGACCTCGAGCGCGCCGGTCGAGGCCGACGAGCGCGGCCGGCCGAGGAAGGTGATGCCGTAGGCCTTGACGAAGCAGGCGGCCGCCAGGGCCGCCGCCAGGGCCAGCATGGCGCCGACGGCCGGCACCATGACCTTGAGCCCCCAGTCGCCGAGCTCGGGGCTCAGCAGGATCGCCTGGAGGAGCAGCCATTCCGAGGCGAAGCCGTTGAAGGGCGGCAATGCGGCGATGGCGACCGAGCCCACCAGCACGACCACGGCGGTGACCGGCAGGCGATGGATGAGCCCGCCCAGCCGCTCCATGTCGGCCGTGCCGGTCGAGGTCAGGACCGCACCGGCGCCCATGAAGAGGAGGCTCTTGAAGACGGCGTGGTTCGCCACGTGAAAGAGCGCCGCGGTCAGCGCCAGCGCGGCCGCCGCCGCCATGCCGTTCGCCCGAAAGGCCAGCGCCAAGCCGATGCCGACGAAGACGATGCCGACATTCTCGATCGTGCTGTAGGCCAGGAGCCGCTTCAGGTCGCGCTGCATGAGCGCCATCAGGATGCCGATGACCGCCGTTGCCCCGCCCAGGAAAAGGACGAGGAGGCTCGCCCACCAGGGCGGCTCGCCCAGGAGGTCCATGACGATGCGCAAAAAGCCGTAGATCGCGACCTTGGTCATGACCCCGCTCATCAGCGCCGAAACGTGGCTCGGCGCCGCCGGATGGGCCAGCGGCAGCCAGACATGGAGCGGCACGAGGCCGGCCTTCGAGCCAGCCCCGGCCAGGACCAGCAGGAGGACCAGGGTCGCGGTCAGGGGTGTCGGGACGGCGGCGCGGATCTCGGTGAAGCCGTAGGCGCCGGTGGCCCCGGCCAGCAGGCCGAAGGCGAGCAGGAGCGCCACGGTCCCGCTGCTCGCCATGGCGAGGTAGACGTAGCCCGCCTGCCGGTTGTCGGCGATGCGATGCTGCGTGAGCACCAGCGCCCAGGAGGCGAGCGACATGAGCTCCCAGGCGAAGAGGAAGGTGAAGGCGTCGTCGGCGAGCAGGACGAGCGCCATGCCGGCGAGGAAGAGCGGGTAGAACGGCAGCACGCGCTCGGGTGCGGTCTCGTGGCGGCCGTAGCCGAGGCCGTAGAGGCTGGCGAAGCCGCCGCCCAGGCCGAGGACGAGGAGGAAGAAGGACGAGAGCGCGTCGATGCGAAAGCGCGCTCCGATCCAGGGCAGGCCCAGAGGCAGGCGCAGCGCCGAGTCCTGGCCGGCGAGCAGGGCTCCGAGGGCGAGGGCGAGGATGACGGCCATCGCGGCGAGGCTCGCCCCGTAGACCAGCTCCCGGGTGCGCGGCCGGCCGGCGCGCACGACGGCCAGGGCGCCCGTGGCCAGCAGCAGGGCGGCCACGAGGAGGACGAGTCCCGCCGTCATCGGTGCTGGCCCCTCATGCCGCCGATCCAGGGGAGGCCTTCAGCCTGACGCCGCGCCCGCCCGCCGTGCTGGCCGATCCCTCGCTGATCAGGACGACGCCGGCATGCTCGAGGGCGCCCACCAGCTTCATCAGCGAATCGACGTTGCCGCGCACCACGCCGTCGCTCCTCTCCATGCGCTGGACGGTCGGCACCGAGAGCCCGGCGAGGTCGGCCAGGGTGCGCTGGTCGATCCCGAGCAGGGCGCGGGCGGCGCGGAGCTGGGCGGCGGTCATCATCAACGATCGGACCGATTTGACCTCTCTTGCATCAGTCAGGATGGTTAGAACCGGCATCCTGATCTTTCAAGCATCATTTGCTGCGGGTTGCGCGCTCGCCGGATTGGGCTCGGTATGGCGCCGGGCAGCGTGCTAGAAAGGCCCGGGCTTCATTTCTCGGGGAACGCCGCCGATGCCGAGCCAGCATGCCAGGGTCCTTCGCCATGTCGTCCTCTTCGCCTTCAAGCCGGAGGCCACGCCGTCCGAGGTCGCCTCGGTCGAGGAGGCGTTCGCGGCCCTGCCCGGCCAGATCCCCGGGATCGTCGATTTCGAGTGGGGCACCGACGTCAGCATCGAGGGTCGGGCGCAGGGCTTCACGCACTGCTTTCTCGTGACCTTCGCCGACGAGGCCGGCCGCGCGGCCTACCTGCCCCATCCGGCGCACCAGGCCTTCGTGGCCCTGGTTTCCAGGCACCGCGAGAAGGGCCTCGTCCTGGATTACTGGGCGCGGGCGACGGCGGGCTGAGCGGGGGCAGCCGTGCCCGGCTCATTCCCCGGCGAGGTCACGACCGACCGGTCGGCAACGGAAAGGAGAGCGCGATGATTGAGCGTCTGATGCGGGGGGCGGCTCTCGGGCTCGCCTTGGCGGTTGGCGGTGCTGTCGCGGCTGACGCGGCGCAAGTCAACGCCATCGCCATCCTGGTGCCCGAGGCGGCCACCGATTTCGGCTGGAACCAGCAGGGGGTCGAGTCCGCCGTGGCGGCCGCCGATGCCGCCGGCGTCGAGGTGATCGTCGCCGAGGGTCTGGGCTATGGCGACATCCGCCCGACCCTGCGCGAGCTCGCCGCCGAGGGGGCGAGCCTGATGATCGCCCATGCCAGCGGCTACAACACGGCGGCGCCGGAGATCGCCGAGGAGACCGGCGTGCCGGTCGCCATCGTCGACCGCCCCAACGCGCTGGTGCCCGGCCTCGTCGCCGACTACACGCTCTTTGGCCACGAGGGCGCCTATCTCGCCGGCGTCATGGCCGCCACCCTGACCCGCACCGGCACGGTCGGCATCGTCGTCTCGGACGATACGCCGTCCTGGAACGCGCAGTCCGCCGGCTTCGCCCAGGGCGTGCGGGCGACCAATCCCGACGTCAAGATCGTCTACGCGGTGATCGGCCCGGCCGCCTATGCCGACGCCGCCGGCGGCAACCGCGTCACCGCGATCGTGATCGCGGCCGGGGCCGACATCGTCTTCGGCCAGGGCGACGGCTCCAGCTTCGGCATGCTGCAGGCGATCGAGACCACGCCGGCCATCGACGGCGGCAAGGTGCTGTTCATCGACGTGATCGGCGACAAGAGCTCGATCGACAAGGGCCACCTCCTCACCTCGGTCCTCTGGGACCTGACCCCGGTCTACACCGCCATGATCGAGGATCTGCGGGACGACACGTTCGGCACCAGGAGCTACGCCATCGGCCTCGCCGACAACAGCGTGCGGCTGCTGCGGACCGACAACATCCCGGCCGATGTCTGGGACAGGGTGATGGCGGTGCGTCAGGAGCTGGTCGACGGCGTCATCACCCTCGAGCCGGTCTTCGACGACGCCAGCGTGCGCTCGCTCGTCACCTCCGTCGCGGAGTGAGACCTGGGGTCGCCGAGTGAGCTGAGGCCCTACTCGGGACGGCCGGCGCCGGCCACCCCGTTCGCCTCGGACAGCGTCTTGATGACCGCGACCGCCACGCTCGTCCAACCGGCCTCGACAACCCCATCCGTGGTCGAGCTCCAAGGCGTCACCAGGCGCTTTCCCGGCGTGCTCGCGGTCGACGGTGTCGATCTCGCGCTCCGAGCCGGCGAGGTGCACGCGCTCTTGGGCGAGAACGGTGCCGGCAAGTCGACCCTCGTCGCCATGCTTTCGGGCCTCGTCGAGCCCGACGCGGGGATCATCCGGGTGGCCGGCCAGGAACGCCGCATCGCCTCGCCGAGGGCGGCCCTGCAGCAGGGCATCAGCACCGTCTTCCAGCACGTCATGCTGGTGCCGACCCTGACCGTCATGGAGAACCTCGTTCTCGGCATGAGCTGGTGGCGGCGCCCCGACCGTGCGGCCCTGGAGCGCCGCCTCGTTGGGATTCGCAGCGCCTTCGGCATCGCCCTCGAGCTGGACCAGATGACCGGCGAGCTCTCGCTCGGCGAGCAGCAGCAGATCGAGATCGTCCGCGCCCTGCTGCGCCGGAGCCGGGTGCTGATCCTGGACGAGGCGACCTCGATGCTGACGCCCAGGGGTGTGGGCGAGCTCGGCGCCCTCATGCGCCGGCTGGTCGAAAGCGGGCTCGCCGTCGTCTTCATCACGCACAAGCTCGACGAGGCCTGCCGCTTCGGCGACCGCATCACCGTGCTCCGCCTCGGCCGGAAGGTCGGCGAGCTGACCCCCCAGGGCCTGGCAGCCATGGACCGGGCGGCGGCCGTGCGGAAGGTGGTGAGCCTGATGTTCGGCGACCGCGGCATCGCCGCCTCGCGCCCCCCGCGCGCCCACCGGCCCAAGGGCTCGCCCGTCCTCGCCGTGCGCGGCCTCACCGTGGCGGGTGCGACGCGGCTCGCCCGGGTCGACGATGTCTCCTTCGAGCTTCGGGCGCACGAGATCCTCGGCCTCGCCGGCATCGACGGCAACGGCCAAAAGCAGCTCGCCGAGGCCCTCGCCGGCCAGCGCCCGATCGCCACAGGCGAGGTGATCCTCGACGGCCGCGACATCACCTCCGCCGGCGTCGCCGAGCGGCGCCGGCTCGGGCTTCGCTACCTGACCGACGACCGGATCGATGAGGGTGCCGTCGGCGCCTTCCCGGTCGCCATCAACCTGGTCCTGAAGGAGATCGGCGCGCCGCCCTTCTGGTCCGGCGGCATCGAGCGGCCGGGGCGGATCGCTGCCCATGCACGCGCGCTGATCGACCAGTACGATGTGCGCACCCCCGACGAGACCACGCCCATCGGCCGGCTCTCGGGCGGCAACATCCAGAAGGTCCTCCTCGCCCGCGAGCTCTCCGGCCCGGCCCGGGTCGTCGTTCTCAACAAGCCGACCCATGGCCTCGACGTGCGGCACACCACCGCCACCCGCAACCGCATCGCCGCCATCGCCGACGCGGGCATCGCGGTGCTGCTGATCTCCACCGATCTCGAGGAGCTGCTCGACGTCTCTGACCGCGTCGCCGTCATGGCCGCCGGCCGATTCACCGGCATCGTCGCCAACGACGCCGACGCCCGCGCCCGCATCGGTGCCCTGATGATCGGCCAGACGGCATGAGCGCCGGCCCGGAGGCTGCGCTCGATGCAGCCGGCGACGACGGGCCGGCACCAGCCCGGCAGCGCGCCTTCGCCCATCTGGCGCTGGTGACGCTCGGGCCGATCCTGGCCGCCCTGGTCATCTCCGGCCTCGTGCTGCTCGCCCTCGGCGTCGATCCTCTCGCCTATTACGGCTATGTCGCCCGGCGCGGGCTCCTCTCCTGGCTCGGCCTGCAGCAGACCCTGACCCGCATGGCGCCGCTCCTCTGCCTCGCTGCCGCCCTGATCGTCGCCTTTCGCGCCGGCATCTGGAATCTCGGCATCGACGGCCAGTTCCTCCTGGGCGCCATGACCTCGGCCGCCCTGGCGCCCCATTTGATCACCGTCCTGCCGGCAGGTGCTACGCTCGTCGTGGCGGCCGCCGGCGCTGCCCTGGTCGGCGCCCTCTGGTCGCTCCTGCCGGCGCTGCTCCGCGCCTATCAGCAGGTCAACGAGATCATCACCACGCTGATGATGACCTTCCTCGGCGTCTCCTTCGCCAATCTCCTGGTCAAGACGGTGCTCCGCGATCCCGGCACCACCGTGCCGCAGACCCGCACGCTGCCGGTCGCCGACCGCCTGCCGACGCTCCTCGGCACCACCATCTCGGGCGGCCTCTTGATCGGCCTCGTCGCCGTCGTCGCCGTCCATCTGGTGATGACCCGAACCGCCTTCGGCCTCAGGCTTCGCACGGTCGGCGAGAACCCGCTCGCCGCCCGCCACGCCGGGCTCGACGTGCCGCTCCTGACCGTCGCCGTCTTCGCCCTCTCGGCCGGGCTCGCCGGGCTCGCCGGGGCGATCGAGATCCTGGGCGTCTACGGGAATTTCCAGGCCGACTGGAACCCGGCCTTCGGCCTCGCCGTGATCCCGCTGGTCTTCCTCGCCCGCTTCAACGGCCTCGCCGCCATCGTCTTCACCTTCTTCTACGCGGCGCTCATGATCGGCGGCGAGAGCGCTGCCCGGCGGCTCGGCGTCCCGCACTACTTCACCCTGGTCCTCGTCGCCAGCCTCCTGATCTTTCTGGCGCTGGCCGAGTATCTCGACCACCGCCGCCGGCAGCGGGCGGGCTGATGGAGGCGCTGCTCACCCCGGCCTTTCTCACCGCCCTCCTGGCCGGCGCCCTCGCCGCCGGTGTGCCGCTGCTGCTCGCCGGCCTCGGCGAGCAGATGTCCGAGCAGGCCGGGGTGCTCAATATCGGCATCGAGGGCATGATGCTGATGGGTGCCTATCTGGGCTTTCTCGTCGCCTTCAAGAGCGGCAGCCAGGCCGCCGGCTTCACCGCCGGCATCCTGGGCGGCATGGCCGTGGCCGGCCTCATGGCGGTCCTCTGCGTCGGCCTCGGCCTCAACCAGATCGTCATCGGCATCGGCCTCACCCTCGGTGTCGAGGGGCTGACGGCGCTGCTCCACCACTACCAGTTCAGCACCACCTATCCGCGCCTGCCGGCCGCCTGGCGCCTGCCGCTGCCGGGCCTGGCCGAGCTGCCGGTCATCGGCCCCGCCCTCTTCGACCGCCATCCGCTGGTCTACCTGGCGGTCCTGCTCGTGCCGCTGCTCGCCTGGCTCAACCGGCGGACCGCCCTCGGCCTGACGCTCAGGGCCGCCGGCGAGAAGCCGGCCGCCCTCGATGTCGCCGGCATCGACGTCAAGACCGTGCGCTTCCTCGCCGTGCTCTTCACCGGGGCCATGGCCGGGCTCGGCGGCGCCTTCATGGCCAATGTCGCGGCCGGCATCTTCATCCCTTTCATGACCGGCGGCGCCGGGTTCATCGGCATCGTGCTCGCCATGCTGGCGCGCGGCCGGCCGGCCTGGGTGCTGATCGGCGCCGTCGTCTTCGGCGGCGCCCTGTCGCTGGCCACGGCCCTGCAGGTCGCCGGCCTCGACGTGCCGACCGACCTCGTCCAGATGCTGCCCTTCGCCGCCGTGATGGCGGTGCTCGTGCTCTACGGCCGCAAGGCCCGCCTGCCGGCGGCCCTGGGCCTGCCCTACGTTCGCGGCTCCAGGTAGGACGGGGCTGGGCAGGAGCTCCCCGCAACCGATCGGCGCTGGCGAGACGCCGGGCCACTGGGTCGGCAGATGCAGGCTCGCGTTCTCCCGGGACATGGAGCCGCCGCGAAGCTAAAGGAAAGCGGCTGAGCCGTACGGCCGAAGAGATGGGCGTCGATGCGGGCCAGTCTCCCGGCACCGCGAGAAGGGCCTCGTCTTGGATTACTGGGCGCGCCCGGCGGCCGGCTGAGCCGGGGGCGGGCCACGCCACGCAAAAGCGGTCAGCCGGCGGCGCCAAACCAGCGAGCGATCCAGTCGCCGAAGCCCCAGACCAGGGTGCCGATGCCGCTGGACCAGGTGAGATATTTCTTCTCCAGCCGCTGCCCGTCGACCATGGCCGCCAGGGCGACCCTCAGAAGGTCGATGCGCTCGAGCGGCGTGCCGTGCTCGAGCACGAGCTTCTTGTCGAAGATGCGCCGCTGCTCGAGCACGGCGGCGGGTGTGTCGCGTGCGGCGAAGAGCGCCAGCAGCGATGCCGCCACCGCCAGCGCACCGCCGCGCTGGCCATCCGGCGCCGTGCCACAACAAACGGCGTAGGCGATGCCGCCGACCGAGGCCAGCAAGCTGAACGCCAGGACCAGCCTGAGCTTCTGCTCCTGCGAGGCCATCAGTCGGACCGCCCTGGTTCGGCGGCATCGAGGGTGGCTCACTTGTGGGCTCGATCGATTCGGGCGCCAAAGGCTGCTTCGGCCAATGCGCCAGAACCTCGTCGAAACGTGCCCCGAGGCGATGGGGCGCCTTGGAGAAGACCAGTGCCACGACCCTTGGCGGATCCTGATAGACGACGAAGATGCCACGCCAGGGCCACTCGTCGAGGCGATGGCAGGCCGGCACCGCATGCCACAGTCGACGCCAACCCAGGCGATAGGGAGGCAGACGGCCGAAGCCGTTGCTCCTGATCAGCTCGGTCAGCCTGGACATGAACCGCAGCAGTGCCGCCTGCTCCTCGACCACCCGCCGGATGCGGTCCTCGGCACCCAGTGTAGGATAGGCCGCGAGGACAACCGCCCGCTCCGCCTTGGTGATGGCGTCATCGAGCGGACGCTGAAAGGATTCGGCGTCGCGCTCGAACGTCGCCAACGCGTGTCGTCAGACGGCAGCGGAGGATGCGGTCGGCACCACGCTCGTTTCGGTGGCGGCGCGGGCGCGCTCCACATAAGGTCGCAAACGCGCGGCCGACTCGGCGGCCGCGCGGACCTTCGCATCCATCTCGACCTGCCATTCATCGGCGCTCACCGATGGCAGCACACCGAGCTCTCCCTTCTCGAGCTGGTCGAGCTTGAGCATCACGAAGAGCCCATCGAGATTGCCCGGACGCGGAGCGGCGAGGGGATCACGCTCGTCCATCGTCCGTGCCCGTGGTTTGAACAGGTTCATCGATTGACCCATACGACGCTGCAAACAGTTGCAACGCGCATCATCCGTGCAGCATTCTCGATATTAGGGGATGCACGAGCGCGAGTCCAGCACCAGGCCGGCCGTGTCGAGGAGCGCTGCGTGTTCTATTGGGACATGAAGCCGCGCGGTTTCTACAAGAAGGCAGCGCGGCCCCGCGGCCGGAAGTGAGGACGGTGATGCGCTACGCCCTGACACGCAAGCCGGTCCTGACGCTGACCACGGGGCCGGTCGAGGCCTATCCGGAGGTGCTGCAGGCACTCGGGCGCATCGTTGCCTACGATCTCGATCCGGCCTTCCTCGCCTTCTACGAGGCGGTGGCGCGAAAGGTGCAGAGGGCGATGGGCACGGCCGGGGTGCCGGTCATCCTGCAGGGCGAGGCGGTGCTGGCGCTCGAGGCGGCCGCGGCGTCGCTGATCGCGGCCGAGGATGTCGTCCTCAATCTCGTCTCCGGCGTCTACGGCAAGGGCTTCGGCCACTGGGCCAGGCGCTACTGTCGCGAGCTGGTCGAGATCGAGGTGCCCTTCGACGATGCCATCGACCCGCGGGCCGTGGCGGCGATGCTCGAGGGGCGGCCGGAGATCGCGGTCGTCTCGGTCGTCCACCACGAGACGCCGTCCGGCACCCTCGACCCGGTCGACGAGATCGGTGCCGTCTGCGCCCGGCACGGGGCCCTGCTCATCGTCGACGCCGTCTCCTCCTGGGGCGGGATGCAGGCGTCGCCGGATGCCTGCCATGCCGCCGTCTACGTCACCGGCCCGGGCAAGTGCCTGGGCTGCCCGCCGGGGCTCAGCCTGGTCGCGGTGAGCGAGGCGGGCTGGGCCAGGATGGCGGCGAACCCCGGGGCACCGCGAGGCTCGGCGCTGAGCCTCCTCGACTGGCGCGACGCCTGGCGCGCCGACCGGCCCTTTCCGTTCACGCCGTCCATCGCCGAGATCAACGGCCTGGATCGTGCCCTCGACCTCTATCTGGAGGAGGGGCCCGAAGCCGTCTGGGAGCGCCATGCCCTGGCCGCCGCCGCCTGCCGGGCCGGTGTACAGGGTCTCGGCCTCGAGCTCTGGCCGGTGCGGGAGGCGATCGCGTCGCCGACCACCACCACGCTGAGGCTGCCGGCCGGGATCGACGGCGACGTGCTGCTCGCCACCGCGCGCGAGCGCTATGGCGTCACCTTCGCCGCCGGCCGGGGCGCGGTCCTGAACAGGCTCATCCGCATCGGCCACATGGGCCCATCCGCCCAGCCGATCCTGGCGGTGGCGGCCGTGGCGGCGCTGGGTGGCGCGCTCCGGTCGATGGGCATCCGGGTCGATATCGGCGAAGGCACGGCCGCGGCCATGGCGGTCATCGATGGCGCCTTCTGATCCGGTCTCCTGGTGATCCGCCTCGCGATCTGCTCTAGGCTCGAGGCGACAACCGAACGGGGGAACGGACGATGGGTGCCACACGGCGTGAGATCCTGCTTTCGACCACGGCTCTGGCTGGCGTCCTGGCCTTGGGGCGCGGTGCCAGGGGCGAGGCGCCGGTTCGGGGCGGCACCCTGGTCGTCGCCGCCGACACGGAGCCCAGGAACCTCAACCCGGCCATGGTCGCCTCCAACGGCGTCTTCTACGTCTCGAGCAAGGTGGTCGAGCCCCTGGCCGAGATGGACTACGAAAGCGGGCTGCGCCCGGTCCTGGCGACCGCCTGGGAAGGGTCGGAGGACGGCCGGAGCTTCACCGTCACCCTGCGCGACGGCGTCACCTTCAGCGACGGGGAGCCCTTCACCTCGGCGGATGTCGCCTTCTCGGCCATGGAGGTCTGGAAGCCCCTGCAGAACCTCGGGCGGGTGGTCTTCGCCAATCTGGAGGCGGTCGACACGCCGGATCCGCTGACCGCCGTCCTGCGCTTCTCCGTGCCGACCCCGCCGCAGCTCATCGAGAACGCCCTGCCGGCCTTGACCTCGGTCCTGCCCAAGCATCTCTACGCGGGCACCGACATCGCCGAGAACCCGCTCAACATGGCGCCGGTCGGCACCGGCCCCTTCCTCTTCGTCGAGCACAAGCCGGGCGAATTCTACCGGCTCGAGCGGAACCCGACCTACTGGGGCGAGGGTCTGCCCTATCTCGACGGCATCCTCTACCGCGTGCTGCCCGATGCCGGGGCCAAGGCCGCAGCGCTCGAGACGGGCGACATCCAGCTCACCGCCTTCTCGGCCGTGCCGCTCGCCGAGATGCCGAGGCTGGATGCGCTGCCGGATGTCAGCGTCATCAATGCCGGCTACGAGGGCATCACCTACCAGATCACCGTCGAGATCAACCACCGCCGGCCGGAGCTCGCCGATCCGCTGGTGAGGAAGGCCATGCGCCACGCCATCGACAGCCAGTTCATCGTCGATGTCATCTTCATGGGCTATGCCACGGCGGCCACGGGCCCGGTGCCGTCGAGTGCGAAGGATTTCTACACGGCCGACGTCGAGACCTACGCCTTCGATCCGGCGGCCGCCGAGGCGCTGCTCGACGAGGCCGGCTATCCGAGAGGTGCCGACGGCACGCGCTTCTCGCTGCGCCTCAGGCCGGCCCCCTGGTTCGAGCAGACCCGGGCGGTCGGCGATTACGTCCGCCAGGCGCTGCAGAAGGTCGGGATCGAGGTCGAGCTGGTCACCGCCGATTCGGGCGGCCACATCAAGGCCGTCTACACCGACCACGACTTCGACCTCGCCATCGGCTCGCCGGTCTATCGCAACGACCCGGCGATCTCGACCACCATCCTCTACCAGGGCGGGCTGCCCGACGGCGTGCCGTTCTCGAACCAGTACGGCTACGACGACCCCCTGATGAACGAGATCATCGCCGAGGGCCTTTCGACCATCGACAGGGCCGAGCGCGTCGCCGTCTACCAGAGATTCCAGAAGAAGGCGGCGGCGGACCTGCCGATCCTGGTCCTGGTCGACTTCACCTTCCTCACCGTGGCCCGCGACGAGGTCAAGAACGTCGCCAACAACCCGCGCTGGGCGACATCCTCCTGGGCCGACACCTGGCTCCAGCCCTGAGTCTCGTGTCCCAGATGGGCGGCTGATGTCCTGGCGCCAGATCGCCCGCCGCCTCCTGCAGGCGGTGCCCGTGCTGCTCATCGTGGCAGGCGGCGTCTTCGTCCTTCTGGAGCTGGCCCAGGGCGACGCCGTCGATGCCTATCTCGCCGGCATCGGCGGCACGGGCGATGCGACGTTCGCCGCCGAGCTCCGCCAACGCTACGGCCTGGGCGACAGCCTGGGCACGCGCTTTCTCACCTATGCGATGAACCTCGCCACGCTCGATCTCGGCCGCTCGGTCGCCTTCGCGCGGCCGGTGCTCGACATCATCCTGGAACGGCTGCCCCGGACCCTCCTCCTCATGGGCTCGGGCATCCTGCTCGCCGCCGCGCTCGGCATCGGCCTCGGCGCCGTGGCGGCGCTGCGCCAGGGCCGGCCGGCCGATACGCTCGTCACCACGGCGGCTCTGGTCCTCAACGCCACACCGGGCTTCTGGCTCGGCCTCGTCCTCATCATCCTCTTCGCGGTCAAGCTGCGCTGGCTGCCGCTCGGCGGCTTCACCGATCTCGAGAGCCATGCGACCGGCCTTGCCGCCGGGCTCGACGTGGCCCGCCATCTGGTCCTGCCGGCCATGACCCTCGGGCTCACCTATTTCGCCCTCTATCTTCGGCTGATGCGCGGCGCCATGCTGGCGGCGGCCGATAGCGGCTGGGTGGCGGCGGCGCGGGCGAGGGGCCTGCCCCGGAGCCGCATCGTCCTTCGCCACATGGCGCGGCCCGCCCTTTTGCCGGTCGTCACCATGCTCGGCCTGCAGTCCGGCACGATGCTCGGCGGCAGCGTCGTGGTCGAGACCGTCTTCGCCATTCCGGGCCTCGGCAGCCTCGCCTACGAGGCGGTGAGCCAGCGCGACCTGCCGCTCCTCGCCGGCATCCTGCTCGCCGGCACGATCCTCGTCGTCCTCGTCAACATCGTGGTCGATCTGGTCTACGGCCGGCTCGACCCCAGGGTCGGCGACCATCTCGGCCGGGCGGGCGGCGGCTGATGCACCAGCCCCGGCATTGGACCGGCCTGATCGGCCCGGCCCTCCTGCTGCTGCTCGCGCTGGCCGCGCTCCTCGCCCCGCTGCTGGCACCCGGCGACCCGCTCGACATGGTGGCCCGCCCACTCACCGCACCCTTCACCGATGCCCGCTTCCCGCTCGGCACCGACCAGCTCGGCCGCGATGTCTGGGCCGGGCTGGTCCACGGGGCCCGGGTCTCGCTCGTGGTCGGCCTGGCCGCGGCCGCCGCCACGCTCGGTGCCGGCATCCTGATCGGCACGCTCGCGGGATTTTGGGGCGGCTTCGCCGACGACGCGCTGATGCGCCTGACCGAGGCCTTCCAGACCGTGCCGACCTTCCTCCTCGCCTTGGCGCTGGTCAGCGTGCTCGGCGCCTCGGCCGGCAATGTGGTGCTCGCCATCGCCATCGCCTCCTGGCCGCCGGCGGCCCGCCTCGTGCGCGCCGAGGTGCTCAGGGTGAAGACGCTGGACTATGTCGACGCCGCCCGGGTCGCCGGCAGGGCGCCGCTCGCCATCGCGTTCATCGAGATCCTGCGGGGAGCGCTCCAGCCGGTCGTGGCCTTGGCCGGCATCACCGTCGGCGAGGCCATCCTGGTCGAGAGCGCTCTGGCCTTTCTCGGCCTCGGTGATCCCAACCTGCAGAGCTGGGGCTCGATGGTGGCGAACGGCCGGGCGCTGATCCGCACGGCCCCCTCGCTGGTCGTCCTGCCCGGCCTCTGCATCGCTCTGGCCGTGCTCGCGGTCAGCCTGACCGGCGACGGCATCGCCCGCCGCCTCGGCCTCGGCACGCGAAGCTGATGGCGGGCGAGCCGGTCTTCACCCTGGAGCGGCTCCGCGTCGCCTTCCCCGCGGCCGGCGGCGGCTGGCTCGACGCCGTTCGGGAGGTCGATCTCTCGCTCGAGCGCGGCCGCGTGCTGGGGCTGATCGGCGAAAGCGGCTCCGGCAAGACGACCGTGCTCAACGCCATGGCCGGCCTCCTGCCGAGGGAGGCGAGGGTCGAGGGCAGCTTTCGGCTGGATGGCCCGGATCTCCTGGCTCCCGGCGCCTCGCGCGAGGGGGTGGCCGGCCGGCGCATCGGCATGATCTTCCAGAGCCCGGGGGCCAGCCTCAACCCGGTGCTGCGCGTGGGCGCCACCGTCGCCGAGGTCGCTGCCGTCCATCAGGGCCTGGGCCGCGCCGCCGCCTGGCGGGCAGCGGTCGAGCTGCTCCGCCGTGTCGGCATCGACGATCCGGAGCGCCGGGCCCATGACTACCCGCACCGGCTCTCGGGCGGGCAGAAGCAGCGCGTGGCGATCGCCGCCGCCCTCGCCGGCCGGCCCGGCCTGATCCTCGCCGACGAGCCGACCACGGCCCTCGACGCCATGGTCCAGGCGCAGATCCTCGATCTGCTGCTGGCTCTGGTCGACCGGGACCAGGTCGGGCTCGTCCTCGTCACCCACGACCTCGCCTTGGCTGGCGCCGTGGCGGACGAGATCGCCGTCATGTATGCCGGCCGGATCGTCGAGCGCGGCCCGGCCCAGGGCGTGGTCCGCCACCCGCTCCATCCCTACAGCGTGGCCCTCGCCGCCGCCGCCCTGCCGTTCGGTGGTCCGGCCGCAACCGGCGATGCACCCTTTCCCGAGCTGCCGCCGGCCGATCCGGCGGCGCCGCTGCCGCCCTGCGCCTTCGCGCCGCGCTGCCCGCGCGCGATTGCCCGCTGCTGGACCGAGCGCCCGCCGCTCGAGGCGAAGGAGGAGGGCAGGGAAGCCGCCTGCTGGCGGGCCGGGGAGTCGCCGCCATGAGCCGGCTCGCGCTTTCGGGCATCGACCGCGTCTATCGCAGCGGGCCGGTGCCGGCGACCGCGCTCGACGGGGTCGATCTCGTGCTCGACTCGGGCGAGATCCTGGGCCTCGTCGGCGAGAGCGGCTCCGGCAAGACCACGCTCGCCCGGATCGCCGTCGGGCTCGACCGGCCGACCACGGGCAGCGTCATGCTGGACGGCCGGCCCCTGACCGACGCCCATGGACGAATGAAGCGCACCATTCGCCGCCGGGTGCAGATGGTCTTCCAGGACCCGCTCGCGAGCTTCAATCCCGGCCGCGGCGTCGGCGCCTCGATCGCCCTGCCGCTGCGCCTGCACACGAAGCTCGACCGCCGGGGCCGGCAGGCGCGGGTGGCGGAGCTGATGACCCTGACCGGCCTCGACCCGGCGCTCGCCGCCCGCCTGCCCGGCACCCTCTCGGGCGGCCAGCTCCAGCGCGCCGCCATCGCCCGGGCCCTCGCCGCCGGACCGGACCTCCTCGTCTGCGACGAGCCCGTGGCCTCGCTCGATGTCTCGGTGCGTGCCCAGGTCCTGAACCTGCTGGTCCGCCTGGTGCGGTCGGAGGGGCTGGGCATCCTCTTCGTCAGCCACGACCTCGGGGTGGTCCAGCGCCTCGCCGACCGCACGGCCGTCCTCTGGCGGAGCCGGGTGGTCGAGGAGGGGCGGGGGGCGGAGCTCTGGCGGAACCCCACCCATCCCTACACCAAAGCACTGGCGGCGGCCGTGCCGACCGGGCTCGAGCCCTGGCGGAGCCGAAGGCGCTCAGGCCTTGGTGGCGCCGGCGGTCAGCCCTGACACCATGTAGCGGCGAACCGAATAATAGAGGGCCGCGGGCGGCAGCGAGTAGATGATCGCGGTCGCCATCAGGAGCGACCAGGGCGCGTCGTCGGTGTTGAGGAAGAAGCCCATGGCGACCGGGATGGTCATCCGCGCCTCGTTGTCGAGGAGCAGGAAGGCGTAGAGGTACTCGTTCCAGGCGAGGAGCAGCGCGTAGGTGCCGATGGCGATCATCGCGGGGCGCATGAGCGGCAGGTAGACGAGCCAGTAGAGCTGCAAGGGCGTCGCCCCGTCGACCCTGGCCGCCTCGTCGAGCTCGAAGGGGATGGTGTCGCTGTACTGGCGAAAAACCCAGATGGCGTAGGGTGTGGCGAAGGTCGCCATGGCGAAGGTCAGCGCCCAGAGCGTGTTCAAGAGGCCGTAGTCGGACATCACCCGGTAGAACGGGATGGCGACGAAGGCCATCGGGATCAGGTAGGTCAAGAGGGCCGTGTTGGAGACGACATGGCCATGGCGCGCCTTGAGCCGGCTGATGGCGAAGCTGGCGAGGCTGGCGACGAACAGCACGATGGCCATGGTGGCGACCGCCACGAACAGGCTGTTGGCGAGCTGGCGCCAGAACTCGCGCAGGAAGTAGTGCTCCTGGAAGAGCACGGTCCGGTAGTTCTCGAGCGTCGGGTTCTCGGGCCAGAACTTGCCGCCGAAGGCGTCCTGCAGGGGCGTGATCGAGACCACGGCCATGTGGTAGAGCGGCAGCATCGTCCAGATCAGGATGACGATGCCGAAGACGGCCATGAAGCCCTCCTCGAGCACCCGGCGCACCGGATGGGTGACGAAGTCGAGGAGGCCGCGCCGGCGGGCGCTGCCGCGGGTCGCCGCCTCGTTCCCGGCCGCCATCACTCGACCTTCCCGCCGAGCCGCCTGATCAGGATGAAGACCAGCGGCACCAGGATCGGCACGGCGGTCATCACCGTGGCGACACCCATGTCGAGCTCCTGCAGGCGAAAGGCGTAGCGGATGCCGAGCGTCGCCAGGACGTGGGTCAGCTCGTTCGGCCCGCCGCCGGTCAGAAGGTAGATGCTGTTGAAGTCGCCGAGCGTCCAGATGGTCGAGAGCAGCGTGCTGGTGATGTAGAGGTTGCGGATCTGCGGCCAGGTCACATAGGCGAACATCTGCATCCGGCTCGCACCGTCGATCCGTGCCGCCTCGTAGTAGTCGGTCGGGATGGCGCTCCGCCCGGCCATCAGGATCAGCGTCCAGAACGGCAGGTACTTCCAGATGTGGACGGCGATCGCCGAGGAGAGCGCCAGCTTGGGATCGACCAGCCAGTAGGGGCCCTCGATGCGGAAGAAGTCCCAGAGCATGCCGTTCAGCATCCCCCACTCGGAGTTCAGCATCCAGCGGAAGGAGAGGATGGTCGGGATCGACGGCACCGCCCAGGGCAGGATGAAGAGCACCGAGAGCCAGCGGATCCAGACCCGCTGCGACATGAAGTAGGCCGAGAGCACCAGCGCCAGGACGAGCTTGAGGTTGACGCCGATGCCGAGGAAGGCGGCCGTGTTCCAGACCGTGCGGAGATAGACCGGGTCGGCCAGGAGCCGGCGGTAGCTGTCGGGGTCGCGGCCGAGCCAGACGCCGTAGCCGACCGGCCAGACGACGAAGAGGAAGAAGACGGTGATGTAGGGGATGAGCAGGATCGCACCCCAGGTCAGCTCCGGGGTCCAGGGCGCCGGGTTGCGCTTCGGCTCGATCGCGACAGTGGCCTCGTCGGCGCGTGCAGCCATCCCGCCATCTCCCGGCCTTCGCTCGCGCAACGGCGAGCCTTGGGGAAAGGAAGCGGGGCCGCCGAGGCGGCGCCGCTTCCGTCGTCAGGCGTCAGCCCTTGAGTGCCAACTCGACGCGCTCGATCAGCTCGTCGGCAGCGTCCTCCGTCGACCAGTCCTCGAGCACGATCCGTCCGACCGCCTTGCCGATGGCGTTCTCGGTCATGATCGGCATGAAGCGGTAGTTGTAGACGAAGGGGAAGGGGTTCTGCGGCCGCTCCATGTACTGCAGCCGGTGGATCCGCCGGTGCGGATCGCTGTCGTCCTGCCAGAACGGCGTGTCCACGAGCTCCGGCATGACCGGGAACCAGCGGCCGAGCGAGCCCTCGAGATAGGGGCCGATATTCTCGGGCTTGTAGAGGAAGCGCATGAACTCCTTGGCCCCCTCGACGTTCTTCGCCCCCTCGAAGATGACCGCCGTCTTGATCGCCGTCATGTAGACGATCGGATCGCCGTTCGGCTTGTCCGGCCACTCGATGCTGGCGATGTTGGTCCTGTAGTTCTCCGGGTTCTGCTGGTACTGCGAGGCCGGGATCGACATCGACGGGTTGGGGGTCATCAACGTCACCTGGTTCAGGAAGTTGACGTTGTTGTCGCTGTCGATCCAGTTCACGGCACCCGGCGGGTTGCAGCGCTCGCGCGCCGGCATGACGTAGCTGTCGAGGGCGTCGATCAGCTCCTGGCGATGGTCGCCGATCACCGAGTTGCCGTCCGCGTCGATCCATTGGACGTTGAACGCGTTGGCGAACATCATGAAGCTGAAGATCGTGTCCGAGGCCGAGCTCGACATCGGCTGGCCGATTCCGTAGAAATTCCGGTTGCCGGTGACCTTCCTCAGCTCGCCCTGCTGGTCGCAGAAGTACTGCCAGAACTCGTTCCAGGTGCGCGGAATGTCGTCGACGGTCTGGTCGATGTCGGCGAGCAGGGTGTTCCAGACGTGGATGTGCTCGGTCTGCTGCTGGGTCGGGAAGGCGTAGTAGGAGCGCTTGCCGGTCTCGCCGTTGAGCAGGTAGACCGATTCCAGCGCCACCGGCATGAACCGGTCCTTCATCGGCTCGATCACGTCGGAGACGTCGACCAGCTTGCCCTCGAAGGCCCAGCGTGCGGTGTGCTGGAGGTCGAAGAGGAAGCCGAAGTTCAGGTCCGGCACCTCGCCGGCCGAGAGCGCCGCCAGGGCCTTGACCGGCGCGTCCTCGTTGATGAACAGGCTGTAGTCGACATTGATGCCCGTCTCGGCCTCGAACGCCTTGACGATCTCGTCGAACTTGTCGTCCTCCTCCTGGTAGTAGCTCTTGTTCCACCAGATCACGAGGTCCTCGGCCGACGCCGGTTGGACGGAAATTCCGGTGAGGAACGTGCCGGCCAGAAGGCCGATAGCCAGTGCTTTCATCTGTCTCGGGCTCCCTGATCCCTGAGTCGTCTCGACTCGTTCGCTGGTCGATCGATGATTTGCCGTGCCGACCCGCCAAGAGGCGTCGAAAGAGTATGAGCGCCGGCCGCGCTTTGTCAAAACCCTTGCGACAGCGGACGCCGCACGCCTTGTCTCGGCACCCGCCGCGTGGCATCGTCCGCCGGCACGAAGCGATGAAGCGACTTCGGCCATGGGGGGAGAAGAACGATGCAAGATCGGCGCGGAATGATCACGGGCGCGCTCCTGGCGCTCGGCCTCTTGGCCGGCACACCCGCCGCCGCCGAGGACTACACGGTCGGCTACTCGCAGTTCTGGGGCACCAACCCCTTCCTCGTCACCATGGCGAACGGGGCGAAGAAGGCCGCCGCCGAATGGGCCGCGAAGGGCGCGAACGTCGACCTCATCTTCACCAATGGCGGCGACACCGACACCACCCGCCAGGTGGCCGACCTCGAGGACCTCTACGCCCAGGGCATCGACGGCCTGATCCTCTTCCCGGGCGACAGCATCGTCGTCGCCGAGCCGGTCAAGAACATCTACAACGCCGAGGGCATCCCGGTCGTCATCACCGACATCGGCCTGCAGTCCGGCACCTGGGACACCTTCATCATCACCGACAACTACGCCGGCGGCGTCTCGGCCGCCGACCTCATGGCGGCGAACGTGCCGGCGGGGGCGAAGGTCATCACCTTCGACCACGCGCCCGGCAACGACAACGCCCAGAACCGCCAGCGCGGCTTCGAGGACCGGGCCAAGGAGATCGGCCTCGACGTCCAGCCCGAGAAGTTCTTGAAGCTCTCGCTCGAGGAGGGCCGGCGGCTGATGGAGGACACGCTGGTCGCCATCCCCGACATCAAGGGCGTCTTCTTCTTCAACCAGGTGGTGGCGCAGGGTGCGATGGCCGCCCTCGAGGCGGCCGGCCGCCAGGACGTCAAGCTCGTCTCCTTCGACCTCGATCCGGTCTCCTACGAACTGGTGAAGGAAGGCAGGATCCTCGGCCTCGTCGTCCAGGACCCGTTCCTCATGGGCTACGAGGGCGTGAACGCGATGGTGACGAAGCTGCAGGGCGGCACCCCGGTCGAGCGCATGGACATCCCGACCAGGCTGCTGACCCAGGAGAACGCGGCCGAGTTCGCCGACGATCCGCAGGTGACGGGCGGCCAGTAGGCGTCGCCAATAGCGGTTGGCGGGGAGCGGTCGATGGCGGGTGAGCCGCTCCTCGCCTGCCGGGGCATCGCCAAGGCGTTCGGCGGGGTGCAGGCACTCAAGGGTGTGGACTTCGACGTTCATGCCGGGCGCATCCATGCCCTCGTCGGCGAGAACGGGGCCGGCAAGTCGACGCTGACCAAGATCATCGCCGGCCTCTACCCGGCCGACGCCGGCACGATGCGCCTCGCGGGCGAGCCGCTCGCCGTGACGGACACGGCGGCGGCCCTGGCCCGGGGCATCGTCACCGTGCACCAGGACGTCAACCTGATCCTGACGCAGACCGTGGCCGAGAACGTCTTCCTCGCCAACGAGCCGACGCTGGGGCCCCTCGGCATCATCCGCGGCCGGGAGCTGCACCGCCGCACGGCGGCGCTCCTGGAGCGCTACGGCATCGCGTGCGCGCCGGAGACGCTGGTCCAGGACCTGCCCAACGACCAGCGCAAGATGGTCCAGATCCTCAAAGCCATCAGCCGCGAGGCGCGCCTCCTCCTGCTCGACGAGCCGACCTCGTCCTTGGCCGAGGCCGAGGTCCGCCTCGTGCTCGACCTGATCCGCGAGCTGGCCGGACAGGGGGTCGGCATCGTCTTCATCTCCCACTACATCACCGAGGTCTTCGAGGTCGCCGACGAGATCACCGTGCTCCGCGACGGCGCCGTCTCGCTGGTCGGTGCCTCGGCCGATCTCACCTTGCCCGAGGTGGTGGCGGCGATGATCGGCCACGAGCTCGACCACCAGCACGAGCGGGGCGCCGGGCGGGCGATCGGGGCGCCGCTCCTCGAGGTTTCGGGCCTCAGGGTGCGCGGCGGCCCGCGCGACGTCGCCTTCACGCTGCACGAGGGCGAGATCCTGGGCATCACCGGGCTCACCGGCTCCGGCCTCGGCGCCCTCGGCAAGGCGATCGTGGCGAGCCCGGACACGAAGCTCGAGGCCGGCACGCTCCGCCTGCACGGTCGGCCGCTCGAGGTCAAGACCCCGCGCGACGCGCTCGACGCCGGCATCGTGCTCCTGACCAACGACCGGCTGCGCGAGGGCCTGCTGCCCGAGAGCCCGATCTTCGAGAACGTCACGCTGCCGGTGCTCAGCCGCTTCGCCGGCAGAGGCGGCATCCTCGATCTTCGGGCCATGCTCGCCGCCGGCCGCGAGGCGATAGCGAGGCTCAACATTCGTGCTCCAGGCCCCGCCACCCCGGCCAAGGCGCTCTCCGGCGGCAACCAGCAAAAGGTGCTCTTCGCCAAGTGGCTGGCGACGCGGCCCAAGGTCTTCATCATGGACGAGCCGACCATCGGCATCGATGTCGGCTCCAAGGCCGAGATCCGGGCGATCGTCCGCGAGACCGCGGCCACCGGCGTCGGCGTGCTCCTGATCACCGCCGAGATCGACGAGCTCACCACCTTGTGCGACCGCGTCCTGGTCATGTTCCGCGGCCGCATCACCGCCGACCTCGCCGGTGCCGCCATCGAGCGCGGTGCGATCCTCCACGCCTCGGTCAGCGGGGAGCGGCTCGCCGCATGATGATGAGCAACCCGAGCCGGCGGCGCGAGCTCCTGCTGCAATCCTACGGCCTGCTGCAGGCCCTGGCCGTGCTGGCGGTCCTCGTCGTCGTCATGTCGATCCTCTCGCCGCGCTTCCTCTCCTGGATCAACATCTCGAACCTGATGGGCCAGATGGCGGTCAACCTGATCGTCGCGGCCGGCATGACCATCGTCATGATCTCGGGCGAGTTCGACATCTCCGTCGGATCCGTCGTGGCGCTGGCCGCCGCCGTCTCGGCCGCCTTGATGCAGGAGATCGGCGTGGTCCCGGCGGTCATCCTCTCGCTCCTGATCGGTCCGGCTATCGGCTTCCTCAACGGCGTCATCACGACCAAGGGCCGCATCCCCTCCTTCATCGTCACGCTCGGCACGCTGATGATGGCGCGCTCGCTCGCCTTCGTCGTCACCGGCGGCCAGGTCATCTCGAACCTGCCCGAAGCCTTCAAGGCGATCGGCCAGGGCCGCATCCTGAACGTGCCGATCCCCTTCGTCATCGCCCTCCTCTGCTACGCCGTCGGCTGGTTCGTCCTCGGCCGCACCGCCTTCGGCAAGCGGGTCTATGCCGTGGGGGCCAACCGCATGGTCGCCACCCTCTCCGGCATCCACGCCGACCGGGTGAAGATCCAGTGCATGATGATCGTGGGCTTCACCGCCGCCTTCGCCGGCAACATCCTGCTCGCCCGGATCGGCGCCATCCAGGCCGACACGGCCCGCGGCCTCGAGTTCGAGGTGATCGCCGCCGTGGTCATCGGCGGCACCAGCCTCTATGGCGGCCAGGGCAACATCCTGCGCACCATCATCGGCGTCATCATCATCGCGCTGATCCGCAACTTCCTGAACCTGTCCAGAATCGACATCTTCTGGCAGGACTTCGCGACCGGAGCCATCATCATCGCCGCCGTCCTGCTCGACGCCCTGCAGAAGCGCGTCGGCCAGCGCTAGCACTCGGGAGACACGCTCATGGACCCGTTCCAGAAACGCCGCCTCGGCAAGGCCGACATCGAGCTGCCGGCCTTCGGCTTCGGCGGCGCCCCCCTGGGCGAGCTTTTCACCAAGGTCAGCGACGCCGACGCCGAGGCGACGCTCCAGGCCGCCTGGGATGCCGGCATCCGCTACTACGACACGGCCCCC
This sequence comes from uncultured Geminicoccaceae bacterium, assembly GCA_964393275.1. Lineage (GTDB taxonomy): Bacteria > Pseudomonadota > Alphaproteobacteria > Geminicoccales > Geminicoccaceae > SLRI01. Next base: position 17,474 of record CAYMTA010000018.1, on the reverse strand, counting down.
TGGTACGGCCGGGGCCAGAGCGAGCACCGCGTCGGCCGCTTTCTCTACCGCCAGCCACGCTCCGACTTCGCCCTCTCGACCAAGGTCGGCCGCATCCTCAAGGCCCCCCGCCATCCCGAGCGCTTCGACACCGGCTTCTGGACCGGTGGGCTGCATTTCGACCACGTCTTCGACTACAGCTACGACGGCATCATGCGTGCCTTCGAGGACTGCCTGCAGCGCCTCGGCATGAACCGCATCGACCTCCTGGTCATCCACGACCTCGACATCCGCCACCACGCGGCCGGCGCCAAGGTTGCGGCCTATCTGGCCCAGCTCGCGACCAGCGGCTGGCGGGCGCTCGACGAGCTTCGGACCGCCGGCGTGATCAAGGGCATTGGCGCCGGCATCAACGAGGAGGGCATGATCCCCCGCTTCCTCGACCTCGTCGATCTCGACTTCTTCCTCCTGGCCCTTCGCTACACGCTCCTCGATCACGACACGCTGGACGTGGAGCTGCCCTATTGCCAGCGCCGCGATGTCGGCATCGTCATCGGCGCCGTCTTCAGCTCCGGCATCACCGCCACGGGCGCCGTTCCGGGTGCCAAGTACGACTACGCCGACGCCACGCCCCTGGTCATGGAGAAGGTGCGCCGCATCGAGGCCGTCTGCGCCCGCCACAAGGTCGCCCTGCCGGCCGCCGCCCTGCAGTTCCCCTTCGGCCATCCCTCTGTCGCCTCGGTCATCCCGGGCGGCTTCGCCCCGGCCCACATCGAGGCGAACCTCACCCATATGCGTGCGGCCATCCCCGCCGATCTCTGGGCCGAGCTCCGCCACGAGAAGCTGATCAGGGCCGACGCACCCGTGCCGGGAGGGCAGAAATGACCACCATCAGCCGCGTCGAGGTCCACGTCTTCACTTACGAGGTCCAGGATCTGGCCCTGCCGCCGCACGGTGCGGCCGGGGTCGGCAACCTCGTCTGGCAGAAGGGCGGGCGGATGAAGATGAGCCGCTACGCCGTCACCGTCGAGACCAGGGACGGCACACGTGGCGAGTATGTCACCCACTGGGTCGGCACGCCATCGGCCCTGGGCCAGACCCTGATGCTCGCCCCGCATCTGATCGGCCGCGACCCCGACGCCCGGGTCGAGATCTGGGAGGACCTGAAGCGCGAGATCAGGGCCTACGACCACATGGGCCACGGCCCCATCGACATCGCGCTCTGGGACCTCGCCGGCAAGCGCCTGGGTGCTTCGGTGTCGCGCCTCCTGGGCGGCTACCGAAAGCGCCTGCCCACCTATGCCAGCACCTATCATGGCCAGGACGTGGAGGGCGGGCTCGACACGCCCGAGGCCTTCGCCGACTACGCCGCCGCCTGCCAGGGGCAGGGCTTCGCCGGCTTCAAGATCCACGGCTGGAACAATGGCGACGTGGCCCGCGAGGTGCGGAACGTGCTCGGCGTGCGGCAGGCGGTCGGCGACGACTTCCCGCTCATGCTCGACCCCGCCTGCCAGCTTCGCACCTGGATGGACGCCCTTCGCGTCGGCCGGGCCTGCGACGAGGCCGGCTATTTCTGGTACGAGGACCCCTATCGCGACGCCGGCGTCTCCGCCGAGGGCCACAAGCGCCTGCGCGAGAAGCTGAAAACCCCGCTCCTGGTCAGCGAGCACGTGCGCACCATCGAGCAGAAGGCGGCCTTCCTCATGGCCGGCGGCTGCGACATGATCCACGCCGATCCCGAGTACGACATGGGCATCACCGGGGCCATGAAGCTCGCCCATCTCTGCGAGGCGTTCGGCCTCGACCTCCAGTTCCACGCCTGCGGCCCGGCCCACCGCGCCGTCATCAGCGCCACCCGCAACACCCATTTTTACGAGATGGCGCTGGTCGGCCCCGGCATGGCGAACGCCGTCCCGCCCGTCTACGCCTGCGGCTACAGCGACCAGCCGGAGGACCTGGGCAAGGACGGCTGCGTTCCGGTCCCCGACGGCCCCGGCCTCGGCGTCACCTATGACTGGGCCCATATCGAGAAGCACCGCACCGCCCACCACGTCTTCGGCGGTTGAGGCTTTGAGCGCATGCGCATCGTCGACTCCCACCACCACCTCTGGGATCGCGACCTGCACCCCTATCCCTGGCTGGCAAAGCCGGTCCAGTCGCCCGCGATCGGCGACACCACCCCACTCTGCCGAAACTACCTCCTGGCCGACTTCCTCGCCGATGCCCGGGGCCTCGATCTGGCGAAGTCCGTCCACCTCCAGGCCGAGATAGCACCCGAGCTCGCCGTCGAGGAGACCCGCTGGCTGCAGGCCATCGCCGACAGCCCGGGCGCGCGCGGCTTCCCCCACGCCATCGTCGCCTTCGCCGACCTCGCCGCCCCCGACGTCGACCGGGTCCTGGAGGCGCACGGCGAGTTCGCCAACATGCGCGGCATCCGCCAGATCCTGAACCGCCACAGCGATCCCGCCCTCAACGCCGCCAGCGTCGACTACCTGAACGACCCCGCCTGGCAACAGGGCTACGCCCGCCTCGCGAAGCACGGCTACTCTTTCGACCTCCAGCTCTACTGGCCGCAAATGGCCGATGCCGCAGCCCTCGCGAAACGTCACCCCGACATCCCGGTGATCCTCAACCACACCGGCATGCCCCACGAGCGTGATCCGAAGGGCATCGAAGGCTGGCGCCAGGGCCTGCGCCAACTCGCCCGATGCCCCAACGTCACCGCCAAGATCTCCGGCCTCGGCATGGTCGACCACCACTGGACCGAGGCCACGATCCGCCCCTTCGTCCTCGACACCATCGACATTTTTGGCCCGGAGCGCTGCCTCTTCGCCAGCAACTTCCCGGTGGACAGGCTCTATTCGGACTACGCGACCATATGGCAGGCGTTCGACAACATCACGAAGGACTTCAGCGCCAACGAGCGCGCGGCGCTGTTCCACGACAACGCGGTGCGGGTGTATCGACTCTGAGCGATGACTTCGGGCGCCGATCCGATCACTCGAATCGTGAAGGATCGAGACCCGGGGGCGGGGACACCTCCCTTTTTAACCATTCCGACCGCTGGTGCCAAGCGACGCATGCTGGCGCGAATGGTTAAAAAGGGAGGTGTCCCCCCTCTGAACGCTTATGGGGTCAGGACTCTTTTCGTGCAACCGGGGGTGCCCGCACGGAGCGGCGAGGCGGGCCCGTGCGACGGCACGGCCTCAGCCGCGCGCTGGCGCGCCTGGCGCTCGCGCGCGGAGCATGCGGAGGCCGGCCCCGGCGAAGAGCAGGGTGACGAGCGGGCTCGCGAGGTTGAAGAAGGCGTAGGGAGCGTAGCTGAAGGTGGCGACGCCCAGGGCCGCCGCCAGATAGGCGCCGCAGCTGCTCCAGGGGATCAGGGCCGAGGTGACGGTGGCGGAATCGGCGGCGGCGCGCGAGAGCACGACCGGGGCCAGGCCCTGGGCCGCGAAGCTCGGCTTCAGCATGCGCTCGGAGAGGCCGATGCCGATCGTCTGGTCGGCGGTCAGCGCGTTGGTGGCGATGCCGGTGGCGACCGCGGTGGTGACGAGAGCGCCGGGCGAGCGGGCGGCGGCGGCGATCGGCTCGACCAGCCGGTGCAGGAGGCCGATGCGCTCGACCACGCCGCCGAACGCCAGCGCCGCGGCGATCAGCCAGATGGTCTCCAGCATGTAGGCCATGCCGCCCCGGCTGAGAAAGGCGTCGATGCCATCGGAGCCGGTGGTCGAGACGAAGCCCGTGGCCATCGCCTGCCAGACCCCCTTCAGGAGGGCCAAGGGCGGCCAGAGCGCCTCGCTTTGGGCGAAGGCGATCACCCGGCCGGGCTCCAGCATGACGGCGACGATGCCGCCGGCGATGGCGCCGATGAACATGTTGGCGAAGGCCGGCAGGCGCGCCACGGCGAGCAGCAGGACCAGCCCGAGCGGCAGCAGCAGAAGCGGGCGGATGTGCAGCTCGGCATCGATGAGGGTCACGATCTCCAGGGGATCGCGCAGGCCCGCCTCGCCGAGCCACCAGAAGCCGGCCAGCGCCAGGAGGAAGGCCGGGACCGAGGTCCAGAGCGCCTCCCTCGCGTGCTCCCCGGCAGCGACCCCGGCCGCCTGGATCGCGAGCTCGGTCTTCTTCGACCAGGGTGCTGCCTTGTCGCCGAAATAGGCGCCGGACACCACGGCCCCGGCGGTGATCGCCGGATCGAGGCCGAGCTGCTGGGCGATGCCGACGAGGCAGATGCCGACGGTCGAGGCGGCGGTCCAGGCGCTGGTGATGGTGAAGCCGACGATGGCGGTGATCAGCGCCGCCTTGACGTAGAAGGCCTCGGCGCTGACCACCTGCAGGAGGTAGTAGCCGAAGGCGAGCAGCGTGCCGCTCATCGCCCAGGTGCCGAGCAGGGCACCGACGGCGAACAGCACGGCGATGGTGCCGAAGCCGCCCATGAGGCCGGCGAGCGCCGCGTCGCGCAGCTCGACGAGCCGGTGGCCGGCGCGCCAGCCGATCAGCATGGCGCCGCCGGTGGCGGAGACGATCGCCGTCTGCAGGGGGCCGAGCGTCGCCGAATAGCCGAAGAGCACGAACGAGAGGCCGAGGACGACGGCGCCGGCGAGGACCGGCAGGAGCGCCTCGAGGAACGTCAGCTCGCGCGGTGCGGCCGCGGCTCCGCTTTCCAGGGTCACGTCAGGCCGCGGCGATGGTCAGGGCGCGGTGCCGGCGGGATTCGAGAGGCATCGGGGCATCCGCGCTCGTTGCGGTGGGACGGGGCCAGGATAGTGCGGCCAGCGCGGCGGGGCGAGGGTCCGCGTGCATGCGCGGGGGGACACCTCCCTTTTTAACCATGCGCGCCGACAGGCATTGTTTTTCACCGGGTGTGGCCATGGTTAAAAAGGGAGGTGTCCCCTCCGGGCGAAGGGCGGGGCGCTCATATGGCTGGACATGAAGATGTCCAGCTCCTCGATGGGCATGGGGCGGCCGAGATAGTAGCCCTGGATCTGGTCGCAGCCCATGCGCACCAGCGCGTCGTACTGCCATGCCGTCTCGGCGCCCTCGCCGACGATCTCGAGGCCGAGCCGGTGGCCCAGCTGGGTGATGCCCTCGCAGATGCAGCGTGTCCGGTGATCGTCCAGCCGCGCCACGAAGCTCCGGTCCAGCTTCATCGCATCCAGAGGAAGGGCCTGCAGGTGCGACAGGCTCGAGTAGCCCGTGCCGAAATCGTCCAGGCAGATGCGGGAGCCGATGGCATGCAGGTCCCTGATGCTCGCCAGGGTGCTCGGGTCGGCATTGAAGAGGCTGGTTTCGGTGATTTCGAACTCCAGCCGGCAGGGATCGAAGCTCGCCGTCTCGATGATTTCTTGCAAGCGCCTGAAGCAGTCGTCCTTCTGCATCTGCACCGGCGAGAGGTTGATCGCGAGCGAGACGTCCCCTCGATGGCGCCCTTTGGAAGAGCCGAGGTCGCGGCAGGCCGTTCGCAGGACCCAGTCGCCGATCGGCACGATCGAGCCGTTGCTCTCGGCGATCGGGATGAACTCATCCGGGCCCACCTCGCGATCGGCGCCCCTGTGCCAGCGCACCAGCGCCTCGACCCCGACGAGCCGCCCGTCGGCGGTGGAGAACTTGGGCTGATAGCGGATCGACAGCTCGCCCCGCTCCTCGGCCTGCGCCAGCCGGGCGCCCAGGTGGCGCCGCCGCTTCTCCTTCTCCATCATCACCTTGTCGAACAGGGCACCCTGCCGTCGCCCGTTCAGCTTGGCGCGGTGCAGGGCGACGTCCGCATTGGAGAGGAGGCGCTCGGTCGAGCCGCCGTCATCGGGAAAGAGGGTGGAGCCGACGCTGATGCTCGCCTGCAGGTCATGCCCGGCGACGTGGAACGGCAGGGCGAACGCGTCGATCAGCCGCTGGCTCAGCTCCACCACCCCCTCCGCGGACGTGACGTCGATCTGCACGACAGCGAACTCGTCGCCGGCGATCCTGGCCAGGGTGTCGACCTCGCGCATGACCGCCGCCATGCGACCCGCGGCCTGCTGGAGGACCTCGTCGCCGACCATGTGCCCGAACGTGTCGTTGATCGCCTTGAAGCTGTCGATGTCGATGAAGTGCAGGCCGACGCCGCTCGAGCGCCGGCGCGCGGCAACCAGCGCCTGGGCCAGGCGATCGTTGAACAGCCGGCGATTGGGAAGGTCTGTCAGCACGTCGTGATGGGCCAGATGCTCGATCCGGGCGTTGGCCTGCTCCTGCAGGTCGAGCAGCTTCTCGGACCGGCCCAGCTGGAAGATCAGGAGCGTGATCAGCGCCAGGGTGCTGATTCCGAGCCCGCCCGACGCGATCGTGAGGGCCGCGTAGATGTCGTTCAGGCGGTGCTGCACCTCGGCATGGCTCTCGGCCGATTGATGCAGGGCGACCAGGGTGAGATCATGGACGGGCGCGGCAAGCCCTTCGAGCCTGGACAGGGAATCCGCGTAGGCGGCGGCATCGAGCTCGCTGGCCTCGAGCAGGTCGGAGATGCCCTGCAGGATGGTGTTCAGCCGGGCGCCGAGCGCCTCCAGGTCGCTGATCCGCCGCAGCGGCGCCGCGTCCCTCCCCTGCAGAAGAGGCGGCAGCCGGCTCCAGAGGATGTCGAGCCGCAAGCGCAGCGCCTCGCGGTCGATGGCCGGGTCCAGCGCCTGGAAACGATGCATGACCTGCAGCAGGCGAAGCAGCTCGACCTCGATCTCATGCGTCGCCCACAGGGTCTCCGAGCCCGATTTCAGTACCGCGTCATTGCCCAGTTTCAGCCGCTCGAAGTTAATGAACGTGACCAAAAAAAAGATGATGAAAACAGAAAGGATAAGAAGTCTTATCGATAGATCACGCTTACTCTTTTTCATAAAACACGAGTTCGTATAATTGCCAGACCGACCTCTGGCTCGTTATCCGCATATCGAGCTCGGGATGGGCCGACCACGGGTAGACGATCCAGAGGGGACCCTGGTCGCGCCGCGTCAACTCGATCCCGTCGGCGCTCCAGGCGATCAGCATGTCGTAGTCCTGGGCATCCGACATCGGGATCTCGACATGGTAGTCGTTGAGCGCCCGTGCCAGCATGGCCGTGCCGCCCGCCTCGAGGCCGGCGACCAGCGAGCGCAGCGGCAGCCCCTCGAGCTCGATCTCGCCTTCCGTCCAGGGCGTCCATGTCGTCAGCCTCGCCGTGCCGAAGTGCTCGAGCAGGTTCCGGTCGAGGCGCGCTTCGTCGCCGAAGTTGCGGCGGCCCAGAAGGCCCCTGGCCGTCAGCAGGACCTCGGAGGTCGGCGGTGCCAGCCCGGCCGCCCTGGCACCCCCCGCCACGGCCATCGCCATGACGACAAGCGCCGCGCGCCGCCCGCAGCACGAGGAGGACCGCTCCGGGCGGCTCTTGGAATGCGCGTTCGGATGTGCGTCGTGCTCCGCCACGGTCAACATCCTCTGGTTGAGGCTATTGGCTAATTTATCTCTTTTGGCGTGTCAACGCCCGGGCCGATCCTCCGGCTGGACTGTACCCGCTTCGCGCTCGCGCACAAACGGGCAGCCTCGTCCCGTCCGGCATGCGCACTTATGCCGCGTTCGGTCCCGACCCGGCACGCCCGGTCAGCCCCCCGGCGCAGGGGGCCCCTCGACCAGGTCGGTCTGGATCCAGCGGTCGCTGAGGTGGATGTCGGTGCTCTCGAGGAGGCCCGGGCCGAGATTGGCGAACTTGTGCGGGACGTTCGCCGGGCAGAGCAGGATCTGGCCCGCCTCGGCCGTGATGGTCTCGTCGCCGAGGGTGAAGAGGGCCCGGCCGACCCGGACGATGAAGACCTCGTCATAGGGATGGAGGTGCAGGACCGGCCCGGCGCCCGTCCTCTCGCTGGCGAAGAAGAGGACGGTGACACCCGTCCCGAGGGTCCTGCCCTCGAACCTGCCGCGCCAGAGGCGGTCGTCGGTTGCCCAGTCGCGGCGCTGCAGGACGGCGGGATGACGGCTCATGTCTCGCTCCTCGGTCGGTTGGCGGATCGGGCGATCCGGGCTCGTGCGTCCGGAGGGATGAACGGCATCATCGGACAAGCGATCCCGGGCACCCTCGACGGCGGTCCGATGGCGGCCGCCTGGACGGCGATGCGCCCGGCCCCCTTCGCGTGGACCGGCTCTCAGATGGCCGGCAACGCCGACAGGATGACGGAGCACAAATATCGATGCCTGCTCCGGAGCCGGGCCCAGAGGAGCAGCTTCAGCTGATCGTACCGCTCGGCCAGGCCCTGCCGGTCGCGCGACTTCTTGACGACCAGCCACGCCAGGTCGAGCCAGTCCAGGAGACGGTCGTGCATGCTGACGGTCGCATCGCCGATGTCGAGACCGAACCGGCGCGCGGTGGATCGCGCCAGGCTGCTGCAGATGCGCTGCTGATAGGCCGGCATCGACTGGCGCCATCGCCCCGTGTCCCGGCGGATGACGCGATTGCTGAGACGCAACCGATTGACGTCGTCCGTCATCACCCTGGAGCTCGGGCGCGGGCTCAGCATCGCTTCCTCGAGCTCGATTCCCAAGAAGCGGCAGATCTTCGCCAAGGTCGTGCGCGGCTCGTGGACGAGGTCCTCGTAGCGGAGCAGATGGACGCGACGGGGCGCCGCGCGGCGCAAGTCGTCCAAGGCGTCGCAATAGCGCACCCATTGGCGCGTGGCCGCCGAGATGGCGCTCGGGCCGAACCGGGCCTTGATCAGCGAGGCCGTGCTGGGCCGCGGATCGCGGACGATCGCCACGAACTTCGCATCCGGGAAATGGTCGACCAGGTAGCGCCAGTGCAACGTGTGGCATGGCGTCTTCTCGACCCAGACCTCCTTGCCGCGCTGCTCGGTCCAGGCTTCGAGGATGGCGCGCGTCATAGCGGCGTAATCGGCGATCGGCCGATGGTCGAGGCCACCCGGGTCGATCCCCGGCTCGATATAGGCGAACGGCCGTGACGTCCCAATCCGATGCGCCAGCTCGGGCCAGTGCTCGGGAAACCGATCGCCGAGCTGTGCCGCCACCTTCCTGTAGATGCCGAAGAGATGGCTCTCGACCATCACCGCCAACGAGCTGTGGCCGTCGAGCATGTAGGAGAGCAGGGTCGTGCCGGAGCGCGGGGGGCCGATGATGAAGACTGCCAAGGCTGCCGATCCTCCCGGGGCTGGAGAAGGTGCGCGACGCCCCTGTGCCCGTTGCAGGTTCGTGTTCCGTCGTGATCCGGAGCGGCCGGATGGTGCAGCCGGTCGAGGCGGCTGCCCGGGCCCGGGCTGCTACGGTTCCGTCAGCGTTCACTCACGGATGCCGACAAACCGAAGACCCGCGAAAGCGGTTCCCGTCGGCGATCTAAATCATCAGCCGCCCGCCGCCAAATCCAAGAGCCGATCGAGACGCCCGGGCAGCGTGTCGCCCCGACCCGGATCCGGTCGCCCGAGACGGCGCGCGGCGTCCAGCACCGTTCCGCCGGTCTCGCGGATGCCGGGACATTCAGCCGAGATAAGCCGCGTCGCTCACCTGCTCGAGCCAGGTGACGCGGGACCCGTCCTTGGCCACGGCGATGGCGATGTGGGTCATGGCGGTGGTTGCGGTGCCGCCGTGCCAGTGCTTCTCGTCCGCCTCGAACCAGACGATGTCGCCCGGGCGGATCTCCTCCTTCGGGCCGCCTTCGCGCTGCGCCCAGCCCAGGCCCGCGGTGACGATCAGGGTCTGGCCACGGGGATGGGTGTGCCAGGCGGTGCGGGCGCCGGGCTCGAAGGTGACGGCGGCACCGCCCGCCTGGCCGTCGCCGCTGCCGCCGAAGGCCGCGTCGAAGCGGACCCTGCCGGTGAAATGCTCGGCGGGCGGCGTGACCGACGGCGTCTCCCCGCTCCTCTGGATTTTCATGCCCTGTCCTTTCGTTTCCGAGCGCTGGGCCAAGCATGATAGCCGATGCCGCGATGGCCGGTCCAACCGTGCCAGCGGCGACCCGCGCCGGCGAAGGGCCCAGAAAAGCAAAAAGCGCCCCGAAGAGCGCTCTCGGCCAATCGATTTCCTCGCGGAAATCTGGAGCGGGCGAAGGGATTCGAACCCTCGACCCCAACCTTGGCAAGGTGCCCGACACGCTTTCGCCACCCTATCCGCCTCTACGCCATGATGCGATATAGCATGATAAATCAACGTGTTATATGAAACCAATTCCACCGATCTTATCCGGGAGGTAGCCGCCGACTTGCTTCGAACTGCTTGGAATCGGCTCCGATGAGGGGTATATTAGGGCGATTCTAAGCAGAAGTTCGACAAGGTGTTGATATGGCGACGGAAAAGATCACAAAGCGGATCGTGGACGCGCTCAAGGCTCCGAAACCTTCCAGAGTTGGGGTCAAGGTTCGGGAGCATTTTGTGTGGGATCGCGAGCTGCGCGGGTTCGGTGTGCAGGTCATGCCGTCGGGTCTCAAGAGCTTCGTCATCCAGTATCGCACCCCGGAAGGGAGGAACCGGAGAGCCGTCATCGGGCGCTATGGTCTGATGACGGTCGAAGAGGCCCGCAAGCTCGCCCATGAGAAGCTGGTGGCCGTTTCCAAGGGCGTCGATCCTGTCGCCGAGGAAGCGAAGGCGGCCGGCCTGCTCACCGTCGCCGAAGTCTGCGACTGGTATCTGGCCGAGGCGGAAGCCGGGCGGATCCTCGGCCGCCGCCGGCGGCCGATCAAGCCGTCCACGCTGGCGATGGATAAGAGCCGCATCGAGGCGCACATCAAGCCGCTCCTCGGCCGCCGCCAGGTCGCATCCCTCAAGCTTGGCGACATCGAAGGCGCGCAGGCGGACATCGCGGCTGGCAAGACCTCGAAGCCTCGCGCGGGCAGCCGCGGCGGCGCCACGACCGGAGGGGAGGGCGTGGCCGCGCGGACCATGTCGACGCTGCATTCCATTTTTGAGCACGCGGTTCGCCTTGGGAAGATCGAAGCCAATCCCGCGAAGGGCGTGCGCAGGCTCGCCAGCGCACCACGCGAACGGCGGCTTAGCCGGAGCGAAATCGAACGGCTGGGGAAGACGCTGCGGGCGGCCGCGGAGGAAGGCGAGCATCCGACCGGCCTCGCCGCCATCCGCTTCCTCCTCCTGACCGGCTTTCGGCGCATGGAAGGATTGGGGTTGGAAGGTACCTGGCTGGACGAAGAGGAATGCGCCATCCGCTTTCCGGATACCAAGAGCGGTGCACAGATTCGCGTGATCGGCCAGGCCGCCATCGACCTGCTTCTCGATCAGCCCAAAACCAAGTCCCCTTTCTTCTTTCCGGCCGATTGGGGCGAAGGGCATTTCATCGGCGTGGTGCGCGTTCTCGATCGCGTCTGCCAGAAGGCCGGGCTGGCGGACGTCACCCCGCACACGCTGCGCCACACCTTTGCGAGCCTTGCAGGCGATCTCGGCTTCTCCGAGTTGACGATCGCGGCGCTCCTCGGCCATTCCGCCAGGGGCGTCACGCAGCGCTATGTCCACATCGACGAAGCGCTCAGGATGACGGCTGACCGGGTGGCAGACGAAATGGCCGACCTGCTCGATGGGCGGGCGACGCCCACACGCTCTCGCTCCGCTCGCCGGGATCGGTCCGAGCGGAAGCTGGAAGCGACCGGGGTGTGAGTGTCCGAAGTTTGCGACAAACTTCGGACAACAGAGCGCGCAGGCCTTGTCCGAAGAATGTAGCAATGTTCGGACATGATCTTGCATCTGTCCGAAAAATGTATCATATTTCGGACATGCCAGTCTTAGCGGATACCGACCTTCGCTCCCGGCTTCTCGCCCGGATCGCCTCCAGCCCCGACGAGGTCTGGACGCCCGGCGATTTTGCTGACCTCGGGAATCGGGCCGCCGTCGACAAGACCCTGCAGCGCCTCGCCACTGCAGGCGATCTGCGCCGTATCGACCGCGGTCTCTACGATCAGCCGCGCAAGAATGAGCTAACGGGCCGCCCCACCGTGCCCGATTATCGTGCCGTCATCCGCGCCGTCACCCGCCGCGACCAAGCGCGCGCCGTGGTGGATGGCATGACCGCCGCCAACGATCTCGGCCTCACTACCGCCGTCCCGGCGCGCATCGAGGTGCTGGTCGACGCGCGTCTGAAGCCGATCAAGCTCGGCAAGCAGGAAATCCACTTCAAGTTCGCCGCCCCCAGCCGCCTCTATTGGGCCGGCCGGCCGGCGATGCGCGTCGTCCAGGCGCTGCACTGGATGCAGGACATGCTCGCGCAGGACGATGAGTGCGCCCGCGTCCAGACCGCGCTGCGCCGCCTTTTCGCCGACCCGCAGCACGGCCAAGCGATCCGCGACGATCTGCGCGCCGGTCTCTCCGCGCTTCCGATCTGGATGCAGGAGTTCTTGCGAGACCTGCTCAGCGCAACCGATGCGGACGACGGCCAGCCATGACCAACTCCGCATACAGGCAGGTCATCGCCGCGCCGCCGGGTGACCGGCTCGATCTGTTTCTCACCACCGCCAATCGGCTCGGCACGCCGATCGGCAATGTGGAGAAGGATTTCTGGGTCTGCTGGACGCTGAATGCGCTCTATCACGAGCGGCCTGAAGGAGGACCACGCCTCCTGTTCAAGGGCGGCACCTCGCTGTCGAAAGCCTATGGCCTGATCGAGCGCTTTTCCGAGGACATCGACGTCACGGTCTTCCGTGACGACCTTAACGAGGCTGCTTCGGTCGAAGAGCTGGAGGCACTGTCGAACAAGAAACGCCGCGCCCGGCTCGATGCGATCCGGGACGCGTGCCGTGCCTATATCACAGGCCCACTCAAAGAATTCCTCAGCGCGCAGCTCGCCGACGCCACTGGCGGCACCGGGCGCGTTGAGATCGATGAAGCCGATCCCGACGGGCAGACATTGCTCGTCTGGTATCCGGAGGTCGAGCCGCGCGATGACGCCTATGTTCGACCGGCCGTGCGGATCGAGTCCGGCGCAAAATCAGCGCTCGATCCCAACCGTCCCATTACAATTCGACCCTACGTCAGCGAGGAGATCAGTGGGCTCGACCTGACCGTCGTCGGCGTTACCACGATCGACGCCACCCGCACCTTCTGGGACAAGGTGGTGATCGCCCATGGCTTGCGCCGCTGGTACGAGCGGCGCGGTGTTTTCCGGCAGGAAGGCCAGCGCGTGTCGCGACACTATTACGACCTGCACTGCCTGCTTGGCTCGGAGGTCGGAAAAGCGGCGCTTGCAGATCACTATCTTGGCGCCGATTGTGTGCGCCACGCGCGCATGTTCTTCGATCGCCCCGACTATGATCTGGCCTCTGCCGCCCCAGGCTCATTTGCCCTCATACCTGTCGACGGAATGGTCGAGGCGCTCAGGCGCGACTATGGCAACACCACGGCCATGATCTTTGGGGCGGCACCCGGGTTCGAAGAGATCCTCGCGTCCGCCAAGCAAATTGAGCAGGCCATAAACAACGGAACCTGAATTGAACGATCTATGACCAAACACAGGCGCTTCTTGTGCCATTGCTCGCCGTGACCTAACAACGTCGAATTTCTCTTCTCCCAGAAATATTTGTTCTTTTTGCAGAATTCACTGCATTGGCGCGAAACAATGTCATACGCAATCTATCCAACCCGAGAATATGGATATTGATTACGAATGTACGTGTTCAGAAACCGTCCCTTTGACTGCTCCCCCATCATTTGATCGTAGATATTCTCTGGAACCCCATAATACTGATATATAGTACCGTTCATAAATTCGACTTCCAATGTCTGCGTCTGGGGATCATATCCTACGGACCGAATATTGGATGATGCTACGTTGTATCGTTCCATCGTGTCCCTCTTATTCTTCTGCAGACTGATCTTCGACCGGCACGCGGGTTATTTGCACATCCTTGACAACAGCGCGCGGCCGTTGTGCGCGCCACGACGCCACCACGCGGTCGTAACCTTCTGCGCGTCGGTTGAGAGCCCATTTGGTACTGACCGCAGGGTCCTGGCTGCGCGGCCGGTGCTCTGCTGCGGGGAGCACTATGCGGCAGCGCATCGGTAGCTTCGCCGCCTCGCCTGTAATGATCGCTTCTCCGGTTCGCAAAACCGGCAGTACGTCGAGAAGGCTGGAAAGCCCGTCCGGGAGCGTGCCCTGGACGCGGGCCCGATCCGAGGGGTTCGAGAGGCGAAGGGCGAAGAATGTGCCGCACTGGGATAGGATCGTTTCATTCACTTCGGAGGGGCGCTGGCTGACGATCATCGCTCCCACCCCGTATTTGCGCCCCTCCTTGGCGATCTTTTGGACAGTTTCCGACGCCAAGCCGCCAGCGGTGTCGGACAAGTAACGATGGGCTTCTTCCATCACGACAAGCAGGGGCCGCTCGATTCCACCTTCCGTTTTCTCGCGGCTCCAGAAGAGCGACTCGTAAACGATCTTGAGAATCGAGCCGACGAGCTGCTCCAAGACGGCGCTGGGAACGCCGGAAAGATCGAGGATGGTGATTGGTTTCGGTCCACCAAGCCAACCTGCTAGCAGCGCATCCAGATCCCTTTGCGGCTTGCCGGCCAAATCCGGCTCCCAAGGGCCCGGATGCAGGAGGAAATCGTAACGGCGATCGAGCAGGCGCGAGCGCAACAGGTTCAGTGGTCGCTGAATCCCAAAGGCCTGCGCATTCAGAAACGGACCTGCCGATCCCATAGCATGAGGCTTGTATTTCGGTGGCGTGAGCGTTTCCGGATCGCCATCATTCTGCTTTGTCGACTGATCCCGGTTCTGTCCCTCAAAGGTTGCAACCTCGAAATCAATCAGCTGATGCCAGAGTCTCTTGAGGCTGAACGGCAGCGGCGTATCAACCGTCATGGAACTTGCGTCCACGCCGGGAAAATTCTGTGCGGCGTGGGACGCCACCTTCAACGCAAAAATCTTATCGGTAAACGCGGTCTCGCGGTTGCCTTCTAGACCACCGGTCAGAAACTCAAGCAGTTCGCCGGCATCGAGCGCCCAATATGGAATGAAGAGGCGCTCTTCGCCTGGCTGCGGATCAACGCTGAATACCTGTGCCACATCCGCCAACGGCACTGCGTATTCGCCGTGTATGTCCAGCATTAAGATTCGCGCGTTCGGGTATGGCTGGCCACCTTCAAGCGGCGCCGTGAGGGAACGCAGAAGACTGGCGACGGTGGTCGACTTGCCCGATCCAGTCGATCCGAGCACTGCGGAGTGCCGCGTGACCAACTCGTTAAGGGCGATCTTCGCAGGGATGCTTTCCGCGCTTGAAAGGGCGCCGACTGTGACGTGGCCTTGGCCGCTGATGTTGTAAATCCGCCGGAGATCTTCCTCGACAGCGAGATGGACGGAATCGCTGATATTCGGATACTGGCTGATTCCCCGTTCGAAGGAACCGGCGATGGCCTCGCCGACGAGCTGAACCTTCATCCACCGTCCGGTATCTTCCTCCGGGCGCCTGACGCTTTCCGGCACCGCCGTGGCTCCGACTTCGGAGACCACACCGAACAAGTCCTGGTAACCCTGCGGGATTCTTACGAAGCTGCCGACTTGACCGACACGGTATGTCTGCCCGTTAATGACCGACAATCCGGAGCCAACGGACGGCGCAAGATGCACATTGAGCGCAGCCCCGGAAACAGCGGCGACTTTGCCGAGAAAGGTAGGGTCACGGCTCAGCATCGGTGCCTCCCGCAATTGCGGCTTGTGCGGTGGCCTCTTCTGATGGCTGCTTTTGTTCGTCGTCGCGCGCAGAAAGCATTCGCTGAGCCTGGGCGAGCGCGAAAAAGCGCGCAAGCTTGGCAAAATCTCCCAACAGGAACTGTGCCGCTGATCCCTGCGACGCCGCTTGCCAGAATGTCTGGCGGATGTCCTTCCACTCGTCGTTCAGCAGTTCGCCGGGCTGCCAACGTCCGGCGATGCCGCTGACTACGGCGCCATCGCGTGCGTATACGCTCAGATTGGGGCGATTGACGGCGAGCTTGCTCACCAACGCTTCATCGGCAAGCGGCCGGTACTGAAATGCAAGAATGGCCGTATGGGCATTCGCTGCCAAAGCTTCATCGAAGACCGCGCAGATATGAGAGTCGAAAAAGGAAAACCCTGTACAGATCAGGAGACTATCGGGCGTGGTAAGAAACGCGCGAAGTCTCTCGAACAGAGCGGAATATGGCAGCCGCGTCACTTCGTCGTATTTCAGGTGATCAGGATAGATTAGCTTGGTCGCCGTCCTCTGACCTGTCCTGATCACGGTGTTACCAGCAATCTCCCAGCCAAGGGAACCATGAAGTTTCCAAAGCCGAGACCAGCGAGCGGGAAGCTCCTCGGACGATGATATGCTGACCGGGTCGAAGAATGGGGTATGGGCGCCGGTAAAGCCGTCAAAGTAAGCGATGCGGGCGCGCTCGAAGGCTTCCTCGACAAGAAGGTCATAGTTGGGCGTGAAAATCTCTATGGCGTGCTCTCGGTGAGTTCCGGCTATCCAGGAAACGAGTTCAGTGTAAGGATTGGGTTCGTCCGGGAGACGGGCGCCCACCATGACGCCGATTTTTTCACAAATCCGCTCGCCGAGGCTGCCATAGGCCGCGCCGTCGAGGTCATGGACTTTTGCCTTGCCGATCGCCTGAGAGAGTCTGCGGACTTGCGTCAGGATCGCTTCGATGTTTGGTGTTCCGCCAATCTCTGCCTTCAACGTTTCGATGACCTGCTGGTCTTTGCCATCAAGGGCTTTGACAACCGCTTCAGTCAGGCCAGCAACGTCGGGGATGAGGGGCTGACCGTTGGGAGCGATGTGGCCATCTTTGTCGACACGGAGTGCTGTCGGGGCGCCCGCTCCGATCAGAAGACCAATCCGCTTTCGGCCCTGCGAAAGTATCTGACGTAGGTCGGCCATATACCGATCCGGGTTGTGTAGAGTTGTCGTTTGCATTCCAGCTACCCTGAACTACCGCTCACCCTGATGACCTGCCGATCGCTTCTTGAACACATCATTGTCAGCCATTGGTTAGAACAGTTTCATCGTTGATCCGGAAAAGACCGGAAACTTATCGCTCTCGCAAGACAGTACGTTCATGGCAATCTTAGATTGCCATGCTCAGGCCGCCTCCAATTTCAAGATTTCGTTCGCCACGTAGCTGCGGAACTCCGCAACCGAGGTAAAACAGCGGAAGCCAGCCGCACTTGCCAATGACAGCACGTCCACCGGTTCGTTCAGCAACACAGCGACTGGCGCTGTCAGCCCTGGTTGCAGGCCATCAGGCCAGGCCAGATCAAACACAGCCTTCTGGTCGCCAGTCTCTGGGTCGGCATAGTCGAAGCTGACATGCCCGCGCGGCAGTCCCTCGCTCTCGATCCAGTCGTTGAGGGCTTCCAGCTCCAATTCCTCAACTTCGCTCGTCACCCCGCCCACAACTGCGAACTCGGCTGCGACAGCAGGCGATGCAGATGCAACCAACCACTTGGTATCGTCGTGAAGCAGTTCTTCGAATCTCCTATTGGCCTCAGCAGCTAGTGGATTGTTAGCAACATAAGATTCCCTCGATTGGCGGTCTGTGCTATG
>CAYMTA010000017.1:0-60297 GCA_964393275.1 uncultured Geminicoccaceae bacterium | reverse complement strand
CGCATTCGCATGACCAATCCTCCCTCTTCGTTGCGGCAACGTTAGTATTCTTTTAACCCATCGCGACAGAAAATCCACCCGGCGCAATCGCGGGCCGCGCCGGTGAGCTGGATTGGACACGCCAGGAGGCGATCTGCCACGATCGATCTGGCGAGCAGGGTATGCGTGCCCTGGCGAGGACGGGTGTCGAACCTATGGGGAGCTGGCCTTGAACGTGCTCTTGATCACGGCCGATCAGTGGCGGGCGGATTGTCTCGGCTGCGCCGGCGGGCTGCCGGTGCGGACCCCGGCGATCGACGCCCTCGCCCGGGACGCGGTGCGCTTCGCCCGGCACCATGCGCAGGCGACCCCTTGCGGTCCGTCGCGCGCCTCCCTCCTGACGGGGCTCTACGCCTTCAACCACCGCTCGATCGGCAACGGCACGCCGCTCGACGCGCGGCACCTCACAGCGGCCCAGATCGCCCGCCGGCACGGCATGCGGCCTCTGCTCTTCGGCTACAGCGACACCAGCATCGATCCGCGCAGCGTCCCGGCCGGCGATCCGCGGCTCTTGACCTACGAAGGTGTCGCCCCCGGCTTCGAGCCGGCCTGCCTGCTGCTCGAGGATGGCGGGCCCTGGCTCGAGCATCTGGCCGGGCGCGGCCATGGCCGCCTCACCGTCGACGAGGTCTACGCGACCCCGCTGGGTGCGCCCGCCCTCTACGCCGCCGAGGACAGCGAGACCGCCTTCCTCACCGACCGCTTCCTGGACTTCCTCGACCGGCCGGGGAGCGACCCGTGGTTCGCCCATCTCTCCTACATCAAGCCGCACCCGCCCTGGATCGCCGCTGCACCTTACAATGCCATGTACGAGCCGGGCGACCTGCCGAAGCCCCGGCGCGCACCCACCATCGCCGAGGAGGCGGCCCGCCATCCCTACCTCGCCTGGCTGCTCGAGCAGAGCTTCGGCGGCTGGATGGGCCAGAGCTTCGACCGGCCGGCGGCGCTGACCGAAGCCGTGGTGGCGAGGCTGCGCGCGGTCTATCTCGGCCTCGTCAGCGAGCTCGATCACCAGCTCGGCCGGATCTTTGAGGCGCTGGGGCGGGCCGGGCTCATGGAGCGCACCCTCGTCGTCCTGACCGCCGACCATGCCGAGATGCTCGGCGACCACTGGCTGCTCGGCAAGAACGGCTTCTGGCCGGAGGCCTTCCATGTCCCGCTGATCGTCCGCCACCCCACCCGCCAAAGCCCGGGCCGGGTGGTCGGCGCCTTCACCGAGCATGTGGACCTGATGCCGACGATCCTGGGAGCCCTCGGCCTGCCGATCCCCCGACAAGGCGACGGCCACGATCTGTCGGATTTCCTTACAGGCGAAAATCCCGCCAACTGGCGGCGGGCGGCGGTCTTCGAGCACGACTTCCGCGACCTCGAGCATGGCCGGCATCGGCAGTTGGCCGGGGTCGACGACGACACGGCGAGCCTGGTCGTCCGGCGGTCGGCCGACCGGCTCTACGTGCAGTTCAGCGGCCTCGAGGCCGGCTGCTGGAGCGAGGCGGCGGGCGGTGGGCGCGCGCCCATCGATGATCCGAGGGTGCTCCTGGAGGAGGCGCAGGCCTTGCTCAGGCATCGCATGACGAAGGCGGAGCGACGGCTGACCGGCTGCCTCCTGACCCCGGACGGCGTGGTCGGCGGCTACGACCCGCTTTGACGCCCGCTCCCCGACTGGGCCTTCAGGGCGGCGGCGCGATAGCGGCAGAGATGGGCGATGGCGCAGCTCGGGCAGTCGGGATTGCGCGCCTTGCAGACGTAGCGGCCATGCAGGATCAGCCAGTGATGCGCACCTTTGCGGTAGGGCTCGGGCACCACGCGATCCAGCACCGTCTCGACCTCGGCCGGCGTCCGGCCCGGTGCCAGGCCGGTCCGGTTGCCGACCCGGAAGATGTGGGTGTCGACGGCGATCGTGGCCTCGCCGAAGGCCTCGTTCAGCACGACATTGGCGGTCTTGCGTCCGACCCCCGGCAGGGCCTCGAGGGCCGTCCGGTCGTTCGGCACCAGGCCGCCATGGCGCTCGAGCAAGAGCCGGCTGAGCTCCATGACGTTTTTCGCCTTGTTGCGGTAGAGGCCGATGGTCCGGATCGCGTCCCGCACCGCGTCCTCGCCGAGAGCGACCATGGCGGCGGGCGTCTTGGCCATGGCGAAGAGCCGCTTCGTCGCCTTGTTGACGCCGACATCCGTCGCCTGGGCGGAGAGGACGACGGCCACCAGGAGCGTGAAGGGGTCGGTATAGTCGAGCTCGGTCGCGGGCGACGGCCGGTCGCGCGCCAGAATGGCGAAGAGCTCCAAAATGGCGGTCCGGGAGAGCAGCGAGCGGCGGGCGGGACGGCGCTTCGGCTGGCGTTCGGGCGGGCCGCCGGGCGGCTCGCTCCGGTCGGTGGGCTCGCTCTTGGCGGGGCCCGGCTGGCGCTGCATATTCCTTGCTGCTCACGCGAGAGGGACGATGACCGACGAAGGATCGGAATGGACCGCTCCCGCCGCCTTCGAGGCGGTGCTCTACCCCAACCAGCCGCCCCCGGCCAGAAGCCTCGTCCTCCTGGTGGTGGCGGTGGCCGGCGTCGCCCTGGGCCTCGGCATCGGCTTCTTTTTGGCGGGGGCCTGGCCAGTCGCCGGCTTTGTCGGGATCGAGCTCGCCCTCCTGATCGCGGCCCTGCTCTGGACGCGGCGCGGTGCGCGCTACCGCGAGCATGTGCGGCTCGACCGCACCGGCCTGCACGTGCGGGCGGTCGCCGGCAACCGGCTGCTCAGGGAATGGCGGTTCGAGCCCTATTGGGTCCGGGTCCGGCTCGAGCCGGCGCGGCATGGCGAGCGGCTGCTGCAGCTCAGCGCGCACGGCAGCACGCTGACCCTCGGCCGCTTTTTGACCAGCGACGAGCGCTGCGCTTTCGCCGCCGCGCTGAACCGGGCGCTCGGCGATTACCGGAGCCCCGGAAGCTGAGCGGCCTGTCGGAATTATTTACATAACCTCGACGAGATCGGGTCGAGCCTGCTGACCGCGAGCCCGCGATCCCTGCTCGACTTCGTCCTGCCGGCGGCCCGGATCCCTTGCCCGGTTGCCGGGGCGCCTCCATGCCGACCGGGCAATCCGCTCGGGCGCGCCCTCGGCGGACCTGAACGATTAGCTTACAGATTTCCCAACGCGGCCCCGAATTCTCCTCCGGCGCCCCGGCGGGGGTGCCGATCCCTCGCGCTGGCCCTTGATTCGAAACGCTCATTCGTGCTCGGCACGGCGCCTGCTTCGTCTGCTCCGGGAAGCCTCGAGGATGGGTGGTGGATCGGTCGATGAACGAGATGAGCGTGTGTCTCCCGCAGCCCGGCGAGCATCGGCTGCCGGTCAGCAAGCTCAGGGGCGTGCCGCAGACGGCGCGGGTGCGGCTCAAGAGCCTCCGCATCACCACCTGCGGCCAGCTTCTGGCGGCCGCCGCCACGCCGGCCGGCCGGAGCCGGGTGGCCCAGGCCACGGGCATCGACCCGGCGCTCCTGCTGGACCTCGTCCGGCGCGCCGACCTCGCCCGGATCAACGGCATCGGCACGGTGTTCGGGCTGATGCTGGAGGCCCTGGGCGTGGTGGATGTCGGCCGGCTGGCCGGGCAGGAGGCGACGGCGCTGCACCAGGCGCTGCGCCGCTTCAACGAGGCGGAGCGCCTCGCCCGCCGCTCGCCGACGCCGGAGGAGGTGGCGGACTGGATCGCCGCCGCCAGGGCGGCCCCTGTCTGCGTGATCGAGGCGCCGCCGACCATCGACTGACCGGCGCGCCGGCCATAAAGCAGGCAACCACGGAGGCGGCCTGCTGGCGCTTGTGCTCGAACGTGCCTTCGGGGTAGCCCGGAGAGGACGGCAGGCATGGCCGGCGCGGTCCGGATGGATGCCGGCGCTGGCCGGGTGCCGGCTCGCGTGCCCGGGCACCGCGTCAGCGAAAGAAGGCCGCCATGGTCGACTATCTCGTTCTTCTCCTGGCCGCGTTCCTCGCGGGCATGCTCAACACAGTGGCCGGCGGCGGCACCTTCCTCACCTTCCCGGCCCTCGTCTACACGGGCGTGCCGGTGGTCGTCGCCAACGCCACCAGCGCCGTCGCCGTCTTCCCGGGCTATCTCGGCGGTGCCCTCGGCTTCAGCCGGGAGCTTCGCGCCTTCGACCAGGCGAAGCTGCTGAAGACCGTCGCCCTGACCGCGCTCGGCGGCCTGATCGGCTCGCTCCTCCTCCTGGTCTCCTCCGACGCGGCGTTCTCGGCGGTGGTGCCGTTCCTGCTGCTGCTGGCGACCCTGGCCTTCGCCTTCGGCGACCGGGTGCAGATGTGGGCCCGGAACCGCCACCTCGACACCAGCGAGGGTCCGGTCGGGACGCTGCTGGTCGCCATCTATGGCGGCTACTTCAACGGCGGCCTCGGCATCGTGCTCCTCGCCCTCTTCTCGCTCTGGGGCATGCGCGACCTGAATGCGATGAACGGGCTGAAGACCGGCCTGTCGTTCGTCCTCTCCTTCATCTCCGTCGTCACCTTCGCCGTGGCGGGCTTCGTCGTCTGGCCGGAGGCCATTGTCATGATGATCGCCGCCACCATCGGCGGCTACGCCGGCGCCCCCGTCGCCCGCGCCCTGCCCCGCTCGGTCGTGCGCGCCGTCGTCATCCTGGTCGGCGCCACGATGAGCGCCGTCTTCTTCGCCCGGCTCGTCGTCTGACCTGGCACAGGCGCGCCATTAGGATTTATAGCCTAGTTCGAGCCGCGATGCAAGCCTGCGCCGGGTTCGATCGGCAATCCGGCCATGTCGTCGGCCCGTCGCCTCGAAAGACCGCCCCCAGGGGCAAGAAGATGCGCTTTTCCAGCACATTACCCGCTCTTGGGTTCGTTCGTCGAAGCCCGGGTTCGATCGTCGATTCGGTGGGTTCGTTCCGCGATTCGGTGGGTTCGATCGTCGCCTCCTGTTGCATCGGGTGCAACAACCCGGGCCGATTGTTGCATCCGACGCAACAACCCGAGCAGGAATGTTGCGTCGAGCGCAACAACCCAAGCGAAGATGATGCATCAGATGCAACAACCCGGGCGATGCTGTTGCGCTCGATGCAACAGGCCGGAGCGGGAGACCGGAACCGAACGGCCGCGCCTGCCGTTCATCGCGGGAACGGTCGGAAGGCGAGGCGATGGCGGCGCGAACGTTCTGGAAAGGCTACCTGAAGCTCTCCCTGGTCACCTGCCGGGTGGCGATGGTGCCCGCCAGCTCTGAGCGCGAGAGGATCCGCTTCCACACGCTCAACCGCGCCACCGGCAGCCGCGTGACCTCGCGTTACGTCGATTCCGAAACCGGCAAGCCGGTCGACGAGGACGACGAGGCCCGCGCCTACGAGATCTCCGAGGACCGGCTCGTGATCGTCGAGGACGAGGAGCTGGAGAACGTGGCGCTCGAAAGCACCCGAACCATCGACATCGACTGCTTCGTGGAGCGCGATTCGATCGGCTGGATCTGGCTGGACAAGGCGCACTACCTCGTGCCCGACGACAAGGTGAGCGAGGAGGCGTTCGCGGTGATCCGCGAGGCGATGGAGCGGACGCAGAGCGTCGCCATCTCGCGTGTCGTGCTCTACCGCCGCGAGCGGGCGCTGATGCTGGTGCCGCGCGATGACGGCATCGTCGCCTGGACCCTGCGCTACGGCGACGAGGTCCGTTCGGCCGAGGCGGCGTTCGAGGAGGTGGAGTCCGCCGGGCCCGAGAAGAAGCTGCTGAAGCTGGTCGAGGACCTCATCGACGCGCGCACCCGGCCCTGGACGCCGGAGCTCGTCACGGACCCGGTGCAGGAGGGGCTGGCCCGCATCATCGCCGCGAAGAAGCGCAAGCGGAAGCCGAAGGCCGCCTCGAAGAAGGGGCATCCCGAGGAGCCACGCGGCGACAACGTCGTCTCGATCTTCGATGCGCTCAAGCGGAGCGTGGCCGAGGAGAAGAAGCGCCGCTGAGCGAGTCAGCGGCGCTGATTCGCGGTCTTCGGCGAGGCGAGCGGTGCCGCTGAGGCGCGGAAGCCGCCCCAGGGGTCGCGGTCGAAATTGGCGAGCCTAGCGGCGGCGTCGGACAGCTTGAAATGCGCCGGGCCGATCGCCGGACCGAGCTCCGCCCAGTCCAGCGGCATCGAGATCGGAGCGCCTTCGCGGGCCCGGGTCGAATAGGGAGCGACCGCCGTGGCCCCCCTGCCGTTGCGCAGGTAGTCGACGAGGATCCTGCCGCGCCGCTTCGCCTTGGCGACCTTGGCGACATAGCGGGCGGGGCTGTCCTTGGCCATCGCGTCGGCCACCGACTTGGCGAACGCCTTGACGGCCGGCCAGCCGGCGCGCGGCAGCAGCGGCGCCACCACATGCAGCCCCTTGCCGCCCGAGGTCTTGACGAAGCTCGCGAGCCCGGCGGCAGCCAGCCGCTCGCGAACCTCGAGCGCCGCCCCGATCACGGCATCCCAGGCGACACCCTCGCCGGGATCGAGGTCCATGACGATCTGGTCGGGCTTCTCCAGCTCCGCCAGCGACGCCTGCCAGGTGTGGATCTCCAAGGCACCGCCCTGGACCAGCCCGATCAGGCCGTCGATGCCGTCGATCGCGACCATGCTGGGGTCGTCCGACTCGTCCTGCGGATCGACGACCTCGAGGATCTCCTTCCGCTGGCCCTTCCAGGCGTGCTTCTGGAAGAAGCACGGCTTCTTGGCCCCTTGCGGGCAGCGCAGCAGCGCCAGCGGCCGGTCGACGACGAAGGGCGCCATCGATCGCCAGGCCTCGGTGCAATAGTCGGCGAGCCCCTCCTTGGTGATGCCGGCATCGGGCCAGTAGACGCGATCGGGGTGGGTGAGCTTGACCGGGCGCGGCGCGCGGTCCGCCGTCCTGCTGTCCACCCTGCTCTCGCGGACGACGTCCTCGGGCTCCTTGTCCTCCCTGATCCCGCGAAAGGAGGCGTGGCGCAGCACGCCGTCGCTGGTCCAGTTCTGGAACTCGACCTCCACCACGAGGCGGGGCTCGACATACTGGACCTCGCGGCGGTCTGCCGCGCCGATGGCGGAAGCGCCGCCGGCGAAAGGCGGTGTCTGCCGCTTCGTCGGCTCCAGCCGGCGATGGAGGTCGCGCGCCACCGCGTGGCTGAAGCCGGTGCCCACCCGGCCGGCCGGGACGAGCCTGCCGTCCTGCCGGTGGGCCAGGATCAAGGAGCCGATGGCCCTGGGCAGGGTGGAGGACGGCATGAAGCCGGCGACCACGAACTCCTGCCGCTCGCGGCACTTCGACTTGATCCAGCTCGCGGTGCGCCCCGATGCATAGGCGGCGGAGCGCTCCTTCGAGATGATGCCCTCGAGGCTGAGACGACAGGCGTGGCGCAGGATCAGCTCGCCTTCCTCGTCGAAATGATCGCTGAAGCGAAGCGGCGCGGGCGCGCCCTCGATGAGATCGCGGAGCCGCGCCTTGCGCGCCTCCAGCGCTGCCGGCCGGAGGTCGTAGCCGTCGAGATGGAGGAGATCGAAGACGTGGTAGACGAACCGGTCGGTCCGGCCCTCGCCGAGGTCGCGCTGCAGGGCGCCGAAGTCCGACGCCCCGTTGCCCGCCTCGACGACGAGCTCGCCGTCGATCACGGCATCCTCGACCGGCAGGCCGGCCAGGGCCAGGGCGACGGCCTCGCCGAAGCGCTCGCTCCAGTCGGCACCGCTGCGTGCCAGCAGCCTGGCCTCGCCCTTGCGCAGATGCGCCTGGAGCCGGTAGCCGTCGAGCTTGATCTCGTGCAGCCAGCGCTCCCCCTGCGGCGCCTGTGGCCGCAGCGTGGCGAGAGCCGGTGCGATGAAGCCCGGGAAGGCCGCCTTGCGGGCTCTCTCGACCGGCCCCCTCGCCTTCTTCCGCGCCGGCCCGGGGTCCGCCAGCTCCTCGACGCCGCGGCCCGACTTGATCGATTCGGGGCGCTCCTCGAGGATGTCCGGGTCGTCCTCCGCCCGCGCCTGCGCGTCGTCGCCCTTGATCAGCAGCCAATTGGAGCGCTTCTCGCGCGGCCGCGGCGCCATCCGCACCAGATGCCAGCGACCGCGCAGCTTCTCGCCCGCCAGCTCGAAGTCGATGTGCCCCTTCTCGTAGCCCCTGCGCGGGTCGGCCTCGGGCCGCCACTCGCCGGCGTCCCAGACGATCACCGCGCCGGCGCCGTAGGCGCCCTTCGGGATCGTGCCCTCGAAGTCGCCGTAATCGAGCGGGTGGTCCTCGACCTCGACGGCGAGCCGCTTCTCGCCCGGCACGAGGCTCGGGCCGCGGGTGACGGCCCAGCTCTTGAGCACGCCGTCCATCTCCAGCCTGAGGTCGTAGTGGAGCCGGCGCGCCGCGTGCTTTTGGACGACGAAGGCGCCGCCCTTCGCCGCGGCCTTGCGCCGTCCTGTCCGGCCCTTCGGCTCCGGCGACTTCTCGAAGTCCCGGCGCTGCCGGTAGACGTCGAGCGCCACGGTCAGCCCGCCTTCCGGCGCCGGGCGGCGGGCTTCGCCCTGGTGCTCGAGCCGCCGGAGCGCCGCTTGCCCGACGGCTTGCCGCCGCCCTCCTTGCCGGCGCTCTGGCGCAGCGCCTCCATGAGGTCGACCACCTGGCCCTCGTCGCGCCGCTTCGGCTTCGCGATCTTGCGGCCCTCCGCCTTGGCCCTTACCAGTTCGGCGAGCGCTGCGTCATAGCGGTCCTCGTAGGCGGAGGGATCGAACACGCCGCGCTTGCTCTCGATGATGTGCTGCGCGAGGTCCAGCATCTCCTTCTTTATCCGGTGCTCGCCGATCCTGGAGAACGCCTCCTCGGCGGGCCGGACCTCGTAGTCGTAGCTGAGCGTGCTGGCGATCAGCCCCTGGCCCTGCGTGCGGATCAGCAGCGAGCGCACGCGGCGAAAGAGCAGGGCGCGCGCCACCGCCGCGACGTGCCTCGCCCGCATGCCCTCGCGGATGACGGTGAACGCCTCCTCGGCCGAGGGGTCGGCCGGCAGGAGGAAATAGGGGCGCTCGAGATAGACCGTGTCGACCTGCGGGCAGGCGAGGAAGGCCTCGACCTCGAGCGTCTTGTCGTTCTCGGGCAGAGCACTCGCCAGCTCCTCGTCCTCGAGCACGATGTAGCGGCCGTCATCGGTCGCGTAGCCCTTGACCTGGTCCTCGCGCCCGACCGGCTGGCCGGTCTCCGCGTCCACGTATTCCCGCCTGACCCGATTGCCGGTCTTGCGGTTGACCGTGTGGAACGAGACCCGGCCGGAGGTCGATGCCGCCGCGTGAAGGGAAACTGCGCAGCTCAGCTCGTTGATCTTCAGCTGGCCTTTCCAGATGGCTCGGGGCGCCACTCGTCATCTCCTGCGATCCGGATTGCGCAACGCAGGACCCGGCCGCGGGGTTCCAACGAATGATGACGGATCGGCAGCCCGCTGCATGCCGGGAGGAAAATGGTTCTGGACAGCGCGCGGCTGAGGAGGCTGCGGAACCGGGATTGTCAACCCGGCTCGTGTCCCCACTCTCCGGCGCCGTGTCATGCCGCGCTTGCGGTCTTGTGAGAAGTGGGTATACTCAATGCCGAGACGAGAATGGTCGAGACGGTCCGGCATCGAGCCCTCAAGCGCCTCATCGAAAAGGGCGATGCGAGCGGGATCAACCCGCAGCAGGTGGAGCGCATCCTGACTCGGTTGCAAGTGCCGTGCAGATCGAGGACATGAACCTGCCGGGGTTCGTCCTGCACCCGCTGACCGCCGAGCTGCGCGGCTTCTGGTCGGTGCGCGTGAGCGGCGACTGGCGGGTGATCTTCCGCTTCGAGGACGGCCATGCGTTCGATGTCGATCTTGTCGATTATCATTGAAGGGAGCCGAAGCCATGGGTGAGGCTGAAACAGCGAGCGGCCCGATGCTCGACCCGGCCCATCCGGGCGAGCTGGTCCGGCACGACTGCATCGAGCCTTTGGGATTGAGCGTCACCGCCGCCGCCAAGGCGCTCGGCGTATCGCGCAAGACCCTCGACAATCTGGTGAACGGACGGTCGGGGGTGTCGCCGGAAATGGCCGTGCGTCTGGCCACGGCCTTTGGCGGATCCGCGCAAGCATGGATCAACATGCAGTCGGCCTTCGATCTGGCGCAGGTACGCAAGCGTGAGCCTGAAATCCGGGCGACGGTCACGCCACAACTCATGCGGGAATTGACCGCCTCGGATGTCGCACCGAAACAGTCGTGATGGCTTTTCCTCGGGCGAGAAACGCCAATCAGCGCGATTGTGGTCGCCATCCCCCGCTCACCACGCCCAATTGCTTCTCACAAGTTAGCGATTGTCCGGCTTTTGCCGCTCCAGGCCAAAACCCCGGCCTTGGCCGCGACCTGGGCGTCGCCCGGCCCCTGTCCTGCCCCGGTGTGAGCTCGTCGCCGCCAGCATTCTGGAGATCGCCCATCATGTTGCCGACGCTCCGGCGCTCCGGCTGGCTGCTGCTCGGCCTGCTCTGCGTGGGCGTGGCGGTCGTCGGGATTTTTTTGCCGCTGGTGCCGACCACGCCGCTTTTGCTGCTGGCCGCCTTCTGCTTCGCGCGCAGCTCGGAGCGGCTGCTGCGCTGGCTGCACGAGCATCCCAGGCTCGGGCCGACCTTGCTGCACTGGGCGGAGCATCGGGCGATCGCGCGGCGGGCCAAGGTCATGGCGGTCCTGGCGATGGCGGCGGCGGTCGGTCTGGCGCTGGTGCTCGGAGCACCTTTCTGGGTGGTGCTGGTGCAGGTGGCCGTGCTGGTGCCGGTGGCGACGTTCATCGTGACCCGGCCGGAGGGGCCGGGGGCCTGATGGGCGCCGATTGCCGGGCGACGTGTTCCGGTCTATCGACTGGTGAAACAAGAACGGGGCCGGACGCCATGTCGGACACGTCGAGACGCGGTCTTTTCCAGACGGCGGCCATCGCCGGCCTTGCCGGGGCGGTCATGCCGGCGGCGGCGGGCGAGTTTCCGTCCGGGCCGTTCTGGAACAACGTGCCGGAGCCGGCGCTGTCGGGCGAGGAGCTGCCGCGCTTCACCTTCGCGCTCGAGAAGTCGGAGGGCCGGGTCGATGGCGGCAGCTTCGGCAAGGAGGCGACCGTCAAGCAGCTGCCGATCTCGACCGGCATCGCCGGCGTGTCGATGCGGCTCGAGCCGGGTGTGGCGCGCGAGCTGCACTGGCACGCCACGGCGGCCGAATGGGCGTTCGTTCTGGACGGGCGCTGCCGGACCACGGTGATCGATCCCGCCGGCCATTCCGCGACCGACGATTTCGATCCGGGCGATGTCTGGTACTTCCCGCGCGGCCACGCCCATTCGATCCAGTGCCTGGGCGAGAAGCCCGTGCATGTCATCCTGATCTTCGACAACGGCTACTTCTCCGAGTTCGGCACGTTCAGCGTCACCGACTGGCTGGGCCATGTGCCGAAGCCCTTGCTCGCGAAGAACCTGGGCCTGCCGGAGTCGGCCCTCGCCAGCTTCCCTTCGAGCGAGGCCTATTTCACCCATGGCCCGGTGCCGCCCGAGGAGCCGGCTTTGGCGCTGCAGGGAGCGCTTCGGAGCCCGCCCGAGACGCACCGCTTCCGGCTCCTGGCGCAGGAGCCGCATGCGGTCCACAAGGGCGGGCGCGAGTGGCGCGTTGGTGCCGCCGCGTTTCCGATATCGACGACCATGACCGGCGTGCTGCTCGAGCTCGAGCCCGGGGCGCTCCGCGAGCTGCACTGGCACCCCAATGCCGACGAGTGGCAGTACGTGGTGAGCGGCACGATCGGGGTGACGCTGTTCGGCGCCAACGGGCGGTTTCGCGCCGAGACGCTGGAGGCGGGCGATGTCGGCTACATCCCGCAGGGCTACGGCCATTCGATCGAGAACACCGGCAGCGAGCTGGCGCGCATCCTGATCGCCTTCAACACCGGCGAGTACCAGGCGATCGACCTCTCGGCCTGGCTCGCGGCCAACCCCGCCTATCTCCTGGCCGACCATTTCAACGTGTCGGTGAGCGAGATCGAGAAGCTGCCGCGCGGCGACGTGTTCATCGCTGCCGGGTAGGGGTTGCGGGCTCTGGCGGCCGATCCGGATGAGGGCTAAATGACCGGACGCCGGTCAGAGCATCGCGGCCGGAGCGACGAGGAGGGCCAATGGCCGAGTTCAAGGTCACCTATTTCGACATGGCGGGCAGCCGGGGCGAGGATGTTCGCCTGGCGCTGGTGATCGCCGGGCGGGCGTTCGACGACGAGCGCGTCGACCGCGACGCTTTTTTGAAGCTGAAGCCCGAGCTGCCGTTCGGCTCGCTGCCGGTGCTCGAGATCGAGGGCCACGGGGTCTTCAGCCAGACCAATGCGATCCTGCGGCTCATCGGCCGGCTCTGCGACCTCTATCCGCAGGAGCCCTACGAGGCTGCCCGGCACGATGCCTTGATGGACGCGGTCGAGGATCTGCGCCACCGGATCGGGCCCACGGCGCGCATCCAGGACGCGGCGGCGAAGCGGGCGGCACGGCAGGAGCTGGCGACGGACGTCATCCCGCGCTGGGGCCGGGGCGTCGAGCGGCTGATCGGCCAGGGGCCGTTTGTCGGCGGCGAGCGGCCGGGCGTCGCCGATATCAAGCTCTACATGATGGATCGGTGGCTCTCGAGCGGGGTGCTCGACGATATCCCGAAGGATGTGCTCGACGACTGTCCCAGACTCAAGGCTGTCGCCAAGGGGATCGCAACGCACCCCGCCGTGGTGAGCTGGCACGCGAAAGCGCGCTGAGGCGCCGCGGTCCAAACGATCACCTGCCGATCATGGGTCCACCTCGCGCACGTGCGGGAAGTCGCCCTCGGCGATATAGGCCTCCTCCGCCGGCGACGACGGGCGGTCCAGGATCGGGTTGCGATGGGGATGCCGGCCGAACGCCCTGATGATCTCGCGGACCCGCGCGTGCTGCGCCCTGAAGCGCTCGCCCGAAGGTGCCAGCGGCGCCGGCAGGCGGCTGATGATGCCCTCGACGATGCCCACCAGCCGGTCCATGCGCTCGAGGTGGTCGGGTCCTTCGCAGTGGGTGATGGCGATCACGTAGAAGCGCTGCTCCCAGGGCTCGAGGACGTCGAAGTGACCGTTCTCGAGACCTTCGAGGGCGAGACGTGTGGCCTTGATGTCCTGGGCGTAGGCTGCCGGCGTGTCGCGCCAGAGCGAGCGCGGGAACTGGTCCAGGGCGATCAGCAGGGCGAGCCGCCCCCGCGGCGTCTCGGCCCAGTGATCCAGGGCCCCGGTGGCGGCGGCGAGCGTCAGGCCGGCGAAGCGGGCGATGATCGCCGCATCCATGCCGCCCTGCACGCGCTCGTGCCAGAACTGGCTGTGGGTCTCGGCGTCGTTCTGGTGGCCCGTCGCCGGAAACCAGAAGTCGAGCACGTCGGCCGGTTCATATGCGCCCTGTTCCATGACCTTCTCCCGCGCCCTGCTGCCACGAGCGAGGAAGCTCGACGGCAATGTCAGCGGGCGATATGGCGGTGCCGGCCACGTTTCGCCAGGCATGATCCATGGATGCAGAACGGACGCTCCGTCGCCTCGCCGCCATCCTCGTCGCGGATGTGGTCGGCTACTCGCGGCCTCATGGCCGAGGACGGGGCCGGCGTCCTGGCGGCCCTGAACCGGCAGCGGGGGACCGAGCTCGACCCGGTGGCGGGGCTGGCCAAGGCGGGGCTGCCGGCCCAACCGTAGGTGACGGGCTTTGGCGGGGCATGGGAGCGGCAGCGGCTGGCCGGGCGATTGCTGGAGAATCGACCTCGCCGTTTGACACCGCCATGTAATAGGCTCCTAACAGCTATGCGCTCGTCCAAACCGATGGAGGTGAACGTGAACAAGATCGTCCTTCCCGTGATTCTCGGGCTCGGGCTCACCGTTGCCCTGGCGCAGATGCAGGATGCCCGGGCCGACAGCACCGGCTGCGGTCTCGGCACGACCGCCTGGAGCGGCCAGTCGGGCATTGCACCCCAGGTCCTGGCGGTCACCACCAACGGCACGTTCGGCAACCAGACCTTCGGCATCTCGTCCGGCACGCTGGGCTGCAAGAGCGACGACACGATCGCCTCGGTCGAGGTCAGGAACCTGACCGTGGCCAATCTCGACAACCTGGCCTCCGACATGGCCCGGGGCGAGGGCGAGACCCTGGCCTCGCTGGCGGTCGCCATGCGGGTCCGGCCCGAGGACCAGCCCTTGCTGTTCGCCACCTTCCAGGAGAACTTCACCCGCATCTTTCCCTCGGACAACGCCTCGGCCGAGGAGGTGCTCGTGGCGATGCGCGACGTGATGACCGAGAACGCGGTGCTGAAGCAGTACGTCACCGCCTGACGTTTCCGGGGCGGCAGCTCTTGGACCATCCGGCGGTCGCCGGACGTCGATGACGCCGGCTCGGATTGGTCGCCAGTCCGAGCCGGCGCTTTCTCATGGCCCGGCCACGCGGGCGATCCTTCTCCTTCTCGTCATGCTGGCGGGCTGGCTCGCAAGTGGCGCGGCCCGGGCCGAAGCGCTCTACCTGGACGAATTGATCGCCCGGGCCGAAGCCCAGGGGCTCGCCGAGACGGCGGAATGGCGATCGCTCGGCCATTACCGGCCCGACCTGCTGGGCTCGGGGCGGCACAGCCTGATCGACAGCGATGGCTTCTTCCTCGCCGCCGATGGCCGGACCGAGCCTGGAAGCGAGCTGGTGGCGACCTTGCGGGCCTTCTTCGCCCCCGCTGTCGACGATGCGGCGGGCCACCAGCATCCGCAATGCGCCTTCGCCGCCCGCTATCGCTGGCTGGGGAGCCGGCTGGACTTCGATCCCCGCCTGCTGCCCGAGCAGCCCTGCCCCGAGCTCGACGCCTGGCTCGCCACCATCGATGCCACGAGCGTCACGCTGATCTTCCCGACTGCCTACCTGAACAACCCGGCCTCGATGTTCGGCCACACGCTTCTGCGCTTCGACCGGCCGGACCAGACCGAGGCGACGCGGCTCCTGTCGTTCGCGGTCAATTACGGCGCCGAGACCGGCAGCGACAACGGCATCCTCTTCGCCGTGCTCGGCCTCACCGGCGGCTATCACGGCACCTATTCGGTCGAGCCCTACTACAACCTGGTCAAGCGCTACAGCGACATCGAGAATCGCGACATCTGGGAGTACCAGCTCGACTTCTCGCCCGCCGAGGTGGAGCGAATGCTCACCCATTTGTGGGAGCTGCGGAACCAGTACAGCGACTATTACTTCTTCGACGAGAACTGCTCCTACCAGCTTCTGTTCCTCCTGGACGCCGCGCGGCCCGGGCTCGGCCTCGTCGACGATTTCGATTTTCACGTCATCCCGGTCGACAGCGTCCGCTCGGTCCTGGCCCGCCAGGGCCTGCTCCGGCGGACGGTGTACCGGCCATCGGGCGAGACGCGGCTGCGGCACGACCTCGCCGCCATGACCCCGGACGAGCGGGTGCTGGCGCAAGGGCTGGCAGCGGGGGAGATCGGCCCGGACGCGGTCGCGCGCTCGGGCCTCTCCCCGCCCCGGCAGGCCGCCGTCCTCGAGCTCGCCGAGGCGTCGGTGACCCACGAGCTGCGGACCGGCGACCTCGAGCGGGACCTGGCTGCGGGCCGTGCGCGGTCGCTGCTCGCCGCCC
Organism: uncultured Geminicoccaceae bacterium; assembly: GCA_964393275.1. GTDB lineage: Bacteria > Pseudomonadota > Alphaproteobacteria > Geminicoccales > Geminicoccaceae > SLRI01. Next base: position 44,696 of record CAYMTA010000017.1, on the reverse strand, counting down.
GCAGCCGCCTCGAGGAGAAGGCGGATCAGCCGCCCGTGCCGGTGCCAGGGACGCGCCCGGACCAGGGCCACGGCTCGGCGCGCCTCGCCGCCGGGCTGGGGGTGCGCGACGGCAACGTGTTCCAGGCCCTCCGCCTGCGCCCGGTCTATCACGACCTGCTCGACCCCACGGGCGGCTTCGTGCCGGGTGCCGGGATCGCCTTCCTCGACACCGAGCTTCGCCACTACCAGGGCGACAGCGATCTGGTGCTCGAGCGGCTGACCGCGGTGCGCATCAGCTCGATGACGCCCCGGGACGAGCTGATCCGGCCGATCTCCTGGCGGCTCGATTTCGGGCTGGATCGGCTGCACGTCCAGGACAGCGGCACGGCAGGTGCCTTGGTCGCCGTCGCCGGCGGCGGGGCCGGACTCGGCTGGGACCTGGGATCGGGGATCATCGCCTCGACCATGCTGGATGGCGGCCTCAGCGGCGGCGAGGCTTGCGAGCGGACCTGCGGCTTCAATATCGGCCCTGCCCTTTCGCTGCTCTGGCCGATGGGCGATCGCGCCACCTTCTCCCTCGATGGCGGCTACCGGCTGCGCTTCGGCCAGCGCGTCGAGGATGCTTATGGGTTCCGCCTCGGCCAGAGCTACGGCCTCGCCGCCGATCTCGCGATCAAGCTCGAGCTGGCGCTCGAGGACGAGGGCGACGGCCTGCAGCCCGAAGTGCTCTCCACCCTCAACTGGTATTTTTGATGCGCCTCTCGCGGCTCCCGGTCTTCCTCGTCCTGCTCCTGCTCGGCGGCTGCACGGGGCTCTTCTTCCAGCCGATGAAGCAGCAGGTGGTCGATCCGGCGAGCATCGGCTTCACCTATCGGGACGTGGATTTCGATGCTGCCGACGGCACCAGGCTGCACGGCTGGTACTTCCCGGCGGAAGGCCCGCAGCAGGGGAGCGTCCTCTTCCTGCACGGCAATGCCGAGAACATCAGCACGCATTTCGCCAACGTCGCCTGGCTCGCCAAGTCCGGCTTCGCCGTCCTCGTCTTCGACTACCGGGGCTATGGCCGCTCGGCCGGCAGCCCCGATCTCGACGGCCTGCACCTCGACGTGGCGGCGGCCCTCGATGCGCTGATGCGCCAGCCGGAGACCGATCCGGACCGGATCGCCGTCATCGGCCAGAGCCTCGGCGGTGCTTTGGCGCTGACCGCGATGGCCGATAGTCCCATGAAGAACCGCCTCAAGGCGGTGATCGTCGAGGGCGCCTTCACCGGCTATCGCGCCATCGCCCGCGAGAAGCTCGCCGGCTTCTGGCTGACCTGGCCGCTGCAAGTCCCGCTGGGCTGGACCATCGACGACCGCTACAGCCCGCTCGAGGCGGCGGCGAGGATCTCGCCCGTGCCGCTCCTGGTCATCGTGGACGAGGCCGACCAGGTCATCCCGCCGCATCACGGCGAGGAACTCTTCGAGGCGGCGGGCGAGCCGAAGGCGATCTGGCGGCTGCCGGGGTCGGGCCACATCCAGGCCTTCGCCACGGTCGAGAACCGGCGCCGGCTGGTCGCGTACCTTCAGGCGGTGATGGCGGGGCCGGCCGGGTGAGCGGAGCCGAAGGCCTGGTTGGCGCGATCAGGCCCAGCCGAGGGCCCTGAGCGACCAGACGTCGTTCCAGATCTTGGTCATGTGGCGGATCCTGTCGCCGTCGAACTGCATGATGTAGGCGTAGTCGGCAGCGAGCGTCTTGCCGGTCGGCGGGACCGGGCCGCCCTGGCCGGTCTGTGTGCCGTGGAAGACCGCGGCGGCGACGACGGTCGCCCGCTCCGTGTCGGTGGCGAAGGCCGTCAGCTCGTAGCGGGCATCCGGCAGGGGCGTGAGCAGGCTCTTCATCCATTCGGTGTAGCCTTCGAGCGTCGTCGTCCCGGCGAGCGTATCGGCCTGGCAGGCGAAGGTGGCGCCGTCGTGGCACCATTTTCGGCAGGCGGCCCAGCCCTTGCCGGTCTCGCAGGCGTCGAAGAACTGGCGGGCGCTTTCGGTGATGGACATCAGTCAGCCACTCCTGAATGTGCGTCACATCCTTCGGACATCAAAATATCCGAAACGAGCGATCCTGCACAATGGATCGCCAGGGTTTTGAAGCGCCCGAAGCGGGGGCAGACCGAGGCGAGAGAGAGGGTGACCGCCACTCTCGGCGTGTCCGTGATCGGCCTCGGCTGCATGGGCTTAAGCGATCGCGACGGGCCACAACCGGACCTTCACCTTCGCCGGCCGATGACCACCAGGTAGTCGCGCACGACATGCAGGCCCGCCTCGGTCCGGTAGGCGGCGTGATAGGCGTCGACCTCGCGGCGGAGCGCGGCGGTGCCATCGGGGTCGAGCCGGGCGAGCAGGCTGCGGACCGGGCCGAAGCCGCGCGCGTACCACTCCCAGATCGCCGCCTCGTCGTCGTAGTACGCGTGGTTGGTGCCTGGCTCGAGGGCGAGCTCGAAGCTTTGGCCGAGGAGGTCCTGGAGCCTGGCCGGGTCGCCCCAGGCGAGCGGCGACGAAGCGGGCGGCGGTGCGGCGTCATGGGCGCCGAGCAGGCCGAAGAACCGCTCGACGCTGCCACCGGGCACCCAGTTGACCAGGACGAGGCGGCCGCCCGGCTTGCAGACCCGCGCCAGCTCGGCCGCGGCCTGCCGCTGATCGGCCGCGAACATCACCCCGAAGGTGGAGATCACGCGGTCGAACGCCCCGTCCTCGAACGGCAACCGTTCGGCGTCGGCCTCGTGGAACGCGATTTTCGGGCGGACGTGGCTCGACAGCTCGCGGGCGGCATCGAGCAGCGGCCGCGCGAAATCGACCGCGCTCACCTCGGCGCCATGGCGCGCGATGTTGCGGGCGGTCCAGCCGGTGCCGGTGGCGACGTCCAGCACGGCCTCGCCCGGCCGCGCCGCCAGCCTCTCGGCGCCATGCTTGAGCGCATCGGAGATGGCGAAGCTGACATCGTCATAGGCGCGCCCGCCCGATCCCCACATCAGGGCGGCGGGATTGTCGGCTGCCGTCGGCGTCGGATGATGCATGGACATGGCCGTCTCCCTCACTCCTTCCCTCGCACGTCCGCCGCGAACGTCTGGTAGCGGATCAGCCCGTCCTCGACGTAGAGCGTGTCGGTGGCGAAGGTGTAGCTGTGCGCCGGCGTCTCGGCCGACCAGAGGGTGTAGGCGAGCGGGCCTCGCGCGAGGCGCCGCTCGAGCGTCAGGCTGGCGCCGGGTGCGGCGAACTCGGGCACGAGCTGCTCGAACATCGCCCGGATCTCCCGCTTGCCCTCGAGGATGCCTCGGGGTGTGACGAAGACCGCGTCCTCGCCGTAGTCCTGCATGATCGCGTCGACGTCGTGCGCCGCGAAGGCGTGCAGGTGCCGATCGAGGACGGCGTTCGTCGTGTCCTCGGCGAGGGCCCGGGCGGACGCGAGGCAAAGCATGGCGCCAATAATGGCGACAGCCGGTTGCGACGGATGGACAAGGCGCATCTTGGGCCTCCTTTCGCTGGCTTTGGTTGCGTCTTGCCCGATCACATCATAGACTCGGGTCGCCATCCACTTCCGCAAGTGTAGTATTCTGGGGCCTTGGCAGGCTCCAGGGCTGGGCTGCCGGGAGGACGTGGAGATGAAGGGCTACGGGCAGTTCTGTCCCGTCGCGAAGGCGGCCGAGGTGTTCTGCACCCGCTGGACGCCGCTGATCCTGCGCGACCTCGCGGGCGGTGCGACGCGCTTCGCGCAGCTTCAGCGCGGGGTGCCGCTCGCTTCGCCGTCGCTCTTGACCCGCCGGCTGCGCGAGCTCGAGGCGGACGGCGTCATCGAGCGGCGCAAGTCGCCGAGCGCCCGCAGCTGGACCTATCACCTGACGCCGCGCGGCGAGGAATTCGTGCCGGTCGTGCTCGCTCTCGGCACCTGGGGGCAGCGCTGGTCGCGGCGCGATCTGCCGCCGCACGAGGTCGACCTCGATCTGCTGCTCTGGGCCATGGAGACCAGCGTCCACCCCGAGGCCTTCGGCTCGAGCCGGGCGCTCGTCGAGCTCGACCTCAAGGACCAGCCGCCGCACAAGCGGCGCTGGTGGTTCCTGAACGACCGGGGCCGCTGCGAGCTCTGCCTCAAGCATCCGGGCTTCGAGGTCGACCTCTACATCATTTCCGACCTGCCGACGCTGATCCGCATCTGGCGCGGCGACCGATCGCTCGGCGAGGCGCGGGAATCCGGCGACCTCGAGGCGCATGGCACGCGCGAGGCGGTCGGCGCCCTGCCCCGCTGGCTCGGCGGCGGCGCGCTCGCCCATGTCGCCCCGGCCGGCGGGTCCCCAGCCGCGCCGTCTCGTGCGCCGGTGGCCCGATGATGGTATGCGAGTTGCCCTGGAAGGATGGCCTGCCGCTGGTGCCCACGGGCAGCGTCGATGGAGAGACCTCTGGATGCCGATCACGGCCCTTGCCGAAGCGCGCGCCCTCGAGATCGCAGCACCCTGCGTCTTTCTCGTCTGCTGGGTCGGCTATTGGGCCTTCGCCGACCAGATCGGGCTCGGCAAGCGCTCGCTGATGCGGCGCATGCACGAGTATCGGCGGGCCTGGCTCATGCAGATGCTGGAGCGGGACCCACGGATCGTCGACATCCAGGTGGTCCAGGTGCTGGTGCACAACATCTCGTTCTTCGCCTCGTCGGCGATCCTCGTCGTCGGTGGCTTCCTCGCGGTGCTCGGCGCGAGCGACGACGCGCAGGCGGTCATCGCCGAGATTCCCTTCGCCGAGGATTCGGGCCCGCTGATCTGGCACCTGAAGATCCTGCTGATGATCGTGATCTTCGTCTACGCCTTCTTCAAGTTCACGTGGTCGCTTCGTCTCTTCAACTACGTGGCGATCCTGATCGGAGCGGCCCCGGCCGGGCGGACGTCCGAGACCATCGCCATGGCCGAGCGGATCGCGGTGGTCGCCGATCGCGCCAGCGGCCACTTCAACCGGGCCATGCGCGCCTTCTATTTCGGCCTCGCCGCCCTCGCCTGGTTCATCCAGTCCTGGCTCTTCATCCTGGCCTCGCTCCTGGTCGTGGTGATCATCTACCGGCGCGAGCACCGCTCGACCGTGCTCACCGCGCTCGGCCCGGTCGGCCGGGCGATCCCCGGGGCACCGGAAAAGTAGGGTGTGGAGCGTGCCCGGCGGCCTCGCGGCCGGTCGGGGGCGATGCCTTCAACCCTCCGAGGCCAGCCTCATCAGGACGAGGCCGCCGGTGATCAGGGCGGCGGCGACCAGGCGCAGCAGGGTCGCCTGCTCGCCCAGCACGACGATGCCGACGACGAAGGCGCCGAGGGCGCCGATGCCGGTCCAGGTCATGTAGGCGGTGCCGAGCGGCAGGCTGCGCATGGCGAGGGCGAGCAGGCCGAAGCTGGCGAGCATCGCAACGAAGGTGACCAGCGTCGGCTGGAGCCGGGTGAAGCCGTGCGACTGCTTCATGTAGAAGGCCCAGACCACCTCGAGCAGGCCGGCGATGAACAGCATGATCCAGGGCATGTCCGGCCCCCCTCTTTCTCAAGGACCGGGCCGTCCCGGAAGCGCTGCCCATGATGGGTGAGGTCGTGGCCTCGCCAACCCATCTGGGTGTGGCGGCCGCGGCGGTCAAGCGCGGCCGGCCGGTCAGCCGCCCGGCGCCTCGGCGAGGCCCAGAACGTCGGCCGCAATCTCGAAGGACCGCAGCCGGGCCTGGTGATCGTGGATCTGGCCGGTCAGGATCAGCTCGTCGGGCTGGTAGCGCTCGATGAGGCCATGGAGCGCCGCGCGCACCGTGTCGGGCGAGCCGACCGCGGCGACGGCCAGCGCCTGCTCGGCCGAGGCGCGGGCCACGGGATCGAGGTGCCGCTCCACGTCGTCCATCGGTCGCGGCAGCGGCCCGGCCCGGCCCGTCCGCAGGTTGACGAAGGCCTGCAGCATCGAGGACCGGAGATACCGCGCCTCGGCGTCGCTGGCGGCGGCGAACACGTTGGCGGCGAGCATGAAGCGTGGCCGCTCGAGATGCGCCGAGGGCCGGAAGGTCTGGCGGTAGAGGGCGAGCGCCTGGTCGAGCGCTGCCGGGGCGAAGTGCGAGGCGAAGGCATAGGGCAGCCCGAAATGGGCCGCGAGCTGGGCCCCGTAGAGGCTGGAGCCGAGGATCCAGACCGGCACGTGGGTGCCCGTGCCGGGGACGGCACGGACCGTCTGGCCGGGCTGCAGGTCGCCCAGGTAGGCGATCAGCTCGACCACGCCCTGCGGAAAGTCGTCGCCGGCGTCGAGGTGGCGGCGAAGGGCCCGGGCGGTCGCCATGTCGGTGCCGGGGGCGCGGCCGAGCCCGAGGTCGATCCGCCCCGGATGGAGCGTCGCCAGCGTGCCGAACTGCTCGGCGATGACCAAGGGCGCGTGGTTGGGCAGCATGATGCCGCCGGCGCCGACGCGGATGCGCTCCGTCCCGGCGGCGATATGCCCGATCAGGACGGCGGTGGCGGCGCTGGCGATGCCGGGCATGTTGTGGTGCTCGGCCAGCCAGAAACGGTGGTAGCCCCAGGCTTCGGCGTGGCGGGCCAGATCGAGCGAGTTCTTCAGCGCCTCCGCGGCGCTGCTGCCTTCGGCGATGGGGGCGAGGTCGAGGACCGAGCAGGGGGTCATGGGCTGCCTCAGGCGGGGGCCGGGCGCCAGCCGAGGCGGCGGCGGGCGCGCTCGACCAGGGGCGGCCGTGCCAGCGCGCGGCAATCGAGCACGAGGCCGCGATTGCCGGAGCGGACATTGGTGAAGAACTGGCGGGCGCTGGCCGCCCAGGAGAAGCCCATGGCATGGGCGCGGCAACGCTCGCGCGGGATCTCGAGCGCCGCCAGCGCCGCCCGGCGGAGGTCCTGGTCGAGCACGCCCGTGCCCGAGGCGCCGATGACGTCGAGCGGGCCGGGGGTCGGGAAGGCGGCGATCGGCAGGCCCGAGGCGAGCGCTTCGAGCAGCACCATGCCGAAGGTGTCGGTGCGGCTCGGAAAGACGAAGACGTCGGCCGAGGCGTAGATCCGGGCGAGCTCGGCGCCGGTCCGGGTGCCGAGGAAGCGGGCATCGAGGAAGGCCGCCTCGAGCTGGCACCGGGCCGGGCCGTCGCCGACCACGATCTTCGTGCCCGGCAGGTCGAGGCCGAGGAAAGCGTCGACGCGCTTCTCGACCGCCAGCCGTCCGACATAGAGGAAGACGGGGCCCCGGCAGCCGGGATCGGTCCGGTGGGCGGGGTCGAACTGCACCGTGTCGACGCCGCGGCTCCAGCGGGTCACATGGGCGAAGCCGTGGCCCTCGAGCTCACGGGCGAGCGAATCCGTCGCGACCATGACGCCGTTGCCGGCATTGTGGAACCGCCGCATCAGCCGCCAGGTCCAGTCCGTCGGGATCGGCAGGCGGGCGCGCACGTAGTCGGGCAGGCGGGTGTGGAGGCAGGTGGTGAACGGCAGCCCGTGACGGACGCAGAGGCGCCGGGTCAAGAGGCCGAGCGGCCCTTCGGTCGTGATGTGGATGTGGGTGGGCGCCAGGTCGGCGATGCGCCGGGCGAGCTGCCCGGGCGGGACCAGCGCCAGGCGGATCTCGGGATAGCTCGGCAGCGGCACCGAGCGGAAGTCCTGGGGCGTCAGGAGCGAGACCTCCGCGCCGCAGGCGCTCGCCGCTTCCATCATCCGCTCGACCGAGCGGACCACGCCGTTGAGCTGCGGGTACCAGGCATCGGTGACGATCAGAAGACGCATGGCGCCACCGCCAGCGCTTCCTATGCCCGTGATCCCGTTCCTCAAGGCTTCCCCCGTCCGCACCCGTCGCCTAGCAGGAGATAGGCCCCGCCGGGCGAAAAGGCCATGCGACGGAACCGGTCAGTCGCGACAATCCTCGAGGCGGAGGTATAGGGCATCGAGGCCGAGATAGTCCTCCTTGCGGCAGGTGAGGATCAGGATCTGCTGCCGGGTCGCCGCCTGCTGCAGGATGGTCTTCATCCGGGCGAGGCGGACCGCGTCCGCGTAGACGAGCGCGTCGTCGAGGATCAAGGGCGGGCTCTGGCCCTGCGTCTCCATCAGGAGATCGCCGATGGCCAGCCGGACGAGCACCGCCAGCTGCTCGCGCGCGCCGATGCTGAGGCTGGCGAAGGGCTCGGCCAGGGCGCTCCGCCTGAGCGTGTCCAGCCGCAGGCTCTCCGGGGCGAAGACGGCCTCGGCATCGCCCATGAGCTGGCGCATGTAGGGCACCATCCGGGTCGCGAGCGGCAAAGCCAGCGCGTCCTGCCGGGCCCGGTCGACACTCTCCAGCGTCTCGCTGAGCAGCCGCCAGGCCCGGGCCTCGGCGAGCAGGCGGGCATGCCGCCGCTCCTCGAGCTCGAGGCTGCCCTGGACCTCGCCCATGCGCTCGCCGATGCCGCGGCCGCCGGCCCCCTTCAGCTCGGCCTCGAGCCGGTCCACCTCGCGATCCTGGCCGCGCGCCTCCTCCTCGAGCTGCTCGAGGCGGCGTGCCGCCTGCTCGGCCTCCAGCCGGGCCGTCTCCGGAACGGCGCGGGCGAGCTCGCGCTCGACCCGAAGCACCGCCTCGGCGGCCCGGTCGTCGGCCGTCCGGGCCGCCGCCAGCATCGCCGCCAGGGCGTCGTCGCCGAGCTCGTCCCGCTCGAGCGCGAGCTGGTCCTCGAGCTTGGTCATCTCGAGCCCGGCCCTCGCCTCGGCGTCGGCCAAGACGTCCGCCTCCCGGGCGAGCCGGGCCTCCTCCTCGGCGGTCCGCCGCCGTTCCAGGGCGAGAGCCGCATCCCGCTCCCGCACCTCGACCAGGCGGCGCTCGGCCGCCTCGCGCGCCGCCTCGATGGCCGCCTCGTCCATGCCGTCCGCAGGGTCGAGCGGGCCGAGCCCGGCGAGCCGCGTCCGCGCCCTGGCGCAGGCCGCCTCGAGCGCTGCCGGGTCCGTCATCCCGGCTGCCCGGAGCAGGGTGGCAAGGCCCTGGCGGGCCGCCTCGGCCGCGCGCTCGTGGCGCTCGCGGGCGAGGAGCCGGCGGCGCGCCTCGGCGAGGCTGGCGGCGCCGAGCTCGGCCAGGCGCCTCGCGAGCGCCATCTCGCCCGACCTGAGCGACCGGCGGAGATCGGCCAGCCGCTCGCCACCCGGCGTCACCTCGATCCGGCCGAAGCCCGGAAGGGCGAGGACCGCCGATGCGGTGAGCTCGAGCGGCTCCCGGGGATCGATCGGCACCTCGCCCAGCAGCACCCTCGTGCCCGGCTGGTCGGGCTGGAGCACGAGCCGCGTGGCGACCGCGCGCAGGGCGGCCCGGGACTGGCCGAGCCCGGCCTCCATCGTCTCGAGCGCTCCGAGCCCGTCCGCGGTGATCGGCTCCGCCTCCGCCCTCGCCTGCTCCTCGGCCGCCTGCCGCACCAGCGCCCGGACGTCCGCCGCCTGGCGCTCGAGGGCGGCGAGCTCCCGCTCGAGCCGCAGGCGCTCGGCCCGCCGGCCCAGGGTCTCCCGGGCAATCTCGGCCGCGAGCAGCGCTTCCCGGCTCGCCTCGGCGGCGGCGTCCGCCGCCGCCTTCTGTCGGCGGGCCCGATCGAGCAGGGGGGCGTTCTCGCCGAGCTCGGCCTGCAGCTTCGCCCGCTCGGCCCGCCGCTCGCCGATCGCTGCCTGGAGCTGCCGGCGTCGGTCGTCCTTCTCCCGCAGCCGCCGCAGCTCGCTCGCCGCCGCCTGGCGCTCGGCCGCCCGAACCCGCCGCTCCTCCTCCTGCGCCTTCACCCCGGCCAGGGTCGAGCGGGTTCGCTCGACCGCCTCGCGGGCCCGCCCCAGATGATCGGCCGCGAGCCAGGCCCGCCGCTTCTCGAGGGTCTGCGCCAGCCGGTCGAGCAGCGTCTCGACCTCCGCCTCGGCCGCCACGAGCTGCGCCAGCTCGGTCCTGAGCTCCGTCACCTTCCCTTCGAGCGCAACCAGCTCGCCCCGCGGCTGGTCGCGCTTGCCGGTCCAGTGCTGGTCGCGCCGGCGCCGGACCTCGGTCATCAGCCGGGGCGCCCGCTCGCCCCGCCCGAGCGCGGCCACCTGCTCGGCGAGCGCCGGCTCCAGCCGGCGCAGTGCCGTCGGGCTCGGTCCCTGCTCGGCCGCGAAGGTGGTGCCCTGGTCGACCCAGAAGAGCCCGGCGAGGCCCATGTGCTCGACCTTGGCCGGGCCGCGGCCGGGCCACTCGAAGGCGAGCAGCCGGGCGAGCTCCAGCTCGGCCGCGTCGCCCTCGAACGTGCCACCCGGCCCTTCGAGCCGCACGCCGCCCCGGCGAAAATGCTTCTCGAGCCGCCAGGCCTGCCCGTCGATCGCAAAGCCGACGGCGACGAAGGGCGTGGCGTCGCAGCCCTGCGGCTGGATCGCGTCGCGCGCCTCGCCGGTCGTGTTGTGCTTCATGAAGAACGCGCGCTTGAGCGCATCGAGCAGGGTCGACTTGCCCTCCTCGTTGTCGCCCGAGACGACGGTGATGCCCGAGGGTGCGGGCCGCACCACAAGGCGGCCGCGGAGCTTCCTGAAGTCCGCGACGACGAGCTCGTCCAGGCGCATCAGCGGCACTCCAGGCGCTGCCAAGTCCCGTGCAGCAGACGCATGGCCATGGGCGCCGCCGGATCGGCCGAGCGGGCGAGCGCCGCCACCACCTCGGCTAGCAGGGGCTCGCTCGCCATGGCGGCGAGATCGGCCTCGCTCGCGGCGGTCGAGAGGCCGCCGTCCTCGATCTCGAGATGGCGCAGCCGCGATTCGAGCCGCTGCAGCGCCGCGTCGAGCGCCGCCCGCCCGGCCAGATCCAGGGCACCGTCGAGGGTCAGCCTGAGAACGGTCTCGCCGGGCGCCCCGAGGCCCGCCGCCAGGGCCTCCATCTGGTCGTCGATGGCCCGCGCGTCGGGGCCGTGGCCGAGGTCGACCTTGCGGGTGTGCCAGGCGTGCCGTCCGGTCTCGACGGCCTGGACCGTCGCCGGCTGGCCGGGGCCCGGCAGCGTCACCAGGAGCGCCTGGCCCAGGCCGCTCCGGGTGAAGTCGTCCGGCTCGGGCGTGCCGCAGAACCAGGTGCGCGGGCCCACCTGGAGCACCGAGTGCCAGTCGCCGAGGGCGAGATAGTCGAGCCCGGCGCGCTCGGCGCGGTCCAGGGCGATCGGGTTGGGGCTGTCCGACTGGCCGGGCAGCAGCGCCGGCACCCCGCCATGCGCGAGGCCGACCTTGATCGCCCCGGCCGGCAGGACCGCCCGGTCGAACCATTCGGTGGTGTCGACGCTGACGTGCTTTTGCCGCAGCGGCGCCGGCAGGACGACCAGCCGGCCGCCCTGCAGCGACACCGGCTCGGGCTCGCCCAGGAGACGGATATTGTCCGGGCAGTCGCCGGAGCCGGCGAAGCGGTCCCACACGCCGCCCGGCCGCGCCGGATCGTGATTGCCCGGCAGCAGCAGCCAGGGTCCGGCGAAGCCGGCCATGCGGTGCACCATCCGCCGCAACAGGCCGGGCTCGGCATGCTCGTGGTCGAGGACGTCGCCGGCGACCAGCACGGCCGCCACATCGTTCTGGACGGCCAGGGTGGCGAGGCGCTCGATCGCGGCGAGCCGCGCCTCCCGCAGGAGGGCCGCCAGATCGCCACCCGCGAAGCGCTGGAACGACTTGCCGAGCTGCCAGTCGGCGGTGTGCAGGAGGCGGATGGTCATGGACCGGATCGTGCCACGCGCAGGGCGGGCGGATCAACCGTCGCGCGACAGGCCCTGCCGCTCGAGCCCGGCGAGGTAGGCGGCCCAGATGGTCGCCTGCTCGGCGCCCAGCCGATAGAGCCAGCTCCAGCTGTAGATGCCGGTCGAGTGGCCGTCGTCGAAGACGATGCGCACGGCGTAGTTGCCGACCTGCTCGAGCCGGACGATGCCGACCCGGCGCTTGCCGCCGATCGTCACCTTCTGCGAGGGGGTGTGGCCCTGGACCTCGGCGGACGGGCTCTCGACCCGCAGCAGCTCGGCCGGGTAGCTGAAGGTCGAGCCGTCGTCGAAATCGATGCCGAGGCGCCGCTCGTCCCGGTGGACGCGGATCTCGACCGGCCAGGCATCCGCCTCAGACATCGCGATCGAGGTCCTTGTCGGCACGGACCTCGTCCGGGATGCGGTCCCGCTCGTCGAGCCTGCGGGCATCGTCGACCAGCATGATGGGGATGCCGTCGCGCACCGGATAGGCGAGGCCGGCCTGCTCGCTGACCAGCTCGTTCCTGACCCGGTCGTAGCGCAGCGGCCCCTTGGTCAAGGGGCAGATCAGGAGGTCGAGCAGCGCCGGATCGAGGGCGGCGCCGGTGGTCGATGGCGGGGTCGGATTGTCCTCTGTCTCGGCCATGGGTTTCCTTCCCTGGGCTGGCTCTGGGTTCAATGGGGGCTCAATGGGGGGGGTCAATGACGGACGACGGTTTCGGCGGCGCTCGTGGCCAGCGCCATCCGCATGAGCGCGATCAAGAGCTCCGCCTGGGCATTCAGGTCCTCCGCCTCGAGCAGAGCCTGCTTCTCGTTCGGCTCGAACGGGCAGATCATGGCCAGCGAGGTGACCAGGCCGGCGAGCGGGGCGCTCTTGATCGTGTCCCAGTCGGCCTCGATCTGCTGGCGCTCGAAATAGCCCTCGAGCGCCGCCATGAGGTCGCCGCGCAGGGCGTCGGGCGGCGGCTCGGGATGCAGGTCCTTGTGCCAGCGGCCGAACCCGGCGACGACCTGGCGGTAGGGTGTGGTGACGTCCAGCTCCTCGGTGACATCGAAGCGGGCGATGCCGGTGAGCGTGATGAGGAAGCGGCCGTCCTCGGTCTCGCGGAACGAGCTGATCCGCCCGGCACAGCCGGTGGCGTAGAGCGGCGGCCGGCTGTCGGCATCGGGCTCGCCGCCCTCCGCCTCGCCCCGCGGCTGGATCATGCCGATCACCTTGTCGGTCTGCATGGCGTCCCGCACCATCTGCAGGTAGCGGGGCTCGAAGATGTTGAGCGGCAGATTGCCGCCCGGCAGCAGAATGGCGCCCGGCAGGGGAAAGATCGGAAAACGGCCGGGCAGGCTCTCGAGGCCGGCCATGCTCAGCTCGGCTCCCGGCTCAACTGAAGAGGACCGACGACAGGAGGCGGCGGCCCTTGATGGTCAGGGGATGGGTCGGGCCGAGCGCTTCGAAGAACCGCACGAGCTGCTTTCTCGCCCCGTCGTCGCGCCACTCGCGGTCCCGCTTCACGATCTGCCGCAGATGCTCCATCGCCTGCTCGACCTGGCCGCGCAGGAAGAGGGAGGTCGCCAGCTCGTAGCGGGCAGCGTGATCGTCCGCGTCGGCCTCGATACGCGCCGCGAGCGCGCTCGGATCGCCGAGCGTGCCGGCTTCCCTGGCGAGCGCCACCGCGGCCCTGGCACCGGTGACCGCCGCGTGCTTCGTCGCCTCGGGCGGCACCTCGGCGAGCAATTGCTCGGCCTCGGCGAGATCGCCGGAAGCCAGGAGGCAGCGGGCGAGGCCGCCCAGGGCCTCGGCATTGCCCGGCTCCTGCTCGAGGACGGCGCCGAAGAGCTCGCCGGCCGCGTCGAGCTCGCCCGCCTCGAGCGCCGCCGTCGCCTCCTCGAGCTGGATGTCGACACCCGCGGGCCCGAGCGGGCCGCCGGTCAGCTTCTCGATCAGCGCCTTGATCTGGCTCTCGGGCTGCGCCCCGGCGAAGCCGGTCACCGGCTGGCCCTGGGCGAAGGCGTAGACCGTCGGCACCGACTGCACCCGAAGCTGCTGGGCGAGCTCCGGGTTCTGGTCGATGTCGATCTTGACCAGCTTGACCTTGCCGCCGGCCTGCCGGACCACCTTCTCGAGGACGGGGGTGAGCTGCTTGCAGGGGCCGCACCAGGTGGCCCAGAAATCGACCAGCACCGGCTGGCGCATGGATTCCTGGATGACGTCGCGGGCGAAGGATTCGAGGCTGCCGTCCTTGATCAGGTCGGCGCCGCCATTCTGCTTGCCGGCCGGAGCCTGCATGCCACCAATCATCTGCATGTCCAAAAAACCTCTGCTGCCCGCAAATCGCGCCCGCCCGGGCACCTTGTGTCCGGGTACCACGGGTCCGGCTAAGATGGAAACCGGCCCGTCACGATGCAAGGCGGGCAATGGGGCGGGCATCGGGGCGGAGATCGGCGCGCGCAAGCCGCTTGCCAAACCGCCACCCATCCACTAAATGCCGCGCCTGTGCCGGAGCCCTTCGGGGCCCCGGCGCATGCGGGCGTAGCTCAGGGGTAGAGCACAACCTTGCCAAGGTTGGGGTCGAGGGTTCGAATCCCTTCGCCCGCTCCAATTTTCCCAAAGAAAATCAAGCATTTGAGAACGGCCCTTCGGGGCCGTTTTTGCTTAGAGCGGCCTCTATCAGTCGTGATCTAGGCGTAGTCTAGGCAACCGGACGAAAGTCGCCGGATGCTGTAGCGCCCTGACGGCGGTCCACTGCCAAGAGAACCAACCGTCGGATGTCGGGGGGCAAGATATGCGAATGCTTCTCATTAGCGTATTGAAGCTCATCGGATTATACTCCTGGCAGCGGCGCCGACGATCCGAGTCGGTTGCACGATCCGGGCGGCCACAATTCCGGCGTGCCAACGGCATACCATTGAAAGGGTCGCGCATCGGCCGAACATAATGTCTCCGGTGGCGCCAGACTGGGCGGGGCCGGAAGCGCCAGGAGGAGTTCCGATCACTGGCAGCGGGTATCGAACTGAGACATTTGCGCTATGCGGTCGCCGCTGCTCATTTCCGGAGCTTCAGGCGCGCGGCTGAGGAACTTGGTGTCAAGCAATCGACGCTGAGCCGCTGCATTCGCCAGTTGGAAGACCGACTGGGCGTCAAGATATTCGAGCGAACCAGCGGCGGTGTGCGCCTGACGACCGCGGGCGCCGAAGTGCTGCGCACCTCCCGCCACCTTGTCGAAACGGTCGACCATATGGCGGCGACCGCCAAAGACATAGGCAGGGGCGAGTCCGGCCAGCTCACCATCGGGTTCTACACGTCGCTCTCGGCCGGAAACCTGCGTGCCAGCCTGATGGAGTATGCAGCCCGCTTCCCGAAGGTGGACATTCAGACGATCGAGGGAACGCGGAGGAGCCTGTTCGCCGGCCTGGAGCGCGGCACGCTCGACGTCGCCATCGTCACCGGCGACCCGACCGCACGCGGCGTGAAAGCCATGCCGCTTTGGAGCGAGCGCGTCATGGTCGCGCTGCCCGAAGGCCACCGGCTGGCGAGCAACAACATCGTCTACTGGACGGATCTTAAGGACGAGACCTTCCTCCTCAGCCAGCGCGATCCGGGGCCGGAGATTCAGGACATCCTTCTGGCGAAGCTCGCCGCGCCCGGCGAGCGGCCGAAGGTTATCAGCCATGATATCAGCCGCGAGAACATCAAGAGCCTGGTCGGCGCGGGTTTCGGCGTCAGCCTGATGTGCGAGGCCTGCATTGGCGCCAGCTATGTGGGCGTGGTCTATCGCGAGGCGCGCGATGGCAACGGTCCGAGTCGTGTCAGCTATGCCGCCTACTGGCAAGGCGACAACGACAATCCGACGCTGGAGCATTTCCTCAAGCTGCTGGAGGAGCGCTATCCCTTGCTGCCCAATGGCGACTGAGGGTTCCGCCGCGCCTTTGCGAATGCGCGGTCGGTCGCCATGAAGCGTTCCACCATCGGGGCGATCAGCTTGGCCGGCTCGCCCACAGGCTGCCCCGTCTCCAGGCCCAGGACCTCGGCATAGGCGACAAGATCACGATGCACCGCGGCGGGAAGCTCGATGGTCAGCTTGACTGGGCGGTCGTCGGCAATGGGTCCGAGTTTCAGTTTCGCCATGGATCATCCGCCGTAGGGTTCGAGGACGAGATCGCGGACGACGATGACCCGGACCGGAAAGCCGGGACGGATCGTGAGCGTCGGCGCGACGTTGAGCTGTCGGCGCACGATTTGCTGGCCGGCATCGTTGATTGTGTCCTGTGCGCCGCCGCGAATGGCGCTGATCAGGCGATCATTGTCGTCGGCGGCTAGTTCCGCGCCGACGCCGAGCAGGGTCGAGAGCGCGGCCGCCTTGGCGATGTCCCACCAATGATAGTCGACGCCGTCCTCGAGGCCGGCATAGCCTTCAGCGTCCGCGCCCGGCTGGCGCCCGAGCACGATCGAGCGGCCGTTCGGCATGATGAGCCGGTTCCAGACGAGGAGCACGCGTCTTTGGCCGAAGCCGACGCCATTGTCGTACTGGCCGATCAGCCGGGTTCCCTGGGGCACGAGCAGCAGCCGGCCGGTCGGACTGTCATAGACGTTCTCGGTCACCTGCGCGGTGATCTGGCCAGGCAGGTCAGAGCGGATGCCGGTGATCAAGGCGGCCGGGATGACGGCGCCCGCCTGGAGCACATAGGGAGAGGCAGGCGCGGCGATGCGGTCGGGCGAGACGGTGCGGCGGTCGACGGCTGCATTGAGGAAGGCGAGCTGGCGCTCCTGCGCCGACGGTGTCGCCGGCTGCGGCGCCAGGCCCAGACTGGTGAGGTCCGGCAGGACCGGCTGATTGGACGATGTGGTTTCGGGATTGGCGGCTGAAGGCGGGCGGGTCTCGGTCGCTGCGAACAGCCGGCTCGTGCGGGCGGTCTCGATCTCCTGGAGGCGGCGCTGCTCTTCGGCGCTGATGCCCGGGGTTGGCGCCGCCACTCCGGGCACCGGGACGGCCTGGCCGCGGTTCTGTGCGTCGAGGATCGGGCGACCGAGATCGCCGGGGAGCGGTTGCCCCAGGATCGGACCGGTGTAATCCCGCGGCAGCCCGGCGAGGCCATCGGCCGTCGTGCGGTTCTCGGTCGAGTAGAGTTCCTGCGCCTGGTTGCCGCCGTCGCGGGTCTGGAGCGCGTAGATCAGCGCGCCGCCGATCCCGGCGCAGGCGATGACGCCGATTCCGGCCAGCACCTTCGGCGACAGCCGCGTGACGCGCGGCGGCTCGGCGCGCAGACGCATGGCGGGCGGCCCCGCGGGCTCGCCGGTCAGCGGCCGAGCCTCGTCAGTCTCCGACCCTTCCTCTTTCCGGGGATCGTTGTCGCTCACGACGCGGGCCTCCCATCGGTGCGCACGATGCGGACGCGCTTCTGGGAGTTGCCGGCGCCGAAGCGCAATTCGGCGGCGGCGAACAGCCGGTCGACGATCATGTAATTGCCGCGCACGCGATAGTTCACGAGCTCGGAGGTATTGCCCTCCGGCCCGACGACGAACAGCGGCGGCATCTCGCCCTGGCCGATCCCACGCGGGAACTCGATGAAGACCTGCCTGCCGTCATCATAGGCACGTAAGGGGCGCCACGGCGCGCGATCGCCTTCGATCGCATAGCGGAAATTGATGTTGGCGAGATCGACGCCGGTGGCGACGGGCTGGGTAGCCTGGGCCTCGGCGTTCTGCCGATGCAGCGCAATGAGCTGGTCCTGTGGATATTGCCAGGAGACCGAGGCCATATAGGTCCGCTCGGTCGAGCGCAGTTCCATGTAGTAGGTGCGCCGGTCGGTGTTGATGACGAGATTGGTGGTGAGATCGGCGCGTGTCGGCTTCACCAGGATGTGGATCTGTTTCGTCGCGCCCGATCCGCTCTCGGTATCGCCGATGATCCAGCGCACGGTGTCGCCGGCTGCGACGGGGCCGGAGCCGACGAGCTGCTCGCCAGGCTGGAGCGCAATATCGGTGATCTGACCGACGGCGGTGTAGACCTGATAAAGTGCGCCTCCCGTGAAGGGATAGACCTGCATCGCATTGATGAAGCCGTCGCGTACCGGCTGCACGCGTGCGGCGGCGTTGGCCTGATTGACCCGTGCGGCAGGGTCGGCAGGCTCGGGCGTGCGGCGCGATTCCTCGACTGGCTTCATTTGCCCCGGCAGCGGCAGAGGTTTCGGCAGTTCCACCACCTGCACCGGCGCGGGCGGATCGGCGCGCAGTGTCGCCGGCGCTGCGTCATCGTAGGAGATCTCGGGTGGCCTGTGCGTCGTCGCGCAACCCGCGAGCGCACTCGTGCAAAGCAGCAGAAGCGGAGCCACGGATTTGCGCAAGGGCAGAAATACGATTGTGGGGAAAGCCGTGTTTCCGGCTTTGTGGAAATGCGGCTTCATTGCCCAAGCTCCCGTGACCAGTTGATGGCGTTGACGTAGATGCCGAGCGGATTGGCCCGGAGTTTCTCGGCGTTGCGCGGCGGCTGCACGACAATTGTGAGGATGGCGGTCCAGCGCGAGGTCTCGGCGAGCGAGCCGTCCTGGTAACGGCGCTCGGTCCAGGCGACGCGGAAAGACTCGGGCGATGCCCGGATGACGCTGGAGACATCAACGGCGACCTGCTGTTTGCCGACCCTGGTGAAGGGATCGTTCGAGCGGGCGTAGTCGTTGAGCGCCATCGCGCCCCTGTCGGTCGCGAAGTCGTAGGCGCGCAGCCAGTTCTGCCGCACGATGATCGCGTCGGCCGGAATCGAGCGGACCTGCTCGATGAAGCGGGCAAGGTGCCAGGCAATCTGGGGGTCGGTCGGACGATAGTCTGCGACCGCCGGGGCCACTGCCTGCGCCTGGCCGAGATTGTCGACCTGCACGACCCAGGGGACGATGGTGCCGCGTCCCGACTGCCAGACGAGGGCTGAGGCGAATCCGGCCGAGAGGACCAGCGAGCCAAAGGCCATCAGCCGCCAGTTCCTCGCCTGGACGCGCGCCGAACCGATGCGCTCGTCCCACACCTGAGCGGCTCGCTGATAAGGTGTCTCGGGTTCGGGCGCTTTGCCGTAGTGAGTAGAAGGTCGTTTGAACATCAGCGGTCGCCTCCGGAGAGATTGATGGAAGAGCCGCCGCCATGGCTGTCGCCGCTGCGCACGGCATGAGCGGCGGCCGTCACCCCGTGACTCAAGGCCTGGGAGCGCTTCAGGCGGCGAGCCCAGGCCGGCGGCCCGTCTGCCGCCGCGGACGGCGCAGCCTCGGACGCACCCCCGCCGATCGTGCCCATGGTCGACGTGCCGCCCGTGAATTCGAAGGCGGACTTGCCGCCCTCGGTGAAGCTGGATTTCATGGCCAGGGAGGCGCGAGTTGCCGCGCGGCGAAGGGGCGATATGGCCGCGCCGCCCGCTGCGTGGGCAACCGCGCCAAGGCCAGAAGCCACGCTCGCGGCGCCCGATTGGCCAGCGGCGCCGAGGCTATAGGCGGTCGATGCGCCGCCAGCGAGCGCGGCCCCGCCACGCGCGGCGGCGGCTCCGCCGGACAGGGCGGCGGCGCCTCCGCGAAGCGCCATGCCGCCTGCTGCTCCCGCCGCCACCATCGCACCGCCCGCGGCGAGGCCGGCGCCGACCGCGGCGCCCGCGCCGAGCTGCGGGCCGCCGGAGACGAGGCTAGTGGCGATGCCCGGGCCGAAGATGCCGAGGCCGAGCAACGACAGCGCCGCGAGGACGAGCGCCATCGCCTCGTCGATGGTCGGGGTCGCGCCGCCGAAGCCGGCGGTGAATTCGGAGAAGAGCGTCGAGCCGATGCCGATGATGACGGCGAGCACCAGGACCTTGATGCCCGACGATATGATGTTGCCGAGCACGCGTTCGGCCATGAAGGCGGATTTGCCGAAGAGGCCGAAGGGGATGAGCACGAAACCCGCGAGCGTCGTCAGCTTGAACTCGATCAGCGTCACGAAAAGCTGGACCGCGAGGATGAAGAAGGCGAGCAGCACCAGCGCCCAGGCGAGGAACATGCAGGCGATCTGGATGAAGTTCTCGAAGAAGGACCAGTAGCCCATCAGGTCGGAGATGGAGTCGAGCAGCGGCCGCCCGGCATCGAGGCCGGTCTGCGCCACCTTGCCGGGTCGCAGGAGGTCGGCGGTCGAGAAGCCGGTTCCGCTCGCCTTGAGGCCGAGGCCGGCGAAGCTCTCGAAGACGATGCGGGCGAGATTGTTCCAGTTGGAGATGATGTAGGCGAAGACGCCGACGAACAGGGTCTTCTTGACGAGGCGGGCGATGATGTCGTCGTCGGCGCCCCAACTCCAGAACAGCGCGGCCAGCGTCACGTCGATGACGATCAGCGTGGTCGCGATGAAGGCGACCTCGCCGCCGAGCAGACCAAAGCCGCTGTCGATGTAGCGGGTGAAGACCTCGAGGAAATGGTCGATGACGCCGGTGCCGCCCATGATGCCTATCGTGTCTCTGAAGGGGATGCCGGCGGCGGGACGGCGGGCGATGCGCCGGGGGCGAGAAAGCGCTCGCGGTTGTCCGCCCAGGCGCGCAGGCAGGCGGGGTCGCGGGTTGCCGCCCCGCCGAGGCGCTGACAGCGCCGCAGTTCGTCCCGCAGCGGATCGGCCGCGGACGCCCCGGCCGATCTTTCAGGTCGGGCGGCCGGCTCTTCCCCCTTCCGGGTCAGCTCGATCGCCGTCGCCGTGATCGCCACCGCGACGAACACGACGGCGCCGAGGCGGGCTAGCATCTTGCCGTCCATGACCCCGCCCTCAATTGCCGTTCTGGAACATGCGGGCATTGCCGGGCTGGTAGCCGACGCCCGGCGTCAGGAAGCGCCGGCGCTGCTCGCGGCCTTGTTCGGCCGCCGCGGCGCGCTCGGCTTCGGAGAGCGCCTGCGCCCGGCCGTTGGCGGCGACCATGGCGGTAAGGTCGGCGAGCTGCTGCGCCTGGAGCGCGAGAAGCTGGTTGCCGGCCTGCGTCGCCTGCAGCGCGCCAGTCGCGCCCTGGCTCTGGCCGACGAGCGCCGACATCTGGGCGCGGTTGGTGTCGATATTGCCAACGACGCCCGCCTGGACGCGCATCGCATCCTGAAGCCCGGCGACGGTGTTCTGCCAGCGTTCGCGCGCCTGGGTGACGAGTTGCTGGTCCGAAGCCGTGAGCGAGGCGCCGCCGTAGGTCGACTGGAACGCCTGGTCGATTTGGCTCACGTCGAACGCGATGTTCTGGGCCTGATTGAGGAGTTGCTGCGTGCGCTGCACCGATTGCTGGAGCTGCTGGAGCGACGAGTAAGGCAGGCTGGCAAGGTTGCGCGCCTGATTGATCAGCATCTGCGCTTCGTTCTGAAGCGAGGTGATCTGGTTGTTGATCTGCTCCAGCGCCCGCGCCGCCTGCAGCACGTTCTGCGCATAGTTGGTCGGGTCGTAGACGATCCAGGCAGCGGCCGCCGGCTGCACGAACAGGAGAGAGGCGGCGACGCGCAGCGCAAAGATGGTCGCGGCGAGAAGCGCCGCGCGGGAACGACGGATAATCATGGCTTGATCTCCAGGTTGGTGAGGTCGGGAATGAGGTCGGCGGCCCAGGCGACGCCGCGGTGGCGCAGCCACGCGGCAAGGAAGCCGTCGCGGTCGTGCTCGGTGACGATGCGGTCGATCGCGGCCTGATCGGTCTTGGATGACGCGGCGCAGAGCGCGAGCGCCACCTCGCTCAGGCCAAGCTCGAACAGCCGGTTGCCGCGCCGCGACTGGCAGTAATAGTCGCGCTTCGGCATGGCGCGGGCGAGGATCTCGATCTGCCGGTCGTTGAGGCCGAAGCGGCGATAGATGGCCGTGATCTGCGGCTCGATCGCCCGCTCGTTCGGCAGCAGCAGCCGGGTCTGGCAGCTCTCGATGATCGCCGGCGCAATCGCCGAGCCGTCGATGTCGGAGAGCGACTGCGTGGCGAAGACGACGGAAGCGTTCTTCTTCCTCAGCGTCTTCAGCCACTCGCGGAGCTGACCGGCAAAGCCCTCGTCATCGAGGGCGAGCCAGCCCTCGTCGACAATCAGCAGCGTCGGGCTGCCGTCGAGCCGGTCCTCGATGCGGTGGAAGAGATAGGCGAGGACGGCCGGCGCCGCGCCGGTGCCGATCAGTCCTTCGGTCTCGAATGCCTGTACCGAGGCATGCCCAAGATGCTCGGCCTCGGCGTCGAGCAGCCGGCCGTAGGCGCCGCCGACGCAATAGGGCCTGAGCGCCTGCTTCAAATCGTTCGATTGCAGCAGCACGGCGAGCCCCGTGATCGTCCGTTCGCCGACCGGCGCGCTGGCGAGCGAGGTCAGCGCCGACCAGAGATGCTCCTTGACTTGCGGATCGATGGCGATGCCCTCGCGCATCAGGATCGCGACGATCCAGTCGGCCGCCCAGGCGCGCTCCGGCACGTCATGGATGCGCGCGAGCGGCTGGAGCGAGACGGATGTCTCCGCAACTTCGGTCAGCCCGCCGCCGAGATCGTGCCAATCGCCGCCCATGGCGAGCGCCGCAGCACGGATCGAACCGCCGAAATCGAAGGCGAAGACCTGCGAGCCCGAATAGCGCCGGAACTGAAGCGCCATCAGCGCCAGCAGCACCGACTTGCCGGCGCCGGTCGGGCCGACGACGAGGGTGTGGCCGACGTCGCCGACGTGAAGGGAAAACCGGAACGGGGTCGAGCCTTCGGTCCTGCCATAAAGCAAGGGGGGTTGCCCGAAATGCTCGTCCCGTTCCGGCCCCGCCCACACCGCCGACAGCGGAATCATATGGGCGAGATTGAGCGTGGAGATCGGCGGCTGCCGGACATTGGCGTAGACATGTCCTGGCAGCGAGCCGAGCCAGGCATCGACGGCGTTGATCGTCTCCGGCATCGCCGTGAAGTCGCGGCCCTGGACGACCTTCTCGACGAGCCGCAGCTTTTCCGCGGCGATCCGGGGATCGTCGTCCCAGACGGTGACGGTCGCCGTCACATAGGCTTGCCCCGCGAAATCCTGCCCGAGCTCCTGCAGCGCGAGATCGGCGTCGGCGGCCTTGTTCGCCGCATCGGTGTCGACCAGTGCAGAGGCCTCGTTGGTCATCACCTCCTTGAGGATGGCCGCGATCGACTTGCGCTTGGCGAACCACTGCCGCCGGATTCTCGTGAGCAGCCGGGTGGCGTCGGTCTTGTCGAGAAGGACGGCGCGCGTCGACCAGCGATAGGAAAAGGCGAGCCGGTTGAGTTCGTCGAGGATGCCGGGAGTGGTTGCCATCGGGAAGCCGACGATCGTCAGCACCCGCAGATGCGCCTTGCCGAGACGCGGCTCGAGGCCGCCGGTGAGCGGCTGATCCGCCAGCAGCGCGTCGAGATACATCGGAATTTCGGGGACGCGCACGCGGTGGCGCCGACAAGAGACGCAGCCATGCAGGTAGGTCAGCGTTTCGGCGTCGTCGAGCCAGGCGCACTCGGGCATGAAGCCTTCAATGAGCTGGAGGATGCGGTCGGTGCGATCGACGAAGCCGCGCAGGACCTCGTGAGGATCGACGCCGGTCTGCTCGCGGCCCTCGTAGAGCCAGGTCTCGGCGCGCGCAGCGTCCTCGGCCGGCGGCAGGTAGACGAAGGTCAGGAAGTAGCTCGACTCGAAATGCGCGCCGTCCTCCTCGAGATCCGCCTTGCGCTCGGCGTCGACCAATGCCGATGCGGGATCGGGAAAGCGGCTTGCCGGGTAGGCGCCGACGGGATGGCGCTCGGCCTCGACGAAGATCGCCCAGCCCGAACCCAGGCGGCGAAAGGCGTTGTTGAGCCTCCCGGCGACGGCGACCAGCTCGGCCGGGACGGCGCTGTCGAGATCGGGGCCGCGAAAGCGCGCAGTGCGCTGGAAGCTGCCGTCCTTGTTAAGGACGACCCCCAAAACCCACGAGCGCGGCCCAGGGCAGAAAATCCGCGAGACGAGCGGCGGTGCGGCGATATTCGGCGAGGTTCATCATGGGCCGGTCTCACACGCTCAGATGGCCGGGAATGCGCAGATGCCGGCGCACCACGTCGACGAACATCGGATCGCGTTTGGCCGCCCACACCGCCGCGAAATGGCCGATGGCCCAGAGGCCGATCCCGACCAGCCAAAGGCGCAGGCCGAGGCCTAGCGCCGCTGCCAGCGTGCCGTTCAGGATGGCGATCGAGCGCGGGGCGCCGCCGAGCAGGATGGGCTCGGTCAGCGCCCGGTGGACGGGGACGGAGAATCCGGGGACCTCATCCATCAGACGAGCGCCCCGCCGCCGAAGGAGAAGAAGGATAGGAAGAAGGAACTGGCCGCAAAGGCGATCGACAGGCCGAACACGATCTGGATCAGCCTGCGGAACCCGCCCGATGTGTCGCCGAAGGCCAGCGTCAGGCCGGTGACGATGATGATGATGACGGCGATGATCTTGGCGACCGGCCCCTCGATCGACTGAAGGATCGACTGGAGCGGCGCCTCCCACGGCATCGACGAGCCGGAGGCGTGGGCGGCCGGCGCCAGCATCATGCTGAGCAAGGCGACCGAGGCCGCCGTCGCGATCTGACGGCGGATGGGCGAAAGGCGGTGGGTCATGCGGGATCTCCTGTGGCTGGGACTGCGGGGGCGACGCGGTAGTCGCCATGCGCGTCGAGCCCTTCGACGCGGGCGAGTTCGGCAAGGCGGCGGGACGCGCCGCGGCCGGCGAGAACGGCCACGAGATCGGTGGTCTCGGCGATCAGCGCTCGGGGCACGGTGATGACGGCTTCCTGGATGAGCTGTTCGAGCCGACGCAGTGCGCCAATGGCGCTGCCGGCATGAATGGTGCCGATGCCGCCTGGATGACCGGTGCCCCAGGCTTTGAGAAGATCAAGAGCTTCGGAGCCGCGCACCTCGCCGATGGGGATGCGGTCGGGCCGCAGGCGCAGCGACGATCGAACAAGATCGGACAGCGAAGCGACGCCATCCTTGGTGCGCAGCGCAACGAGGTTCGGCGCGGCGCATTGCAGCTCGCGGGTGTCCTCGATCAGCACCACGCGGTCGGACGTCTTCGACACCTCCGCCAGCAAAGCGTTGGTGAGCGTCGTCTTGCCGGTCGAGGTGCCGCCGGCGACCAGGATGTTGCGCCGATCGGCGACAGCCTCGCGCAAGATCGCGGCCTGGTCTGTGGCGATGATGCCTGAACGCACATAGTCGTCGAGCGTGAACACGGCGACGGCGGGTTTGCGGATGGCGAAGGCGGGCGCGGCGACCACGGGAGGGAGGAGCCCCTCGAACCGTTCCCCCGTCTCGGGCAGCTCGGCCGAAACGCGCGGGGCGCCTGGATGGACCTCGGCGCCGACATGGTGGGCAACGAGCCGGACGATGCGCTCGCCATCGGCCGGTGACAGCCGCTCGCCCGTATCAGAAAGCCCTTCGGAAAGACGGTCGATCCAGAGCCGCCCGTCGGGGTTGAGCATCACCTCGACGATCGACGGGTCTTCCAGGAAGCCGGCGATGGCGGAACCGAGCGCGGTGCGAAGCATGCGCGCACCCCGCACTACCGCCTCGGATTTTGCCTGAGAAACCGCCACGTCGTCCCCGTTCTCTTGCGGGACCGCAGACGCGCGGCCCTGGATCGGGGATGATTAGAAGAGGCAGAAGTTGGGCCACGGCAACAAGGCTGTGGGCGTAGTAGTGATGTGGCGTGGAAATACAGGGAGACGGCGGGGCAGCTATTTCTACGCCCAAAGGCAGATTTGCCAGACGCCGACACTGACTATGATCACTTAGCTGCCTCAGCCTCGGCGTGCGCCGCATGCGTTTCGGCTTTGATCGCACGCGTTTCCATGGCCGCGGCAATCGCTTCCGCCGCCGCAAGGGCGGCGCGCAGCACGTTGATGTCTTCCGATGCGGAACCCTGTCGACCATGGGCGGAGGAAAGAGTGACTCGCGTCATTGCGCGCACACGAAGACGCGACCGATTCAGAATGCCGCAGCACGAATCAGCCGGCGCGGCGCGCCGGCCGAACTCGATCAAGGCCTGCAATGTTGGCGCCACTCGACTCTGCCACTTGCCCAGTTTCCGGCTTGCCTTTAGCTTTTTCTCAAGAGCCGCAGTGGCGTGACTTTCATCTGTGAGGTGGCCTGTGGCCTGCGCGAACCCTCCCAATCCGGACAATATAACCCCACACACAGAGCTGCGGCACCCTGAGGCATTGTCCGCAGCGGAAGTCATTCGAGAGCTGACAGCGCTTGTTCGCGACTACCCTCCAGGTGAAAAAATACAGATGGCATTCCAAAGAGCTCAATTCGAACTAGAGAAGGCTCAGAAAGCCTTTGCGCCCCCAGGGGAAATCGCACGGCTCGAAGAACTGGTACGGAGCTTGAAGGGGGAGGCACATCGGGATTTGCGAGAGGCTCTGCCCCCGAAGCCCATGTTCGGCACGACCACAGAGGCATCGAAATTCAACGTTGCCACGACAATCAAGGCATTAGAATCCTCGGAGCACTGGGCATCGAAAGAATACAGGGCAAACCTCATCGCAACAATCGAGCGAAACGGAAGAATACCGGACGCGTACAAGGAGCAACTTCACAAAGACGTCGCTGAGGTCCTGAAAATAGCTCCTAAAGCCGGAGGATTGGTCCGGGAACTAACCTTGCGCGGACAGCGTGGAGCCACTGGCTCGGCTAGTAAGCTCGGCAGCAAATCGAATGCTGCGATCGGTGCCGCCTACGAGCTAATGGGCACAGCGGCTTTGAGCCAAAAGGTCTTTAAACCTGTAAACGAGACCCCCCAACAGCTCTATATCAATAAGACACGCGACATCGTTACGTTTGGGGACAAGTCATATCTCAACCGCCGGAGTGAGGATGGTGAGCGCTGGCGCCCGCCTCCCAGAGGCACGATCGAGTGTGACGTCCGAATTGGACGCTCAGAAATCACTGGTGGTTACCGGGAAATTGGAATCGACTTCAAGCACACGAAGGAGATGGGACGGAAATATGCTACTGAAGACTTAAAGAATCAAGTTGATGGCGTCGTTGAAGCACTCAAGAATGGGCAAATCCACGAGTACCACTTCGCGACAAACGGAACATTTGGACCGAGTTTCCGTGAAGTAGTCGATAAAGCAAACGCGGAACTGATCAAGTCTGGAGAAGCGCCAATCGGACTCTACGAATACGTTTCAACGCTCGTTAACGACCCAACCGCGAAGCCGAACGAAAGCTGATGTCCGAGAAGCCTCGTTCCGCTGTTAGGCCAACCACGGCCGCCGCTGATCTGTATGACACGCTCTGCGAGCAGCGCGGCCTCAGGTGGCCGGCGGGGGTCTCGTTCTTGCTCCGTGGCAAGGTCGGTAACCAGCTTTCGAACTTGATCTATTGGCCCAATGGGAGCGCCGACCAACGCAACAGCCTTGCCTTCGGTCTCAAGCTCCTCGAGAGCGCCATCGATCGCCCCCCCGCCAATCTTATCCCCCTTGTTCCCGTTGACGACCGGTCCATCGCCTGCATGGTTTGTGTGTCCAGGGCAGACTGGAATGAAGACGAGCCCGATTTGGCCGGTCCGGCACCGAGCGCAGTGGTCCGATGGCACCTGGGAGCCATTCCAGCCCATCACCAAGGGGCCCTCCTCGATACCGACGCTTATG
Organism: uncultured Geminicoccaceae bacterium; assembly: GCA_964393275.1. Classification (GTDB taxonomy): domain Bacteria; phylum Pseudomonadota; class Alphaproteobacteria; order Geminicoccales; family Geminicoccaceae; genus SLRI01. The sequence continues at coordinate 17,443 of CAYMTA010000017.1, read as the reverse complement.
ACTACCTGCAGTCTGTCGCCGACGAGTTGGCAAGTAGGCGGGATGCTGTAGCCCAGACGCACACGGTCGCGAGGCGCTACTATCAAGACTACGTCGGCAACGCGAATCCGAAGCGGCCGCGGAAACACATCCAACGGCCGATTCAACTGGCATGCCAGAACGTAATCGTCGGACTCGCGACCCTGCAACAGGACGCGACATTCGACGGCCTTCGCGTTCGGAACTATGTGACCTGCGACGTTCCTCACCTCGCGACGCACGAGGCTAACAGGGCACTTCTCGCGCTGCTGTTGTGTGACGCCTTCCAATCCGGCGGAACCATGGAGCTTCGCTTCGGACATCCCAAGGCCGAGAAGGAGGTGCCGCCGGCCTTACGGCGCTATGCTCGGACGATGGGGTTGGATGCTGGCAAGGAAGACCCGCTCGCCATTACCCCCGCCGAGGCGCGGAGGCTGTTTCTCGCCGTGACCCCGATGCCCGACGAGTTGCGAGATCGGGCCGCCGTGATCCTGGACCGGGGAATATTGGCTCCTGAACGTCTATGTTTCACGTTGATGTCGGGTACTTGGGGACCCGCTGAGATTGCATATCTCCTCGCCACGTCGTCCCGCGTCGAGAGCATTCTCAGGGGCGGCACCGGTTTCGATCGTCGCCGCGAACGGCTCGCGGAGGCGGAGTCGTGCCGCGCGGCCCTTATGGCGGGGACGCTGTTTCGCCGCCTGTCGTCGAAGGACGTGGCGGCCGGTGGCGCTGATGGCGTCCGCGTCTTCGAAGATGCCGCCAACCCTATCGACTTTTCTGTTCTCGATGAAGAAGGCGCGATCGCATACCTTGGTTTCACCGGAGCTCCGCCGTGGTGGGCGCGGAAGGTGCCCCCACCTACTCTCGACCCGACGACACCACTTATCGTCGTCCCCCGCGGCCTGCCAACACCAAGCGACGTTCGACTCGTTCAAGACCTCGCCGATCGCCATCCCGAGTCCGTGGTCGCGCTGCTGACACCGGCGGACGCTGTGGAGCTTGTGCGGGCGGATATTCCACTCCTCCGCTGCCCTGACAGGGTGAAGGAACTCGACACGCAGATCGAGCGAAGGAACCTCGCGATGAGAATTGGGCGGGCATGACCACCGAGATCTCATACTTCGTTCGCATCGCGGCCGCGTTGCAGCCGACGGTCCAGCAACTCAACAGGCGGGCGACTGTTGCACTGCGCCGGGCAGCAAAGTTGCCTGCGGGAGATCGGACTGAAGCCCTTCGCTTCGAGGCGCTGCAAGCGGCAATTGAGCAACTTGCCCTGGCCTCCCTATGGGGAGGTGAGTCCCATGAGGCCATCTCGGCGGAAGGCTACGCGCTCGATGGAGAAGCGCCCACCACAACTGTTCTCCTCCCCGAGACGAATGCTCCGGCCGGGGCGCCTTCAAAGGTGCGCGCGTGGCTCAGGCAGGGCGCGGTCGTGGTCGAGCTGCGACTCCCCCATCGTCGCGGGGAAACGCAGTTGGGCGGCGCGGACGGACTCGGCCCCCCGCCGCCCGCGCCAAGGTGGAAGAGCAGCGCCGATCGCCCTCGGGACGCGCTTCTCGACCGGTTCCAGCACCTGATTTCGACAGCGCTCGCCGAGGACGGATCCTCAGAGGCTGTCATCAGACCTAGCGACATCAACAACTCGGTTCTGACCGAGACCCTTCGACAACACGTCGCCGCCTTGCCTGGCATGCGCAGACTCGATCTGCCGGTTCGCTATCGTGACGGATCACATGGACCACCTTTCCCACTTCGGGTGCTCAGCCTTTCGGCCGACGTCCCGGATGGTTTGCGGGTCCTGCGATTCACGCTGCTATCGATCCGGCACGTCGAAATGGATACGTTGGTCGATGGTGCCTGGTTTCGAAACGCCAAGATCAGTCTGCCTCGCGAGGCGGGACTGACCGACCGACTCGCGTTCGACACGTCCATGCAGCAACTGCGGCTCTTGCTGCCACAAGGACCGACCGTCATCCATCTGTATCAAACCGGACTCGAGACCGCCGTGTTGGGCTTCTATCGAGCCATCACACACCACCTCATCGAGAACCCAGGCGCTGTCTCGGTCGTGCCACACTACTATCGCGGCCCAGGGCAGTTTACGGAAGGCACCCCATGGACGACAGCGTGACTGGAGAGCCCGGTGAATGGGCGACCTCCCTCTGGCAGAGCGAATGCAAGGATTGTCGCGCGGAGCGCGACGCCGCCCGTCGCCATCGCGACGCCAACAACACAGCGGGGGCCGCGAAACAGTTTGAGTATTCCAGCCGCTGGGCCAACCGCAAGCTCGACAGGGGTGAGAGCCGATCCGATCGTTGCGAAAGGTGCCGGCGGGCCCATACAGAGGCGATTCAGGCCCTTGCCGTTCCGTATGTCGACTTGCGCGTCATTGGCGAAGTGCCCGATCCCGCGCGCCCGACGGGCCCTCTAGGTGGACTTGGCCCGCTGCCCGTTGTTCACCGTGAGCGGAACTTCGCGGTCGGAAGCGCCCGTTTCGGGTTTGGCATGGGTGATGCCGAGATAATCAGGCTCCTCGACGGGCTAACGCAAAAACGTGTCGCCGTCGTCGTCGCCGGAACAGGCACTGGCAAGTCAACCTTCATGCCCTTCCGGTTGATGACGCCGCCGCCTCATGCGCCACTGAGACTTACTGACTTCGGTCCAATCGTGGTCACTGAACCACGCAGGGCCGCAGCCATTGGTGTGGCCAGATATGTCGGCGAGGAGCTTTGCCTCGGGCACGACAGCAGAAGCTGCAATCGGCACGTCGGCCCGGGGTTCCCGGTCGGCTATCAAGTCAGCGGGGAAAAGTGCTGGGACGGTGCCTGTGACTTGATCTATGCCACAGACGGCTCCGTCATTAACTGGATTCGCGACGGACAACTCGCTCGGATCGGCACCGTGATCGTGGACGAGGCTCACGAGCGCAGCGAGAACATCGACATCGTTCTCACTCAGCTTCGCGAGCAGCTTCGACAGCACGAGCATCTCAGGGTCATCATTACCTCGGCCACGCTTGACGAGGCCTTCTTCGTCTCGTTCTTCGGCGAGGAGAATGTGTTCCGCCTCTCGGTCCCCGCGAAGAAAAGCTTCGGCTATGGGGTTCCACTTTTTATCGGTGCCAAGATCGACGCCAAGACCATACGCGATGGCATGTCAATTCCCACCGCGCCGAGCCCGATCGCGTTCCCAGGATGGGCGTTGGAAGGACCAGTCGGACCGGATGGAAATCCCGAGGATCTACGCGAGACAACTCAAAACCTGGAGAAGCTGCGTTGTGTGGACGAGATCCCCATCAGCGAGTGGGCAAGGGGCGATCGTATGGCTCAAGCCGTCGTCAGCCAGGTCGTCAAGATCGCAAAGGAGACTGACCACGGCGATATCTTGGCGTTCCTACCCACCAACCGGGTAATTGGATGGACTGTGAATCAAATCGAGGATCGTCTCGCCGGTTTGCCATTTGATGTCTATCCACTGCTTTCGACGACGTCGAAGAGCATCACTGAAAAAGCACTCGCGGCCCGAACGCCCGACCAACGGCGGAAAATCGTGGTTTCGTCGAATCTCGCGGAAACGTCGTTGACCGTCAAAGGTGTGCGGTACGTGGTGGATTCCGGACTCATCTGCGAGGAAGAGTGGGATCCCAAGATCGCCAGCGGTTCATTCCCGACCAAGCCACATAGCCAGTCGGGGTTGCGCCAACGTTGGGGGCGCGTTGGCCGTGATGCTCCCGGATGGGTATTCCCGCTCTACACAGCGGAGCAGTTCTGTTCGCTTCCTCGCAATACCCCGCCGGAGTCCACGCGAACCAATCTCGAACAGTTTTACATGAAGCTGGTTGCCGCCGGCGCAGACTTGGCAGACGCGGTCGTTCCTGGGAACTTCGTCGCCTCCGACGACGCGCTCGACGAGGATGGCCGGAACCACCTCGCGGTGTTTGAATCCGAGAGCCAGCGCGTGCGCCGTGTGCTTCAGCTTACCGGCGCTTTGGATGCGGACGGAGACCTGACATCCTTCGGCCGCGAGTTGGAACGCTATCCTGGCGACGGCGCCGATGCCTTGGCGTTGATGCTGGCCGACCAGCTTGCCTGCGTGCATGAGGTAGCCTTGGCGCTCACCGTTCTGGGGACCGGTCAACTTGTCGGCTCTAGGGACGAGTGCGTATTGCAGTGGCGAAAAGACTGGCCCGCGGCCTGGCGTGTTCGCGCGGCGCAATGTCACCGCGGCCTCGCGCTGGGGTGCTTGGATGACCTTGATGTTCTCCTACGCGTCTTTTCGTTATGGCAGCGCACGGCTCCTGACGAGCGAAGCACTTGGTGCCGGCTGTGGTGGGTGAACGAGCCTGCGCTCAAGGCGGGTTGGGAATCGGTCATGTCGACGGTCGATATGCTGTCTGCCGCGATGAAGTCCGACGCTGAACGACCTATTGAACCGAGCCTGGCAATCCGGGCGCGCGCCGTACTGAGTCACTGTATGGTGAGCGCTCGCTATCGTCGGGCTGCAGGAGACGTCTATCGCGCCGAGCTCGGCGACGAGGCCGAAAACGCGCTTCTTGGATTCGGCCGGCTCGTCGAGCCCCTCGATCGTATCCTTGCCTTTCATCGCTTCCGCCCGGAAGGCGTGGGAGACGAAGACAGAGAGCCCTATATTTCACACACCGTCGCGATGCTCGACTGGGCGGAATACGCGGGCAATGATCCGGACGCACTATCTTTTGAGCTAATCCGCAAGATCGTATCCCAATCCGAGCGAAGCGCCCAGGCGCAATCGCTGACACCGGCTGATCGCGCCCGTTCGATAGCCAGCCTCCTTACGGCGTTTCCGGTGGGACTAGTCGTGGAGCGGACAACGGAGGTTGAGACCGGTGCCTCAACGCGTGTCGGTGTCGCGGGTAATCCCTTCTTGCGGCCCGAGAGCCGCTACGGAGAGCGAGCCACCGAGGACGAGGACGCGTCGGGATTCGACAGCGAATGGAGTCCATACACTCGGTCATTCGATGACGTTCCAGAGGAGGAAACCGCCCGCAAGGTCATAAAGGTCGTCGATGCCGAGAGCAACGACGCGAAGGCCGGCGCCATGCCGTCCATGGAAAGCCAACAAGCGCCTGGATTTGATCCGACGATTTACGAGCGCGTCGTCCTCATTGAGCACCTTTCGACCGCGCATCGCAAAGGCACCCCGGAGGATGCCGCGCCCTCTTCGGGAGCGCGGAGGCGCGGCATAGTTGTTGGCTATGACGAGCTTGCTGATGACCGTTGGGGCTTGGTGATCGACCCGATCGCCGATCATCTTTCTAATAGCGATCCACTCGATCAACCATCTCTGACGGTTGGTCAGGAGATCAAGTGCATTGTAGCTGGGCCAGTCCCAAACCACGAAACAGGCGCAATTCAGTTCAATCGGGCCGACGGACTCGGCCGTCTGTACGTAGATATGCGCTCAAACGGTGGCGTTGATTCTTATGATCGGACGTTCTTGGCGCGCCTAAAGCCAGGTGCCGCTGTGGTTGCACACGTAGTTCCTGACGGGTCTCTTGGACGATCGCTTACACTGCTGCCCGCCGCACGCGCAAACCTCGAGAATGCGCCAACTACTAAGAGATTCCTCAACAACCGTCCCATAGATATGTATCCGGCAACCATTGTCGAACCTGCCAACAGGTGGGGTACGGTGATTGCTCAGTTGGACCACGCCGATCACACCACGGGGCTGATGCATAGGTTCGATCTTCGGCAGCGTCAGCTGGAGCAGGCGGGTATCGCCGACGTGGAGGTTGGCACCAGGGTCCTGCTTACACTCCAGCCGGACAGGACCGACCGCCGCCGCAAGCTTAACCTCACGTCGGATGAGGCGGTGGAATTCGCGAGGCGAGAAAGAAGGTATCTCGACTTCGACCAAGGGACTGCCAAAGCGAAAGTGGAGTGTCTGCCGGTTTCGCTCGCTTTGGGCTTAGTCGAAGCGGGAGTGAATCCGATGGATGTCTGGGCATTCGTCCTAGATAGCTACCGCCTCCGGGTAGATACAGTTCTTCCCGACCTCCCGTCAGCCACCATACCCGTACCCGTGCGCATTGCGTCCCTGTTCACCCTGCGTCGACGGGACTACGCGCAACGGTGGGACGTCGAACTCATCGTTCGTCGGAATGAGTGCTACGTTGATGTTGTTGCCGCCGACGAAGCCAAGGTTGCCGCTGCTGCCGCAACGATCCGCACCTTAGCAGAAGCACCTCGCCTTTCTGTGACCGCCCCAAATGGCGCCGGGACTAGGGCGTTGCGCGACGCCCTTGAGACCCGATCCGACATTCATTTTATCCTCGTCGAGAATGACAGCAACGTCGTGACGATTGGGGGCAGGAGCAAGACTGCCGTGGACCGAGCTATGAGAGAATTGCTGCGACCCGCCTCTGGCTATCTAGTTGTTCCCGCAGATAAAAAAGGGCGGTTGATTGGAACGGGTGGCGCCACGATCCGGCAGCTTCGCGATGAGACCGGCTGCGCCGACAGCCCCATTGGGGATGGGCATTGGCTTATTCGCGGGCCATCAGCCGCATCGGTAGAGGATTTCATCGGCCGCGCCGCCGCGATTGTCCCCGGAGCATACGGAAGCGTCACCGATACGGGTAGGCTCCACTCGATAACAGACCCATCCGCACCCCACGATACTGATGCAGGTGCCACGACTAACAGTACATCGCCGCACGCGAAAGTTAGGCAAGCACGAAAGCCTGCATCCGCTGCTGGTCCTCAAGCAAGTGCTCGCCGAACCGCTGGCGCAAAAACTGACGTCCCACCGAGCACGCTTTCCGCTCCAGCGCAGGAAGAGGCCAACACAAAACAGGCCGCACGCCCGACAAGAACTGCACAAACGCCGCCTAACCCTTCAGCGCTGCCGGATAAGAAAGAGTCGGGAAGATCCAAGGCGGCAATCCCCCCCGATTCGCAGAAGCCTGAGGAACGGAACGGGATATGGAAGACAATCTCTTCGATTTGGCGGAAGTAGTCCCATTCGGCCGGTGGCCTGCGGTTGGCAAGTTCGACCCGACCGCGGGCTGCTGGCAAGTTCGACGCGGACGCGGGCTGCGATGACGGTGGGCCAGCGGCCCCGCTGGTCCGGCCCGATGGTCGCGACCCTGGCCTGCCCCCGTCCCCCATCGGATGGTCGGGCACCACTCTTCCTCCTCCCTCCTGCCAGTCGATCAAGAGGCCTCTTGACCTCCCGCGATGTCCTCCGAAATCTCCTGCCGGAGCTTCGGACCCTTGGCAAGTCGGCGGCCGAGGGCGGTCACGAAGGCGTCATAGCGCTCGCCGGCCTTGGCACGGGCTGCCGCCTGCGCCGGCTCCGGCAGCGGCGGATTGGTCGTTAGCCAGAAGCGGACAAAGACCGCGAGCGTCTCAACGGCAATGCCGAGGTCGCGCTCCATCCGTGTCATGCGACGGTCGAGCTGATCGAGGCGTCTGGTGGTTGCGGCCTCCTGCCGCTCGGCAGCGTCGGGCGACAGGAAGGAGGCGATCGCGGCCTCGGCGATCAGCGAACGGGAATGGTCGCGCCGAGCGGCATAGTCGGCGAGGTTCCTCATGACGTCGGGATCGAGATAGACCGACAGGCGCTGTTTCTTCGGGGGCTTCTTCATGGCGGTCTCACATCTCGATGCCGTCGCCGGGATCGAGCGAGACCTGACGGGCGACCTGGCGCATGCGCAGGTTGATCCGGCTGACACGCGCGGTATCGTCCTCCATGTCATCGTCCGGATCGGACGCGAACTCGTTGTCGATCGGCTCCTTCTTCTCGATCGTCTTCGACTTGTTCAATTCGGGCTGATGCCGGCGTTCCGATCCGGTCGGATCGTCGTCGTCATGGTTGTCGCCAGGCGGCGGCTCCTCTATTTTAGGGCGTGGCGGCAGCGGCAGAGCGCTCCAGTCGTCGGCCTTGGCCGCCTTGGGCTTCTCCGTCGCCGGCGGCGGCAGGATGCGTTCCTGGAAGCGGGCATCCTCATAGTAGCGGGCTTTCTTCGCCCGGATCGGTGGCGTGCCGGCGACCATGACGATCTCGTCGGCGGGCGGAAGTTGCATCACCTCGCCGGGCGTCAGCAGCGGCCGTGCGGTCTCCGAGCGCGAGACCATGAGGTGGCCGAGCCAGGGCGACAAACGATGCCCGGCATAGTTCTTCATCGCCCGCATTTCCGTCGCCGTGCCGAGCGCATCGGACACACGCTTGGCCGTCCGCTCGTCGTTGGTGGCGAAGCTGACGCGGACATGGCAATTGTCGAGGATCGAGTTGTTCGGGCCATATGCCTTCTCGATCTGGTTCAGCGACTGCGCGATCAGGAAGCTCTTGAGGCCGTAGCCTGCCATGAAGGCGAGTGCGCTTTCGAAGAAGTCGAGGCGGCCAAGGGCGGGGAACTCGTCAAGCATCAGCAGCAATCGATGTCGTCCGGCCTTGGCCTGAAGGTCTTCCGTCAGCCGCCGACCGATCTGGTTGAGGATCAGTCGGATCAGCGGTTTGGTGCGATTGATGTCGGAAGGCGGCACGACGAGATAGAGCGTGGTCGGCCGCGCGCTGCCGACGATATCGGTGATGCGCCAGTCGCAGCGGCGCGTGACTTCGGCGACGACGGGATCGCGGTAGAGGCCGAGAAACGACATGGCGGTGGACAGCACGCCCGAGCGTTCGTTGTCTGACTTGTTCAGCAGCTCGCGCGCGGCGCTGGCGATCACCGGATGCGGACCCGCTTTGCCGAGATGCGCCGATTTCATCATCGCGGCGAGTGTCGACTCGATCGGCCGCTTTGGGTCCGAGAGGAAAGCCGCGACGCCCGCCAGCGTCTTGTCGGGTTCGGCATAGAGGACGTGGAGAATGGCGCCGACGAGAAGCGCGTGGCTGGTCTTCTCCCAATGGTTCCGCTTCTCCAGCGAGCCCTCGGGGTCGACCAGAATGTCGGCGATGTTCTGGACGTCGCGAACCTCCCATTCGCCGCGGCGCACCTCGAGCAGCGGATTGTAGGCGGCAGACTTCGCATTGGTCGGGTCGAATAGCAGCACCCGGCCGTGCCGCGCACGCAAGCCGGCGGTGAGCTGCCAGTTCTCGCCCTTGATGTCGTGGACGATCGCCGAGCCCGGCCAGGTCAGCAGCGATGGCACGACCAGACCGACACCCTTGCCGGAGCGGGTCGGCGCGAAACAAAGCACATGCTCCGGACCGTCGTGACGCAGATAGGCGCGATCGAGCTTGCCGAGTACGACGCCGTCGGGTCCGAGGAGACCGGCTGCCTTCACCTCTTCCAGCCGCGCCCATCGGGCCGAACCGTAGGTCTCGACGTTCTTCGCCTCGCGGGCGCGCCAGACCGAAATGCCGATCGCCACTGCGATCGACATGAAGCCGCCGGACGCGGCGATGAATGCGCCCTCGACGAAAATCTCCGGCGCATAGGCATCGTAGAAATACCACCACCAGAAGAAGGCGGGTGGATAGTAGACCGGCCAGCCAAACAGCTCGAACCAGGGCCGACCGAGTTGAGGCTGGAAGCCGAGCCGCCAGGCTGTCCACTGCGTCGCCGCCCAGGTCGTGGTGAGCACGATGAGGAAGACGACGACGATCTGGCCCCAGAGGATTTTGGTTGCGGACACCGGTTCTTCTCCTTCTGGAGAAGAGGTCGGCCGCGATGGCGGCTGATTTCAAGACCTATCGATGGATCGTTCGAGCTGGTCGTACTCTGGCGTGCAAAAACCGGGAAAAGAGCAACTCTACCGATCTCTGTTCTTCATTTTGGCTTTGTTCGATATCGGGTGGCTGCAGGGTCGCTCTTTCGGGCTCGGGGGGATTTGCGCAAGCCATGTCCAGTACCTACCGCAATTCCAAAGTCTTGTGTCGTAGCCAGATCCGCCCGTTGAAGCTAACTCGACGCCCGGATTGAACCGCTGTGGTGCCGTGGCGGAGCCGATGCGCCGCGAACAGGAGCACATCCCCTACGGCGACGGGCAAGATACGCTCCTTGGTCTCCACCCAGAGACCACCGCCTTCCCCTGGTGGAGGCATTTCAATGGGAATCATGATTTGCACATCGCCCCCTGCATCGACATGGGAGCCGATAAACTCGCCCGGTTCATAGACATTCAGCCAGTGCGACATCCGGCCCGGTTCACCGCCAAGCAGGGCTGAGAGATTCAATCCGGCGATCATGTCGGGCAGTGATAGCGGTGGATCGATGGCGATTTCTTTCCAGGAGTGGGCACTCTCATCACCTTCGATGAGATCCTCTTCGCGAGCGCGCGCGACGATCGCGGCCATCTGACTAAGAAAGGTTGGGCGCGCCGCATTCAGAAAGATGGTGAATCCCTGCAGCTCGTACTGCGTGTAGTGAAAAGCGAGCGCTGCGGCCGAAAGCATCATGCCCTCGCAACAAACGTTTGGGTTCCGGGCAATGACGCGGTCGTGTGGTCAATCATCTCCTCAAGCTGAAAGCCCGCCCCCTTGAGCGCTGCGCATACGTCTTCACGACTGGGAAGGGCTAGCTCCTCTATCCTGGTGTCGTTTGGTGCGTCGCCAGCGTGCTGTTCGATTCTCATGGAGCGGCCATGCTCTGCTTGGCTCACGTCGCTGCAGGTTATTGCTGTAGCACCCTCGTAGTGGACGGCGTAGCTTCCGACGATCGACGGGACGCTCTCCAGAGTGAAGAGCTTAAGAAGAAGTACTCCTCCGCGATTGAGAAGGGTGTAAAGGGTGCACGTGAATGCGCACAGACACATGCGGCCTTCATGGGCAAGGGGCGGCAGGGAACAGATCACAGCGTCGAAGGTCTGGCGCATTCGCCAGAGGGTAACGTCACCACGGACAAGGAGAATCCTGTCTGTATCATTGCCTTCCAAGAGAGCCGCAAGCGCACGGCTACTCAAGTCGATGCCGACGGGGAAGCGCACTCCCGCTTCGAGGAGGGCGTGCAAGTGAGCGCCTCCTCCACAACCGACGTCGCAGACTTTCGCGGTCGTTAGATTTATGTGTTTTCCGAGCAGATCGACGTCTGCCTGAGCAATCGGCTTGTAGTCCTTGTTGGTTCCGCCAAGGTCATGACGCCAATCATATAGTGCCTCGATCTTGTCAGTTGCCTCGGTCATTGTTCAAAGCCCTCTGGGTCAGGGCATCTGCAATGGCGGTGGTGATATCCCCGGCTCCGCATAACTCGCTCCATTTGAACGCGCCCATGCAATTGAGTTCGAGGAACAACCACTGGCCGTGCTCGTCTTCGATCCAGTCCAGCCCTGCGTAGGACAGGCCGAAACTGGTCACGAGCGTGCGAGAGGCTGCGGCCACATGATCCGGGACAGGTAGTCCCGCGAAGCGATGCCTCTCCGCGTCATAATCGAGACGCCGGAGATCAACATCCTCACTATTAAAGTCCGAGGTGTCGGCTACCATGCCGAAACAGCGATCTTCGACGACGGTGACTCTGAGCTCGCGTCTTTTCGGAACTCGCTTCTGGAAGATCATTGGCGAATAGGCCAAGCCATCCAGGAGTTCTTCGGGCGGACACGCATAGAATCGAGAGTAGAGCTTCAACTTCTCCTTGCCATAAATCGAATACCCGCTCGCAAGCGACTTGGCGACCGCACCACCGCACTTCTCGAAGAAAGAGCAAGCAGTGTTGCGGTCATTAGACACGAGGGTTGGTGGCACAGGGATGCCAAGCTCACGGGCGCGAGAAAGCTGATGCAGCTTGCGCGACGCTAGAATGAGTGCATCTGGTGGATTGAGCCAGGAAAGCGATGCAGCCAATGCCGCGCCTTCCCAGAAGGCATCGCACTCACGAAGTGCAAGTTCTCGCCCGTGGCCTTCCAGGCTGTGCGCGATAGTGTAGCGGCCGGGATCGTGAAACCATCCTGCCCTGCCCGCAACAACTACGTCAATGCCGCTTTCGGCATCAGGAGCCCATGAAAAAGCAGAGCGTTCGGGATACTGGCAGAGGTTGAAACGCTCGATCGATAGTCCCCGCGAACGAATGAGGTCGATGACCCCATCGACCTCTGTCGCGCGTTGATTCGTTATTAGTACGACATCAGGGACTCGCACCGAGTGCACTCGATGGCTACATGGCCTCGTTGTGCTTCTTGGCAGAGGCCAAGGCGTATTCGCGGTTGCTCCAGGTCGCGAGCGTGTCGTCGTACTGGCCCGTACACTTCTCTTCGCGCACTTCCTCGGCGAGGAACAACACGGCGGGGCGCTTCTGCTTAACGGTGGTCATGCGGCATCTCCTCTCGTTGCACCGGCATACACTCACCAGCGTAAAGGTGCCCGCAAGAAAAAACAACTATCGGGAGCTCGTGCTCGGCCGTGACAACCGACTCCAGGGATGCCGGCGCTCACCTCCGTGCGAGAGGCAGAGAAGGTTCGACGCAAGACCTATCCTCTCCGCCAAATGTCTCCCATTTTCTAGCAGACTACCTGTCGGCAGACACTTTCGAATGTTCGCGTTCGGCGTCACCTGCTCGTTTCAATTAGTGATCCATTCAAGACCCGGCGCCTACATGCCGATCCCCCGGCGTCGACCGAAGCCCCAGTCGATACCGCCGTCGCCGCGCGCAACACCCGAGACATGCCGACCGAGCTGCTTTTCCAGCGCTTGCGACCAAGGCACGAGTTGGAACCCGAGGCCGTCGTCGATCATGGCGAAGCGGCCGGAGGCGAGCGCGAAGCGCTGCCGGTAGGTCCCGGCGACATATTCACCGGTGGCTGATCGGCTGAACGGCCGACCGGTCTCGGCAGCGAGCTTCTCGCCAAGCGCCTCCACCTCGCGGCGGCGCAGCGTATCGATCAGGCTACGCGCGAAGATCACGCTGCGGCCATGTCGTTCGGCGAGGCCCTGTTCAATAAGATGTTTAGCACGCCGATCCATCGCCTCATGCACCTCGGCGCCGAACCCGCCGCCGCCGAGCGCGACGCGCTCGCGGGCGATGGCCTGGCGGTCGAGCCAGGTGGCGCCGGTCGCTGTCACCTGATGTTCGACGGACAGATCGGAACGCACGGCGAGCGCCACGCGCCGGCGGCCCCGCGCGTCGTCGAACTTTCGCAGTTCGACGACCGAACCAGGCGCGCTGTCGCCGGCTGCGTCGAGGTCGGGCAGCTTGATATGGTGGGTCCGTCCATCGACGCCGTCGACTACGGCATAAGCGGTGCCTTTCAATTCGTCGTCGAGGCCGCGATCGACCAGCCGGCCGATGACGGGATCGTCGAGGCTCTCACCGGCGAGCACATAGGCCGCCGCGCCGCGTTCGATGCCCCGCTCCATCAGGCTGCGGTGAATGCGCTTGATGATGTCGCCGCGCTCGCCGAGTTCGCGCAGCGTCGCCTCCGCGTTCTCCGCCAAGACCCATTGGCCCGGGCCGATCTGGTCGGCGAGGCCGAGAGATTCGAGCTTGCGCAGGCGGCCGACTTTCAGGGCGTGGAATTCGTCGGGTTGCCGGTCGGGATGTGGCGCCAGGTCGATGACGCCGGTGCGATAGCCGTCGCGCGCGAGCTGGCGGTCGAGCTGCGTCCAGCGCTCGGTATCGATCTGGCGTTCGAGCGCGCGGCGGATTTCGTGATCGGTGCGCGGTCCGAGTTCCTGCGTGATCAGATCCTGAGCGCGGGCGCGCATCCCTTCCTTGATGTAATCGCGGGAGATGACTAGGTCCTGGCCGTCGTCCGCGCGGCCCCGCACGATGACATGGATATGCGGATGCTCGGTGTTCCAGTGATCGACTCCGACCCAGTCGAGCTTCGTTCCGAGATCCTTCTCCATCTGGCCCATCAGCTCACGGGTGAAAGTCTTGAGATCGGACATCTCCACCGCGTCCTCGGGCGAGACGATGAAGCGGAAGTGATGGCGATCGTCCTCACAGCGCTCGGCGAAGGCCCTGGGATCGGCATCGTCGGTCTCGGGACCGAACAGCCGCGCCTTCTCCCCCTCCCGGGTGACGCCCTCGCGCCGGAGGTAGCCGAGATGCGCGGCGAGCGGCGCGGACCGTGCCGTGTGGCGCACGACGCGGGTCTTGATGACCGCGCCGCGCGAGCGGCCGGTCAGCAGGCGGTTCGCCTGCACGCTGGCGCGCACGCCGCGCCCGAAGCGCGAGCGGTTGCCAGGCGTGATCTTGCCCGAACGCGAGACGCGGCCGCCGGCCTTCTGGGCGGCGGCGAGCGCCTGGGCGATGAAGGGCCTCGTCCGCTGGGAACCCGAGGAGCGGATGCGGCCCGGTCGGATGCGAAAATCGTCCTCGCCGCTCATGGCCGGACCTTTGCACATCGCGTCAACGCGCGGAAATTCCAGTGAAAACGCTGAATTCGCGAGGTTCGCCGCTCAGGCGCACCTCGCGTATTCGCTGCGCAAGCCCTTGAAAAACCACGACCGGACCAAGCCGCACCTCGCGGTCTTTTATCCCGCCATCGTCCGGTCGTGTTGCCTGCCCTCCGCCCCCGCACTCTCCATGATGCGCCGCGCCACGCCAGACTGCGATTGTCGAAGAACGCCGTCATCACGGTTCTCCCGCACTTGATCGGGCGACGAACAGGCCGCTCGCTTGCGGCGCGATGGCCGAAGCATCACGCACACCGGGCGCATCCGCAGCGTTACCGGAATGACCGTCGGACGGCACAGGATCGGCAGCCGGTGTGGCATTCGTGCGGGCGACGAAGAGCGGCGCACGAGTCCATGACACCGGCTCGGCGGCGGCAACCGTGACAGGGCCGGCGATCTCCTCGCCGCCGACAAGAGGTGCGAGCGCTGCGACATAGGCGCGGGTTTCGGCTGGCAAGGAACGCTTGCCCGACAGATATTCCTCGTAGCGGCCGGGGCCGGCATTGTAGGCCGCGAGAAAGCCGGGCGAACCGTAGCGGTCGTGCATTTCGCGTAAGTTGGCCGCGCCCGCCAGGATGTTGGCGCGCGGGTCGTAGGGATCGTTGCCGAGCCGGTGACGGACGCGCAAATCCGCCCAGGTGTCGGGCATGATCTGCATTAGGCCCATAGCGCCGGCGGACGAGACCGCGCGCACGTCGCCCGCGCTCTCCGCGCGCATCACCGCCAGAATCCATGCCGCCGGAACGCCGAAGCGCTGCGAGGCTTCGGCGATATGGGCGGCGTAGGGATCGGCCGAAGCCGGACGTTCCAGCGGCGCGATTTGCGCCAGCGTGGCGACCGACGGTGTGACGGTGAATGCGAGGCCGGAAAGGAGAAGGAGGGTGATGCGGCGGGCGGCGGGAAACCGCCCGGCGACATCGGGACCGCGGAAGATCGGCACGGCCTCAGTCCCGCTCGCCGCGTCTGGGCGGCCGGTTCCAGTGCAGCGACCAGGCCGACTTGTCGTCGCCGGACTGAAACAGGTTGGCGCGGATTGGCTGCACGAAGGCGGGATCGTCGATGAGCAGCGAGACATAATCGCCCGCCTTCTCGCCGGTGCGTTTCCAGGCGGCGCCGACTTCCGGACCAACCTCCGGCCCGTCGGCATCGCCGAGATGGATGCGATAGTCGGGCGCGTTCTCGGCGTCGGAATGCTCGGCGGGAACGAGCACCAGTTCGGCGTCGAGCGTGAGCGTATGGATGCGACCGGAATAGCCGGATTTGGTGCGAGTGAATCGACCGATCTGTGACATTGCGGGTTCCTTTTGTCTGCGGTGGGTGAACGGGCTCGGCGCCAACGGCACGCCGGTCAGTGGGTTAGTCATCGGGTTTGCGCGCGCCACTCGTAGCGGCCGGACCCGTCTTCATCGGTCCAGAGCGGGACCGCGCGGCCGATGATCGAAGTGGCGAGAAGCGGGCCGAAATAGCGGCCGTCGAGGCTGTCGCGGACCTCCCAGTTCATGAGGAAGACCTCACCGTCGGCGATGCGCCGGCAGCCCTGCCAGACGGGCAGGTCGCGACCGAGACGATCACGCTCCAGCGCGTCACCCATCGCGATCCCGTCGACGGTGATGGCGGACCGCAAGCGGCAGACCCGCTGTCCCGGAAGACCGGCGATACGCTTCATCAGCGGCACGCCGCGCGGCAGATAGCCGCGCTCGGCGAGGAAGCGCGCCAGTGGCTCGGGCGCATCGACCGCGACCAGGTCCGTCACCTCGAGCCGGTCGTCCGGCTCGATCGAATAGAGCCCTATCGGTGCGCTCGCGGAGGCGTTCCAGATCAGCTTCTTCGGCATTTCGATGAGCGCCGAAGCGGCGATGCCCATGGTCATGAGACAGGTGAGCGTGACATAGCCGAAGCGGGTCATGACGCGGTCCTCCGGCGCAGGAGGAAGGCCCGATGGTGCTCGGCGGTGTACGCACGCGGCTCATGGCCGGCGGCCAGGCGGTTGTGGACGTGCCGCCAGTGGTCCGGCGAAACCTCGGCCGGATCGATGCCGAGCGCCTCGATGGCGTCGATGGTCTGAAGCACGCGCTCGACCCTGGGCCAGCCCTCGATCTTCAGGAGGATGTCGCCGCCGGGCCGCACGAAAGGCAGCGTCTGATAGGGCTCGCCGCGGTCGATGGCGCGCAAGATGTCGATGCGCGAGATGATCGTGCCGTAGTCGTTGGACGCCCAGCGGACGAAGGCAAAGAGGCTGTTCGGCGCGAAGCCAACGACACGGCGTCGGCGGTCGAGGATCTGCTCGTAGACATCCCGGCCGAAGCGGATCCAGTGTTCGATCCTCTTCTCATGCCAGATCAGCTCGACGAGCGTGGTGAATGGTACGGGGCCGGCCGACGAGTGGCCGCCGCGCACGCGGGGGTCCGCGCTGCCGGTCATTCAAGTGTCTCCTTGGTCTGGCGGGAATTCGCGAACAAGCAGGTCGCGGAGCATGTCGGCGACGGTCTGTCCGCGCCGGAACGCCGCGATCTTGATCCGGCCGCGAAGTTCGGGCGTGATGTCGATGGTCAGCCGGGCGGTGAAGCCGGCGGTATCCGCGTCGCGCGCCGGCGGTGCATCCGATGCCTTGATCCAACGCTCGGGATCGGCGGGGCGCGACGCGAAACCGCGTTTCGGATCGCGCCCGCTCATGGCGCGAGCCTCCCCACCTCGGCGCCGAGCGCCGCGACCTCGCGCGCGGCCGGGCTGTCCTCGTCGATCTCGAAGACAAGCCGCCCGGATTGCGCCGTATCAGCGAAGGCGACGCGCTGGCCGAGCCGCGCCGTCAACACCGGGGGATCGTGATCGGCGAGCGTCTCGGCCGTCTCGCGGGCGATGACAGTGCGCGCGCCGCAGCGGTTCAGAACGAAGCGGGCGGCAAGCTGCGGGCGATAGATGCCTGCTTCCTGGAGCAGCGCCAGCATCTCGGCCGAAGCCCAGCCGTCGAAGGGCGACGGCTGCACCGGGATCAGTACCAGATCGGCGGCGAGCAGCGCCGAGCGCATCAGCGAGGCGACACGGGGCGGTCTGCAGCCCGACAATCAGGATGAGACCAGCGCGACAATCTGGATGAGAGAGGTT